>NZ_JANUDV010000008.1:0-235214 GCF_024810055.1 Rhizobium sp. BIGb0125
CCTAATCTCTTAAGGTCCCGCAAGCTTCGCCGCCCACGTTTCTCTTTCTTCTCATATTCAATTGTCAAAAAACTGACACACATCAGTGTCCAAAATCCAACCCCAAAATCCGAAAACCCTGGGAACAAACCAGCCATAAAAGCCAATCTATCGTGATTTCTCTAGAACGAAGCAGTCCGTCGCCAGCAGCGCCGCCGCCCTCGTTCAGTGAGCGGACTTATAAATCTATCCCAACAAACAAGTCAACAGGGGGAATGTAAAAAAATTGTCATTTTTTCATCACATTGATTCTAAACAGTAATTTCTGCAACCCAGACAAAATATCCCAAAATCATTCCCAACAACAAAAATGACCGAAGCAAAAGAAGAAATTCAGCGGGAGCAATACGTATATAAAGGGCCAAAATCCCTCACCCAGCCCAATGGCTGCGCTGTATCTTCACCAGCACACTTGAATCTGTGGGCCTGCTGTTTAAGAGCATAGTGCAACAAAGAGGCTGACGAGCGAGATCAAGTGAGATGCCCCTCCCCCATGCAGGAAAGTTGCCGGACCTGCCGGTCAGCCATGTCCTACCGCAAATTGCGTTAGCGCTTGATGCTGGACGGTGTGCAATACTCTCAGCGCCACCGGGCGCCGGTAAAACGACATTGGCGCCGCTTTATCTTCTCGATCAGAGTTGGATGAAGAACGGCAAGATCATTCTATTGGAGCCAAGGCGACTGGCGGCACGGGCGGCGGCGGCACGCATGGCATCTATATTGGGTGAAGAGGTCGGCGAAACCGTTGGTTACCGCATGCGGCTCGATAACCGCATAAGCGACCGCACTCGCGTCGAAGTCGTCACGGAAGGCGTGTTCAGTCGCATGGTGCTCGACGATCCCGAACTTCCCGATGTCGCCGCAGTAGTGTTTGATGAATTTCATGAACGTTCGCTTGACGGCGATTTCGGGTTGGCACTGGCACTGGATGTGCAAGCCGGGCTGCGCGATGATCTGCGTATTCTTGTCATGTCGGCGACGCTGGATGTCGAGAAGGTCAGTGCCCTACTGGGCAATGCACCGACAATTGAGAGCATGGGCCGCAGTTACCCTATCGATATCCATTATGATGAACGGACGACGCCTGATCGTGTAGAAGACAGGATGGCACGGGCAATCATTGAAGCACACGCCAGTGATGCCGGTTCGATATTGGCGTTTTTGCCGGGGCAAGCGGAAATCACGCGCACTGCCGAGCGCCTGCAAGGCAGGTTTGATCATGATACTTCTATCATACCCCTATACGGTAACCTGTCACAGAAAGAGCAAGACGCTGCCATTCGTCCGACAGATCCAGGCAACCGCAAGATCGTGTTGGCAACGTCGATTGCTGAGACATCTATCACCATTGATGGTGTGCGTATTGTCATTGATAGTGGATTGCAGCGCCTACCGGTCTTCGAGCCGGCAACCGGGATAACCCGGCTAGAGACACAAAGGGTATCACAAGCCTCTGCCGAACAACGTGCCGGACGCGCCGGAAGAACGGAGCCGGGGACGGCCATCCGCTTATGGCACCCGGGCCAGACTGCTGCCCTGCCAGCCTTTACGCCACCACAAATTCTGTCCAGCGACCTTACTGGATTGGCACTCGATCTGGCGCATTGGGGGGTAGCAGATCCGACCACATTATCCTTCATGGACCAGCCGCCGGCAATTGCGCTGGCTGAGGCACGGTCCTTGCTGCAGAAACTCGGAGCATTGGATGCAGGTTACAATATTACCGCACAGGGCAAGATCATGCGAGGCCTTGCCTTGCCACCTCGTTTGGCCGCGATGGCCGTTCACGCAGCAAGACAGAGAGACGCTGAACAGGCATGTCTGCTGGCCGTACTTTTAACTGAGCAAGGGCTTGGTGGTCAGGACATCGATCTAGAAGAACGTTTGCGACGTTTCCGGTTTGAAAAAGGAGACCGGGCAGAAGCGGCGCGCAAACTGGCAAACCGCCTTGCAATGTCACTGGCGAAGATGACGGGCGGGGCTGGCGAGAAGTCCAAGGTGCGGCCGAGTGCCGGTCAACTTCTCCTGCATGCCTTTCCCGACCGCATTGCTTTGCAGCGTGGGGCGCGGGGGCGTTATGTCATGGCGAATGGCCGTGGCGGTGAACTTGGTGAAACCGAGCAACTAGCGGGCCAGCAAATGCTTGTCGTCACCGATATAACAGGACGAGCTGCTCAGCCACGTATTCTGTCCGCAGCTGCTGTGTCCCGTGCAGATATAGAGAGCGAAATGCCGGGTATTATCGCGCAGGAAGACCAGTTTTTCCTCGACAGACAAAGTGGGCAGGTGCGCGCCCGCAAAGTAACGCGCATCGGCGCTATCATTCTTGACGAGACCCCGCTACCGCGCCCCACCGGGGAGAAAGCTGCCATGGCAATGGCGCAAGGCATTCGGGAGCGTGGATTGTCGCTGCTTGGCTTCAGCAAAGAAGCACAGCAATTGCGCCACCGTATCGGGTTCCTGCACCGTACATTGGGTGAACCATGGCCGGATATGAGCGATGACGCTCTACTGTCGAGGCTTGAAGACTGGTTTGTACCCTTTCAGAGCGACTGCAAAGGTCTTTCCGACGTCAAACCCGGGGCGTTGTTTGACGGGTTGATGTCACTTCTACCGCATGGGTTGGACCGCGATCTTCCCCGACTTGCGCCAACCCATTTCGAAGCTCCTACGGGTCAACGACATCAGGTACATTATGACGGTGAAGAGCCATTGCTGGTCATACGGGTGCAGGAATTGTTTGGCCTCAAGACACATCCTGCTGTTGCAGGCGGCAAATTACCGCTCCTGTTGGAATTGACCTCGCCTGCGCATCGCCCCATACAGACGACACGCGACCTACCAGGGTTCTGGTCCGGTTCGTGGAGAGATGTACGCGCTGACATGCGTGGCCGTTACCCGCGACACCATTGGCCAGAAAATCCCGCAGATGCCGCGCCGACCAACCGTGCAAAGCCACGCGGCACCTGATCACGTGTCGCAAGACCTGTGTCCCTCCCGGTCGGTACCAAGAGTTTTGACCGCTATGCCCGCGACAAGACAATAAAGTCTGACGTGAATAGCATGAAGGAGACTGGCATGGCCGTTCAGCCAATCGAAAATACCCAGCTTGACCGGTTCAGCCGCCAGATACGTTTGCAAACAATTGTGCGTTTACGCTGGCTAGCAGTAGCCGGGCAGAGTGCAACACTGCTGCTGGTGGAATTGGTGCTGAAGTTCCCACTGCCTTTGGTGCCGTGCATCCTTCTCGTCGCAGCATTGGCGGCCGCCAATCTTGTTCTGACTGCCCGCTTCCCATCGACACACCGACTTGAGCCGCGTTCGGCCACTTTGCTACTTGCATTTGACCTTCTGCAGCTGACAGCGCTTCTTTACATCACCGGCGGTCTCTCCAACCCGTTCAGCCCACTAATTTCCGTTCCGGTTATCATTGCATTTGCCTCGCAGCCTCTGCGTTATTCGCAAGTGCTATTGGGTGTCGCACTTGTCTGCTCGGCAATTATTGCATTCTCCCCCTATCCCGTGCCTTGGTATCCGGGTGAGCCATTGCCGATCCAACCGATCATGCAGGTCGGCATGTGGTGCTCGATCATTGCTATGATGCTGTTTACCGCCTTCTACGCCTACCGGGTTTCCAATGAAGCCAATCAGCTTGCCAATGCACTGGCGGCCACGGAACTGGTGCTGGAACGCGAAAAACATCTGTCGCAGCTTGATGGCCTTGCTGCGGCCGCAGCCCATGAATTGGGCACACCACTTGCAACGATTAGTGTGGTCGCGAAGGAAATGGAACGCGAGCTTGGCAAGGATGAGCGGTTTGGCGAGGATGTCTCGCTGCTGCGCAGCCAGAGCGAACGTTGCCGTGACATTCTGAAGCGGCTGACTTCCCTTTCTGCTGACGGCGAGGAACATATGCGTCGGCTGCCTCTCTCCTCGTTAATGGAGGAGGTGATCGCGCCGCACCGCGAGTTTGGCATCAAGATCAATCTGGTCGACATCAATGGACGGGATGGAGAGCCTGTCGGATCCCGTAACGCTGGCATACTGTACGGTCTGGGCAACCTGATCGAAAACGCCGTCGACTACGCCAGCAAATCGGTGATCATCACTGTTGAACACAACGCCCAGCAGGTGCGCATTACCATTGAAGATGACGGCCAGGGTTACGCCCCGGACATTCTGGTGCGTATCGGTGATCCCTACGTGACCAAACGCCAGAACATGGCGCGCGCCGGCGGATTGGGCCTCGGGCTTTTTATTGCCAAAACCCTGCTGGAACGTTCCGGCGCTACACTGACATTCGAGAACCGATCCGACACGACAGGCGCACGCGTCAAAGTGGTC
The DNA here is from genome assembly GCF_024810055.1 of Rhizobium sp. BIGb0125. Classification (NCBI taxonomy): domain Bacteria; kingdom Pseudomonadati; phylum Pseudomonadota; class Alphaproteobacteria; order Hyphomicrobiales; family Rhizobiaceae; genus Rhizobium; species Rhizobium sp. BIGb0125. The sequence goes on from NZ_JANUDV010000008.1 coordinate 4,384, forward strand.
TGGCCGCGCAGCATCATGGACGACATCAGGGCGAAATGACTTTACGCCAAGGCCGCTAAGGGCCATAACAATTATCACCTATAAAGACAGAAATAGCCGGGAGGCCGGGGCATGAGCAACGAAACCCAAACCACAGCGTTAAGTGGCGCAGACCAACCAACAGAAGACCATATCGGGCATGACAAGACCCTGCTGATCGTTGATGATGACGGTCCGTTTTTGCGCCGTCTGGCACGCGCCATGGAAACAAGAGGATTTGTTGTCGACACGGCCGAGACGGTCAGTGAAGGCATTGCCAAGTCGAAGATCATGCCACCGAAATACGCGGTGGTCGATTTGCGCCTGACGGATGGCAATGGTCTGGAAGTCATCGAAGCCATTCGTCAGAACCGCGACGACACGCAGATCGTCGTGCTGACAGGTTATGGCAACATTGCCACCGCTGTTACCGCCGTTAAGCTGGGTGCACTGGATTACCTGGCAAAACCTGCTGATGCTGATGACGTCTTCAATGCGTTGACGCAGCGCGCCGGTGAGAAAAAGGAACTACCGGAAAACCCGATGTCTGCGGACCGGGTACGCTGGGAGCACATTCAGCGCGTCTACGAGATGTGTGAACGCAACGTGTCGGAAACAGCTCGTCGTTTGAATATGCACCGCCGCACCCTGCAGCGCATTCTGGCCAAAAGAGCCCCTAAGTAAGGACGCTGACCGGTCACTCCCCAAAGGTTTGGCCGGTTTGCCATTCGGCGAGCATCAAGCGGCGCGCCGCCGTTCGTGAGAAGTCGAGAGTGATCGCCTTACGCCGCGCCGGTACCAGCTTGTGTTCCGGTGCCTCGCGCAACATATGCGCCGAGTACCCGTCCGAAACAATCAGACCAAAGTCCGGCGGAAAGATATCAAGCGGCACTTCATTATGGGTTGCAAAAAACAGCCTGTCGCAAAACTGGCGATATTCCGGCCATTTGCGATCGACACGAAAATCTTCAATCGATGATTTGATCTCTATGATCCAGATTTCGCCTTTCATGGACAGGCTGATCAAGTCCGCACGCCGGCCATTGGCAAGCGGCAATTCTGGCAACACGGCATGGCGCATCTCATGCAACAAACGCTGCACGCCACGTCGCACCAGCATGGCCTTTTCAGATTGCCGCCCGTCGACCAGCGGGTTACCGGCCCCAAATGAAACGATGGTCATATCAAAGCCCTGTGAAATGTTGCAAAAAGGCCATCCCGTCACAATTAATCGCTGCATAGCGTGATGCTGCAACGCAATGCCTTGCAAAGCCCAGTCTAATGGAAAATAAGCTGCTGACAAAGGTGGTTCAACCTTCCCCATCACCAGCGTCATTTTCCGCGAGAACATCATGCGCATTCGCACTATTTTGACTGCATTCGGTCTGACAGCAACGCTTGCCATAACCGGTTGTGCTTCTACGAGTTCTGAAGTTTCGAAGAACGAGGCTGCTCTGATAGCAGCCCCTGCCCGCGTTGAAACTGTTCAGATTTTCAACGATGTTTATGGTCCGGTCACCGACGCCGGTTACGCACTGCCAGCAATTCCGATCGAGCGTGTGAACGAGAAGTTCCGCCGCCAGATCGTTGAGTTCCAGACACAGGAAAAGCCGGGCACGATCATCGTCAACACCCGCGAGCGTTTCCTGTATTACGTCATGTCCGGCAACCGCGCCGTTCGTTACGGCATCGGCGTTGGCAAGCAGGGTTTTGCATGGGCGGGCGAAGCCTATGTTGCATGGAAGCAGGAATGGCCAATGTGGCACCCGCCAAAGGAAATGGCTGTACGCAAGCCTGATATTGCCCAATACGTCGAAAAGGGCATGGGTCCGGGTCTCAGAAACCCGCTCGGCGCACGCGCCATGTACCTGTTTAACGAAAAGGGTCAGGACACACTGTTTCGTATCCATGGTTCGCCAGAATGGGCTTCGATCGGCACAGCTGCGTCCTCCGGCTGCATCCGTATGATCAATCAGGATGTGATCGATCTTTACAGCCGTGTTCGTCCAGGCCGTACCTCCAAGGTTATCGTGATCCAGTAAGGTCACGCAAACGACCAAAATCACAAAAGCCGCCGGAGAACCTCCTGGCGGCTTTTTTGTTTGCTCAGATGTTGTGCTGACGCTGTCGCATGACGCTTGAAGAAATCCAGAATAACACGGCGGACAGGCTGAATGCTGCACCGAGCATCGATACGCCCGTCCAGCCAAATTGGGCATAGGCGGTGGTTGACGAGATGGCTCCTACTGCACTTCCTGCCGAATAGAACACCATGTAACCGCCAACCAGACGACTGCGCGCATCTGGGCGAGCCGTAAAGATCACACTCTGATTGGTCACATGGACTGCTTGAATTGCGAAATCAAGCAACACCACACCAACCACAAAAAGCAGCAACGACGCGGGCAAAAGGTCGACCAGCAACCATGAAAGGCTGAGCAAAAGGAGCGACAGGCCCGTTACCCGGTTAGCATGACCACGATCGGCAAGATGTCCGGCTCCACTGGCAGCAAGTGCACCCGCTAGGCCGGCAATACCAAACAGCCCTATACTGGTGTGTGAAAGCGAAAAAGGAGTAGTACTCAGTGGCAACACCATTGCCGTCCACAAGGTGCTAAAACTTGCAAAAATGAGAAAAGCCAGGATGCCCCGCTCACGCAAAATGCGCTCTCGCAGAAACAATGCTGGTATGGATTTTACGATTGCCCAATAGCTGCCTGTCCGTGCGGTGGACGGCGCTCCGCCCGGCAGGACACGGGCAAGCACCAGACCCATGATCAGCATCAAAAATGCGGACACCATATAAACGGTGCGCCAGCCGCCGAAATCAGCGAGTACACCGGAGACAAACCGGGCAGCAAGAATGCCTATCACTACCCCGCCCGTCACAAGGCCAATGGCGTGTCCCTGTTGTCTGGGAGCCGCCAACGTCGCGGTAAAAGCCACGATGACCTGCACGACAACAGCAAGAAGTCCGACACAGATCATTCCGACGAAAAGAATGGCGACATGCTGGGCTGTTGCAACAATCATCAACGCCACCGCGGACAGAAGGATTTGGCAGATGATAAGCTTACGGCGGTCGATCAGATCACCAGCCGGCACGATGAGCAGAAGCCCTGCGACGTAACCGACATGCGTCAGCGTGACGATAAGTCCAATTGATGCGGGCTCAATACCAAAGTCAGCCGCCATGACATCGAGCAATGGCTGGGCATAATAGATATTCGCGACACTGAGACCACAGGTCAAAGCAAAGATCAGAATGATCCAGCCAGACAGGCTGGCGGGTGGAAGGCTTTGGACGTGTGGTGCATCGGGGTGGAATGGGGCAAGATTGACTGGCGTTTCCATGAACATGTTTCCTTTCTAGTCTTATAACAAGACCACTTGTCACATTCGCATTCCAGTTCTATTTTAGAACCAGATTTGGCAGATAGCCGCCAAGAAGCGCGTTAACGTGGAACAAAGCAGATGAAACGGAAGAGTTTTCGGGAAGCGGAGTGTCCAGTCGCGCGGACGCTGGACGCGATCGGTGACTGGTGGTCCTTGCTTATCATTCGCGATGCATTTGATGGCATCAGTCGATTCAGCCAGTTTCAGCAGAACCTCGGTATTGCCAAGGGTATGCTGACAACGCGGTTGCGCGATCTTGTTGAGGCGGGCGTACTAGCGCTGGCCCCAGCCTCTGATGGCAGTGCCTATCAGGAATATGTGCTGACTGAAAAAGGGAGACGACTTTTTCTAGTTATTGTCTCGTTGCGACAATGGGGTGAAGACCACCTCTACCAAGCCGACGAACCTCGCTCCACACTGGTGGAGACCAATACAAATCATCCGGTTTCGCGGCTGGAATTGTCCTCTTTATCCGGGAAAAAGCTTGCCTGGGAAGAAACCCGGATCGTTGCAGCCCAGCGCCGCAGTTCATGACAATGTCTGTCACGACGCTGTCTCGCCTCGTGACAGACCTGAGGGGATATATCAGCCTGCCAGCTTTGCCTTCAACTCTTGGCGACGGCGGTGCAGAACCGGTTCAGTATAACCGTTTGGCTGCATACGGCCCTCCAGCACCAGTTCCAGTGCTGCCTGGAAAGCAACGGAATCGTCAAAATTTCCGGCCATCGGTGTGTACGCAGCATCGCCGGCATTCTGACCATCGACCACAGCTGCCATTCGCTGCATTGTTTCAACGATCTGCTGACGACTGGCGATACCGTGATGTAGCCAGTTGGCCATGTGTTGCGCAGAGATGCGCAGGGTCGCACGATCTTCCATCAGGCCAACATTGTTGATGTCAGGAACCTTGGAACAACCAACACCCTGATCAACCCAACGCACAACGTAGCCCAAAATTCCCTGGGCGTTGTTATCCAGTTCGCGCTGGATGTCTTCAGCAGACCAGTTTGGACGGCTGGCGACAGGTACCGAGAGAATATCGCCCAGCTTGGCGCGCGGGCGGCTTTTAAGCCCCTGCTGGACGGCGGCAACATCGATCTTGTGGTAATGGGTCGCGTGCAGTGTCGCCGCAGTCGGTGAAGGTACCCAAGCCGTGTTTGCGCCAGCCTTTGGATGGGCGATCTTCTGCTCTAGCATCGCGGCCATCAGGTCCGGCATGGCCCACATGCCCTTGCCGATCTGCGCATGACCGGACAATCCACATTCCAGACCGATGTCGACATTCCAGTTTTCGTAGGCTGCAATCCAAGCCGCCTGCTTCATGTCGCCCTTGCGGATCATTGGACCCGCTTCCATGGATGTGTGCATTTCGTCACCGGTGCGATCAAGAAAACCGGTATTGATGAACACAACACGGTCCTTTGCCGCGCGAATGCACTCCTTGAGATTGACCGTGGTGCGGCGCTCCTCATCCATAATGCCCATTTTCATGGTGTTGGGTTTCATGCCAACCAAAACCTCAACACGCGAGAAGATTTCGCATGCGAAGGCCACTTCTTCAGGGCCATGCATCTTGGGCTTCACGACATACATCGAACCGGCACGCGAGTTCTTGTAGCGACCACCGGGGCCAATATCATAAAGCGCAATCAAAGCGGTGATGACACCATCCATGATGCCTTCGGGCACCTCGTTACCGTTACGGTCAAGAATAGCCGGGTTAGTCATTAGGTGGCCGACATTGCGAATCAACATCAGCGAACGACCGGGTAGCGTCAGTGCTGAACCATCAGGGGCCGTGTAGTCACGATCGGTGTTCAGCGTGCGGGTAAATGTCTTGCCCGCCTTGCTCACGCTTTCCTTGAGATCACCGCGCATCAGGCCAAGCCAGTTCCGATAGACTTCAACCTTGTCAGCAGCATCCACAGCGGCGATGGAATCTTCGCAGTCCATGATGGTTGTCAGCGCCGATTCGGCAATCACATCCGAGATGCCGGCAGCATCGCTTTTGCCAATCGCAGTTGTTGGGTCGATGACAATTTCGATATGCAGACCATGATTGGCCAGCAGAATAGCGGAAGCCTGCGTCGCCTCCCCTTTGTAGCCGGCAAACTGCGCGGGATTTTTGAGGCCTGTCACGCCACTGGATGAGGCGATTTCCAATGTTCCGTTGTTGACCCGCAGGGCGTTGATAGCGGTCCAGTCACCATCAACAAGCGGAAACGCGTCATTGAGAAATGCTCGTACCCACGCAATGACCTTGTCACCGCGCTTGGGATTATAGCCTTCGGTCTTTTCGGCACCGTCGGTTTCAGGAATGGCATCCGTGCCATAAAGCGCGTCGTACAGCGAACCCCAGCGGGCATTGGCAGCATTCAGCGCGTAACGGGCATTCATGACCGGAACGACAAGCTGCGGGCCAGCGATCTGCGCGATTTCCGGATCGACATTATGAGTCGAAATGGTGAAGGCACCGCCCTCCGGCTGGATGTAACCGATATCGCGGAGAAATTGCTCGTAGACAGCAAGATCTACAGGTGCACCGTTCTGCCGGTACCAGTCATCAAGTTTAGCCTGAAACGCGTCACGCTTTTCCAACAGAGCGCGATTCTTCGGCGAAAGGTCGTGCACGATTTCGGAAAAACCGGCAAAAAACGCATCGGCATCAAGTCCGGTTTCAGGCAGGACTTCTGTGGTCAGAAAGTCGTGCAGCTTTGCGTCTACAGATAGTCCGTGCTTTTCAACGAAGGTCATACAGGGCTCTCCAAAACTTCTGGTGTTTGGGTGCCACATTGCCAGCAGGATATTTTTAGTCAATCACACAAAAGTAAGAAGGATCTGTTCCGTCTGGGAACAAATCCTTCAAGATCAATAACAAAATAGGCCTTGGGCAGATCCAAGCCTGATGGCTTACAGCAATTTTTTGAGGTCTTCGATGCGGTCGTTGACCAACCAGCCGTAATAGTTTTCTTCCGGCCAGGCTGGCCCATCACCTGCGGCAGCACGGGCACGATTGCGCGCGGCCAAAGCTCCGGCACGCTGTGTGGAGCCACCGACATTATAGAGCGTCGATGTCAGACCGGGATTGTCAGAAATATCCATGTTTGCAATGGACTTGTAATCGTCAATTGATTTGCGGATCGACGCAGCCATGAAGGCAAGCGAGCGATCAGGATCCATAATCGCCTTGTAAACCGCCGCAGCGTCGTTTTCATCCAGCTTTTCATAGCCCGATGTTTTGGAAACCATGTCAGTCAGCATCAGAGCTGTCAGCGGGTTCATCTGGCCCAAACCAAAGGTCTGACCTGCATAAAAGGGCTGGAAAAATACGGCACTAAAACGATTGTCCGGATAGGATTTTCCACCAACCTTGCGGCCACGGAAGCTTTTTTCCCAGACATTTTCCCGGCACGACCACAGACGGTAAGCATCCGAGTTTGGCGAACAGTTGGCAAATTCAGGTTTTGCAATGAACTGGGCAATGGTTTCGTCTTCATAACCGAAGCGGAAACTGCTGCCAGCGTAGGATGCCGCCTTGACGTAATAGGACTGCAAGCGGTCGTAGGCGTCGACATTATAGGTATGTTCGCCGACAATCGCACCGATCATGTGAATGGGGTCGATGCCGTAGCGACCGGCTGTCGACTTGATCTTACCGATAAGCTGCTTGTCGCTGGACAGGAGATCGATGACCTTCTGGTATTTTCTCTCGTAACTTGAATTGCTGGCTTTCGTGCGTCGCGCCGATGCACCTGGTACACCCGGCTGTTCCGCATTGCGGTTACCCGCAGGAACAAGCGTGGCAGCATCAGCTGCTGCAGTCGAAAAAGCCGTCATCAGCAGTGCGGCGGCGAGTGTCACAATTGTATGGCGCAAGACCGGATGCCTCATTCTTCCCTGAGATGCTTCCCTCTCCTCCAGAGTGGTTACATCTGCACGCTGCTCCGTAAAAGGAGTTCCCAAACAAATTCCAGCCTCCCCTTACAGAAAAGAGAGGCTGGATGTCGAGGAAAAGCAGACCGTATCACCGAATATTGCAGTAACGATGGTTCTTTTTACAGAATATAGCGGGACAGATCGGTGTCAGCGGCAATGTCGCCAACATGCTTGCGAACATATTCGCTGTCGATGTTGACTGCGGAGCCGCCACGGTCCGGTGCATTATAGGAGATGTCGTCTAGAACCCGCTCCATCACCGTTTGCAGACGACGTGCGCCGATATTTTCCACGGTTGAGTTGAGGTGGACCGCCACATCGGCCAGTGCATCAATCGCGTCTTCGGAGAAATCGAGATCAAGCTCTTCAGTCTTCATCAGAGCCTTGTACTGGCGGATGAGGCTTGCTTCCGGCTCCGTCAGGATACGACGGAAATCGTCCTTGGACAGCGCCTTCAATTCCACGCGGATCGGCAGACGGCCCTGAAGTTCCGGAAGAAGATCCGAAGGTTTGGCCACATGGAATGCGCCCGACGCGATGAACAGGATATGGTCGGTTTTTACCGGACCATATTTGGTCGACACCGTGGTGCCTTCCACCAATGGCAGAAGGTCTCGCTGCACGCCTTCGCGCGACACACCGGCACCCATGCCGCCATCACGCGCCGCGATCTTGTCGATTTCGTCGAGGAAGACGATACCGTCATTTTCAACAGATCGTACAGCTTCACGCTGGATGACTTCATTGTCGATCAGCTTGTCAGATTCGTCACGGATCAACTCAGGATAGGATTTCGAAACCGTGGTGCGGACTTTCTTCGACTTGCCGCCCATAGCCTTGCCGAACATTTCCGACAGGTTCAGAACGCCGATATTAGCGCCTGGCATGCCGGGAATGTCGAAGCCGGGCATGCCCGCTCCGCTATCGGCAATCTCGATATCGATTTCCTTGTCGTCCAGTTCACCATCACGCAGCTTCTTGCGGAAGCTTTCACGCGTGGCAGGCGACGCTGTGGTTCCGACCAGCGCATCGAGAACGCGCTCTTCAGCACTGTCATGCGCCTTGGCCTGCACCTCGGCGCGTTTCTTTTCACGAACCAGACCGATGCCGATCTCAACCAGATCGCGGATGATCTGCTCGACGTCGCGACCGACGTAACCAACTTCGGTAAATTTTGTCGCTTCGACCTTGATGAACGGAGCACCCGCCAGTTTGGCAAGGCGACGGGAGATTTCCGTCTTGCCGACACCGGTTGGTCCAATCATCAAAATATTCTTCGGCATGACTTCGTCGCGCAGGCTCTCATCGAGCTGCTGACGACGCCAGCGATTGCGCAGGGCAATCGCTACAGCGCGCTTCGCCTCGTGTTGGCCAATGATGTAACGGTCAAGTTCCGAGACGATTTCGCGGGGAGAAAAAGTTGTCATGAATTTTACCTCACGGCCTTCGTAGCCGGATTCAGTTATCGGAATCGAGAGTTTCGATTACAAAACTATGGTTGGTATAAACGCAAATATCAGCAGCAATATCGAGTGCCCGACGAGCAATGTCTTCCGCACTCTTGTCAGAATCCATCATGGCGCGAGCCGCTGCAAACGCATAATTTCCGCCGGAACCGATGGCCATGGTGCCATGTTCCGGTTCCAGCACATCACCATTGCCGGTGATGGCCAGTGTTATGGTCTTGTCAGCGACAATCATCATGGCTTCGAGATTACGCAGATACTTATCCGTGCGCCAGTCTTTGGCAAGCTCAACCGCAGCACGCATCAACTGGCCTGGATATTGTTCCAGTTTCTTTTCAAGTCGGTCGAGCAGCGTAAAGGCATCGGCCGTCGCACCGGCAAATCCGGCGACAACTTCACCCTTACCGATGCGGCGTACCTTGCGGGCATTGCCCTTCATAACCGTTTGGCCGAGACTGACCTGGCCGTCACCGGCGATTACGACCTTACCGCCCTTACGAACCGTTATAATCGTTGTCATCAAACACCTGTCTACCCTCGATGGGCACGTTACAATCGGACCGACGTGGCCCTTTCCAAGCGTCTATGTAAGGAGGCTTTTGGCGATTGCAATCATGCTGACAATGTCAACACAGGCCACTATATGACAAGGTGATGTAACTTCTGGATATTTGCCGTTCTTGCTGATAAGGAACGGCCATCATTTGCATGGAGCAGCCAGAATGGCAGAGCGTAAGGGTGAGATTTCCCGCAAGACCAACGAGACATCGGTATCGGTGCGCGTAAATGTCGACGGGACCGGACAATCAAAAATTTCGACTGGCGTCGGCTTTTTTGACCACATGCTGGACCAGCTTGCCCGCCATTCGCTGATCGATATGGAAATCGAGGTACAGGGTGACCTGCATATCGACGATCACCATACGGTCGAGGACACCGGCATTGCCATTGGCCAGGCCATTGCCAAGGCACTGGGAGATCGCCGCGGTATCACGCGCTATGCCTCGCTTGACCTTGCCATGGATGAAACCATGACCAAAGCGGCTGTCGATATCTCCGGGCGGCCATTCCTCGTGTGGAACGTCAATTTTTCCGCGCCGAAAATAGGCACGTTCGACACCGAGTTGGTGCGTGAGTTCTTCCAGGCACTGGCACAGAACGCCGGTATAACCCTGCATATTTTCAACCACTACGGCGCTAACAACCATCATATCGCCGAAACATGCTTCAAGGCCGTTGCCCGCGTGCTGCGCACCGCAACGGAAATCGATCCACGGCAGGCAGGTCGCGTACCCTCTACCAAGGGCATGCTGGCCTGAATGTCTGAGCAGGCAGGAAGGCAAGACGCCTTTCAGCCGCTCTAAAATTTTTCAGGAAAGCCATGACAAGCTATCTCGTTCTTGAAGCGCCCGATGGAGCCTATCCACAAGGGCTTTCTACTCGGTTCGTTGCCGACCGCTTTTCCTGGCTTGGTTTTATCGTGCCGTGGATATGGCTTGGTGCGAACCGCCTGTGGCTGTTTGCGGTCCTTGCCATTGTGGTCCAGATCCTCGCCGGTGCCCTGTCTACAGTCAGCGGATTTGAGGTCGCGGGTGCTCTCTGCGCGCTGACCCTTGCTCTGCTGACCGGTTTTGAGGGTCGAAACCTGCTTATCCGACATTTGACCGCCAAGGGTTGGGAAACGAAAGACATTATCGTCGCTCCCGATCTGGCAACTGCCGAAACCATTCATTTTTCCATGGCCGCAGACGAGCCGTCGCCAGAGACGGCTGTTGTAAAACCGGAATGGAAAACCTCATCGCAGGGTGTCTCCCGCCTTGCAGACAGTGATGCAGCTGGACTGTTCCAGTTCGATTTCAGTGGAAGGCGCTGACATGCGTGTGGCAATCATCGACTACGGTTCGGGCAATCTGCGCTCGGCCACCAAGGCTTTTGAACGGGCCGCAAGTGAAGCTGGCATTGCCGCCACGATCGAACTGACTGACAAGGCAGACGTTGTGGCGAAAGCTGACCGTGTTGTGTTGCCCGGCGTCGGCGCCTATGCAGATTGTCGCGCCGGCCTCAACGCCGTTCCCGGCATGTTGGAGGCGTTGAAGGACGTTGTCGAACACAAGGCACGGCCGTTTCTTGGCATCTGTGTTGGCATGCAGCTGATGTCCTCGCGCGGTCTTGAGAAAACCACCTCTGAAGGGCTTGGGTGGATCAAGGGCGACGTCGTTGAAATGACACCGGACGACAAGACCCTGAAAATTCCGCAGATCGGCTGGAATACGCTGGATGTGAAACACCCTCACCCGTTGTTCAACGACATCAAAACCGGAAAAGACGGTCTGCACGCCTACTTCGTGCATTCCTACCATCTGGCAGCGACGAACCATGATGACGTTATCGCCACCACCAATTACGGCGGGGCGATGACTGCATTTGTTGGCCGCGACAACATGGCCGGAGCACAGTTCCATCCTGAAAAAAGCCAGACGCTTGGCCTCGCCCTTATTTCCAATTTCCTGCGCTGGAAGCCCTGACATGATCCTTTTTCCCGCAATCGACCTTAAAGACGGCCAGTGCGTACGCCTGAAACTCGGCGATATGGACCAGGCCACCGTTTACAATCCAGACCCTGCCGCTCAGGCTAAGGCCTTTGAAGATCAAGGCTTTGAATGGCTGCATGTGGTGGATCTGAACGGCGCCTTTGCCGGTGAAAGCGTCAATGGTGCTGCGGTAGACGCCATCTTGAAGGCAACCAAAAACCCTGTGCAGCTTGGTGGCGGCATCCGCACGCTTGACCATATTGAGGCGTGGCTGTCGCGCGGGCTGGCTCGCGTTATTCTCGGCACCGTCGCCGTGCGTGATCCAATGCTTGTCATCGAGGCCTGCAAACGATTTCCGGGACAGGTTGCCGTTGGCATCGATGCCAAGGGTGGCAAGGTGGCTGTCGAAGGCTGGGCGGAAGCCTCAGAACTTGGTGTGATTGAACTTGCCAAGCGTTTTGAAGGCGCCGGTGTTGCCGCAATCATCTACACCGACATTGACCGTGACGGAATTCTGACCGGTATCAACTGGCCATCCACGTTGGAGTTGGCCGGTGCCGTTTCCATTCCGGTGATCGCCTCGGGTGGTCTCGCTTCGATTGATGATGTCAAACGTATGCTGGAACCGGACGCAGCCAAACTGGAGGGCGCGATTTCCGGTCGCGCGCTTTATGATGGCCGCATCGATCCGGCGCAAGCATTAGCGCTGATCAAGGAGGCACGCGCATGAGCCTCAAAGCCCGTGTCATCCCCTGCCTTGATGTAAAAGACGGTCGCGTTGTCAAAGGCGTCAACTTTGTTGATCTGATCGATGCTGGCGATCCTGTCGAAGCGGCAAAAGCTTATGACGCCGCCGGTGCCGATGAACTTTGTTTCCTCGACATTACCGCCTCGTCGGACAATCGCGACACCATTTTTGACGTTGTCTCCCGTACGGCCGATCACTGTTTCATGCCGTTAACCGTCGGTGGTGGCGTTCGTGCCGTTGCCGACATCCGTAAGCTGCTGTTGTGTGGCGCCGATAAGGTGTCGATCAATTCCGCAGCAGTGAAGGATCCGGATTTTGTGGCACAGGCTGCCGACAAATTCGGCAACCAGTGCATCGTTGTTTCGATTGACGCCAAGAAGGTTTCGGCTCCGGGTGAAACTGACCGTTGGGAAATTTTCACCCATGGCGGTCGCCAGACGACCGGCATCGATGCCGTTGAATTCGCCATCAAGATGGTGGAACGCGGCGCTGGCGAACTGCTCATCACGTCCATGGACCGGGATGGTACCAAGAGCGGTTACGACATTGCGCTGACACGCACGATTGCCGACGCGGTTCGCGTGCCGGTTATCGCGTCCGGTGGCGTTGGAAACCTCGATGATCTGGTAGCTGGTGTTCGTGATGGTCACGCAACTGCCGTTCTCGCCGCTTCCATCTTCCACTTTGGTCTCTATTCCATTAGCGAAGCCAAACAGTATATGGCCAACCATGGCATTGCCATGCGTCTGGACTGATATAAGCCTCAGGAACACATCATGAGCGGTTTTTCCCTTGCCGATCTGGAACGTATCGTCGCTGCGCGCGCTGCGGCGTCACCGGACGAATCATGGACGGCCAAACTTTTTGCGGCAGGCCAGCCGCGTGCAGCCAAGAAACTGGGCGAGGAAGCGGTCGAAACCGTGATTGCCGCCATTTCCAATGACCGCACTGAACTGACCAAGGAAAGCGCCGATCTTCTCTACCACCTACTTGTGGTGTTGAAGATTGCCGATATTCCGCTCACGGAAGTGATGGAGGAACTGGAGCGCCGCACGGCGCAGACCGGTCTTCAGGAAAAGGCGTCGCGTCCCACGGCTTGATCAAGCCGGGCACGCAGAGGAGAGGCGCATGCCGACGACCAGTACACTCGACCATTTCCGAGCCGATGATTATTCGCCTTACCATTTCTTCTCTTCGGAAGAATGGGCGAAGTTCCGCGCCGATACGCCGATGACACTGACGGCCGACGAGGTCAGCCGATTACGTTCACTCGATGACCCGATCGATCTCGATGAGGTGCGGCGTATCTATCTTTCGCTATCGCGCCTTCTGTCATCCCATGTTGAAGCATCGCAACTGCTGTTCGAACAGCGCAACCGCTTCCTCAACATGTCCGATGTCAACAAGACGCCTTTCGTCATCGGCATTGCCGGTTCGGTTGCGGTCGGAAAATCCACCACAGCCCGTATATTGAAAGAACTGCTGGCACGCTGGCCTTCCAGCCCAAAGGTGGATCTGATCACCACGGACGGTTTTCTCTATCCAAACGCTGTCTTGAAACGCGAAGGCCTGATGGAGCGCAAGGGATTTCCCGAAAGCTACGATATCGGTGCATTGTTGCGGTTCCTGTCTGCCATCAAGGCGGGACAGGCAGAGGTCAAGGCGCCACGTTATTCGCACCTGGTCTATGATGTCCTGCCAAATGAATATTCGGTCATCGACCAGCCGGACATTTTGATTTTCGAAGGCATCAATGTGCTGCAGTCGCGGGATTTGCCCGCGGGTGGCCGTATCGTGCCCATCGTTTCGGATTTCTTCGACTTCTCCATTTATATCGATGCAGACGAACACCAGATCCATAACTGGTACGTCAACCGGTTCATGAACCTGCGCAAGACAGCGTTCCGTGACCCCAACTCCTTCTTCAATCGTTATGCCTCGATCAGTGAAGAAGAGGCCTTGCAGATTGCCGAGGGACTTTGGGCCAATATCAATCTGAAGAACCTGCGCCAGAATATCGTGCCGACCCGGCCGCGTGCGGACCTCATTCTGCGCAAGGGCAATAATCATCTGATCGATACGGTGGCACTAAGAAAGCTTTGATCACCGCACACATCTAAAGCGCCGCAGACTAGAAATCTGCGGCGTTTTTGTATCCATTTTTTTGAAATGCGTTTATTCGTCCAGGGCCGGAATGCGCAGCACCTGACCCGGATAGATCTTATCCGGATGGGTCAGCATCGGCTTGTTGGCTTCGAAAATAATATTGTTCTTGGCGCCCTTGCCTTTGCCGTATTGGGCTTCGGCAATCTTCCAGAGATTATCGCCTTTTTTAACCGTGTAGAAGACTGGCTCATTCGCAGGTGCCGCAGCCACTTTCAGTTCACCGGCCTCCACCTTGGACACGCCGAGTGTATTGCCAACCGCGATAACGGCTTTTTCAAAGGCGGACTGATCGGCCACTTCGCCCTTCAGTACGATCTTGTCGTCAACCACATCTACCTGCACCTTGTCGGTGCCGAGATTGTGCGATGCCAGCTCCTTTTTAACAGCTTCGGCATCCGGAGCCTCTTCATCTCCTCCAAGGCCCAGTTTTTTCCCGGCATTCTTGATAAAGCTGAACAATCCCATGGTGATTTCCTCTCATGTTCGGAAACACTAAAGAACTGTAAGCCTGATCAAAATACAAGCATGTTTTATGATGGCAGTTTCAATCACCGATTGGGCGGCCGCGCATCTTCTTGACTTCAGAGCGTCCGGATTTCTCTTTCAGACGACGCTCAACCGAACCTTTTGTGGGTTTGGTGGCTTTGCGCACTGGCGGTGGTGGTTTGGCAGCCTCAAGAATCAACTCCTTCAACCGATCACGTGCATCTTCCCGATTGCGCTCCTGGCTGCGGAAGCGGCTGGCTTCAATCATCAACACGCCTTCTTTTGAGAGACGACGGCCCGCTAATTGCTTGAGGTTTGTCTTGACGCGATCAGTCAGGGCGGGAGAGGTTTCAACGCTGAAAAACAGTTGAACGGCGGTGGAAACCTTGTTGACGTTCTGGCCACCCGGCCCACCCGCCAGCACGAATTGTTCCGTCAGTTCCCATCCGGAAATCGTTATTCGATTGCTGACAAAAAGTGGTTCACTGGCCATGGGCGGTTTTCTCCGGTGCGCGTCATGCCACAGATCGACAGAAATGAAAACCGGGAGAGCCTAGTGAAAGGCCTTCGCATAAAGAAACCCCAGCGAGATATCGCCGGGGTTTCACGTGAATCCAAACTACAGTGTGCCGCGTCCTTCCAGACGCAACACCTGCATCCACTTGTTATTCTGCAGCGATCTTCAGGCCAGGAGCCGCATCGCGCACCTTGCTGTCGACGTGATCCTCGAACTTTGTGAAATTGGTCACGAACATCGAAACCAGCTTCTTGGCCTGTGCGTCGTAAGCAACGCCATCAGCCCAAGTCGAGCGCGGGTCGAGAATGGCGCTGTCGACGCCTTCCAGCGAAGTCGGCACAGCGAAACCGAAGTTTGCGTCCGTGCGGAACTGGGCGTTTTTCAGCTCACCTGTCAAAGCCGCTGTCAGCAGTGCGCGGGTTGCCTTGATCGGCATACGCTTGCCAATGCCGTAAGCACCACCGGTCCAGCCGGTGTTGACGAGCCAGCAATCCACCTGGTGGCGGCTGATCAGGTCACGCAGCAGGTTACCGTATTCCGCAGGATGACGTGGCATGAATGGTGCGCCGAAGCAGGTCGAGAATGTTGCTTCCGGCTCAGTCACGCCCTTTTCTGTACCAGCGACCTTGGCGGTGTAACCGGACAGGAAGTGGTACATGGCCTGCTCAGGTGTCAGACGGGCAATTGGCGGCAGAACGCCAAAGGCATCTGCTGTCAGCATGATAATGGTTTTCGGGTGGCCGGCAATACCGGTTTCCGACGCATTTGGGATAAAGTGCAGCGGGTAAGCGCTACGTGTGTTCTCGGTCAGCGAATTGTCGTTGAAATCCGGAACGCGGTTTTCGTCCAGTACGACATTTTCCAGAACCGTGCCGAAACGACGGGTCGCCGCGTAGATTTCCGGCTCTGCTTCTGCAGAAAGCTTGATTGCCTTGGCGTAGCAACCGCCTTCGAAGTTGAAGATACCATCTTCACCCCAACCATGCTCGTCATCACCGATCAGCGTACGCGACGGATCTGCAGACAGCGTGGTCTTGCCGGTGCCGGACAGGCCGAAGAAGACGGCCGAATCACCTGCCGGGCCAACATTGGCCGAGCAGTGCATTGGCATAACGCCCTTGGCAGGCAGCAGGTAGTTGAGAACAGTGAACACCGACTTCTTGTTTTCACCGGCATAGGACGTGCCGCCGATCAACACCAGACCATTGGTCAGATCGCAAGCAATCACCGTTTCGGTGCGGACGCCGTGACGCTCTGGATCAGCCTTGAAGCTTGGCAGGTTGATGATGGTCAGCTTCTGCTTGAAAGAACCCAGCTTTTCACGCAGCGGGCGGATCAGAAGGTTGCGGATGAAAAGCGCATGCCAGGCCAGTTCGGTTACAACACGAACCGGAAGGACGTTGTCTTCGTCGGCACCGCCCAGCAGATCCTGTACATAAAGTGTCTTGCCGGCAGCGTGGGCCAGCATGTCCTTGTGCAGGATTTCGAACTTTTCAGGAGACAGTGGCTTGTTGTTATCCCACCAGATGGTGTTTTCCGTCGCCGCGTCGCGGACAACAAACTTGTCCTTTGGCGAACGACCTGTGTGTTGGCCGGTCACTGCACGCAATGCGCCATCAGCGGTGACATCGGCTTCACCATTGCGGATTGCTTCTTCGTAAAGTTCGCTCTCGATGAGATTGTACTTGACGTTGGACGCACCAGCCAGACCAAGCTCGGATACTCCATTAGCAGGATTACGAATTCCAAGCTCCTCCATGAGCAATTTCCTTTTGTTGCAGGCATAACCATTGAAATTTTCGCAAGCGTATGACCCGTTTTTCGGAAACGCAAGAGCATCTTTTAAAATACATCAATAAATTCAATATATTAATCGATTTAGAATATTTTATTTCATTTTAAATCGTTTAAACAATCGCAGATTTTCGCGTTTAGGACGGGTGCAAACGACTGTTTGGAAGATTGCACGATGTCGCATCCTTTTTCTTTGCCACAATTTGTTCCACCTTTATACTCATGAACACGCTCACGGCGCTCCAACCTGGCTGGGTATGATGTCGAGAGAGAAGATGACGATGGAGATAAACACTATGCAGACAATTGCCCTTGTGGACGACGACAGGAATATTCTGACATCCGTTTCCATCGCCCTCGAAGCCGAGGGTTACAAGGTCGAGACCTATACCGATGGCGCATCGGCACTGGATGGACTTCTGGCCCGTCCGCCGCAGCTGGCCATCTTTGACATCAAGATGCCCCGCATGGACGGCATGGAGTTGTTGCGTCGCCTTCGCCAGAAGTCTGATATCCCTGTTATCTTTCTCACCTCGAAAGACGAAGAGATCGACGAATTGTTCGGCCTTAAAATGGGTGCGGACGACTTTATCACCAAGCCGTTTTCGCAGCGCCTTCTTGTGGAGCGCGTAAAGGCTATTCTGCGCCGCGCCAGCAGCCGTGAGGCCGCCGCAAGTGGCGTACCCGGCACCAAATCCGCCGCTGACCAGCAGGCCCGTACTCTGGAACGCGGCCAACTTGCCATGGATCAGGAACGTCACACCTGCACATGGAAGGGTGAGCCGGTAACATTGACAGTAACCGAGTTCCTCATTCTGCATTCGCTGGCACAGCGTCCAGGCGTGGTCAAAAGCCGTGATGCGCTGATGGATGCTGCCTATGATGAGCAGGTTTACGTCGACGACCGTACCATCGACAGCCACATCAAGCGTCTTCGCAAAAAGTTCAAGGTCGTTGACACTGACTTCGATATGATCGAAACGCTCTATGGTGTAGGCTATCGCTTCCGCGAAGCGGCCTAAACGGGCTATAAGAACGTCCGGTTTGAGACGGTTACCGCCCTGTTATGGCCAGTCCAAAGCGACTGGTTTCAGGGGCTGATGAAGAAAAGGCTGAAAACCCTGGAGGTTTTGGCCTTCTTCACTTGGGCGGTGAAAAGGAACAGGAATTGCTGAAGCAAACCTTTGAGAACAACGCGCAGAATATGGATGCGGACGACCGTTTGCAGGATCGCCCCCACCGTATTCACCCGTTGACGCTCATTCGACGGATCTTCGGCAATGCGGTGTTTTCCAGCCTTACTCGCCGTATCCTGTTTTTCAACGTGGCGGCGACCGTCGTTCTGGTTGGCGGTATTCTCTACCTCAATCAGTTCCGTGAAGGTCTGATCGACGCCCGCGTCGAAAGTCTGCTGACGCAGGGAGAAATCATTGCCGGTGCGATTTCCGCATCGGCGTCCGTTGATACCAACTCGATCACCATCAATCCGGAAAAGTTGCTTGAACTACAAGCGGGCCAGAGCATTACGCCTGTTCCCAATGATGAGGACCTGAGCTTCCCGATCAATCCGGAACGAGTTGCCCCGGTTCTACGTCGATTGATTTCCCCTACCCGCACACGCGCCCGCCTGTTTGACGCGGATGCAAACCTGCTGCTTGATTCGCGCCACCTTTATTCGCGCGGCCAGGTCCTGCGTTTTGATCTGCCGCCAGTTTCCAATGAAACGACAAGCTGGGGTGACTGGTTCGCCAGCCTGTTTAACCGCATGCTGCAATCCGGCAGTCTTCCTCAATACAAAGAAGCGCCTGGTGGTGATGGCTCGATCTACCCCGAGGTCATGAACGCATTGACCGGTGTTCGTGGCGCGGTGGTGCGGGTGACGGACAAGGGTGAACTGATCGTGTCGGTGGCTGTGCCGGTACAGCGTTTCCGCGCAGTTCTTGGTGTTCTGCTGTTGTCGACACAGGCGGGTGACATCGACAAGATTGTGCACGCCGAGCGTCTGGCGATCATGCGCGTGTTCGGTATCGCGACACTGGTCAACATTGTGCTGTCATTGCTATTGTCTTCGACCATCGCCACACCTTTGCGCCGTTTGTCAGCTGCCGCAATTCGTGTGCGTCGCGGTGCCCGCACCCGCGAGGAAATCCCTGACTTCTCTGCCCGTCAGGACGAAATTGGTAACCTTTCCATTGCCTTGCGCGAAATGACGACGGCGCTGTATGACCGGATTGATGCCATCGAAAGCTTTGCTGCCGACGTCAGCCACGAATTGAAAAATCCGCTGACCTCGTTGCGCAGTGCGGTTGAGACCCTGCCACTGGCCAAGACGGAACAATCTAAACAGCGCCTTACGGAAGTCATTTTCCACGATGTCCGTAGACTTGACCGCTTGATCAGCGACATTTCCGACGCCTCGCGTCTTGATGCCGAACTTGCCCGTGCCGATGCCAATCCCGTTGATATGGAAGTGCTTGTCAAAAGCCTTGTCGAGATTTCTCAGCAAATCAGTGCCAAGAAAAAAGCCGTCAAAATCGAATACAAGGCAGATCACAAGGCTGGCGTCAAAACCAACTTTGTCGTCAACGGCCATGACCTGCGTCTTGGCCAGATCGTCACCAATCTGATCGAGAATGCGCGCTCTTTCGTACCTGAAGACAATGGTCGGATCTTCGTGCATCTTTACCGGCACCGGGATCGTTGTGTGATCCGCGTCGAAGACAATGGTCCTGGCATTCAGGCAGAAAATATCGACCGCATTTTCGAGCGTTTTTACACCGACCGGCCATCGACGGAAGACTTTGGTCAGAATTCTGGCCTTGGACTTTCCATCAGCCGCCAGATTGCCGAAGCCCATGGTGGCACTCTGAAGGCAGAAAACATGCTCGACCAGCACGGCTTGATAACCGGTGCACGCTTTACCCTGAGCCTGCCTAGCGCTGAACAGCATCATGAGCGCTGATCGCATCAATCTTCATGCGACCGCCATCACCGTCGATGAAATCGGCATTTTATTCATTGGACCATCCGGCAGCGGAAAATCGTCCCTGGCCTTCGCTTTTCTGACGGAAGCCCGTTATGCCGGGCAATCCTCGGCACTGATTGCCGATGACCAGATTTTTGTCTCGCAGCAGCAGGACGGCACAATCATCGCTGAACGCCCTGTGTCAATTGCAGGGCTGCTGGAGTTGCGCGGCAGCGGTATTGTTCGGCTGGACAGCATTGAAAAGGCGACATTGCATTATGCGGTGATGGTTCTGGCGCCAAACGACACGCATGAGCGACTGCCGCCGGAAAACGAGATGTATGCGTTGCCCTGTGGCGGGCAATTGCCCGTCACACGAATTCCGCTGCAATGCCATAATCCGCTTGCCAGGTTCAGGACATTGGTAAGCAATTCGCTTTATGCATAAGACAAATGCGTCGATTGCCTCATTTTTGGACTTGCGATTCCTGTTTTCATCACCAAGATGGCTACCCACCGGTGGACAGAATTGCGGCATTGCGGTAGTCGGCAATTAGAATGCGTGTGCAAGGGAGCATTTCATGATCGGACTTGTGCTTGTCACTCATGGCAAGCTGGCTGAAGAATTTCGTCATGCGGTAGAGCATGTCGTAGGTCCGCAGAAGTTGATCGAAGCGGTTTCAATCGGCCCGGAAGATGACATGGATCAGCGCCGGCAGGATATTCTTGATTCCGTTGCGCGTGCAGATGATGGAAACGGCGTTATCATCCTGACCGACATGTTCGGCGGTACACCGTCAAATCTAGCGATTTCCGTTATGCATAATGGTCCAATCGAGGTGATTGCCGGTGTAAACCTGCCTATGCTTATCAAGCTGGCCGGCGTGCGCGGTGAGAACAATATGGACAAGGCGCTGCAGGAAGCATCCGATGCGGGCCGCAAGTACATCAATGTTGCCAGCCGCGTCTTGAGCGGAAAATAACGGACATTTCACACCCATGTCGCCATTATCGCGCGAATTGCTGATTATCAATAAACGCGGCCTGCATGCCCGTGCCTCGGCAAAATTCGTGCAGATGGTTGACGGATTTGACGCCGAGATCACCGTTTCAAAAGACGGAATGACGGTTGGCGGAACCTCGATAATGGGTCTTATGATGCTGGCAGCCAGCCCTGGCTGCACGGTGCTTGTGGAAGCAAGTGGCAATCAGGCTGAAGAGGCGCTTGCCGCTCTCGACGCGCTGGTTGCCAACCGTTTCGGTGAAGAAGCGTAAAGTCATATAAAGACATAAAGACTTCTTTATATCATTATTGCCAGATTGGTTTAAGCCTGATACACCCCTTGGCCAACAGTTGCCACCAAGGGGTGCGGATCGCACCTCACTGATCTGGAGAAACGCATGAGCACTGAAACCAAAGATTATATCGTCGCTGATATCAATCTTGCCGCATTTGGCCGCAAGGAACTCGATATCGCCGAAACCGAAATGCCGGGTCTGATGGCCTGCCGCAGGGAATTCGGTGCTTCCAAGCCGCTCAAGGGCGCACGCATTTCCGGTTCGCTGCACATGACGATCCAGACTGCTGTTCTGATCGAGACGTTGAAGGAACTCGGCGCTGATGTTCGTTGGGCATCCTGCAACATTTTCTCCACGCAAGACCATGCGGCCGCCGCTATTGCCGCTGCTGGCATTCCTGTTTTTGCGATCAAGGGTGAAAGCCTGACGGAATACTGGGAATACACCGACAAAATCTTCCAGTGGACCGACGGCGAGCCATCCAACATGATCCTGGACGATGGCGGCGATGCTACCATGTACATCCTGCTCGGCGCACGCGCAGAAGCTGGCGAAGACGTTCTGTCCAACCCGGGCTCTGAAGAAGAAGAAATTCTCGTTGCACAGATCAAGAAGCGCCTCAAGGCATCGCCAGGCTGGTTCACCAAGCAGCGCGAAGCAATCAAGGGTGTGACCGAAGAAACCACCACAGGTGTTCACCGCCTGTACGACCTGGCTAAAAAGGGTCTTCTCCCCTTCCCGGCAATCAACGTCAACGACAGCGTTACCAAGTCGAAGTTCGACAACAAGTATGGCTGCAAGGAATCGCTGGTCGATGGTATTCGCCGCGCTACCGACGTGATGATGGCTGGTAAGGTTGCTGTCGTGTGCGGTTACGGCGACGTTGGCAAGGGTTCGGCTGCTTCGCTTCAGGGCGCTGGCGCCCGCGTCAAGGTTACCGAAATCGACCCGATCTGCGCTTTGCAGGCCGCTATGGACGGTTTTGAAGTTGTCCGTCTGGAAGACGTTGTTTCTTCGGCTGACATCTTCATCACCACAACCGGCAACAAGGACGTTATCCGCATCGAGCATATGCGCGAGATGAAGGATATGGCGATTGTTGGCAACATCGGCCACTTCGACAACGAAATCCAGGTTGCTGCACTGAAGAACCTGAAGTGGACCAACATCAAGCCACAGGTCGACATGATCGAGTTTGCCAAGGGCAACCGCATGATCCTTCTGTCGGAAGGTCGTCTGCTGAACCTTGGCAATGCCACAGGTCACCCATCCTTCGTGATGTCGGCGTCCTTCACCAACCAGGTGTTGGGCCAGATCGAGCTGTACACCAAGCCAGGCGAATACAAAAACGACGTCTATGTGCTGCCGAAGCACCTCGATGAAAAGGTTGCCCGCCTTCACCTCGAGAAGCTTGGCGTGAAGCTCACAGAACTTTCTGACGTTCAGGCCGACTATATCGGTGTATCAAAAGTGGGCCCATTCAAGGCTGAGCACTACAGATATTAACCATATCAAATTTATCCACAATATATAGTGATGGCCCGCTTGACAAAGCGGGCCATTTCTTTTTTGGCCCAGTCCCTTCCCGCAGATTCCCTAAGGCAGTATTGTTTAAGCTCTTGATTCGTGAGGCTTCCGATCGGACGTCACGCGAAAATGGGATGTCTTGTCGATGAGCGGCACAACGGACGGAGACAGACCGGAAATGTCGGTAGAGATAAAAAACTCGCTTCTGCGGGTACAAAAAAACGTGGGCGAAACAAGCCCCACACCAAAATCCGGCGCGCATGTGCGGTTCTATCGCACGGCTCGTAACCGGGTTTCTGTTTTCGGTGGTCGCTTTGTTGCATTCCTGTCCGGCACGACGCTGGCAGGTGTTGCGCAGGCACAGGAAGCAAACATCATTACCAGCGGAGAGCGGCTGTTCTCCTCCAGCGAGACCATCGGCTTCTCGCTGGTGATTGGCGTTTTGGCAGCAAGTCTGCTGTCGGTTGTTTGGCTGGTGCGTCAGCGCGGCAATATCGAGGCGGAAAGCCGCGATTACCGCACAGCGCTTGCCGATGCCAACCAGAAGATTGATACCTATCAGGCACTGATTTCCGACAAGAGCCGCCGAATCGTGGTTTGGGAAAATACCGGCAAGCGCCCAGATTTTATCGGGCAGCTTCCTGTTGAGACCGGTGCTCCGCAAAATGATGCCGATTTCCTGGCGTTTGGCCGCTGGTTGAAATCCGGCTCAGCCAGCCAGCTTGAGAAGGCAATTGAAAAGCTGCGCAGCCATGCGCAGAGTTTTGACCTGACCATTGAAACCCACCGCGATGAGGTTATCGAGGTTCAGGGCCGGGTTTCAGGTGGCAAAGCATTTGCCCGTTTTATTGCGCTTAGCAATCTGCGCGCCGAACTGGCAGAACTGCGGATCGAGCGCGAAAGACTGCTGTCTTCCATCAATGCTTTTGAAGAACTGCTCGACGCACTGGAACAGCCTGTTTGGCGTCGCAACAGCGATGGCCAGTTGCTTTGGGTTAACCACGCCTATGGCAAGTCGGTCGATTCCAGCAATGCCGCCGATGCCGTCAAGGAACAGCGTGAACTTCTGACCACCGTGACACGCCAAAAAATCCGCGCCGTCACCACGCCGGAATCGCCGTTCTCCGACCGGATTTCCACAGTCGTGAACGGCAACCGCACGTTCTTTGATGTGGTCGATGTCAAGACACCGGGCGGATCTGCCGGTATTGCGATTGATACATCGCAGGCCGAGGCCATTCGTGAAGAGCTGAAACGTACGCTGAAAAGCCATGCCGAAACGCTCGATCATCTGGCAACGCCGGTGGCGATTTTCGACGGCCAGCAACGACTTCAGTTCTACAATCAGGCATTTGCGCGTCTCTGGGAACTGGATATCGTTTTCCTTGAAGGCCATCCTGACAATTCCGAACTGTTTGACCGTTTGCGACTAGCCGGCAAGCTGCCGGAAGAACTGAACTGGAAGAGCTGGAAAGAATCTGCCCTCTCGGTTTATCGTTCGCTGGATACACAGACCGATCTCTGGCACCTGCCAAACGGCCAGACACTGCGGGTTATCGCAACTGCGCATCCGCAGGGCGGCGCAACCTGGGTGTTTGAAAACCTTACTGAACAGGTGGACCTGCAGACCCGTTACAATACGTTGGTCAAGGTACAGGGCGAGACCATCGACCATCTGGCCGAAGGCGTTGCGGTGTTTGGTGCGGATGGGCGCATCCGCCTGTGCAACCCGGCATTCCGTGCGTTATGGGGCGTCACTGCTGAACAGGCAGAACCGGGCACTCACATCAAGGCCATCGAAAAGGCTTGCTCTGCATCCTATGAAAAGCCAGATGGCTGGCGGGAATTCAGCCAGTTCATCACCAGCTTTGATGATGAACGGCGCTCCAAACAGGGTACGCTGGAACTGCTTTCCGGGCTGGTGCTCGATTATGCAATCATTCCATTGCCAGACGCACAGACCATGCTGACCTTCGTCAACATGACTGACAGCGTCAGAGCAGAGCGGGCGTTGAAAGAAAAGAACGACGCACTGTTGAAAGCCGATGAACTCAAGAACGATTTCGTCCAGCACGTCTCCTACGAACTTCGTTCACCGCTGACCAATATTATTGGCTTTACCGATCTGCTCAAGACGCCGGGCATCGGCACGCTGAACGATCGGCAGGGTGAATATATCGATCATATCTCGACATCGTCGTCCGTGCTGTTGACCATCGTGAACGACATTCTCGACCTGGCGACCGTGGACGCCGGTATCATGCAGCTGCAATACAGCGAAAATGATCTGAATTCTTTGCTGGACGATGTGGCTGAACAGATCACCGACAAGCTGCATGAAAGCAATGTCGAGCTGGAAATTGCCGCACCGGTGAAGCTCGGTACATTGGTTGCCGACCATCAACGGTTGAAGCAGATCCTGATCAAGCTTCTGACCAATGCAGCCAACTTTGCCCCGGAAGGTTCGACAATCCTGCTGAGCTGCAACCGCAATGGCAGCGATTTTGTCTTCTCGGTTTCCGACAAGGGTCCGGGCATTCCAGAAGACGTTTTGAAGACGGTGTTTGATCGTTTCTCAAGCCGTGGCAATGGCGGCCGTCGCAGTGGTGCCGGTCTTGGTCTCTCGATCGTTGAAAGCTTTGTCAGCCTGCATAAGGGTGAAGTGCATATCGACAGCAAGCCGGGCGAAGGCACGGTCGTGACCTGCCGTATCCCGTCCTACATCAACCCGCACTCTATCGCTGCAGAGTGAGCAAACCCGTGTCCGCGATCATGCATATCCAACTGGCAGGAGAAGCGGACACGATGCGGCTGGGCGAGCAACTTGCCCTGACCTTGAAACCCAGCGATTGTATTGCTTTGGTCGGAGATCTCGGAGCCGGTAAGTCGACATTGGCGCGGGCATTCATCCGCGCCATGGCAGACGACGAAGAGCTTGAAGTTCCAAGCCCGACCTTCACCATCGTACAAAGCTACAATCTGCGCATACCTGTCCACCATCTCGACCTTTACCGCCTGTCGGACGTCAGTGAACTGGATGAACTCGGGCTCGATGAAATGCTAAAAGACGGCATTTGCCTCATCGAGTGGCCGGATATTGCAGCAGAGGATTTACCACGCAATAGCCTGCTAACGTTGCAGCTGGAGCATTCCGGCACAGGGCGTATTGCGCAACTGGAAGGCCCTGCCCGCATTCTGGACCGTCTGCAGCGCGTTTTGGATATTGCGGATTTTCTCGGAAGAGCTGGTCATGGAACGGCGAAACGCCGCTTCTTGACGGGTGACGCGTCAACTCGTGCCTATGAAACCATTCTGCCGCAAGACGGACCTAACCTCATCCTGATGGACTGGCCGACACCGCCCAAAGGCGCTGTTATCCAGGACGGCAAGACCTATGCGGAAATTGCCCATATTGCGCAAACGCCACCGGCCTTTATCGCTATAGGCAATTATCTCTCCGGCAATGGATTGTCGGCACCGGCCATTCACGCCGCCGATATCGGCAAGGGGCTGTTGCTGCTGGAAGATCTCGGTCGCGAAGGGGTTCTCGATGAAGCGGGCAACCCTATAGCGGAACGTTATCTGGAAAGTGTCGCCTGTCTTGCACGCCTACATGCGTTGAAAACACCCGGAATTTTGCCGGTCGATGACAGCGAAACCTATTCAATACCCGGATTCGATCGCGCCGCCATGAAAGTGGAAGTGTCGCTTTTGATCGACTGGTATCTGCCGTGGAAACGTGGGTCTGCCGCATCCCAGGATGAGCACGACGAATATTTTGCAATCTGGGACGATCTGATCGACCAGCTTGCCGACAGCGAGACAAACTTGCTGCTACGCGATTTTCATTCTCCAAACATTATCTGGAGAGATGACAGAACCGGTGCTGGCAAGGTCGGTATCATTGATTTTCAGGACGCGATGATTGGGCCAACTGCCTATGACGTGGCGTCGTTGGTGCAAGATGCACGTGTGACCATACGTCCTGATCTGTCAGACGCGCTTCTCGAACGTTACCTTGTGTTGCGCCGTCAGCAGGACGCGACGTTTGATGAAACGAAGTTCCACGACACCTTCGCCATTATGGCGACACAGCGTAATTGCAAGCTCGCCGGCATCTGGGTACGTTTGATGCAACGGGATGGCAAACCGGGATATATGCGCCACATGCCGCGCACGATGGAGTACCTTAAAGCCGTATTAAAAAATGATCGGCTTTCCCCCTTGCGGGACTGGTTAATCAAGGCTGATATCGGCATTCTCTAAAGCATCGTACCGAACACGATGGAGTGGTCTGCGGATCATCTGATGCTTGAACAAATGACGTCTCGAACCGAACAGGCAACATGACAATTCGCAATGCAATGGTTCTGGCAGCAGGTCTTGGCACCCGGTTGCGCCCTATCACTGACACGACCCCCAAACCGCTGGTGGCAATCGGTGGTAAACCGATGATCGATTATGCCCTGGATGCCCTGACACAGGCTGGCATCGACACCATTGCCATCAATGTACATCACCATGCCGGGCAAATGGAACAGCATCTGGCACACTATGATCGTGCAAATATCCTGATTTCGGATGAACGCGACAGGTTGATGGATTCGGGTGGTGGATTGGCCAAAGGATTGAAATTGTTGCCAGCCGGCCCGGTCATGGTGATGAACGCGGATCTGTTCTGGCTCGAACGCCCTGACCTCGAACAGACTGCGCTCGAAAAATTAGCCGGATTCTTTGACAGCAATCGGATGGATATGGCGATGCTGTGCGTAAAGCTGGAGCATACGACCGGCCATAATGGCAAAAAAGACTTCAATCTCGACAGTGATGGTCGCCTGGCACGTTACCGTGATGGAGATGACAATCCTGTCGTCTACGCCGGTGCCATCGCCATGGATTCGCGGTTGCTTGCCGATGCGCCTGACGAACCCTTTAATCTGAATATCTATTTCGACCGGGCGATCGCAGCAGGCCGCCTGTTTGGCACCATGCTAGATGGTGAATGGATAACGGTTGGTACGCCGGATGCTATTGAAGCTGCAGAAATGACGATCCGCCGTTTTAACCGCGAGGTTGCGGCATGAGCGGCTCCGCTCATCATCAGCGCATCGTTACCATCGCCGCTGGTAGCCCGTTTCTGAAGACGCTTGCGGAAACACTCTGCAATGGCCAACTAACGCCGGATTACCGTTACGATCCAACCGATCCCCTGTCGCTGGCACGGGTGACGATTTACGTGCCGACCCGTCGTTCGGCCCGTAATCTGCGCTCCGAATTTGTGGATCTTCTCGGCGGAAAATCAGCCATTCTTCCGGTTATCCGCCCACTGGGTGAAACGGATGACGATAGCGGTTTTTTTGATGCCGAAATGCCTGCGCTTCTTGATCTTGCTCCACCAATTTCCGGCACGGCAAGACTTCTGGAACTGGCCCGTTTGATCCTAGCCTGGCGAAACAGCCTGCCTGATGCGATCCGCGCCGTGCATTCCGATTCGCCACTTGTCGCACCCGCCAGCCCTGCCGATGCCATTTGGCTTGCCCGGTCGCTGGCCGAGGTGATTGATGCCATGGACACCGAGGAACTGGATTGGGAACGGCTGGGCGAACTGGACACCAGCGAACATGCGCAGTGGTGGCAACTGACAGCCGACTTTCTCAGAATTGCCAGTCAGTTCTGGCCAGCCCGGCTGAACGAGCTAAACCGTTCTTCGTCTGGACGGCACATGAATTCAGTTCTGCGTGCCGAAGCACAGCGCCTTTCAAAACTTACCGATAGCGGCCCGGTTATTGTTGCCGGTTCCACAGGCTCTATTCCGGCAGCGGCTGATCTGATCGTGTCCGTGTCCCGACTGCCGCAAGGTGTTGTCGTACTTCCGGGTCTTGATACCAACATGCCCGAAGAGAACTGGCAGGCGATTGCCACCGAACCGGACGATCCTTCCAGCCGTACACATCCACAATATGGATTGTTTGTCCTGTTGCAAAAGCTTGGCGTGCTGCGTCGTGACGTCGAAGCCCTTTCAACGCCAACGCCAGCACTTCAAAAACGGGCCGCCGTGTTTTCTGCCGCCATGGCACCTGCGCAGGTCACCGACGACTGGGGTCGTTGGCGGGATGAAAATCCTCAATCAATTTTCGAAGAGGCGTTTGAAAACGCCTGCCTTATTGAAACGGCAAATGAGCGTGAAGAAGCCACGGCAATTGCCATTGCGTTACGCCTTGCACTGGAAAAGCCCGGTCGCCATGGCGTTCAGTCTCAGGCAGCACTCATCACCCCCGACCGCGCACTCGCCCGTCGGGTGGCAACGGAACTTGCGCGATTTGGCATTGAGG
Source organism: Rhizobium sp. BIGb0125 (assembly GCF_024810055.1). Classification (NCBI taxonomy): domain Bacteria; kingdom Pseudomonadati; phylum Pseudomonadota; class Alphaproteobacteria; order Hyphomicrobiales; family Rhizobiaceae; genus Rhizobium; species Rhizobium sp. BIGb0125. The sequence continues at coordinate 33,565 of NZ_JANUDV010000008.1, forward strand.
CGGACGATTCCGCCGGTACCCCACTGACAGCGACACCACAATCAACCATCCTGCAGCTGGCACTGGAGGCCATTTTGCGGCCGGGTGATCCTGTCGCGATAGTCTCGCTTCTCAAACATCCACTTGCACGGTTCGGTGCGACGGTTGAAGAACACGATCGGGGCATGACCGGCCTGGAGCTTCTGGCGTTGCGTGGCGGTACCGAGGAAGTCGACATTGCCACAATCAGCGGCCTGCTTGCCGACCAGCTTCTGCAGCACAGCACAGACCGCCATCCGCCAAAGTGGCGCAGCGCCTTGCCGGAGGAGATTGCGACAGAAGCAGCGCTGCTGGCAGAAAAAATCCTGCCAGCAATAGAACCATTGACCTCTACTTTCCTGTCCGAAGGCAAAAATGGCAGGCCGCGGACGGATCGTCTGCCCCTGTCACAATGGGCGGAAAGAACGGGCCGCGTGCTGGAAGCGATCTGCGTTGATGAAAACGGAGATCTGGCGGCCCTGTGGTCTGGAGAGGCCGGTGACAAACTTGCCAACCTGTTGGGCGAGTTGATGGAAAGTGGCGACATTCTGGATGCTGACGGTCCGCAATGGATTGATATTGTCATGGCGCTGGTGGCGGGAGAATCGACCAAGCCGCGCGCCATGAGCCATCCTCGCGTGTTTATTTTCGGTGCACTGGAAGCCCGTTTGCAGACCATGGATACAATGATCCTTGGGGGCCTGAATGAGGGCGTCTGGCCAGGCCAGACCACCAACAATCCTTTCCTTTCACGCAGTATGAAAACCGCCATTGGGCTGGAACCACCGGAGCGCCGTATTGGTCAATTAGCGCATGATTTCGACATGGCCAATGGAACACGCGACATATTCTATACCCGCTCGCTGCGGCAGGGCTCGGCACCATCTGTGGCTTCCCGCTGGCTGCAGCGCCTGCTGGCGCTGGGTGGGCCGAATTTCGCAAAACAACTGAAAGAGCGTGGCGAACCCTACCGACAATGGGCAGCCATGCTGGATAGCGGTCTGTCGCAAGATCCGGCCAGACGCCCCTCGCCAATTGCGCCTGCCGAACTGCAACCAAAAAGCTATTCTTTCAGTGAAGTGGGCAAATTACGGCGTGACCCCTATTCCATTTACGCACGCCGTATTCTGAGACTTGATCCAATCGATGAGTTCAACCGAGATCCCGGCGCCGCTGATCGCGGTACGTTGTATCACCGCATTATTGAGCGCTACACAGCAGCCGAACATGTTCCCGGCACACCGGCTTCATATGAGGCCATGCACCAGATTCTGAACGCATGTTTTGATGCGGAAAATCTACCTGCACATATTGATGTCGTATGGCGGCAGCGGTTTGCAGCCGTCGCCAACTCTTTCATCGAATGGGAAAAGGCACGCCATCATGATATCCGGCGTACTTTCACCGAGGTTCCCGCAGGTATGGAAATGCCACTTGCCGGTATTCGCCTCACCGGCATCGCCGACCGGATCGATCTGAAAAAAAATGGCTTGGCCGACATTGTCGACTACAAGACCGGACTGTCGCCTTCCGTACAACAGGCACGCGCCCTGCTCGACCCGCAATTGGCGCTGGAAGCCGCTGCACTGCGAGGCGGCGCGTTTCGCAATGTTGGCAATCAGGAGCCGGAAAACCTCGTTTACGTGCGCCTGAGACCCGGCGAACGTTTCCTGTCCGAACAGGTCAACAACGAACACTCGACCCGCTCGACCAAAAAGCAGCCGAAGTCGGCGCTGGAACTGGCCATCGAATCGGTTGGGCAGCTTGAAAAATTCGTAGGACTTCTGCAACGCGGCGAACGTGGTTTCGCCTCACGCCTCATTCCCGAGCAGCAGCAGACCTATGGCGGCGAATACGACCATCTGGCCCGGGTTTCCGAGTGGTCTACCGCAGAGGCGGGAGACGGCGATGGCGAGTGATACCATGCATTACGAAACAGACATCGATAATCCGGCCAATGACGATCCGAAAAGCTGGATCGACTGGACAGTCAGCCAGCAGACACGTGCGTCGGATCCCCTCGGTTCTGCCTGGGTGTCTGCCAATGCCGGTTCCGGTAAAACCCACGTTCTGACACAACGCGTTATTCGCCTGCTATTGGCTGGCTGCCGCCCATCGGCGATCCTTTGTCTGACTTATACAAAGGCTGCAGCGTCTGAAATGTCGAGCCGTGTGTTTGACCGGCTGGCGGAATGGGCAACCTTGCCGGATGAGGATCTGGCGCGCCGCATCGCGACAATTGAGGGAAAGCAGCCGGATCGGTTGAAGCTTGCCGAGGCAAGACGGTTGTTTGCACGCGCCCTGGAGACGCCGGGCGGTCTTAAAATCCAGACCATTCACGCCTTTTGCGAAGCGCTTCTGCACCAATTTCCGCTGGAAGCAAATGTCGCCGGACACTTCTCGGTGCTTGACGATCGTGCCGCCTCGACGCTTCTTGCCGAAGCGGGACGGACATTGTTGACCAGTGTTTCCAGTGATCGTGACAGCGAGCTTTCACAGGCTTTGGCTTACGTTCTGGATATTGGTGATGAGACAGGGCTGGAAAGTCTGTTGAGCGCCATTGTCGCCAGCCGCAACCCTATTCACGCCTTTCTGGCACTGGCCCGCAAAAGCGGTGGGATCGATACGGCACTGCGACGTGAGTTTGCTATTCCTGACGGCATGAGCGAACAGGATGCCGCGAGCGCGTACTGGCCCCTACCTTATCTCAGTGGTGCATTGCTGGACGCCTATCTGACGCTTGCCGACGAGGTTGGCGGTGCGCGGGCAGAAGTGGTTGCCTATCAGCTGCGGCTGGCGATCAAGGAAAGCGACCCAGTCAAACGAATGGATTTCGTCGAGGCGGCCATTCTGACCGAAAAAGGCACGCCCAAAACCGATGCCTTCCTGTTCAATAAGGCAATGTCGAAAGCAGCACCGGAACTGGGTGACGCTTTTGCCGCGGCAAAGGAGCATGTGGCGGCCTGCCGCAATACCTACCGCACGCTTCGCATGCTATCTGCAACCCGCGCTGCACTTGTACTGGCAGAAAGGCTGATTGCCGAATTTGAGGATCTGAAGAAGCAACGTAGCCAGTTGGACTTTGAAGATCTGATCGAACGTGCTGCAACACTTCTCAACCGCGATACAGCCGGTGCATGGGTTCATTACAAGCTGGACCAGGGCATTGACCACATTCTGGTCGATGAGGCGCAGGACACCAGCCCGGTGCAGTGGTCCATCATCCAGTCTCTGGCAGCCGATTTTTTCAACGGTCGCACGGCGCGTGAAACACGCCGCACAATGTTTGCCGTGGGCGACGAAAAACAATCCATCTACTCCTTCCAGGGAGCCAGGCCTGAGCGATTTGCGCAGGAGCGCCGCGACACACATCGACGCGTGACGGCGGTCGAGCAGGTATTCCATCCGGTGCGCCTACCGCTTTCCTTCCGCTCCACCGAAGACGTGTTGTCGGCTGTCGATCAGGTGTTTTCCAATGAGGAAAATGCCAAAGGCCTGAGCTTTACGGGAGAGCCGGTCGAACATCGCTCCAACCGCATCGGCCAGGCTGGTACTGTTGAAGTGTGGGAGATGATTGCCGCCGAGCAAGCTGACACCGAAGACGATTGGACGGCACCGTTCGATTCGCTACCAGAAAGTGCACCGCCTGCCGTTCTAGCCCGTCGAATTGCCGCACGGATCGGTGAGATGATTGGCAATCAGACCATTACCGAGAAAGGCGTGACCCGGTCGATTGAAGCGGGGGACATTCTCGTTCTGGTGCGCAAACGCCACGCCTTCGTTAACGCCCTGACCCGCGAACTAAAAAAACGACGCGACATTCCTGTTGCCGGTGCAGACCGCCTGCGGCTGACCGACCACATTGCCATTCAGGATCTACTGGCGCTGGGGCGTTTTGTGCTTTTGCCGCAGGATGACCTTTCACTTTCTGCACTTCTGAAAAGCCCGCTGTTCAACCTGTCGGAAGACGATATTTTTACCCTGGCAGCCAAGCGTGAGAACCATGAAAGCGTCTGGCAGCACCTGCAGCGGTTATGCAGCGGTGAAAGCCACTCGCCCTATCAAGCAGCAATGGAACGTCTGCAGGGCTTTATAACGCTTTCCAAAACCGCAACGGTGCATGACTTCTTTGCCGCCATTCTTGCGCTCTATGAAGGACGCAGACTGTTCCTTGCGCGGCTTGGCAATGAGGCGAGTGACGTTCTCGACGAATTCCTGTCCTTTGCACTCGACCATGAGCGAGCCGGCCTGCCGGGTCTGCAATCTTTTATCTCCGTGCTGGAAACCGATTCACCGGAAGTCAAACGTGAGCAGGACAAGGAGCGTAATGAAGTACGCATCATGACCGTGCACGCGTCCAAAGGTCTGGAAGCGCCAGTGGTTTTTCTGGTGGATGGCGCATCAAAGGCTTTCAACCACAGTCATCTGCCGAAACTTCGTTTTATCGAAGCCACAGAAAATTCCTTCCCGGTCTGGCTACCCGGCAAAGGTTTCAGCAATACGCTGACCGAAGCTGACGAAGCGCGTCTGAAAATGTCGGCGGAAGAGGAATATCGTCGCCTGCTTTATGTGGCGATGACCCGCGCTGCCGATCATTTGATTGTCTGCGGATATCGCGGGCCGAAAGAAAATCCGGATTGCTGGCATGCAATGATTTCAGCAAGCCTTGCTCCCGATGAAACACGCTGCCAGTCGGTCACGCTGAAAAGCGGTGCCGAGGAATGGGGTGGTCTCTTATGGCGGGCAAGTACAGGCGGGGCGTCTGCTGAAATAAAAGGCACGCCAGAGGCTCGACATCATGACAGTCCTGTGCTGCCGGCTGCACTTGGCGAGCCGTTGCCACCACAGACCTATCTGCCGCGACCTCTCAGCCCCTCCGGTGCCGGTACAATAATCGATGATGGTGCGGATGATCTAATCGTAACATCGCGATTGTTTGCGACGGAAAAGGCATCGTCTTCGGGCATAGCACTGCAACGTGGGCGGTTGATCCACCGCATGATGCAGATGCTGCCGGATTTTGCGGAAGAAGAACGCCGCGATGCTGCCTTGCGTTATGTAGAGCGTGCTGCCCGCTTCTGGCCCCAACGCGAACGCGACAATCTGATTGAGACCACGCTTTCTGTTTTTGCCAATCCGGAGTTGAAAGCTGCTTTCTCAGCCAATAGCCGTGCAGAAGTCTCTATCATGGGAACGCTGACCCTTGGCAGAACCGACTATGCAGTCTCCGGCCGTATCGACAGGTTGGCGGTGGATGGCGATCACGTTATCCTCATCGATTACAAAACCAACCGTGTTCCGCCAAAGGGCAATGTTGACACGCCTCATTCGCATAAGGCGCAGCTCGCTATCTATAAACGCATTCTTGAGCCGCTCTACCCGGGTAAAACCTTCATCTGCGCGTTGGTTTACACCGAAACGGCAAAGCTTGTGACGCTGGATGAGAAAGAACTCGCACTGGCCCTTGCCGCAATCAAGACAAAGTGAAATACCGGGAAAACCGCACACAGGGCATTGAAATTCTGCCCGCGCCGCATCACATGCTTGCCAACAAGCTTCACTGAAAGGAGAGCCGCGATGGCTACCGTTAAAGTCGATACCGCCAACTTCCAGTCGGAAGTTCTCGAATCCTCCGAACCTGTCGTTGTTGATTTTTGGGCGGAATGGTGCGGCCCGTGCAAGATGATTGCACCAAGCCTTGAAGAGATTTCCAATGAACTGGCTGGCAAGGTCAAGGTTGCCAAGCTGAACATCGATGAAAACCCTGAGCTTGCTGCTCAGTTCGGCGTTCGGTCTATCCCGACACTTGCCGTTTTCAAGGGTGGCGAAGTGGCCGACATCAAGGTAGGCGCTGCCCCCAAGAGCGCGCTCTCTGCCTGGATTGCTGGCGCAGCCTGATTTTCCAATCAGAATACAGATTAAAAGCCCGGCCATGCCGGGCTTTTTTTATGGCTGCTCACGAGTCAGACTTTCCCATCTACGCCTGCCTGCCGCGATATTCGCAGCGATTGCAGCAATCATCATGGCGCCGGAGAATAGAAAAACCAGCTGCATGCCCTGCCCTATGGCCTCACTTGTGGCATCTGCTAAATTTTCGGTGCCGACACCGGCGCTGAAAACAACTCCCATAATCGATGCACCGGTAATCAAACCGATATTGCGTGACATGGTCAGGACACCGAATGCTGTACCGCGCTGTTCTCTCGGCACATCTGCCAAAGCTGCGGTGTTATTGGCCGCCTGGAACAATTGATATCCCGGCGTCAGCAGAATGATGGATGCAATATATCCAACCAGCCCAATCGTGTTAGGCAGAAAAGCCAGAAGAAAAGCGCCGGCAGCCAACAAGATCAGCCCGAGGGACAACACTCTCCTGCTTCCCCAGACATCAACAAGACGACCCGATGGCACACCGCTGATGATCGACAGGAGCGGCCCAATCGCCATGACAAAGCCGATCTGATTGATCTGCAACTCCAGCCTGAGGCCGAGATAAAATGGGCCGACAACCAATGTCGTCATCATCACTGCGGCGACCAGAAGATTGATAACAAGACTGGCGACCAAGTCAGCGTTGAACACCGATCGCATGCTAGCAGCTACTGTTTGTTTTCTCGCCACGTCATCAGGCAGGATTACAACTGCCAGCAGCAAGGCGATTGCGGTGAAAGGGATCTGCAGCCAGAAGATACCCTGCCATCCCGCCACCGGGATTAACAGGCCACCAAGCGAGGGGCCACCAGCGGAAACGGTTCCGAGCAGTCCCATGGCCCGTCCAATCCGCGATTGGCTTGCCATTTGGCGCATCAGGGCCATGGAGAGCGTCATTAGAAAAGCTGCGCCGATACCTTGAAGTGCTCGTGCAGCAATCAGCCACCAGAGATTTTGCGCAAATGCACTGGCAAATGAGGCAAGGCAAAATAAGCCAAGGCCAGTTTGTAACATGGGCTTTAAACCGAACCGGTCACCGAGCCTGCCAGCGATGACGACCGATACTGTCATGGCAGCAAGATAGATGACCACGACCGCTTGCACTTCTGCAAACGGTGCCGAAAACGCCTCAGCCAGTGCTGGCAAGGCAATGTTGACAATGCTGGTGCCGAGCGATGCCAGCAACATCGATAGTGAGAGGGTAAAAACTACCCCCTTCGTCATTCGCTGTTGTTCACTTACTTTGGTTTGCTGCATGTCTTTGCCTCTTGTTTGAATAACGAACGAGGAGCATGCTGCCACTTCAAGCCAACTTGAGGTCAAGTATGAAGTTTCTGGATATCGGCGAAGTTTCGGCTCGTAGCGGGTTCAAACCGTCGGCACTTCGACATTACGAAGAAGCCGGGCTGATCGGCTCGGTGTCACGCAAAGGTTTGCGTCGACAGTTTCCGCCTGAGGTCCTGCTGCAACTCAAATTGATTGCGATGGCCAAGTCAGCAGGATTTTCACTGCAGGACATTGCCGGAATGTTTGGCCAGAATGGATTGCCGCAGATATCGCGCGATGTTTTCCATCAAAAGGCGGATCAGATCGATGCACAGATCCGCGAACTGACGACGTTGCGTGACACGTTGCGCCACGTCGCCGAGTGCCCTGCCCCGTCGCATATGCAATGCAAGTCATTCCGGCAGCTTTTGAATGGAAGTTTGACCGCAAAACCTGCCTGAACGATGTCAGTCTGGAAGCGTGCCGTTGGCAGAAAGCGCGTTGCCAGCCAGGTAGAGCGATCCACCAATCAGAATACGTGGAGCCGGTGCGTCGAGCATCAGCCTGCCGTGAATCTCCTGCAGCGCTTCCTCGATTGACGAGGATGGCTCTGCCGTCAATCCGGCGTCAAAGGCAGCGTGGGCCAGAACGACGGGATCAATTGCAGCATCGGTTCCGCCAATCGGCACTGTAAAGACATATTCGGCGATATCGGCAAATGCCTTGAAGTAGCCAACCGGATCCTTGGTATTGATCATACCAGCGATGATGAACAGCGGGCGCGACTGCTTTTCCTCGAAACCGGCCATCGCTTCGGCAATCACTTCACCGGCACCGGGATTATGCCCGCCATCGACCCACAATTCGGCACCCTTTGGCGCCAGTTGGAACAGTTTGCCATCCATCAGTCTCTGCAAACGACCCGGCCATTCGACCGACTGCATGGCTTTTTCCATCATGCGCTCACTGACTTCGAAGCCTGCAGCCTTGACGGCGCGAATGGCAGCAGCGGCATTGGCAAGTTGGTGGCGGCCCGGAAGCCGCGGCATCGGAAGATCGGACAGCCCAAATTCGTCCTGGTAGATCATGCGGCCAAATTCCTCATGGGCACCGTAATCCTGTCCGAAGACAGTGGTGGGACAGGACAGCCGCTCGGCCGTACCGACCAGAACCTCAAGAGCCGCATCAAATTGCTGATGGCCGATGACGACAGGAAAGCCCTTTTTCATGATACCGGCCTTTTCGGCCGCAATCAGTTCCACCCTGTCACCGAGATAAGGCTGGTGATCCAGCGAAATCGGCATGATGACGGAGACAGCCGGGCTGTTGATGACATTGGTGGCATCAAACCTGCCGCCAAGTCCCACTTCGATAATCGCAACATCTGCCGGATGTTCCGAAAACAATAGGAACGTCACCGCCGTCAGAATTTCAAAAACTGTGATTTTTTGTCCGCCATTGGCATCAGCCACGCGGCGCAATGCGTTGGCAAATACAGCATCTTCCACGAAACGACCACGGCCTCCGGGGACGCCGAGGCGGTACCGTTCGTGCCAGCGCACCAGATGCGGCGAGGTGTGGACATGAACAGAAAGACCGGCTGCTTCGAGAAGCGCGCGGCTGAACGCCGTGACAGAGCCTTTGCCATTGGTGCCGGCCACATGAATGACAGGCGGCAGGCGGCGATGTGGATTGCCCAGCTTCTCAAGAAGAGCGGTAATACGCTCCAGCGAAAGGTCAAAGCCCTTCGGATGAAGCTGCATCAGCTTTTCAATTTCCAGTTCGGCTTCACTCATGGGCAAGTGCGTCATGTCGGTCATTCGCCCCTCAGGCGTCTAAAGCGTGTGTCTAGAGGACAAAGCCTGTTCCGCACACATCCGGAAAATACAAATGCGCAGCCTGACGAAAATGCAGGCTGCGCATGGATCTTGAAAAAGCGCAATCAGGCGGAAACGGCATCAACCACGGTAACCTGCTTTTTTTCAGGCGCCGCGATGTTCGATTTCGTCATGATCTTGAGAAGGTTTGCCAGCGTATCGGGAATCTCATGGCGATCCACCACCATGTCGACCATGCCGTGATCCAGCAGGTATTCCGCCGTCTGGAAGCCTTCCGGCAGCTTTTCGCGAATTGTCTGCTCGATAACGCGCTTGCCAGCAAAGCAGATTTCGGCACCTGGCTCGGCAATGTGAACATCGCCCAGCATTGCATAAGACGCGGTCACACCGCCCGTGGTCGGGTTAGTGAGCACGACAATATACGGCATGCCTGCTTCTTTGAGCATGTTGACGGCAACAGTGGTGCGCGGCAGCTGCATGAGAGACAGAATGCCCTCCTGCATACGTGCGCCACCGGAAGCCGGGAACATCACGAGCGGGCACCGTTCGGAAATAGCGCGCTCAAATGCCTTGACGATGGCCTCACCGGCCGCAATACCCAGCGAACCGCCCATGAACTGGAATTCATGCACGACGGCCACAATCTTTAGGCCCTTCAGCAAACCAACGCCGGCCAGAATGGTATCTTCCTGGTCGGTCTTGATGCGGCTGTCACGCAGGCGATCGGTGTATTTCTTTGAATCGCGGAACTTCAGCGGATCCTGCGCGACCTTTGGCTGCTGCAGTGCTTCGTAAACGCCGTCATCAAACAGATCAGCAAGTCGGGCCTTGCCCGGCATCTTCATATGATAGCCGGAAGCAGGAATAACCCACTTGTTGTCTTCCAGATCCTTATGGAAAACCATCTCGCCCGTTTCCGGGCACTTGATCCAGAGATTCTCCGGCACATCGCGGCGGCCCAGCATGGAATTGATGCGCGGCCGAACGTAATTGGTGATCCAGTTCACTTGAAAACTCCTGACTTTTTCTGCTGTCCGTACCGAATACTACTCGGCAGCAGCAAGGCGTGATGCTCTGACGCCCGTGGAAAGTCCCTTTACCAGTGTCGTGACGGCATGAACAGTGTCCGCTGACGCCTTACCGTCCTTTGTCAGACTTCCGGCAATCTGCGCGACAATCGCAGTACCGACCACCACACCATCGGCAACTGCGCCTATGGCCTTGGCATGTTCAGCGGTCTTGACGCCGAAACCGACACAAACCGGCAGATTCGTGTGTGCCTTGATACGCCCGACGGCACCGGAGATCAACGATGGATCCGGCAGCGCCGAACCGGTGATACCATTCATCGAAACGTAGTAAACAAAACCGGACGTGTTGTTGAGAACCGCAGGCAGACGCTTCTCATCCGTGGTCGGTGTTGCGAGACGAATGAAATTGAGATCTTTCTGCAATGCTGGAATGCAGAGTTCGTCATCCATTTCCGGCGGCAGATCAACGATGATCAGGCCGTCTATACCGGAGGCCAATGCATCTTCGATGAACTTTTCGACCCCATAGATGTAGATGGGGTTATAGTAGCCCATCAGGACAATCGGCGTATCGTTATCAACCTTGCGGAATTCACGGGCCAGATCAATCGTGGTTTTCAGCGACTGGCCGTTCTTTAGCGCGCGCTGGCCAGCCAACTGAATGGCCGGGCCGTCGGCCATCGGATCAGAAAACGGCATGCCGAGTTCGATCACATCTGAACCGGCTTCCGGCAGCGCCTTCATGATGCCAAGCGATGTTTCGAAGTCCGGATCGCCACCCATGAAATATGTAATGAGCGCCGGGCGATTTTCTGCACGCAGATCCGCGAAACGTTTTTCCATACGAGCAGTCATGATTACGCACCCATTCCCAGAAGTTTCGCCACAGTGAAGATATCCTTGTCGCCGCGACCGGACAGATTCATGAGAATGATTTCGTCCTTGCCCATTGTCGGCGCGCGCTTGATAACTTCGGCCAAAGCATGGCTTGGCTCCAGTGCGGGAATGATGCCTTCAAGACGTGTCAGTGTCTGGAATGCTTCCAGAGCTTCATGGTCCATGATCGGAACGTATTCAACGCGACCAATATCATTCAGCCAGGAATGCTCAGGCCCGATCCCCGGATAGTCTAGACCGGCAGACACGGAGTGACCTTCCTTGATCTGGCCATCTTCATCCTGAAGCAGATAGGTACGGTTGCCATGCAAAACACCTGGAGAACCGGCCGTGATGGATGCGCAGTGCTCATCACCCGACAGACCCTTGCCGCCAGCCTCGACACCGACAATCTTCACACTTTCATCATCCAGGAACGGATGGAAAATACCGATAGCGTTGGAACCGCCGCCAACAGCTGCAATAACCATATCCGGCAGACGGCCTTCGGCCTCCATCATCTGCTGTTTGGCTTCTTCACCAATCACAGCCTGAAAATCGCGCACCATCTCCGGATACGGATGAGGTCCGGCAGCGGTACCGATCAAATAGTAGGTGTCGTCGACATTGGTAACCCAGTCGCGCAGCGCCTCATTCATGGCGTCCTTCAACGTGCCGTGGCCAGCCGTGACCGGCTTTACTTCAGCACCGAGGAGTTTCATGCGGAACACATTTGGAGCCTGACGCTCAACATCCGTTGCACCCATGTAGACAACACAAGGCAGTCCAAACCGTGCGGCCACGGTGGCAGAAGCCACGCCGTGCTGGCCGGCACCGGTTTCAGCGATAATACGGGTCTTGCCCATGCGTTTGGCAAGCAGGATTTGGCCAAGGCAGTTGTTGATCTTGTGTGAACCGGTATGGTTCAGCTCTTCGCGTTTGAAATAGATCTTGGCACCGCCGAGTTCCTCGGTCAGGCGTTCCGCAAAATAGAGTGGGCTTGGACGGCCGGTATAGTGCGCGCCGAGATGCTTCAATTCTGCCTGGAATTCAGGATCGTTCTTGGCTTTGTCCCATTCCGCCTGAAGATCGAGGATCAGAGGCATCAGGGTTTCGGCAACAAAGCGCCCCCCGTAAATGCCGAAGCGCCCATCCTGGTCGGGACCGGCACGAAACGAATTCGGTTTTGGCGTCTCGTTCACTTTCAAACTCCCTGCGGTTTGTTTCCGGCTGTCTCGATGGCATCAAAAAGCGCATCAATCAGTCCGAGATCCTTTACGCCAGGCGCACTTTCCACGCCCGACGATAAATCTATTCCCCTCGCCCCGGTGCGTGACAGCGCCTCTGCGACATTATCTTTGTTCAATCCACCGGAAAGCATGTAATCGATATCTGCGTCAAGGCCAGCCAACAACGACCAGTCAAAGCTTACACCATTGCCACCCGGCAGATCCGAACCCTTTGGAGGCTTGGCATCGAACAGGAAGCGATCTGCTATTCCTATATAGGGTTCGACCCTGATAAGATCATCAGCTTCACGGATGGAAAGTGCCTTCATGACTGGCAATCCGTAGATCGCCTTGACGTTCAAAACCCGTTCAGGGGTTTCCGTGCCATGAAGCTGCAGAATATCCGGTTTGAGAAGCGCAATGATTTCGTCCAGATCATCATTGTCGGCATTGACGGTGACAGCAACGATTTTTGCCCGTCCCCGCACCGCATCCGCCAGTTTTCCAGCAATATCAGGTTCAATATTGCGGGGGCTTTTTTCAAAGAAAATGAAGCCAATATGGCTTGCACCACGGGCAACGGCTTTTTCCACCGCTTCCGAGGTCTTCAATCCGCATATCTTGATATCAGGTTTCATAGCCGCGACGTGACATGATTTTATCCAAGAGTCGAGCCAAAACGCGACCTCCCGATGAGAGAATATGTTTCACGTGAATCCAAGTTGTAGTGTTACCTGTTATACGCGCGACAAAATGGGCCAAATGATGGAAAACATAACAGAGTGGCCGTCATTTTATGCCAATGACGTCTAGCTGAAATCCAATGCATGCAGCTGTGAACCATGCCGCTTCAGCCAGGCCTTGGATTCTTCCATATGTGGGCACAGTGCTTTGCACAGTGCCCAGAATTTTGGTCCGTGGTTCATTTCACGCAAATGCGCCACCTCATGAGCGGCCAGATAATCAATCACACTGTCCGGGGCCATAACGATACGCCATGAAAAACTGAGATTGCCTTCGTAGGAGCACGATCCCCAACGGCTGCGCGTATCTTTCATGGTGAGGGAGCGCACCGGCCGGCCCACGGTTTTTGCATACATGGCCACCAGCCGTTCTAGATCAGCACGGGCTTCCTTTTTAAGGTAGGTTGAAATGCGTCGACCGGTATGTTCCGGCAGGCCGCTGACCCGCAAGATCGCCTCCCCTTCCGGAGTACGCAGAACCTGCGTCACCCCGCGCAACGTTCCGGTATGTTCGATACGGTGGGAAATACCGCGAATGCTGATGGTACCGCCATGGCGCAGATGTTGCTCCGGGCCAAGTTTTTCGAGCCTGTTTTTCAACCAGCCGTGATGCCGATCAAGAAAATCATCGACCTCGCGATGGTGTAGACCATAGGGAATGGTGAGTTTCAGACCCTTTCCGCCTGGTTCGATACGCAGGGTAATACGGGTGGCGCGCAGGTTTTCCTTGATAACCAACGGCAAGCTTCTGCCAGCCACTTCATGCACACGCTGAAGCGGGGCTTTGGGTTTTGCTGGTGTTCGAGATTTTCTCAGTAAGGAAAACATGCTGTTTCATAACCGATTCGAGGCCATTCACGCCAAGGAAAACTGCATCCTGTCAATCCTGCGGGTATGTCGCGGACTATGAAACAAACAAAAGCCCGAAGATACCTTCAGGCTTTTGTGTAACTTCCAGCATGTCTTGCGATAAAAACATCGCAGAACGCACCGTCAATTCAGATCTTAGACGTCAGCGACGAAAGTCTGCTTCTGCGTGCCAAGGCCTTCGATGCCGAGCTCAACAACGTCACCTGCCTTGAGGAAGCGTGGTGGCTTCATGCCGAGGCCAACGCCTGGAGGTGTGCCGGTGGAGATAACATCGCCCGGGTGCAGAGACATGAACTGGCTGAGGTAGGAAACAACATTGGCAACGCCATAAACCATGGTCTTGCTGGAGCCGTTCTGTACAGTTTCGCCGTTGACCTTCAACCACATTCCAAGGTTCTGCGGATCGGTAATTTCTTCCTTTGTCACCAGCCATGGGCCGATCGGGCCGAAGGTGTCGCAGGACTTGCCCTTCGTCCACTGTCCCTGACGCTCGGTCTGGAACGCACGCTCGGATACGTCGTGGCTGACGCAGTAACCTGCAACGTAGTCCAATGCGTCGGCTTCGGAAACGTATTTCGCTGTCTTGCCGATAACCACACCCAGTTCAACTTCCCAGTCGGTCTTTTCAGAGCCACGTGGAATAACGACATTGTCGTTAGGACCAACGATAGCGGATGTTGCCTTCATGAAGATAACTGGTTCGGAAGGAACGGCTGCGCCGGTTTCAGCAGCGTGGTCCGAGAAGTTCAGGCCGATGCAGATGAATTTGCCCGTGCCGGCAACGCAGGCGCCAATACGGCAGTCATCGAGCACTGGGAGGCTGGACAGGTCCAGTGCAGCAATCTTTTTGAGGCCTTCAGGCGAAATCGCCTCGCCGCCAATATCCTTTACATGAGCGGAAAGATCACGGACCTTACCGTCGTTGTCAAGAATAGCTGGTTTTTCCTGACCCGCTGGGCCAACGCGCATCAATTTCATAGGGATCCTCCCGGTTGTCAGACAAGATAGATCATATATGAACGATCTATTTATCCTTGTCACCCCTTGACCGCATATGGACCTGAAAAATAGCATGCGGAATGCTGACATCTTTTTACCAATGAAAGGCGCAAAGATGACCAAAGCCAATTCCCGCCAATCTGAATATCCCGTTGATCCATTGTTTCTCGAGCGCTGGTCACCGCGAGCCTTCACCGGTGAGGCAATGCCGGCGGATGATCTTCTGACCATTCTGGATGCCGCCCACTGGGCACCATCTGCTTCAAATTTCCAGCCATGGCGTTTTATCTACGCCCATAATGGCAGCGAACAATGGCAGACACTTTTCGACTTGCTGATGGACGGTAACAAACGTTGGGTCGACAAAGCGTCTGTGCTGCTGTTTGTGGTATCTCGCACCTACAATGTTTCACGCGAAGGCGAGAAAAAGCCATCGGCGACCCATTCCTTCGATGCTGGTGCTGCTTGGTTTTCAATGGCCATGCAGTCGCAGTTGCTCGGTTACCATGCCCATGGCATGGGTGGCATTTACCGTGACAAGGCACTTGAGGCTTTGGATATTCCCGACGGGTATCAGGTTGAGGCAGCGGTTGCGATCGGCAAGATAGCCGACAAGGACACCCTGCCCGATGATCTGAGAGAACGTGAAGTGCCAAGCGGCAGACTTCCACTGGCAGACGTTGCCTTTGAAGGCAAATTTACCGGCAAGATTGATTAAGGGCGTTGCCGCTTTTGGCAGTCTGGCACCAACAGGCTGTCTTTCTGCAAAGACATCTTAATTGATGCCATAGCACAAAACATAAATCCCCGAGGTTTAGCCCGGGGATTAAAAGTTTCACGTGAATCCTCAACCATTCACCGTCTGGGACAGTGCCTGATCAGATATCGAGGTTGGCAACGCTCAAGGCGTTTTCCTGGATAAAGTCACGGCGCGGCTCAACTTCATCGCCCATCAGGCGCGAGAACAAGCCATCCGCGTCGGTCGCATCATTGACCTTGACCTGCAGCAGCGAGCGAACGTTTGGATCCAGAGTGGTTTCCCAAAGCTGCTCGGCATTCATTTCGCCAAGACCTTTATAACGCTGCATGGACAGACCCTTGCGGCCCGATGCAAAGATCGCATCCAGCAATTCACGAGGGCCGGAAAGGGTGATGTTGCCTTCCTTGCGGGTCAGGACCGGCGGAACACGGTAGATGTCTGCCAAGCGAACGGACAACTGGTCAATGTAACGTGCATCAGCCGAACCGATCAGGTTCATATCGAGCCACGCCACTTCCTTGACGCCACGCACCATACGTTCAAAACGGAAACCACCCTCGTCCGTCACGTGACCACTCCAGCCGCGTTCGGTTTCTTCAGCAATCATATCCAGGCGTCGTGCCACTTCTGCGGCGATTTCTTCGCCACGGCTCTTGTCAGCAGCAAGCTCGACATTAAGAAGGCCAGCAATTGCCGCCTGCTCGACAACACCGCGATTATAACGCGAATGGAGACCATCAATCAGCGAACGCAGCTTGGACGTGTCAACAATTATCTCACGCAAATCCTGGCCGGCGCGTACTTCGCCTGACCCCAATGTCAATGTCGCGTCTTCGAGACCCATGGTCACCAGATAATCTTCCAGCGCCTTTTCGTCCTTCAGATATTGAACGGACTTGCCACGCGTCACCTTATAAAGCGGCGGCTGTGCGATATAGAGATGACCGCGTTCAATCAGTTCCGGCATCTGACGGAAGAAGAATGTCAGCAGCAGTGTACGAATATGTGCCCCGTCCACGTCAGCATCGGTCATGATGATGATCTTGTGGTAGCGCAGTTTATCCGGATTAAACTCGTCCTTACCGATCGACGTACCAAGCGCGGTAATCAACGTACCGATTTCCTGGCTGGACAACATCTTGTCGAAGCGGGCGCGCTCTACGTTGAGGATTTTACCGCGCAGCGGCAAAATGGCCTGTGATTCACGCGAACGACCCTGCTTGGCGGAACCACCAGCCGAGTCACCCTCGACGAGGAAAAGTTCAGACTTGGCAGGATCCCGTTCAGAGCAGTCAGCAAGCTTGCCAGGTAGAGACGCGATATCCAGTGCGCCCTTACGGCGTGTCAGTTCGCGAGCCTTGCGCGCAGCTTCACGGGCAACAGCAGCTTCAACCACTTTGCCAACCAGAACCTTGGCTTCTGTCGGATGTTCTTCCAACCAGGTCGAAAGGGCTTCGTTGACCAAACCTTCAACAACTGGCCGCACTTCCGACGAAACCAGCTTATCCTTGGTCTGCGACGAGAACTTTGGATCAGGAACCTTAACAGACAGAACTGCAGTCAGGCCTTCACGGCAATCGTCACCGGTCAGGCTGACCTTTTCCTTCTTGGTGATACCTGACGTATCCGCATAGGAGGTGATCTGACGTGTCAGCGCACCACGGAAACCGGCCATATGCGTGCCGCCATCGCGCTGTGGAATGTTGTTTGTGAAGCAAAGAACATTTTCATGGTAGCTGTCGTTCCACCACATGGACACTTCAACGGTGATCCCGTCTTTTTCGCTTTTGATAAAGATCGGCTTGTCGACCAGAGATTTCTTGGAACGGTCAAGGTAGCGCACATAGGCTTCCAGACCGCCCTCATAAAGCATCTCTTCCTGCTTGATTTCCGGGCGACGCTTGTCAGTTAACAGAATGCGCACACCCGAGTTAAGGAATGCGAGCTCCCGCAGACGGTGTTCCAGCGTGCCGTAATCAAATTCGATATGAGTGAAGGTTTCCGTGCTTGGCTGGAAGGTAACTTCCGTGCCGGAACGACCTTCATAATCACCAATTACTTTCAGCGGCGCATCAGCCACGCCGTGGGTGAAAGCGATTTCATGCAGCTTACCATTGCGGCGGATACGCAGCTTAAGCCAAACGGACAGCGCGTTCACCACCGACACACCCACGCCGTGCAGACCACCAGATACCTTGTAGGAGTTCTGGTCGAACTTACCACCTGCGTGCAACTGGGTCATGATAACTTCAGCGGCAGAAACCCCCTCACCTGTGTGAATGTCTGTTGGAATGCCACGGCCGTTGTCGGTCACGGTGACCGAGCCATCAGCATTGAGCGTAACAGTTACGATATCGGCGTGGCCGGCCAGCGCTTCGTCGATTGCGTTATCGACAACTTCGTACACCATGTGGTGCAGGCCGGAGCCATCATCGGTATCGCCAATATACATGCCAGGGCGCTTGCGTACCGCATCGAGACCCTTGAGAACCTTGATCGAATCGGCGCCATATTCAGGGGTTGCGCCAACTTCGCCAGACGGTATTTCGGTCATGAATTGTCTTTCCAAATTTGTCGGTGGCAGAAGGGGTCTCTGCGAATCACCAGATTCCTGACCCGAGACTATAGAAATTTTAGGGCAACATCCAAAGTCCGAGAACTGTTCTAACCCCATAATTCAGGGGATAGAGGCATTTATCCGGTCGTCCGGCTGCGTTGCAGAACATCTGACAGTTCATTTAGCACGGATGATGGCAAATGGCGAATATCCTTCGCAAGCGCGTTGGCAAAGGCGGTGTATTCCGGCGCCATACCAGACGTGTCAATAACCACCCTTGGATCGGATACACCGGCGAGAGAAAACAGCTCCTCTGCCTCGTCCCAGATAATATTGAAATATCCGGCAACCCGCTGGAGAAAATCGAAGCTGGGTTTGCCACGCTTTCCATGCTCCAGCGCTGAGAGGTAGGCGGGCGACACACCGATGGCATAGGCCATTTGCTTTTGCGTCACGCCCTTACGTTCTCTCAACAGACGCACAGCTTCTGCAAAGGGTGTCATGATCGATCTCCCCTCGCCCGCGACAGCCTGACATAAAGCGCGCCATCACCACCGTGATTACGCGAAGCATCTTCATAAGACGATATCAGGTAACGAAACTCCGGTTTGGAAAACCACATTGGCACTGCTCGTTTCAGGGCACCATCGCTGCCGAGCGACCTGCCTTTGCCGGTGATGACCAATACATGCCGCATACCCCGTTCATGGGCGCGGATCAAAAAATCCAGCAGAATGGAATGCGCTTCGCTCTGGACCATGCCGTGCAAATCAATACGGCCTTCAAGTGGCAGATGGCCGCGGGTCAGTTTTCGTTTGACCGGTTTCTCAAGCGGATGGTGAATGCGACCAGCTTTAGTCTTAATACCGGGATCAAGCGGCACTTCCTCAACAATCATTTTCGGGAATTGCGCTTTGGGCTTCTCCGGTTCTGCGGCAACGGGCGCTGCTTCCGTTACATCTTCAAACTCCAGGTCTTCAAGACGACCGGACACAGGCCGTGTCGTTCTGGCGACCTTGCCCCACAAAATGCGTTCGTCCCGATTCAGCTTTCGACCACCCTTCATGGCCGGTACCTTTGGGCGGCATGGTTGGGCAGCAGAATGTAAAAATCAGCGTTGTTGCGGATCGTGCCTGCCTGCTCTCCAGCCAGATAACCGGAGCCCGTGAAAATATCACCGCGTGCCGGACCGATAATCGCCGAACCGGTATCAAGCGCCAGCATCAATCTGGCAAAAGGTTTTCCCTCGTCGAGATGTGTCAGCTCCGCAGCGTGAATAAAAAATGGGTAGCCAAATGTGTGAACAGAACGATCGACAGCCAGCGAGCGGCCGGCGATCAGTGGAACCTTTGCAGCCGCCACCGGCCCCAGAGTTTCATCCGAAACATCCGCTACCTTGAAAAAGATATAAGAAGGATTGTGCCACAGCACTTCGTCCACCAAGGCAGGATTTTCGCCGAGCCATCTACGAATGGACTGCATGGAGACAGTGGCCGGATCGATGCAGCCACGATCGATCAACAACCGACCGATGCCTGAAAACGGATGACCAGCTTTTGCCGCATAGGTGATGCGGGTCACGCTTCCATCGGGAAATTTCAGCCTTGCGGCACCCTGAACATGGGCAAAGAACACATCAACCTTCGATTTCGCCCAGGCAATTTCCAGATTCCTACCCTGGAGATAACCCTGATCAATCACTTTGCGGTCCGGATAGAAATCGATACCGTTGTCGCCAGAAAGTCCAAATGCATAGGATGCATCGATATGAACTGGGCGATTTTGCGCGTCCAGATCAATCAAATCAGTGGGGCGATTGTAGAAGGGATATTTCCAGACATCGTCAGGGACGGCAGATACTTCGACTTCCGGTTCATAAAAGCCGGTTACGAAACCTTGCGCTGTTTCCTTAGGAAGAATGGCAAATGGCGAACAGTGTCGTTCAAAAAACTCCCGGGCATCTGCCGCACTGGATGGCTGAAATGTTTCTGCCGCTTCAAGAAGCGGCAGCAAATCATCACTCGACAGTCCAAGGGAACCGGTACGATAGGGTTTTATGGAGCGCAGATGCCGAAGACAGGCTTGCATAGCATCCAACAACGGGCGTGGGTCATCCCCACGCCAGCCCGGTAGATCCAAAAATTTCAGTTCTCGTAACGAGAAATTCTGGCCTTCGGCACTCATTGTTCGGATTCTGTAGCAACCAGTTTCCAGTTTGGATCTTTTGACCGCACATCGCGGGCAAAGGTCCAGATATCATTGACCTCGGAAACACCCTCGGCATCGCCGTCTACCAGTTCCCCATCCTTGTTATAGGTGGCCGAAATCAGCTGGCTGGCTATGCGCACTGTGATCTGTTCTTCTTCATCACGAATGCTGGCCTGAAGAATATCCGCCTTTTCGATACCGACAAAAGTGGACTTCACGACTTCGCCCTGTGCCTCACGTTCCGTAATGGCTGAATTGAAGCCATCATAAACTTCTCGTGACAACAGGTTTTTGAGGGTCTTGCGATCGCCATCAGCAAAAGCCATGACGATCATTTCGTATGCCATACGGGCACCGTTGAGGAATTCCTTGGGCCGGAAAGACGGATCACTCTTGAGGAGTTCACGAAGTGATTCGTTCAGTTCTGTGCCTGGTTTTGCAAAAGAATCGATTTCAGCAAAACGCTCATCCTCATCCCTTCCATCGCGTTTGGGCAGGGTAACAACCTTGCCGTCATCACTACCGGGACCCCTCGCAGCGTCCTTTGCGCTATAGGGATCAAAGGGCGGTTTTTCATTTCCTGTGCGGCGACCAAGGACGCTGCGCAACTGAAGAAAAATCAGTACAGCCGCAACAAGAAAGAATAATGTTATGAAATCGCTTGAACCCATGTTTAGCCAAAACCACCATTTAAATCCACATCATGAAACATCATATAGTCTGAACTGTCACTCATTCAAATAGACAGATGCAATCGGCGGTATGGGCGTCATACCGTTGGCAACGAGATAACTCACACGCAGGGCGAGAATAATGCGTTTTCCACTCCTATCCTTCTTCGTCATACTGATGCCGATCTTGGAAATTGCCGGCTTCATTGTTGTGGGCAAGGCAATAGGTGTTTGGGCAACGCTGGCACTTGTCATCCTCAGCGCTTTCGCAGGTCTGATAATTTTGCGAGCGATAGGACTTGGCATGTTCCGCAAACTTTCGGCCAGCCGTCAAAGTGGCGTAGCGCCTGCCGACGAGATCGTCCAGGGCGTTATGCTTGGCCTCGCCGGTGTCCTCCTGTTCCTACCCGGCTTCATTACCGATGTGATCGGTCTACTGCTGTTACTGCCTTTTGTACGCAAAGCGATCTGGTCGAAATTCGCAGCCAATATTGTTGTGGCCAGCAATTTCAGCCAAAGTCGCCAGTGGAGTGGTGGTGCCCGAAGCCAGTCTTCGCGCCCTGATGTCGTTGATCTCGATGACACTGACTTTCACCGGCAAGACCCGAATGAAAAAAGTCCTTGGCGAAAAGGACCTGATATCGACCATCTTGACGGACCCGGAAACAACGGTCCCCGTGGCTGAAGGCTTGTAAGCCCTGTTTTGAAATGATAGATGGCCAAACACATTCAATCCGCGAGGAAAAAGCATGACCACCGAAAATGGCGCGCAGGGCGGAGCCAGCCCCTCCCTGAATATTCTGACCCAGTACATCAAGGATCTGTCGTTCGAAAATCCCGGCGCTCCCCGTTCCTTGCAGGCGCGTGAGGGTGCTCCCTCGATCAACATCAATGTCAACGTCAATGCGAACCCGATCACCGGTTCTGACTTCGACGTTGTTCTGACGCTGAACGCTGAAGCCAAGGATGGCGACAAGGTTCTGTTTGCAGCGGAACTGGTTTACGGCGGTGTTTTCCGCATCACTGGTTTCCCACAGGAACATATGCTGCCGGTTCTCTTCATCGAGTGCCCACGCCTTCTGTTCCCGTTTGCACGCCAGATCATTGCTGACGTGACGCGCAATGGTGGCTTCCCGCCACTGATGATCGACCCGATCGACTTTGCGCAGATGTTTGCACAGCGCGTTGCTGAAGAGCAGGCCCGCTCCAAGGTTCAGGTTACCAACTGATAGTTGGTTCGCTTGTATGAAACTAAAAAGCCCGCTGCGGGGTAATCGCTGCGGGCTTTTTGTTTGTTCAAAGAAAAATCTTTCTCTTTTATCTGCGGTCTCGTCTCGGAGACCACCGACAGCTGATTTAGTTGTAACGTCCCCAAATCGCTTTTTCGCCCATTGAGGCAACCAGCTTCGCATGCGATTCAGCTTCAAGTTGGGACAGTCGTGATGGCAATGCGTGTGGTCGCGACAATGGCTCGTCGACCTGGCTGTCATCGCCGACATCTATCTGTTCTGCCACCTTCTGCGCCGATCCGAAACCAAGCGCTGTCTGGCGTCCGCCAATCATCTCGATATAGACTTCAGCCAAAAGTTCGGAGTCGAGAAGCGCGCCGTGTTTTTCGCGGCGGGAGTTGTCGATGCCATAACGACGGCAAAGAGCATCGAGAGAGTTTGGCCCCATCGGATGTTTGCGGCGAGCCATCGCCAGGGTATCCAGCACCATGTCAGGTGCCACGGGCTCTATACCCAGACGCGCAAATTCCGCATTGATGAAGCCCATATCGAAGGTCGCGTTATGAGCGACCCACTTCGCGCCTTCAAAGAACTCCCGTATCTGGTCAACGACCTCAGAGAATTTTGGCTTATCGACCAAAGATTCGTCGGTAATGCCATGCACCGCCAAAGCGTCTGGATGAACTTTGCGACCCTGCGGATTGATATACAAATGGATCGTACGACCCGTAGGAAAATGATTGATAAGCTCAATGCCGCCAATTTCGATGATGCGATCATTCTTTGATTCAAGTCCGGTCGTTTCCGTATCGAAAATAATCTCACGCATCTGCATTATCCTTATTCATCTGCCCACGCAGATTGTGAATGATCTCATCAACCTGTTGTCTGGCCGCCTCCATACCGTTTCCGGTATCAATTATAAAATCCGCCCTCGCCCGTTTTACCGCATCCGGTGTCTGCCGTGACAGGATCATTACAAATTTTTCTGCCGTCATGTCAGGGCGTTTCAAAACCCGTTCTTTCTGAATTTCAGGATCACAAGTGACGACAACTATCTTGTCGACCCTTTTGTCAGCTCCCGTTTCAAACAGCAAAGGTATATCGAGAATGACGATGTCTTGCCCCAAGGCTTTCTGGTTTGCCAAAAAATCCTTTTCCATTTCGCGCACAAGCGGATGAACAATGCCTTCCAGCATTTTAAAATTAGCCGGATTCTTCTTGAGTTCTTGCGACAGTTTTTGACGGTCGACTGTTCCATTGGACGTCACGCCAGGAAAGGCCTCTTCAATGGTAGAAACTGCTTTACCCAAATAGAGACTATGCACATTCCGATCAGAGTCATTGACCGGGATTCCAGCATCGGCAAACATGGCGGCTGTCGTCGACTTGCCCATGCCTATCGACCCGGTCAGCCCGATCACAATCATGCATGTTTCTCCATGTCGGCGATGATCAGAGACCGCAAGGTCTCATCGACCTTCGGGCGAACCCCAAACCATTTCTCAAACCCTGGTGCTGCCTGATGCAGTAACATGCCAAGACCGTCAACAATCGCAAAGCCCTGTCGCTCGGCAATTTTCAGGATCGGCGTTTTCAGCGGCACATACACGATGTCAGTTACCACTGCGTCGGTTACCAATGGCGAGAAGTCGAAATCCGGTATTTCACTTCCATCCATTCCAAGCGACGTAGTGTTCACAAAAAGCCCAGCGCCCGACATGGTTTCCTGCAAAGCGTCTATTGCATGCGCATGCACTTTCTCACCAAAGCGATCTGAAAGTTCCTGAGCGCGTTCTACCGTTCTGTTGAGAACATGGATTTCACTCAGACCACGATTGCGCAATGCCTGAATGATCGCGCGGCTTGCACCACCTGCTCCCAGAACAACAGCCTTGCCTGCCTTGTCCCAGCCGGGATGACGTTCATCGAGATTGGCAATAAAACCGTGACCGTCAGTATTGGTGGCACATAGTTTTCCGTCTTCCAGCCAGATCGTATTGGCGGCGCCCAACTCTTGTGCCAATTCGTCCGGCTTGTCAGCATATTGAAATGCACTTTCCTTATGCGGGATTGTGACATTGCCGCCGACAAAGCAGCCCTCCTCGCCAGACTTGATCTGTGCAAGAAAGTTATTGAACGCATCCGGATGAACTTCGACGGTATTATATGATCCTTCGATGCCGAATTGTTTCAGCCAGTATCCATGGATCAATGGCGAGCGAGAGTGCTTGATTGGGTAGCCGGCAACAAAAGCCTTCATGGTTAATGTTTCACGTGAATCACGCATTTATCACCCCAAATTTTCTTAACGCTTCCAAAAGCGGCAGTAGCGGCAAGCCAAGCACGGTGAAATAATCGCCTTCAATTGAAGTGAATAGCTGGATTCCCTCTCCTTCAAGTTGATAGGCTCCGACGCTGGTCAAGGCTTTTTCGCCGACCTTCCGCAGGTGTCCGTCGACGAAAGCTTCACTCAATTCCCGAACAGTCATATTGGCATGGGTTATCGTCTGCCAGAGCACCTCGCCGTCACGCGCCATGACAGCGGCCGAGTTCAAACGATGTGTCTGCCCCGAGAGCGACATCAGATGCTGATGTGCCTCAGCCATATTTTTCGGTTTGTGGTAGATTCTGGAACCCAGCGACATTGTCTGGTCACAGCCAATAATAATGGCCTGAGGATGAAGGGCGGAAACAGCCAGCGCTTTCGCCCTGGCAAGTTCAAGCGCTGTTTCATCCGGCGTGCTACCGGCCGCCTGCAACGGCTCTTCAATCAAACGCTCGTCGATATCAGCGGCTTGCGCAGTAAACTCCAGGCCGGCATTTCTCATCAAGGCCTGGCGGGATGAACTGGAAGACGCCAGAATCAAGGCCGGTTTCATATCTCTCTCCAAAACTTATATCAGCGGCGGTTAAACAGCGTGTCGCGGCTTAGCGTAGCTGTGGACGCAGGGCAATGATCGCGGCGGCCGTTTCTTCAATCGATCTGCGCGTCACATCTATCACCGGCCAATTGTTATGGGCACACATCGAACGCGCATATTTCAGCTCTTCCATAATTGTCGCCCTGTCGGTGTATCCCCCGGGATCAAAACCGCTTGTTGAACCGAGTTCGCGATTTTCCCGAATTTGGGAAATGCGATCTGATGTGGCGATCAATCCGACGATCAAAGGTTTGGTGGCTGCATAAAGACTTTCGGGCAAGGGAACACCGGGAACAACAGGTATATTGGCTGCCTTTATACCTCTGTTAGCGAGATAGATGCTTGTGGGAGTTTTGGAGGTACGGCTGATGCCGACGATAACCACATCAGCCTCATCATAGTTCTCCGACATCTGGCCATCGTCATGATCCATGGCAAAGGTCAATGCTTCAATGCGGCCAAAATAGTCAGCGTTCAGAGCATATTGTGCACCGACCTGCTGTTTTGATTTTTTTCCGAGATAGGTCTGAAAGGTCGTCAAGATCGGTTCGAGCACATTCACGCAAGGGATATCCATGGCCTGGCAACGTTGCGACAGGAACTCGCAAAGGTTCTCGTCCACCATTGTGTAAAGGAGAATGCCGGGTTCGTTATCGATTGCATCGAGGATCTGGCCAAGCTGCTTCTGGTTTCTGACCATTGGATAGACATGCACAATTGGTGTTGCGGCATGAAACTGCGCGGAGGCAGCACGGCCTGCAGATCTGAGAGTCTCTCCTGTTGAGTCAGAAATCAGATGCAGATGAAAGAAACTTTTCTGGTTCTCCACGTTGTTTTTGCCTGCCTGTTGATAAGTGGGGATGACTTCATCCTACTGGCGAGAGACAGATCCGGGAACGGGAAAAGTGTCGAGTTTTCCACAAAAAGCACTTCAGCGGACTTCGTTGAGAGGAGCTTGTGGATAGGTGGGAAAAAATGCCGCAGTCCAAATCCATGCAACAGTTATCCACAATTTGAGAGCAATTTTTTAGCGTTCAAGTCAATGATTTTTCGCTATTTTTTTGAATTATTCACAGTACCAAGCTGTTTGGCTGAAGCTGTGTCCCCTCAATTGCTGTCTGTCATGTTTTTGTGGGTGAGGCTTGAGGTGTTTTTAATTCCTGATACTCACTGACTCTAAGAATAAGAAGATTCTAAGAATCTCTATTTTTATATTTTGGAAAGGTGTGAATTCATGGCTGTACGCCGTCTGCTGAAAGTGCTTGATGGAGAAACACTCACTCCTCCACCAATCTGGCTTATGAGACAGGCTGGTCGTTACCTTCCCGAATACAGACAAACGCGTCAGCAAGCCGGAAGTTTCCTGGACCTCTGTTATAATCCGGAATTGGCCACCGAAGTGACCTTGCAGCCTATTCGCCGCTTTGGTCTGGATGCTGCAATCCTGTTCTCAGACATCCTGGTTATTCCAGATGCTTTGAAGCGCAATGTTACCTTCAGCGAGGGCAAGGGTCCGGCTATGGATCCAATTGAGGTTTCAGACATTGCATCCTTTTCAAAAGTCGATGTTCTTCCCCATCTCTGTCCCGTGTTTGAAACCGTAAAGCGGTTGCGCGCGGAACTGCCTCAGGAAACAACGCTGCTTGGCTTCTGTGGAGCTCCCTGGACAGTTGCGACCTATATGATTGCCGGCCACGGAACACCCGATCAGGCACCCGCGCGTCTGTTCGGTTATAATCATCCTCAAGCAATGGAAGAACTGCTGGCTACTCTCGCTGACATATCCGCGGATTATCTCGTGGCGCAGATTGACGCCGGCGCAGATGCCGTTCAGATTTTCGACTCCTGGGCTGGTGTGCTCGGCGAGAGTGAGTTTGAAAAATTTGCGGTGAAGCCGATTCAGCGCATCATTGCATCCGTTCGTAGCCGTCGCCCCGGTGCTAAGATCATCGCTTTTGCCAAAGGTGCGGGACTTCTGTTGAAGGATTACCGTCAAAAGACCGGCGCAGATGCCATTGGGCTCGATTGGTCTGTTCCGCTTTCCTTTGCACAGGAGTTGCAGAAGGACGGCCCCGTACAGGGTAATCTGGACCCTATGCGTATGGTCGCCGGTGGCAAGGCACTGGATGAGGGCATCGATGCCATTCTGCAGGCACTGGGCAACGGTCCACTGATTTTCAATCTTGGCCATGGTATCACGCCACAGGCCGATCCTGAGAATGTAACGAAGCTGGTGAACCGCGTGCGTGGTTTTAAACGATGAGTGATGAGCTGCAGACTTCGGAATCTGCTGGACGGAAAACCCGGCTGCGCGTAGCTGTGGCGCTCAGCGTTTTTGCCTGCTTCGGTGGCCTGCTCTACTGGATAGGTCCCGATCAGGCCTATCTCTGGGTAAAGGCGCTGCATATCATTGCTGTCATTTCGTGGATGGCGGGGCTGCTTTATATGCCGCGGCTGTTCATCTACCACACTGATGCACCGGTCGGTTCCGTGCAATCCGAAACCTTCAAGGTGATGGAACGGCGTCTTCTCAAGCTGATCATGAACCCTGCCATGATGATTTCATGGGTACTGGGGCTCTACCTCGCCTGGAGCGTTTATGGCTTTTCGGGTGGATGGCTCCATGCCAAAATTCTCGCAGTGGTGTTTCTAACCGGTGCGCATGTGTATTTCAGCCGTGCAGTTCGGGTTTTTGCGCGTGATGAAAACAAACACAGCGCCCGACACTGGCGGTTGTTAAACGAGGTTCCAACCGTCTTGATGATCATCATCGTCATACTTGTGGTTGTGAAACCGTTTTGATCGGTTCATATTTTTATAAATTTCGCGGAATTGTTGCTTTTCTCTTGCAGGCTTCCAATTCAGTCGCTATTTTCCCGCTACTCATCTTCGCGGCATGTGTCTTGTTCAGTCGTATGCGGGTCATTCACCCAGTACCGAATTTTTCAGCACGCCCCTCCCCTATCATTTCTTAATATCTGAAACGGTCTTCTCTTCATGGCTGAAATGAAGCTTCAAGAACTAAAAAGCAAATCTCCAACCGATTTGCTGACATTTGCGGAATCGCTCGAGGTCGAAAACGCCAGCACCATGCGTAAGCAGGAGTTGATGTTTGCTATCCTCAAGGTTCTCGCCAGCCAGGATATCGAGATTATCGGTGAAGGTGTGGTGGAAGTTCTGCAGGACGGTTTCGGCTTTCTGCGTTCCGCCAATGCCAACTATCTGCCTGGTCCTGATGATATCTACATATCTCCCTCGCAGATCCGCCGCTTCTCGCTGAAGACTGGCGATACGGTTGAAGGACCAATCCGTGGGCCGAAGGAAGGCGAACGGTATTTTGCGCTTCTGAAGGTCAACTCGATCAACTTCGACGATCCTGAAAAGATTCGCCACAAGGTTCACTTCGATAACCTGACACCGCTCTATCCGAATGAGCGTTTCAAGATGGAACTTGATGTTCCAACCTCGAAGGATTTGTCGTCTCGCGTTATCGATCTGGTTGCCCCACTCGGCAAAGGCCAGCGTGGTCTGATCGTTGCACCGCCACGTACCGGTAAAACGGTTCTGCTGCAGAATATCGCACATTCGATCACTGCTAACCATCCGGAATGCTATCTCATCGTTCTGCTGATCGATGAGCGTCCTGAAGAAGTGACGGACATGCAGCGTTCTGTGAAGGGTGAAGTTGTTTCCTCTACCTTCGACGAGCCAGCAGTTCGCCACGTTCAGGTCGCTGAAATGGTCATTGAAAAGGCGAAGCGCCTTGTCGAGCATGGTCGTGACGTTGTTATCCTGCTCGATTCGATCACCCGCCTCGGTCGCGCTTACAACACCGTTGTTCCCTCTTCTGGCAAGGTCCTGACCGGCGGTGTCGATGCCAACGCCCTGCAGCGTCCTAAGCGTTTCTTCGGTGCTGCCCGTAACATCGAAGAAGGCGGCTCATTGACAATCATCGCAACGGCGCTGATCGATACAGGCAGCCGTATGGATGAAGTTATCTTTGAAGAATTCAAGGGTACAGGTAACTCGGAAATCGTGCTTGACCGCAAGGTTGCTGACAAGCGTATCTTCCCTGCTCTGGATATTCTCAAGTCCGGAACACGTAAGGAAGACCTGCTTGTGCCACGCCAGGATCTTCAGAAGATCTTTGTTCTACGCCGTATCCTTGCTCCGATGGGAACGATGGACGCCATCGAATTCCTTATCGACAAGTTGAAGCAAACCAAGAACAACGGTGATTTCTTCGATTCGATGAACACCTGACGGTTAGCCGGATTCAGTAATAAAGTGGCCGTGTGGTGTAATGCCAGCACGGCCATTTTTTATTGAAGATAATAATTGTATGTTCGGGCCTAAGTAGGACCAAGTGACAGCGATGACAAAAACCTCAGACACGATTTACGCATTGTCCAGTGGCGCGCTGCCTGCTGGTGTCGCGGTCATCAGACTCAGCGGACCACAGGCATTTCCTATGTTGCAAAGTCTAATCAAAGGTCCTTTGCCGGATTCCAGAAAAGCAAGTTTAAGAACGATTCGTAACCGTAATGGTCTAGTGATTGATCAGGCGCTGGTGCTTCCATTTCCAGCTCCACACTCCTTTACCGGTGAAGATTGCGTGGAATTGCAAGTCCACGGCAGCCGGGCTGTGGTGAACGCTGTATTTGAGGAGTTGGCGGGGCATGAAGGGGGAAGGCCGGCGGAAGCTGGAGAATTTTCCCAGCGTGCTTTCGAGAATGGGAAGATGGATCTTGTCGAGGTTGAAGGTCTCGCAGATCTATTACATGCAGAAACGGAGATGCAGCGTCGTCTTGCCGTTGAGCAAAGTTCTGGCAAACTCTCTGCTCTTTACGATGGCTGGGCCGACAGGTTGACGCGAGCGCGTGCGTTTATCGAGGCCGAACTCGATTTTGCCGATGAAGAAGATGTACCTGACTCTGTCGCCAATCAGGTTTGGATACAGATGAACGCGCTGCTGGCTGAAATTAACAATCATCTTACCGCCGCATCGTCAGCAGAAATCATCCGAGACGGCCTCAAGATTGCGCTGGTTGGCGAACCTAACGTCGGCAAGTCCAGCCTGCTGAACGCTCTCAGCGGTCGTGACGTGGCGATCGTTACCGATATTGCTGGCACGACCAGGGATGTCTTGAACGTCGATCTTAACCTTGGTGGTTATCTCGTCACCGTCTCCGATACCGCCGGCATAAGAGAGACGACTGATGCCGTCGAGCAGGAAGGCGTTAAAAGAGCGGTTGCAAAAGCCGAAACGGCCGACTTAGTTTTGCATCTTGTTGATACCGATTCGATTCCGAAACAAGCTAGCCCTACTATCAATAATGGTAACCACGTCCTCGTGCGCAGCAAAAGCGACAAGCGCGGTCCCTCACCTTTGCCATCTGAATTTGCACTGGAACTGTCCGTCGAAAGCGGACAGGGTTTGGAAAAACTCAAATCATTTATTCGAGACTATATAGAGAACCGCCTTGGTTCTGCATCGATGTTGGCGCCCGCGCGACAGAGACATCAGAAACGTCTTGAAGAGACACGAAATTATGTTAGTGATGCGCTGCAATCCGAAGGTCAGGATTTGGCCATACGATCGGAATATCTTCGTCTCGCTGCAAGTTCTCTTGGTAGAATAACCGGACGAGTAGATGTCGAAGATTTATTGGGTGTGATTTTCTCCGAATTCTGCATTGGCAAATGATTCACGTGAAACATTCGGGCTAATGAGTGCCCTCTCCGTTTCCGCAGAGTAATACAAGGGCATAAAGATGCACTACGATGTAATTGTTATCGGTGGTGGACATGCGGGCTGCGAAGCTGCGGCGGCAGCGGCACGTCATGGCGCAAAGACAGCTTTGATTACCCACAAAGCCGACACCATTGGCGTCATGTCCTGTAATCCTGCGATTGGTGGTTTGGGAAAAGGTCACCTTGTTCGCGAGATTGACGCTCTCGATGGTTTGATGGGCCGTGTTGCCGATGCGGGCGGAATTCAGTTCCGTATGCTCAATCGTAAAAAAGGGCCGGCTGTCCGCGGTCCTCGTACGCAGGCTGACCGCAAGCTTTATCGTCTCGCTATGGCTAAGGAAATTGCCTCAATCGATAATCTTACAGTTATCGAAGGTGATGCCTATGATATTGAAATTGAAGATAAAATCGTCAAAAAAGTTGTCATGGCGGATGGGCGTGTGTTTCCTTGCGCATCAGTTGTTCTGACCAGCGGCACCTTTCTCCGAGGCCTCATTCATATCGGTTCCGAAAAGATTCCCGCAGGGCGTGTTGGTGAAAAGCCATCTGTTGGACTGTCCGATACACTGGCGCGGTTGGGGCTGAAACTGGGTCGTTTGAAAACTGGCACACCAGCCCGTTTGAATGGCAAAACAATTGATTGGGATTCGGTGGAGCGCCAGTCCGCAGACGAAGACCCGGTCCCCTTCTCTTTCATGACGGACGCGATTGTTAATCCGCAAATTGATTGTGGTGTGACCCGTACCACCGAATACAGTCACAAGATCATCCGCGACAATATCCATCTCTCCGCGATGTATTCCGGACAGATTGAAGGTGTTGGGCCACGTTACTGCCCTTCCATCGAAGACAAGATCGTTCGTTTTGGAGACCGTGACGGCCACCAGATATTCCTGGAGCCCGAGGGACTGGATGACGACACGATTTACCCGAACGGTATTTCGACGTCGTTACCGGCGTCCGTTCAGGAAGCTTTCATTCATAGTATTCCCGGATTGGAAAAAGTTGAAATTTTCCAACCAGGTTATGCAATTGAATATGATTACGTTGATCCTCGCGAGCTCTACCCTTCTTTGCAGGTCAAGAAGGTGCAAGGTCTGTTTCTTGCAGGACAAATCAATGGCACGACTGGTTACGAAGAAGCGGGCGCTCAAGGCCTGGTCGCCGGTCTTAATGCATCGCTTTATGCTTCCGGTGCTGACGCCCTGCATTTCAGCCGCACTGAATCCTATATCGGTGTGATGATTGACGATCTGACGTCGAAGGGCGTCAGTGAACCGTACCGCATGTTTACATCACGTGCCGAATATCGGCTTTCTCTACGAGTTGATAATGCCGATTTGCGTCTGACCCCTATTGGTTTGAAAGCGGGAATTATTGGTTCGGCCCGCGCTGGGCGCTTTTCTGAATTCACGGATGCGATCGAAGACGGTCGTGCTCTGCTGCAGTCAATTCAGATCAGCCCCAACGAAGGGGCAAAAATTGGCTTGAAGTTGAATCAGGATGGGCAGCGCCGTTCTGCCTATGAGTTGCTGTCCTATCCTGATATTTCGCTCGATCAGCTCCGTGGACATTGGAGCGAGTTGAGCGTGATCAACAATAAGGTTGGCGAAGTGCTGGAGATTGAAGCTGGCTATGCTGTATATATGCAGCGTCAGAGCGCTGATATTATCGAAATTCGTCGTGACGAGGATCGTAAGATACCGGATGATTTTGACTACAGCTTGCTTTCCGGCCTGTCGAATGAGTTGAAGCAGAAACTTATTGCTGCAAAACCTCTGAATATCGCACAGGCATCCCGTGTCGATGGCATGACACCGGCCGCTGTATCGCTTATTCTGGCGTTGGTAAAAAAGCACAACGTAGCGATTCAACCGCAGGTAAAATCGCACTCATAACGAGTCTTTATATGCAGATAAACGGCCAAAGTGTTTCACGTGAAACACATGAACGACTCACACATTATGTTGAGCTGTTTAAAAAGTGGAATAAAACAACAAATCTCGCAGCGCCGTCCACCATATCGGAAATCTGGAGTCGGCACATTGCCGATAGCGCGCAGATTTTTCAGCTAAGCCCACAACCGCAGACGTGGGTTGATTTGGGCAGTGGCGGCGGACTTCCTGGCGTTGTCACAGCGATTTTCCTGGCTGAACTCAATGATGGTTGGGTTCATCTGGTTGAAAGCAACAATAAGAAAGCGGCTTTCTTGCGTGTTGCTCTGGCTGAGACCGGTGCAAGGGGCAGTGTTCACCCCATTCGCATCGAAAAAGCGCCTGAAATCATTCCGCATTGCGATGTGATTTCAGCACGCGCGCTCGCTGACCTCGATCTTTTGCTCGACTATATGCATCCTTGGGCCAAAGATTCCGAAAAAGTGAGGGCTTTTTTTAATAAAGGCCGGGATTACCAAAGTGAGATCACGAAAGCCCGTGGTCGTTGGCAGTTTGATCTGATAAAACATTCCAGTGTTGTTGAGGCAGATTCCGTTGTTCTGGAAATCAGCCGTCTTACATCTCAATAATGATGTATTCTCTGGGTGTGCGGCATTATGTTTGAAAAAAACCGAATTATCACCATTGCAAATCAGAAAGGCGGCGTTGGTAAAACAACGACAGCCATCAATCTTGCAACGGCACTCGCGGCAATTGGGGAACGTGTTCTTATTGTTGACCTCGATCCGCAGGGTAATGCCAGTACTGGCTTGGGTATTGATCGCCGCGATCGCAAACTTTCATCTTATGACTTGCTGATTGGTAGCAATACGATTGGTGAGACTGTCGTCCCAACAGCTGTTCCCAATCTTGATATTGTGCCATCCACAATGGACTTGCTGGGCTTCGAAATGGAAGCCGCGAATCTGCCCAACCGTGCTTTTCGATTGAAGGCCGCCCTGTCAAGCGAACAGGCGAAAACCTATTCCTATATTCTATTGGACTGCCCGCCATCCTTCAATCTACTGACCATGAATGCCATGGCCGCCGCACATTCGGTATTGGTGCCACTTCAGTGCGAGTTCTTTGCGTTGGAAGGGTTGAGCCAGTTGCTCGATACCGTCAATCAGGTTCGGCAGACTGTCAATCCTACTCTCGATATCCAGGGTATCGTATTGACGATGTTTGATGCGAGAAACAATCTGGCCCAGCAGGTTGTTAACGATGTGCGTACCCACCTTGGGGAAAAAGTCTATCATACGCTTATTCCTCGCAATGTTCGGGTTTCGGAAGCGCCATCTCATGGTAAGCCTGCAATTCTCTACGATCTGAAATGCGCGGGTAGTCAGGCCTATCTTCAGCTTGCGTCGGAAGTTATCCAGCGCGAGCGGTTGCGTAAGGCGGCGTGACGGACAAGTTTATAGTACGGAGTGACATGCATGAGTGACGATATTTCAAAACGTCGGCTTGGCCGCGGTTTGGCAGCCCTGATCGGTGAGATGGATCAGCCCCTGCCCTCGGGAGATACGCAGCGTACGGTCAATCCCGATCGAAATGTTCCCATCGAATTCATAGCCCGCAGCGCGCGTAACCCGCGCCGGCATTTCGATGAAAGCGAACTGCAGGATTTGGCTGCTTCTATTCGTCAACATGGCATCGTGCAGCCGGTTGTGGTGCGTACCGTTGAACCCAGCCGTTATGAGATCATCGCTGGTGAACGTCGCTGGCGTGCTGCGCAGCTAGCGGGCTTTACAGAAATCCCAGTTATTATTCGTGACGTGGACGATCGAACAGCACTTGAATTGGCGATTGTTGAAAACGTCCAGCGCTCAGACCTTAATCCACTTGAAGAAGCGCTGGGTTACGATCAGCTTATTGCTGAGCATGGTTATACACAAAACGATCTTGGCGAAATTATCGGTAAAAGCCGAAGCCATGTTGCCAACAGCCTGCGCTTGTTGAAACTGCCGGATCCTGTTCGTGACATGTTGGCACAGGGTTCCCTGTCTGCCGGTCACGCACGTGCGCTGGTTTCGACCTCTGATCCATCGGGCCTGGCAAAAACGATCGTGTCAAAGGGTTTGTCCGTTCGTGATGCTGAGCGTTTGGCGCAAAATGACATCAAGGGACAGAGTGAACCTCAGCGGCAGTCCGTACCGGAAACCAAGGATTCAGATACTCTGGCTTTGGAGCGTTCACTGACGGATGCACTTGGGTTGGATGTAAAGATCAATCACAAAGCGTCTGGCGGCCAGATCCGTATCAGCTATAAAACGTTGGAGCAGCTTGAGGCTGTCTGCAAGCTTCTGGAACGCGCCTGATATTGTTTCGAAAATGAAATGATTTCATTGCAAACCCGCATCGGCGTTGGTGCGGGTTTTATATGGTTAATGACGTCTTAATGAGATATGCTACGTAGCTACAGTCGTTTAAGTCTTTGTTTTCACGCTATTTTGATCGACGTGAAACGCCGAACTAAAAATCAATTGCACGGCCGTTGATCTCATAATCGCCAAATCGCACGGGCTCAGCGCCGCCTCGCCCGCCGGTCTCCGCCGGCAGCTCCAGTTCCTGTTGCGCTTTTCTGCGCTCTTCTGCTTCCTGCAGGGCTCGTTTGGCGGCTGGCGACAATTTACGTGTTGAGAGGTTCTTTTCGTTCTCGTCGAACAAGTTGTCGTTATCTGCATTCTGCATGGTTTCGCGCCTTTGGCAGTCTGATATTGAAAAGCGGATTATCATAACCAAATTACACGAGGAACAATCTTACGGCAAATGGCCGTATCGAACACATCGTAAAATGGAGACAACGGATGAATCTTGCGCGCACTGCCATGCTTCTTGCCTTCATGACAGCCTTATTCATGGGGGTCGGCTTTCTGATTGGCGGACAGGGCGGCATGATGATCGCACTTGTCATCGCGGCGGGTATGAACCTGTTTTCCTACTGGAACTCGGACAAGATGGTGTTGTCGGCTTATCACGCCCAGGAGGTTGATGAGCGCAACGCGCCAGAGTTTTTTACGATGATCCGCGATCTATCGCAGAATGCCGGCCTGCCAATGCCGAAGGTCTATATCTACGAGAGCGAGCAACCAAACGCCTTCGCTACGGGCCGCAATCCTGAAAACGCAGCTGTGGCCGCCTCTACGGGCCTTCTGCAAAGATTGAGCCCGCAAGAGGTTGCAGGGGTCATGGCCCATGAGCTTGCCCATATCCAAAACCGTGACACTTTAACCATGACGATTACGGCAACCCTTGCCGGTGCTATTTCGATGCTTGGAAACTTTGCGTTTCTGTTTGGTGGCAATCGCAACAACAACAATCCGCTCGGTTTCATTGGCGTGCTGGTTGCCATGATTGTTGCGCCGCTGGCGGCCATGCTTGTTCAGATGGCGATCAGCCGGACTCGCGAATATTCCGCTGACCGTCGTGGTGCCGAGATTTGTGGCAATCCCTTATGGCTGGCCTCAGCGCTTCAGAAAATCTCTGGCGCTGCACAGCGTCTGCACAATGAGGATGCCGAACGTAACCCGGCGACTGCGCATATGTTCATCATCAACCCGCTATCCGGTGAGAGAATGGACAACCTGTTTTCCACGCACCCGAATACTGGCAATCGTGTCGCTGCGCTGCAGGCAATGGCAAACGAATTTTCCCAGCCATCGACGCCACCCGCCACAAGTGCTAATGCCGAGCGTAAGACACGTTCTGTACCCTCCACCGGCTGGGGACGGGGCGGAAACAATGAACGCAAAGGACCATGGTCTTGACGGCAGAACACGCCAAAAAAACACCTCACCGCAACAAACGGCGTGACAATCCAAGAGCAGGTAGCGATCAGGACGGTGGACAGCAGTTTGACAACAAGCCGGGTCTAGAAACCCGCAATGCTGCTGTCAAAATCCTGTCTGCTGTCATCGATAAGAAAACATCGCTTGATGGTATGCTGGATGCTGAAACAGGCAATCCGGCCTATAGGGCGCTAAATGCGGCTGACCGTGGTTTGGTGCGCGCCATCATCAACACAGCCCTTCGTCACCTGCCGCGTATTGATGCGGCGATATCCATGTTGCTGGACAATCCCTTGCCATCAGGCGCGCGGTCGCTGCATCACGTTCTGGTGGTCGGTGTAACGCAGATGCTCTACCTTGATGTACCCGACCATTCTGCTGTCGATCTTGCCGTAGAGCAAGCTCATCGCGATCCTCGTAATCGGCGTTTCGTAAAATTGGTCAACGCCCTTCTGCGTCGTCTCGGCCGCGAAAAGGAGGAGATCAAGGAACGAATTTCCACCGTGCCGGTGCTGCCTGAATGGTTCTTTGACCGGTTGGTCTCGGCCTATGGTCGAGAAAAAGCCGAGCAGATTGCGCAGGCACAGCTTTGGCCTTCGACCATCGACGTTACGGTGAAATCTAATCCAGAAGTCTGGGCAGAGAAATTTGGCGGTCAGGTACTGGCTACGGGATCAGTACGTCTTGGCGCCTTTGAAGGGCAGATCCCTGATCTCGAGGGTTTCACGCAGGGCGAGTGGTGGGTGCAGGACGCAGCTGCCAGCCTTCCAGTCAGATTGATGGGAGACATCAAGGGCAAACGGGTGGTTGACCTCTGTGCGGCTCCTGGTGGCAAGACCGCACAGCTTGTTTTGGCTGGAGCTGACGTGACGGCCCTTGATCAATCGGGTAACCGTTTGAAGCGACTTCGCGGCAATCTGGAGCGTCTCGGTTTTGCAGCCGATACGGTTGAAAGCAACCTGTTGACGTTCACCACAGATGAACCTTTTGATGTGGTGCTGCTTGACGCGCCCTGCTCTTCAACAGGAACCCTGCGTAAACATCCTGATGTTCCATGGACAAAGGGACCGGAAGACATTGAAAAGCTCGCCGGACTCCAGGAGAGAATGCTGCGCCACGCCATTTCACTGGTGAAGCCAGGTGGCATTCTGGTGTTTTCCAACTGCTCGCTTGACCCTCTTGAGGGTGAGCACATGATTTCCCGCGTGCTGCAAGACAGCACCAATGTGGAACGTGTGCCTGTGGACAAAAAAAATTGGCCAGGTTTGGAAGCTGCCGTCAACGGCGACGGCGATTTGCGCACAACGCCTGATATGCTTGGCGGAACCGATGGATTTTTTGCCACCGTGCTGCGTAGAAAATAAGCAAAGCCCGACGGATTTCCACGTCTGAAAAACTGATGTCGGATTTTTTTCTTGAAATTCCGTGCCTTAAAAAGATTATGCAATCAATCACGAATCATGTGATTGATTGCTAAATTATTTGTTTCGTGTGCAATTCCTTAAAATCAGGCATGAGACCGTATAGACGGGAAAAACGGTTTGGCAGGGTCTAACTCCAACGGTTACGGAAGTGCAGGGTTTTTTATGAAAACCCTATACCGTCGTGCGCGTATACGGGTTGCCGGCTTGCGTATGGTCCTGATACCCGGGGTGTCTGCGCCTGATGGGCTGGTTGCAGCACCGACAGATTTACATGCCGTTGATCCGTTCGTTGCGGAAGAATTGCTGAATGGTCGTATCGTTTTGGCTGGCCGGGTCTACGAACTGGATGGCGTTTCGGTTTTTGCGGATGAATTGCCAAGTCTGGCATTTGCGGAGAGCCTCTATTCCTTTGAATGGTTGCGTCATATTCGTGCTCACCGTACAAATGAATGCTGCGCAAAGGCCCGCCAACTGGTGGCGGAATGGATGGCGCTGCACGGGCGAAAAGCGCGTGGTCTGGCGTGGGAGCCGGACATTGCAGCCAGACGGTTGATTGCGCTCCTGTCGCATTCTCCTGTTGTACTGAATGACGCCGAGAGTGGTTTCTATCGCCGCTTCATGAAGACACTGGGTTTTCACGTGCGTTATCTCGGCATGATCGCCCGCTTTGCGCCCGATGGTGAAACTCGCCTGCGAATACATATTGCACTGGCTGTCGCCTCAATCTGTATGTCTGGCAAACAATCCTGGGTGTCACGTCAGGCCAGAAAATTAAGTCGTGAAATGGAACGTCAGGTCCTGCCGGATGGCGGGCATGTTTCACGCAATCCGCGGGTTCTTCTCGATCTGTTGCTGGATCTGCTGCCGCTGCGTCACAGCTATATTAATCTCGGACACACTGTTCCGTCCGGGCTTGTTTCCGCAATTGACCGAATATTTCCGGCATTGCGGTTTTTCAGGCATCAAGATGGTGATCTGGCTCTGTTTAACGGCGCCACGAGCACGTTGGCCAACGAACTGACGGCTGTGCTGCGGTATGACGATACGGCCGGGGCAACGACGCGTGAACTGCCTGATATGGCCTATCAGCGTTTGGTGGCTGGAGACACAACTGTGCTGATTGACACTGGCCGGGCTTTATCTGTTGAGCTTTCATCAACTGCCCATGCCGGTTGTCTGTCTTTTGAAATGTCTGCAGGACGGTATCGCTTTATCGTCAATTCCGGTTCTCCGGAAAATGGCAGTGTCGAACTGAAAGAATTGGCGCGCTCCACGGCGGCCCATTCAACTGTGACCTTGGCCGATACGTCGTCATGCCGGTTTTCCCGCTCAGCATTTCTCGGACCAATTATGGTGCAAGGTGCCCGCGAGGTGATGGTCAACCGTACGACTGGGCCTAATAAAAACGACATCGTTTCCGCAAAGCATGACGGTTATGTTGCCGATTTTGGTTACCTGCATGAGCGCGAAGTGGATATGAATGAGGCTGGAACACGTATCCGGGGTCGTGACATTGTCTATGTAGCTGGCAAGAACAACAAACATATTCCTGAAAGCCTGCTGGCTGTTGCGCGCTTCCATGTTCATCCCCTGATCGAACTTAGCCAGCTCAATGATGAAACCGTAGTTCTGACTGCACCTGATGGTACCCGCTGGCATTTCTCAGTTCCCGGCCGAGCCCTTGCCATTACCGATGATATCTTCATGGCAAATGTGTCCGGCCCACGGCGGTCGCAACAGATTGAAGTGGCTTTCGACGTTCCCGAAGTACGCGAAATACGCTGGTTTTTAGACCGTAAGGCCTGAATGATTGCCTGATTCGTGTTTATTCCCGTGGGAAGGTGTGCTAACGCGACCCCAACGGCCGGTCTCTTCTTCCGGCTGATTTTCCTGCCTATACGGAGTAAGCCGATGGCTGTTGTTTCCAAGAAAATCCCCGCCCCGGATAAAGTCAAAATTCGCACGGCACTTTTGTCCGTATCGGACAAGACCGGCATCATCGAACTCGCCACCACACTGGCTTCAATGGGTGTGAAACTGCTGTCGACAGGTGGAACCGCGAAGGCTATTGCCGATGCTGGCTTGCCGGTTACCGACGTTTCTGACGTCACGAAGTTTCCGGAAATCATGGATGGCCGCGTCAAGACGCTGCACCCGAATGTGCATGGCGGTCTTCTGGCGATCCGTGATGACGCTGATCACATCGCTGCCATGAAAAAGCACGGTATCGAAGGCATCGATCTTTCCGTCATCAATCTCTACCCCTTCGAGGAAGTTCGCGCCAAGGGTGGTGATTACCCGACAACGGTTGAGAATATCGATATTGGTGGCCCGGCCATGATCCGCGCTTCAGCCAAGAACCATGCCTATGTCACAGTTATCACTGATCCGTCCGACTACGGCGCTTTGCTGGATGCACTGAAGGCTGATGACGGCCAGACAACCTACGCGCTGCGCCAGAAGTTTGCTGCCAAGGCCTATGCTCGTACAGCTGCCTATGACGCGATGATATCCAATTGGTTCGCGGATGCGCTTGAAATTGAAGCACCTGATTACCGCGCAATTGGCGGCGTCCTGAAAGAAAAGATGCGTTATGGTGAAAACCCACATCAGAGCGCGGGCTTCTACCTGACCGGGGAGAAGCGTCCCGGCGTTGCCACGGCAACGCTGCTGCAGGGCAAGCAGCTTTCCTACAACAACATCAATGACACGGATGCTGCCTTCGA
The DNA here is from genome assembly GCF_024810055.1 of Rhizobium sp. BIGb0125. Taxonomy (NCBI): domain Bacteria; kingdom Pseudomonadati; phylum Pseudomonadota; class Alphaproteobacteria; order Hyphomicrobiales; family Rhizobiaceae; genus Rhizobium; species Rhizobium sp. BIGb0125. The sequence continues at coordinate 74,344 of NZ_JANUDV010000008.1, forward strand.
GCTGGTGGGTGAGTTTCCGGCCTCCAACGGTCCGGCCTGCGCCATTATCAAGCACGCCAATCCATGTGGTGTTGCAACCGGTGAAACCATGCTTGAGGCCTATAAAAAGGCCCTCGCCTGCGATTCTGTATCGGCATTTGGTGGCGTGATTGCGCTTAACCAGACGCTGGATGCGCAGACGGCCGAAGAAATCGTCAAGCTGTTCACCGAAGTGATCATTGCTCCTGACGTTACGGAAGAAGCAAAGGCCATCGTAGCGCGCAAGCCAAACCTGCGCCTGCTGTCGGCCGGTGGTCTGCCAGATCCGCGTTGGCGTGGCCTCGCAGCCAAGACCGTTTCCGGTGGCCTTTTGGTTCAGAGCCGCGATAATGGCATGGTTGAAGACCTCGACCTCAAGGTTGTGACAAAACGTGCGCCGACTGCCCAAGAGTTGGAAGACATGAAGTTTGCGTTCAAGGTCGCAAAACATGTTAAATCCAACGCCGTTATCTACGCCAAGGATGGTCAGACAGCGGGTATTGGCGCAGGCCAGATGAGCCGCGTGGATTCCGCACGTATTGCAGCCCTGAAAGCTGAAGATGCCGCCAAGGCGCTTGGCCTTGCCGAACCACTGACAAAGGGCTCTGCGGTTGCTTCTGAAGCGTTTTATCCGTTTGCAGATGGTTTGCTAGCCGCGATTGCTGCCGGCGCTACAGCCGTCATCCAGCCGGGTGGCTCGATGCGTGACCAGGAAGTGATCGACGCGGCCAACGAACATAACGTGGCGATGGTCTTCACTGGCATGCGTCACTTCCGCCACTAAGCATCGCGGCTTCTCTCAGCCTTTATTGGGAGAGGCCCCAGCACCTTAATAATCAAAAAGGCCCGGAGAGATCCGGGCCTTTTTCCATTTCGTGGCGATTTCGATGTTTCACGCCTATCAGGTCACAGCTCCAACCTGCCACGGTACAAACTCGTTATCACCATAGTCGTAAATTTCGCTGACTGTCTTGTCGCCAGAGGCAACAGCAAGAATCCGCTCGAAAATCCGTTCCCCTGCTTCCTCAATGCTTTCGACACCGGTGACGATTTCACCGCAGTTCAGATCCATGTCTTCCTGCATGTGTTCGAACATTTCAGTGTTGGTCGCGATTTTAATGCAAGGTGAGGGCTTGAAGCCGGATACGGATCCACGTCCTGTCGTGAAACAGATGACGTTGCAGCCGCCAGCAACCTGGCCTGTTACAGCAACGGGGTCATAACCGGGTGTGTCCATAAACACGAAACCTGGTTCGGTAACGGTTTCTGCAAATTCATAAACTGCTTTCAGCGGCATCGAACCACCCTTGGCCACGGCACCCAGAGATTTCTCAAGAATGGTGGTCAAGCCGCCCAGCTTGTTGCCGTGCGACGGGTTGTTATTCAGTTCGTCTCCGTTACGCGCGGTATAGTCGCGCCACCAGTCAATGCGCTCAAGCAGCTTTTCGGCAACCGCTGGCGTTACGGCACGGCGTGTCAGAAGATGTTCGGCACCATAGATTTCCGGCGTTTCCGAAAGCACCGTGGTGCCACCATTGCGCACGATCAGGTCGGATGCGTAACCAAGTGCCGGATTTGCAGAAATGCCGGAATAACCGTCCGAACCACCACATTCCAGTGCTAGTTTCAGTTTGGACAGTGGCTGCGGGGTGCGTTTGGCATGATTGACGAGTGGCAGCATGTCCTTGATCTGGGCAATCGCAGCTTCGATGGTCTTGCGGGTGCCGCCATGCTGCTGGATGGTCATGGTACGCAGACGCTCACCCTCCTCCATCCGGTAGTGTTCGAGAATGGGGGCAATCTGGTTTGTTTCACAGCCGAGGCCGATCAGCAGAATGCCGCCAAAATTGGGATGACGTGCATAACCTTGAATGGTGCGGATCAGCAGTCGGTACCCTTCCGACTTGGTGTTGAGAGCACACCCCCCACCATGGGTCAGCGCAACGACACCGTCGACGTTGTCAAAACCGTCCAGTCCGCCCTGCTTGTTGAAGTAGTCGGCAATGTAGCGGGAGACGGTGGCGGAACAGTTCACGGACGCGATGACGCCGATGTAATTGCGGGTACCAGCGCCACCAAGGCCACGATCGTAGCCCATGAATGTACGGCGTTCGGCTTCCGGCAGCATGCCGGTTTCCTCGATATCGACGCTGAACTGGTGCGCATGCTCGGAGGGTACCATGGCAAGGTTGTGCAGGTGGACATGACGACCGGGCTCAATGTCCTGGGTGGCAATACCGATCACCTGACCGTATTTACGGACTTCTTCGCCAGACTTGATGGTCTTCAGCGCAACCTTGTGTCCGCGGCCGATCAGGTCAAGTGCGACAAGATCTCCCCTGCCGGTCGGGTTTCCTGCAGGAATGGATCTGCGGGCCACAGCAACGTTATCGTTGATATTCAGCAGGATGGTTGGCTCGGAATTTAATGCTTTATCATGCACTGTCACGGGGATTTTCCTCCTCCCGGTCTATGTCTGCGCAAAAGCGCTACTCAGTTCTCGATCCAGCGCTGCTTTGAGCTTTCGAGATGGCTATGCATCGCTGCTTGCGCAAGCAGTGGATCGCGCATTTCAAGGGCTGCCAGAATGACTTCATGCTCATTCAGGGCTCGTGTCCATGTCTCACGGTCCTCAAAACGGACGCGAAACTGGGCGGAAATAGGACTGTGGCGTTCGTCAAAAAGCTCAGCCACCATACGGGCCAACACGCTGTTTTGCGATTGTTCAGCAATGGTAATGTGAAACAGTCGATCCTGATCGAGCGGCTTTTTGCCGAGATCGATTTCCTTCTTCATGCCGTCCAGTAACTGGCGAAGCGTAACGAGTGCTTCCTGTGTAATACGGCTTGCGGCCAAAACAATTGTTGCACCCTCAATGGCAGCACGCGCCTGCATCAGCTCGGTCGGGCTGTCGCCCATCGACTTGGTTTGCCATGTGGTGGTGGCGGGCTCCGCAGACACATAGACGCCGGACCCCATACGAATTTCAACGCTGCCATCGATTTCAAGTGCAATCAGTGCTTCGCGTAGGGATGGCCGTGAAACACCCAGTTTCTGGGCCAGTTCCCGCTCCGCTGGCAGGCGCGATCCGGGCTGAAATTCGCCCTGATCGATCAACTCACGGATTTGATCGGCAATCTGCTGGTAAAGGCGACGTGTTTCCATGTGTTTGGTCAGGCCAATTATCTCGTTGAGTATGAGCATTTTAAGTTTGCGAAATTTGGCCTTACCGTATCTATAAGTGTGACAATAGGCAAGAATAAGTTTAAAATATTGAATTATATAGATTTATTGCGGTTCATAATTTTCTGCTATAAGGCTGGTTTCGAAGTTTTGCGATAATTGGCTTGACCAATAAAAAAATGCGGCCTAACCATTGCCTCCGATTGAAGGCAACCGGGTGGAGCGTGGTTGCGCATGGAGGATCTCAAATGTCACAAGGCGAACTCAATATCGTAGGCGCAAATACGCCTGGCGATAGCTTTGCCGGTGCTGCCGAAACCCTACTGCGCCTCGAAAATATCACCAAGGAATTCCCCGGTGTTCGGGCCTTGTCGGGCGTAGATTTTGATCTCGTGCGCGGTGAAGTGCATGCGGTCTGTGGTGAAAACGGTGCCGGAAAATCAACATTGATGAAAATTGTCAGCGGCGTTTATCAGCCGACTGAAGGTACAATCATTCACAAAGGTAACAAGGTTCAGTATTCCTCGCCGCTCGAATCCGAAGCGGCCGGCATTGCCATCATCCATCAGGAACTGAACCTCATTCCGCATCTCAGTGTGGCGGAAAACATCTATCTGGCGCGCGAGCCGCGTCGTGGGTTCTGGGTCGATCGCAAAAAACTGCGCGCCGATGCCAAGCGCTGTCTTGATCGTCTGGGTGTCGATATTGATCCCGACCAGACGGTGCGTGGCCTTTCCGTTGCGCAGTGCCAGATGGTGGAAATTGCCAAGGCCCTGTCTCTGGATGCCGAAGTGCTGATCATGGACGAGCCTACCTCGTCGCTGACCGAGCAGGAAACCACCCTGCTGTTCAAGGTCATTCATGACCTTAAACGGTCCGGTGTCGGCATCGTTTATATTTCTCACCGTCTGGACGAGATGGCGCAGATCGTTGACCGCGTCACCATCTTGCGTGACGGTCGTTATATCTCCACTGCCAAATTTGCTGAAACAACGGTTGATAATATCGTTGCCCAGATGGTTGGCCGGTCACTGGAGGAAAAATTCCCTGAGCGCACATCCACGCCGACCGACGAGGTTATCTTTGCCGTCAAGGGACTGACCCGCAAGGGCGTATTCGAGGATGTCAGTTTTGAGTTGAAGCGCGGTGAAATTCTCGGCTTTGCCGGGCTGATGGGCGCCGGTCGTACCGAAGTCGCGCGTGCGATTTTTGGTGCAGATCCGCTAGATTCCGGCGAGATCACCTTTGAAAGCCGCGTTCTTGATATTCGCACCCCGCAGGATGCTATCCGCGAAGGGATCGCCTATCTCTCCGAAGACCGCAAAAGTGATGGTCTTGCGGTGAAGATGTCGGTGGCAGCCAATACGACGCTTGCCAACATGGAAGCGGTTTCCAGCAAGTTTGGCGTGATTGATTTTGCTAAGCACAATGAGATTGCCCGCAAATATGTCGATCTTCTCAACGTCAAGACGCCGTCGATCGAGCAGACTGTTCGTCTGCTATCCGGTGGTAACCAGCAGAAAATCATCATCGGCAAATGGTTGTTCCGCGAATCCCGCATCCTGTTCTTCGATGAACCGACCCGCGGTATCGATGTGGGTGCGAAATTTGCCATCTACAAAATCATGGACGAATTGGCCGCACAGGGCATTGGCGTCATTCTCATCAGTTCCGAATTGCCGGAAGTGCTGGGTCTGACCGATCGTATTGCCGTCTTCCATGAAGGCAAGATCACCGGTGTCTTGAAGACGGCCGAAACGAACCAGGAAGAAATCATGCGATACGCATCCGGCTATGTACCGGCGGCGCAGTGAGGAATGCAATGAGCAGCAATAATCCTGAACAAAAGAACATGTCTTTAAGTGACCGCCAGAAGGATATCATCCAGAAGTTTGCGGCGCTGGGCAGCCTTGTTGCGTTGACCATCGTGTTTTCGCTCACCAGCAGTGCTTTCTTCACCGTTAGCAATGCCATGACCATCGCCTTGCAGGTCACGTCGATCGCTCTTCTCGGTATTGGTGCAACCTGCGTCATCATCACCGGCGGTATCGACCTTTCGGTTGGCTCGGTTTTGGCGCTTGCCGGTGTTGTTGCCGCGCTTGCGGTGAAAGAACTTGGTATCCCCGTGCCGTTTGCGATGCTTCTCGGCATTTTGACCGGTTCGATCTGTGGTTACATCAACGGCCTTCTGGTCACACGCTTCAAGCTGCCGCCGTTCATTGCAACGCTTGGCATGATGTTGATTGCACGTGGCGTGGCCCTGCAGATTACCGGTGCCCGCGCAGTGTCCGGCCTCGGTGAATCCTTTGGCGTTCTGGGTAACGGCGCGCTGTTCCGTGTCGTCAACATCGGCGAAGACGGCTTCCCGAATGTTGTATTCCCAGGCATTCCCTACCCGGTCATTCTGATGGTCGTCATCGGTATTGCCGTATCTCTGATGCTCAACCGCTCAGTACTTGGCCGCCATATCTATGCTGTTGGCTCCAACGCGGAAGCTGCGCGCCTGTCCGGCGTCAATGTCAGCCGGGTCACCAACTTTACCTACATTCTTTCAGGTACGCTTGCCGGCCTGACAGGCTGCGTTCTGATGTCTCGTCTTGTGACCGCACAGCCGAATGAAGGCGTGATGTACGAACTGGACGCGATTGCCAGCGCGGTGATCGGCGGTACGTCGCTGATCGGTGGCGTTGGTACAATTTCCGGCACAGGCATTGGTGCCTTTGTCATCGGTATTCTGCGCAATGGTCTTAACATGAACGGTGTTTCGGCATTCACGCAGCAAATTATCATCGGCCTCGTCATTCTGGTGACCGTGTGGATCGACCAGTTGCGTAACCGCCGCTGAGAAGGGCGCGGACCCTTTCCGTAAACAACAAGGGGGACGAGGAGTTCTCCCGAAGAGGCCAGAGTGGCCATAATTGGAGGAAGAGATGAAGAAACTTTCGACTGCCCTTCTCACATCTGTCATCGCACTGTGGAGCGTTTCCACCGTTCAGGCCGGTGAAATTGCAGTTATCGTCAAGACGGTAAACTCCACCTTCTGGCAGAACGTCCAGAAGGGCGCAGACGCTGCGATCAAGGACCTGAACGGTCACACGATCACATTCCAGGGCCCGGCTTCGGAATCTGCGATTGCTGACCAGGTGAACATGGTTGAAAACGCAGTAAACCGTAAGGTTGACGGCATCGTTCTCGCTCCGTCTGATCCAGACGCACTGGTTCCAGCCGTCAAGAAGGCATGGGAAGCCCGTATTCCTGTCGTGCTGATCGACTCCCAGCTTGCTGAGGGTTCCGAGCAGTACTACCAGTCTTTCCTTGCTACCGACAATAAGAAGGCCGGTGAACTTGCAGCGCAGGCGCTGATCGAAAAGGTCGGTACCGAAGGCAAGATCGCCATCATGTCCTACGTTGCCGGTGCCGGTTCTGAAATTGGTCGCGTTGGTGGTTTTACCGATTACATCAAGGCAAATTCCAAGTTGGAAATCGTTGGTCCGTTCTATTCGCAGTCGCAGATGGCAACGGCTCTGAACCAGACCACCGACGTTCTGGCTGCCAATTCAGACCTCAAGGGCATCTTTGGCGCCAATGAGCCAACAGCAATCGGTGTTGGCCGTGCGCTCGTTCAGTCCGGCAAGGCTGGCAAGGTTGTCGGTATCGGCTTTGACGGTAACCAGGACCTGCAGGAATTCGTCAAGGACGGTACACTGGCCGGTATTGCCGTTCAGGGCTCCTACCAGATGGGTGAACTTGGCGTGCAGACAATCGGCAAAATCCTCAACAAGGAAAAGGTCGAGAAGTTCGTTGATACCGGTGTGGTTGTTGTCACCAAGGACAACATCGAAAAGCCGGAAGCAAAGAACGTTCTTTACTAATCTGCCAGACAGGGCGCGTCGCGAAACGCGGCGCGCCGGTTTCTCCTGCAAACGCCTGATTGAAAGTGCCAGACGATGAAAGTATCCGATACGCGCAAGCTGCCCCGCCGCTCCGTTGACGTTACCCTTATGGGGCTTGGCTGCGCCCAGATGGGCAATCTTTACCGTGTTACGCCTTACGAAGAATCGAAGGGTGCTTTCGAAAAGGCATGGGAAAGCGGCATTCGTTATTTCGATACCGCACCGTTTTACGGTTACACTCGTTCGGAGCGTCGTCTCGGCACGATGCTGACCGAACATGATCGCAAGGATTACACCGTCAGCACCAAGGTTGGCCGCGTTATGGTTCCTGACGATACGGTTGGTCCGGAGGAAGATGCCTATGTCGCTCCGCTGCCGTTCCGCCCGAATTATGATTATTCCTATGATGGCGTTTTGCGTTCGTTTGACGCTAGCCAGCAGCGTCTTGGAATTCTGAGACCCGATATTCTGTACATCCACGACATCGGTTCTGCGACGCATGGTGAAAAGCACCCGCATTACTGGGAGCAGTTGACCTCTGGCGGCGGTTTCAAGGCGCTTGCAAAGCTGCGTGACGAAGGGTCGGTCAAGGCTGTTGGCCTTGGCGTCAACGAGTGGGAAGTCATTCGTGATGCCATGCAGGTTTTCGACGTTGATGTTGCCATGCTGGCCGGTCGCTATACGCTGCTGGAACAGCAGAGCCTTGCCTTCATGGACAATAGCGCCAAGGCTGGCACCGCGATCGTCATCGCCGGCGCGTTCAACTCCGGCATTCTGGCAGGCAACAAGAAGTTCAACTATGCCGATGCGCCAGCTGACATCGTCAAAAGCGTTGAAGCACTGGAAGCTGTTTGCGCTGACACAGGCGTCAAGTTGCAGGCAGCAGCCTTGCAATTTCCTCTCGCCCATCCTGCCTCCGTCACGGTGGTTTCGGGTGCGCGCAACGCAAGCCAGCTGACCTCAAACATTGAGTGGTTCGAGGAAGAAGTTCCGGCCGAATTCTGGGCCGAGCTGCGCAAGCGTGGCCTGATTGCCGAGGGTGCACCGGTTCCTGGCGGCAAGGCTTGATCGACATGCGGATTGATGCCCATCAGCATTTCTGGCTTATGAAGGATCGGCAGGGCCAATGGCCCCCGCCGTCCCTGGAGGCAATCTACCAGGATTTTTCCCCTCAGGATCTAAAGCCTTTGCTGGACGCGCAGTCCATTGACGGCACCGTTCTGGTTCAGACGATGGAGAGCGAGGCGGACACCGCCTCTATGCTCGATCTGGCGGCCAGTAACAGCTTTATCAAAGGTGTGGTTGGCTGGACGGATTTGAAGGCCCCGGGGGCTGTAGAGGCCATCAAGGCATTGTCCGCCAATCCGGTGCTTAAGGGTTTTCGGCCCATGTTGCAGGGTCTGGAAGACGACAATTGGATCGATGATCCCGCGCTGGACCCGGCAATCGGTGCGATGATTGCCTGTGGTCTCGTGTTCGATGCGTTGGTTTTGCCTCGACATCTGCCCGCACTTTTCAAATTTTTCTCACGCCATCCTGATCTTCCGGTGGTTATCGACCATGGTGCCAAACCTTGGATAGCGACCGGCCATTACAGCGAATGGCGTCAGAACATGGCGGCATTGGCAGGCCTACCCAATGTATCCTGCAAATTGTCGGGTCTGCTGACCGAGGCCGGTGATCAGAAACCTCAGGCTGTCCGTCCTTACGCGGAAACGATCCTTGAGCTTTTCGGTCCTTCGCGCGTGATCTGGGGCAGTGACTGGCCTGTGCTGCGGCTTGCTGGCGATTATGCTGGCTGGCTGGAGATGTGCCTCGATATCGTGCCGCAGCAGCATCACGATGCCGTCTTCGGTGGAAACGCCGTTTCTTTCTACAATCTGACCGAACGCCGGTCGTCTTCTGAAAACAGGTGATGTGATGCTTGCAATAAGCTGCGATTCTCCCGGAACACTGACAGCCGTTGACAAGGACATGCCGTCACGTGGCGATGGCGAAGTGCTGGTGCGTGTACGACGCATTGGTGTGTGCGGTACCGATCTGCACATCTTCACGGGCAATCAGCCTTATCTGTCCTATCCGCGCATCATGGGACATGAGTTGTCCGGTACTGTTGAAGAAGCACCGCAGGGAAGTACCCTTGCCAAGGGCGATGTCGTCACGATCATTCCTTACATCTCCTGCGGTCACTGCAGCGCTTGCCTCAAAGGCAAGAGCAATTGCTGCCGCAATATTGGCGTTCTGGGCGTGCATCGCGACGGCGGCATGGCGGAATATCTCAGCGTGCCACAGCAATTCGTTCTCAAGGCCGAAGGCTTGAGCCTTGATCAGGCCGCGATGACCGAATTTCTGGCCATCGGTGCGCATGCCGTGCGCCGCGCCAAAGTCGAAAAAGGCCAGAATGTTTTGATCGTTGGCGGTGGTCCCATCGGCATGGCCGTTGCTGTATTTGCAAAGCTTGATGGCGGACGCGTCACTGTCATTGACGGACGCACAGACCGTCTGGATTTCTGCAAGAAACACCTTGGTGTCGATGAGACCGTTCAGCTCGGCGATGGCGACAAGGACAGGCTGTCGGAGATTACCGGCGGCGATTTTTTTGATGCTGTTTTTGATGCAACAGGCAATTCGAAGGCCATGGAGCGTGGTTTTTCGTTCGTCGGTCACGGCGGCACCTACGTGCTGGTATCGATCGTCAGCAGCGACATCACCTTTAATGATCCGGAGTTCCACAAGCGGGAAACCACACTGCTCGGCAGCCGAAACGCGACCATCGAGGATTTTGAACGGGTCATTGCTGCACAGCGCAGCGGTGGCGTGCCGGATGCCTTGATCACACACCGTCTGACACTCACAGAGGTTCCGGAGAAGTTTTCTGATCTGCTCGATCCGGCTGCTGGCGTTGTGAAAGGCATGGTTGAGGTTCAATGAGCGAAGCCACTCCCATCCTGCAGTTCGGGACAAGTCGTTTTCTCCTGGCGCATGCCGACCTCTTCGTGTCGGAAGCACTGGAAGCGGGCAAGGCGCTTGGCAAGATTGCCATTGTCCAGACAACAGGCAATGCCCAGAGTGCGGCACGTATCGCTGCACTGGGTAAACCCGATGGCTATCCGGTGCGTATCCGTGGTCTGAAAAACGGCGTCGCTGTTGATGAGGAGCGTCGTGGCATGGCTGTGGCGTTTGGCCTGAATGCGAACCAGGATTGGCAGACCGTTCGCGAGATTGCCTCTGTTGCGAAGGTGATTATCTCAAACACCGGCGACAAGGGTTATGAGCTGGATTCGGACGATACCGTCGAATTGGCTGATGATTTTACCCGGGTTCCAAAAAGCTTTCCGGCCAAGCTGTGCTTGTTGCTGCTGGAGCGCTGGCAGCTTCACCCGGAAAGTGAAATCTCGATTTTCCCTTGCGAACTGATCCCGCGTAATGGCGAACGGTTGAAGGATATCATCCGTGAACTTGCCGACAGTTGGCAACTGCCTGCGGGTTTCACGTTTTACCTGACGGAAAAGTGTCGTTTTGCCAACAGCCTCGTTGACCGGATTGTTTCGGAGCCAATCGAGCCGGTTGGTGCGGTTGCAGAACCCTACGCCATCTGGGCTGTTGAAAATCAGGCTGGGCTGACATTGCCCTGTGTGCACCCTCATCTCGTTTTGACTGATGATCTCGATCATTACGAAAACCTGAAGCTCTACCTTCTCAATCTCGGCCACAGCTATCTGGCCGAACGCTGGTTGGTAGATGCGCGTGCCAAGGACGAGACCGTGCGTGAAGCCATGGCAGATTTGGACTTACGTGCCGATCTTGAAGCCGTCTGGCATGAAGAGGTTCTGCCGCTGTTTGCCGCTGAAGGTTTGGGAACTGAGGCAAAGGCCTATGTGGACGATGTTCGCGAGCGTTTTCTCAACCCGTACCTCGCTCACCGACTTGCCGATATTGCCGGCAATCACGACGAGAAAAAACGCCGCCGTATCGCACCGGTTATCGCATGGGCTGAAAAGCTCGGCCTCAATCTGCCGCAGACGCGTCTTCGCGCTGCAATGGCGACCATAAAGCAGTAACAGGAGTTATCAATGCAGCGCATGGGCATGGTCATTGGCGTCAAGCCGGACATGATTGCGGAATACAAGCGACTTCATGCGGCGGTATGGCCGGAAGTTCTGGAGCTGATCAGCAAAAGCAATATCCGCAACTACACGATCTTCCTGCGCGAGCCGGAAAACCTGCTTTTCGGATACTGGGAATATCACGGCACGGATTATGAAGCCGATATGGCCCGTATCGCTGCCGACCCAAAAAATCAGGAATGGTGGTCTTTCACCATTCCCTGTCAGCAACCGCTTGAAAGCCGCAAGGATGGAGAGTGGTGGGCTATGATGGAAGAAACATTCCACCACGACTGAGAACCTTTATTTCCCCTGACCGCGAGTAACCGGCCATGACCAAGATTACCGACCTTAAAGTATACGACCTGCGTTTCCCGACCTCTCAGAGCCTCGACGGTTCGGACGCCATGAACCCCGATCCAGACTATTCGGCAGCCTATGTGGTGTTGAAAACCGACACGGATGGTCTGGAAGGCCACGGCCTGACCTTCACCATCGGCCGCGGCAATGACATTTGCTGCATGGCGATCAAGGCGATGAGCCACCTCGTCATCGGTACCGACCTCGCAAAGGTCTTGGAAAATCCGGGTCAATACTGGCGTCACCTGACCAGCGACAGCCAGCTGCGCTGGATCGGTCCAGACAAGGGTGCCATGCATCTGGCCACCGGTGCCGTCGTCAATGCCGTCTGGGATCTCTTGGCCAAGCAGGCTGGCAAGCCGGTGTGGCAGCTTGTTGCCGATATGAGCGCAGAAGAAATCGCTGATATCGTTGACTATCGTTACCTGACCGACGTTTTGTCGCGTGAAGATGCGCTTTCTATCCTCAAGAAGGCGGAAGCCGGTAAAGCCGCCCGTGTTGAGACGCTGAAAAATGAAGGTTATCCCTGCTACACGACTTCTGCTGGATGGCTGGGTTATGACGACGACAAGCTGCGCCGTCTCTGCAAGGAAGCCATCGACGCCGGTTTCAATCACGTCAAGATGAAGGTTGGCCGTGATCTGGAAGACGATATCCGCCGTCTGACCATTGCACGTGAAGTGATTGGTCCGGATCGTTACCTGATGATCGACGCCAACCAGGTCTGGGAAGTTGATCAGGCAATCGAGTGGGTCAACAAGCTGGCCTTCTCCAAGCCGTTCTTCATCGAAGAGCCAACCAGCCCGGATGATATTGCCGGCCACCGCAAGATCCGTCAGGCGATTGGCGATGTGAAGGTTGCGACTGGTGAAATGTGCCAGAACCGTATCATGTTCAAGCAGTTCATCGCTGAAGGTGCGATTGACGTTGTGCAGATCGATTCATGCCGCATGGGTGGCCTGAACGAAGTTCTGGCCGTGTTGTTGATTGCTGCGAAATACAATCTGCCAGTCTGGCCACATGCTGGTGGTGTTGGCCTTTGCGAATATGTCCAGCACCTGTCGATGATTGATTATCTCGTTGTTTCCGGCACCAAGGAAGGCCGCGTCATCGAGTATGTCGACCATCTGCATGAGCACTTCATCGAGCCCTGCGATATCCGTGAGGCTGCCTATATGCCGCCAAAACTGCCGGGCTTCTCCATTGAAATGAAGCCCGCGTCGATTGCGGAATATACTTTCAAGGGTTGATACTGATTAAGCCAATAAAATCCCCGGTTCTGACCGGGGATTTTTTATTACACGCCTTTCAAGGCATCACGAAGCCGCTGCCATTCTTCCTGTCGTCCCGGCAGTCCAAAACGCAAATCCTGCGGTCTCTCTTCAAAGGCCCGCACCAGAATGCCATGTTCGCCAAGATGGCTGAAAATCTTGGCAGCGTTTTCATGGCGGACCAGGCGGAAGAGATTTGTGCCACCTGATACGGTCAGGCCGGCAGCGTTCAGCACCTCATCCAGCCGTTCGGATTTTTGCCGAAGGTGCAGGCGCATATCCACCTGCCAATGCTTGTCGCTCAGTGCTTCCGTGGCAATGTGGAGCGCGGGGCCGGAAATGGCCCAAGGCCCAAGGCGGCTTTCCAGCTTTCCAGCGATCTGTGGTGTTGCTACTGCAAAGCCAAGTCTCAAACCTGCCATGCCGTAAAATTTGCCGAATGAGCGCAAAACGACAATGCCGTCCTGATCGACATCACCACACAAGCTTTCATAACCGTCCCCAGCATCGCCGAATGCTTCATCGACAATCAGCATGCCGCCTTTCGCCTTCAGCGTTGTGGCCAGCGCTAAAAGGTCTGGCTTCGAAATGACGCGACCGGTCGGATTGTTTGGGTTGACCACGATGGCGAGATCAGCCGTCGAAAGCGTCGCGAAGTCATCCGTCTCGATCACCTCAAACCCATTCAATCGCGCAGCACGGGCATGTTCGGCATAGGTGGGTGACAGAATGACGGCTTTCGGTTTGGCCGATTTTTTTGCCAGCTCAGATACCAGCGGCAGCAAGATCTGCGTGCCCGGTGCCGCCACCACATACGCCGCAGAGGGCGCGCCATAGGCGCGTGCAGCGCGTTCTCTAAGGACCTCTGCCAATGCCGGTTCTGGCAGGCGCGAATAAGCCTCTGCCGGAATGGGCGAATGTGGATAGGAAATTGGATTGATGCCGGTCGAAAGATCGATCCAGGGCTTTGGTGCCTGTGGAAACAGGCTACGGGCCCGGGCAAGATTTCCGCCGTGCAGGATCACAGGCTCAATCTTTTCTGCTATTGGACTGTCCATGTTTTTCGCTCTCGCCTTCCTGTCGCTGCTGATCGAACGGTTCACCGGTTATCCGAACTGGCTTTTTGCCCGTATCGGGCACCCCGTGACATGGGTTGGTTCGTTTATTGCGCTCCTCGATAAAAAATGGAACCGGGAGAGTGACGATTTTGCAAAACGAAAAGTCATGGGTATGACGGCGTTGATTGTTTTGCTGGTGGTGACCATTTTTCTGGCATCGCTGGTGCAGTCCGTTTTATTTCTTCTGCCCCTTGGCCTTTTGTTTGTGGTGATCGTTTGCGCTGCATTGCCTGCACAGAAAAGCCTTGAGCAGCATGTCGAGGCGGTTGCAATCGCACTTGAAGCCGAAGGGTTGGAAGGTGGTCGCAAAGCCGTGTCAATGATTGTCGGCCGTGACCCGGATCAGCTTGACGAAGCGGCCGTCTGCCGGGCAGCAATTGAAAGTCTGGCTGAAAATTTTTCCGATGGCATCGTTGCCCCCGCTTTCTGGATCGGCATGTTGGGTTTGCCCGGTGGTGCAGCCTATAAGGCTATCAACACGGCAGACAGCATGATCGGCCACCGCAACAAGCGTTATGAAGCCTTTGGCAAGGCATCAGCCAAGCTGGATGACCTGGTCAATCTGCCAGCCTCACGTCTGACTGGTTATCTGTTCGTAGTCGCTGCCGTGTTCGTAAAGGACGCGTCTCCCAAGCGTGCGCTGAATGCCATCAAACGTGATGCGCATCATCATCGCTCTCCCAACGCTGGATGGCCGGAAGCGGCACTTGCCGGTGCTTTGGGCTACGCGCTTGCTGGCCCGCGTTCCTATGATGGCCAGATGATTGAGGCACGTTTTATGGGCAGAGGTGGACGTCGTGACTTGACGGCCGCCGACATTCGTCGCGCCTTGAAGCTGACACGGATCGCCGATGGATTGCTGATTGCGCTGTTTGGTTGTCTAGTTCTTGTTATCGGGCGATAGCCAAAAGTCTGTCCAGATCGAGATGAGTTTCCATATGGGCCGCCAATCGATCAAGGACTTCATCAACCTGCTGTTCGTAATTGAGTGCCGAACTGCTGCCACCTAACCGCTCCAGCCACACGCCTCTTTGTCGATCATCGGCAAAAAGACCGTGGATGTAGGTGCCGAGAACACGCCCCGCCGGTGAAATCGCCCCTTCAATGTGATCATCGACAGATGAAAACGGTCGGTCGCAGTCTTTACCAGTGGTAATGCCGACGTGCATTTCATAGCCGGAGAATGAAGTACCGTCGAAACTTGAACCGGTCACCGAGGCGAGGCGCTTATCTCCTGTCAAAACGGTGTCGGCGTCAAGCAGGCCCAAACCCTCGACCGTGGCTGGCGGTCCTTCGATGCCCTTTGGGTCGGCGATCGTGTTGCCCAGCATCTGATAGCCGCCACACAGGCCCAGCACATAACCGCCGCGTCTGACGTGAGACTTGATATCGATATCAAGCCCGGACTTTTTCAGCACTTCCAGATCAGCAATTGTCGACTTTGATCCGCACAGGAGAACCAGCGCGCAATCGGCTGGAATGGTCTGTCCGGGTCTCACCCTGACAAGTTCGACAGTCTCTTCCATGTCGAGAGGATCGAGATCATCAAAATTGGAAATATGCGGCAGGATCGGCACTGCAATACGGATTTTTGCGCCGGGCTTTTGTGTGGCGGGCCCACTCAGGCCAAGCGCGTCTTCGGCCGGTAGCTGTTGCGCCTCGGCAAAGTGAGGCAGAAGGCCTATGCTGCGCCATCCGGTTTTGTCGGCAATGATCCGCATTCCATTGTCGAACAGTGTTGGATCGCCGCGGAAACGGTTGACGATAAATCCCTCGATCATCGCCGCATCATCCAGGTCCAGAACCGTTTTGGTGCCAACCAGGCTGGCGATAACGCCTCCTCGGTCAATATCGCCGATCAGAATGACGGGTGCATCGGCGGCACGGGCAAATCCCATATTGGCAATATCATTGGCGCGCAGATTGACTTCGGAGGCACTGCCAGCACCTTCGACCAGCACCAGATCAGCTTGTGACTTGAGACGTTCCAAACTCTCTAACACATGCGGCATCAGACCTGCCTTCATATGCTGGTAATCGGCAGCCTTAGCATTACCAATGACCTTTCCCTGCACAACCACCTGCGCACCGGTTTCGCTTTGCGGCTTCAACAGCACCGGGTTCATGTGAACAGATAGAGGAACGCCGGCAGCGCGCGCCTGTAGCGCCTGGGCGCGGCCAATTTCACCGCCGTCAGCGGTCACAGCAGCATTGTTGGACATGTTTTGAGGTTTGAATGGCAGCACCGACAAGCCACGTTTGACAAAGGCGCGGGCAAGGCCTGCGACCATAAGCGATTTGCCGACATCAGAGCCGGTGCCCTGAAACATCAGAACGCGTGCTGCCATGTGGTTTTATCCTAAAACTCGATACCGGCCTGGGCTTTGACGCCAGCCTTGAAGTGATGCTTCACCAGCGTCATCTCAGTCACCATATCAGCAGCATCGATCAAAGGCTGCTTGGCGTTACGGCCGGTGACGACAACATGCAAATCGGGGCTACGGTTCTGCAATGTCTCGATCACGTCGTTCAGGTCAAGATATTCGTAGCGGAGAGCAATGTTCAACTCGTCGAGGACAAGAAGTCCGATCGTTTTGTCCTCCATAAGCGTCTTTGCTTCCGCCCATGCCTTGGCGGCTGCGGCGACATCGCGTTTCAGATCCTGAGTGTCCCACGTGAAACCTTCGCCCATGGTGCGCCATTCGACGCGGTCTCCGAACAGAGTCAAGGCTTGTTGTTCACCGGTCGCCCAAGCGCCCTTTATGAACTGCACGACACCGACGCGGCGGCCATTGCCAAGCATGCGCAGCGCCAGACCGAAGGCCGCGGTAGACTTGCCTTTACCCGGTCCGGTATTGACGATCAAAAGCCCTTTTTCGACCGTTTTTTCCGCGACTTCGGCATCCTGGACGGCTTTGCGATTGACCATTTTTTGGCGGTGACGCTCGGCCTCAGTCTCGGTAATCTCGCGGGTCATGGCGGTATTCCTGTCATTGCTATGTCTAAAAACGCTTATCTGCTATTTGCGAAGCGGCAACTATAGCCAATTTGCCTCACCCGGCAATGCTGGCGGCATGTGGGCTTTGCATTGACCGCAGCAGCGGTTGCGCCTAAGTGTAAATCACTGACGGTCTTTTTCCGGCAACGGGAAAAGCTAAGAGGGAACACGGTTCCGCCCCGATTTGACGGGCCACTCCGTGGCTGCCCCCGCAACTGTAAGCGGTCAGCCCACGCCGAAACGCCACTGGACATATGTTCGGGAAGGCGGCGACACGGGCGCCATAAGCCGCAAGCCAGGAGACCTGCCGTTTCAGGAAAATACGTCTGTCGGGCGGGGTGCTCCGGTCAGTCGAACCGATCGAATATCTGGCTCTCATCGCGATGAATTGCCGTTTTCGATAACCGCACCCCATGATTTTTTTGAAGGCGCGGAAAGCGAATACGGATTTGGATATTACGGCAACATCACCCTGCCCTGATGGTAAAACACAAAACGGCACCGCTGATGGTGTCGTCGTATTTGTCTGCCGAAACTGTCGCAGCGAGGACGATCCGAATGCCGATCCCCGCCCCGGCGCGCTTTTGTCATCTGCCGCTATCGCGAAGGCCCAGGATGTTGGCATCGAGGTACGTAGCGTCAATTGTCTTGCCAATTGCAAGCGTGGTTTGAGCGCCAGTATTCGCAGTGTTGATGGCTGGTCCTATATTTTTGGCGGCCTTGCACAAGACGATGCTGACGACCTGCTGATCGGCGCGCAATTGCTTGCCAGTGCGCCGGACGGTCTTATGCCTTGGCGCGGACGTCCCGACAGTTTGAAACGCGGCATGATTGCCCGTATTCCACCATTTGATTACACAGAGGAAAAATCATGAGCAATTCGCTGGACCGTGTCCCTTGCACCATCGTCACCGGTTTTCTGGGTGCTGGAAAAACCACGCTTCTGCGTGGTCTTCTGGAAAAACTGGAAGGCAAGCGTCTTGCGATTATCGTCAATGAGTTTGGCGATGTTGGCATTGATGGGGAAATCCTCAAGGGCTGCGGTATCGAAAGCTGCCCGGAAGAAAATATCGTTGAACTGGCAAATGGCTGCATTTGCTGCACGGTTGCCGATGATTTTCAGCCAGCGATCGAGCAGATCCTCAGCCGTCAGCCGAAGGTGGAGCATATTTTGATCGAAACTTCCGGCCTTGCCCTGCCGAAGCCTCTGGTGCAGGCGTTCCAGTGGCCGGCAATCAAAAGCCGCGTCACGGTGGATGCTGTTATCGCTGTTGCCGACGGTGCTGCACTTGCAGAAGGCATGGTCTCGCATGATCTGGATGCTCTTGCTGCCCAGCGTGCCAATGACGAGGCGCTTGACCATGACGATCCGGTCGAAGAAGTGTTCGAAGACCAGATTGCCTGCGCTGACCTTATCGTCCTGACCAAGGGCGATCTGCTGGATGCCGAAGGTCTGGAACGCGCCAAGGCGCATATTGGCGAACATCTGCCCAAGGCTGCAAAGATCGTTGTAGCGTCCAATGGCGCCATTGATCCCGCTGTCCTGATCGGTCTTGGTCTTGCTGTGGAAGACGACATTGAAAATCGCCATACCCATCACGATGAGGAAGAAGACCACGATCACGACGAGTTCGACAGCTTCGTTGTGGAATTGTCGGCGGTAAGTGACCCGGAAGCTCTGGCGTCCCGTATCGCTGAAACAGCTGCTGCGGAAAACGTGCTGCGCATCAAGGGATTTGTCGAGGTTTCCGCCAAGCCTATGCGCCTGCAGGTGCAGGCAGTAGGTTCGCGCGTCAATCATTATTTTGATCGCCCATGGGCAGCAGGCGAAACCCGCCGCAGCCGTCTGGTTGTCATTGGTGAAAAGGGTATCGATCGCGCAAAAATCGAAAAGATGCTTGCGGCCTGATCCATGCATATTCTCGCCACCACATCTTCGTCTCTCGACGACCTGATCGAGCCGGTTGATCTCAACCAGCCACAGGCGGATGTGGTGGTGTTATCTTTTTCTAGCAGCGATCTGGCAGGTCTGGAGCGTGGTTGGAAGCAGACATGTACTGGCTCTCTCTCCCTCGTCTCTGCCAACCTGTCCGAACTTCGCCATCCCATGTCTGTCGATCTTTGGATTGAGAAGACGGCGGAAAAGGCGAAACTGATCCTTATCCGGATTCTCGGCGGTGCAGATCGTTGGCGTTACGGTGTCGATCAGCTTGGTTTGATGGCTAGGCGACGTGGCATCAAACTGGTCCTTTTGCCCGGTGAATGCAGCGAGCGGGACGACAAATTGGAAGCGGCGTCCACCGTTGACGCTTCTACTCTTTCGGCAATCCTGTCATTTTTCCGCGAAGGCGGCAGCTCCAATATGGCGCTGCTGTCCGCCGGTTTGAGCGCTTTGGTTCAGGGTGAAGCATGGCCTAAGATCGTACCAGACCCTTTGCCAAAGGCCGGGTTCTACCGACCCGGTGAGGGGTTTGTCGATCTTGAGCGAGCATTGGATGGCTTTACTCCCGATGCACCTGTCTTGCCAATGTTGTTTTACCGCTCGATGTTGCTGGCGGCGGATATCGCGCCTGTCGATGCGTTGTTTGCGGCTTTGGAAAGGCGTGGGTTTGCGCCATTGCCGATTTTCGTCAGCGGCCTGAAGGACGCTGAGGCAATTCGGTTTCTAGAGGAGAAGCTGCCTCTGTTGGAACCTGCAGCAATCATCGCTGCGACTGCTTTTGCAAGCCACACCGACGATGTTGGCGATACGCTTTTCGACCGATTGGGCGTTCCGGTTTTTCAGGTCATCATGGCGACAACACGTCATGATGGCTGGGTCGACAATATGCGCGGTCTCAACCCGTCTGATCTTGCCATGCATGTGGTGCTGCCAGAGCTGGACGGGCGCATTCTGGCTGGGGTCATCTCGTTCAAGCAGCTTGATCCGCAGGGTGGGCAAGGGCTGGTAAACGTCGCCGAAGCTGATCGCGTCGAGCAGGTTGCTGCACGCGTCCAAGCTTTTCTTCGGCTCAAGAGTGCAGAACCATCCGATCGACGCCTCCTCATTCTGATGCCGGACTATCCCGGTGCCGCACCGGGCCGAACCGGATATGCTGTTGGTCTGGACGTGCCACAGAGCGTGCTGGAGATGATGCGTGACCTCAGTGATGCTGGTTACCGCGTTGAAAACATCCCTGACACCGCACGCGGTTTGCTGGATCGTATTGAAGGCGAAACAGCTGAGCTTTCGCAGGCTGACTATGCCGCCTTTTGTGCATCGCTCCCGTCGTCTGCTTGTCAGGCCTTACAAGACACTTGGGGTGACGCGGCACTGGACGATGTCGTTACTGATGGTCATTTCCATTTTA
Source organism: Rhizobium sp. BIGb0125 (assembly GCF_024810055.1). NCBI lineage: Bacteria > Pseudomonadati > Pseudomonadota > Alphaproteobacteria > Hyphomicrobiales > Rhizobiaceae > Rhizobium > Rhizobium sp. BIGb0125. The sequence continues at coordinate 94,641 of NZ_JANUDV010000008.1, forward strand.
GAGCAGCGCATTTCGGCGCGGTGACGGTCGCACTTGCTCCTGATCGCGGACGCAACGAAGACCGGCGTGTTGATTATCACGATCCTGCCTTGCCTCCGCGTCATGCATTGGTGGCTTTTGGTGCCTGGATGCGTGAAAAGCTTGACGCACATGCTGTGATCCATGTTGGTGCCCATGGCACCCTTGAATGGTTGCCGGGTAAGACCGTTGCGCTGTCGCAAGCGTGTTTTCCGGAAATCGTTACCGGGTCCCTGCCGGTCATCTATCCATTTATCGTTTCCAATCCGGGTGAAGCTGCCGTCGCCAAACGGCGTATTGCTGCCGTAACCATCGGGCATATTCCACCCGTGCTGGTGGAAGCTGGTCTTTCGCCGGATCAGGCTGCGCTCGAGCAGCTTGTCGATGAATATGCACAGGCTGACGGGCTTGACCGCCGCCGGCGCGATAGACTGGCCACACTGATCGTTGAAAAGGCACGCGATACGGGCCTAGCGGCTGATGCCGGCGTTGACTTGGGTGATGATGCCGATACGGCGCTGTCGCGCATTGATGCTTTTCTTTGCGACCTCAAGGATTTTGCCATCAAGGATGGCCAGCACGTGTTTGGGCGCGCGGTGGATGGCGAACAGGACCCGCTGAGAACTCAAAGTGCAGCCGCGGAAAAAGCAGCTTTGTTGGCAGCGCTTGACGGCCAGCACATAGTTCCCGGCCCGTCAGGTGCTCCAGCGCGTGGCAGGCTGGATGTGTTGCCGACCGGGCGCAATCTTTACGCTGCCGATCCGCGCACCATGCCCACACCAACGGCGTTTGAACTGGGCCGGATGGCGGGTGAAGAGGTGTTGCGGCATTATCTGCAAAGCAACGGTGATTGGCCAAAACATCTGGTTTTCGACCTCTGGGGATCGGCATCTCTCCGCAATGGCGGCGAGGATGTCGGGCAAGCTCTGCATCTGATGGGTGCAAGGCCGATCTATGATACTGCCACCGGCCGGGTGACTGGCATCGAGGTTTTGCCACCGGCTGCGCTTGGACGTCCAAGAGTGGATGTTACCTTCCGCATTTCCGGCCTGTTCCGCGACATGTTTCCAGCTCTGATTGCGCTGCTGGATGCTGCGGCCAAGGCGATTGCGCAGCGTGAAGAAGCGCCTGGCGATAATCCGCTGGCTGAGGAAGCCGTCACGTTGGGTCGTATTCCCGCGCGTATTTTCGGCTCTGCACCCGGCACATATGGAGCGGGGATTGAAGAAAAATTGGCAAATGGCCGCTGGGATGAGCGCGATGAATTGGGGCAAATCTATCTTGATGCTGCTAGCCATGCCTTTGGCGGTGCCGACGGTTTGGATGTCTTTGCTGATACCGGCTTTGCTGGTCAGGTGCAAAAGGCTGAATTTCTGATCCATACTGGTGATGATCCCGGGCGGGATCTTCTCGATGGTTCTTCCGATGTCGCCTTTATCGGTGGTTTTGCTGCTGCCAAGGCGGTACTTGGTCAAGCCGCAGATGTCGTGGCACTGGACACCACTGATCCGGCTCGCCCAAGGGCAAGATCCATCGCCCAAGCTTTGACCCGTGTGGTGCGGGCTCGCGCAGTCAATCCACGGTTCATCGCCGGACAAATGCGCCACGGGCCGCGTGGGGCTGCCGAATTTGCCGAAACGGTTGATCGACTGATTGGATTTGCTGAAACCACTCATGTCGTTCCGTCATCGCTGATTGAGGCGCTTTATGATGCCTATTTCGGCGACGAAGCGGTTCGTGATTTCATTCTGCAAGAAAACCCGCAGGCAGCTGAAGTGATGGCGCAGCGCTTTATCTCTGCCCGCCGCCGAAATCTCTGGCACAGCCGTCGTAACGCCGTGGACGCTGAGCTGGAAATGCTGCTCACATCCCGACAGATCAGGGTGGCAACATGAGTGCATTGCCGCTTTCCGACATACAGCCATTTGCGCGTCGCGGCGTTTGTCCGGCACTGTCTGCACCGATGCAGACCGGTGACGGTCTGCTGTCTCGGGTGGCCTTTACCGGTTATGTGTCTCCGCAGGATTTTGTCACACTTTGCGCATTGGCCACCCGGCACGGCAATGGTCTGGTTGATATCACCGCCCGTGGCGGACTTCAGTTTCGTGGTCTAACAGCACAAAGTGCGACTGGGTTGGAGCGTGATGTTTTGCAGCTTGGCTTGCCTATTCGCCAAGGTCTGGCCGTTGAAACGTCACCGCTGGTTGGCGTCGACCAAACCGCAATTGCGGACACACGAAACATCGTACACCGGATTCGTTTATCGGCTGAAAAGCTTGGTCTTCACGACAGGTTAGCGGCGAAGATGTCGGTCATCGTTGACGGTGGTGGCCATGTCAGTCTCAGTGATCTGCTGGCTGATATCCGTCTGAAAGCAGTGACAATGAATGGCGAGATATTCTGGCAACTAACGCTGGGTGGCGCGGAAAATAAGGCTTTGAAAGCCGGTTTGCTGCGCCAGGAACACGCTGCTTGTGTGGTCATTGATCTGCTTTCGCACCTTGCGGCAAGCGGGCCAGATGCGCGTGGACGGGATTTGAATCTGGCGACCGTGCGTATGGTCTGCGGTGAACGGTTGCTGGACCACGATGTCGATGTTGCCCCACACGTTGCAAATTCGCCTTACGGTCTGATGCCGTTGGGTGATGGTTTCTTTGCTGCTGGACTTGCACCTGCGTTCGGACAAATTTCAGCCGAGATGTTGGCTTCGCTCTTTCAGCAAGCAGTTGTACTGGGTTTGGCAAATGTCAGACCTGGACCATCGCATTCTCTGATATTTTGTGGCCGCGAAGCGGATTGCCGAGAGTTGCTTGCCTATGCTGCCACGGCTGGTTTTGTGACGATGGCAAGAGATCCCCGATCTGCCATCGCCGTCTGTCCGGGCGCTCCAGCTTGTGGTTCAGCCTTCATGCCGACCCATGCGCTTGCAGACCATGCAGCTGCTGAATGTGGCTCGATACTGGACGGATCATTTACGCTGCATTTATCAGGCTGCGCCAAGGGATGTGCACATCCCTCACCAGCGCTTTTGGCTTTTCACGGCCGTGCTGAAGGGCTGGCTTTTGGCCTTTCAGCGCGTGTCGGAGACCCACCAACTGCTGTTCTGCCGATTGGCGCACAAAAGGCTGCGCTTTCGCGGCTTGCCCAGCTTTACGAAAAAGAACATAAGCCCGGAGAAAACGCGCGTGCATTTTTTTCCCGTTTGGGAAGCGAAACTGTCAGCGCGCTGCTCCAACAGGATAATTGATGACCGACTACGATTACATCCGCGATGGGAATGCCATCTACGAACGCTCATTCGCCATTATCCGCGAGGAGGCCGATCTTTCTGCGTTCACAGTTGATGAGGCTGACATTGCGATCCGTATGATCCATGCCTGCGGACAGGTCGAAGCCGCGCAGCACTTCCGTTTCTCCAAAGACTTTGTTGTCGCTGCGCGTGGTGCATTGCAGGCCGGTAAACCTGTTTTGTGTGACGCTGAGATGGTTGCGCGTGGCGTTACCCACGCACGTCTTCCGGCCAATAACGAAGTGATCTGCACCTTGCGTGATCCGCGCACGCCTGAGCTGGCAAAACAGATTGGCAATACCCGGTCTGCAGCAGCGCTTGATCTGTGGGCAGATAAACTTGATGGCGCTCTTGTCGCCATTGGCAACGCGCCAACCGCGCTGTTCTATCTGCTTGAGATGCTTGACAAGGGCGGAGTGCGTCCGGCCGCCATTATCGGCATGCCGGTTGGTTTTGTCGGGGCTGCGGAATCGAAAGATGCTTTGGAGGTCAGCCCGCTCGGTATTCCCTACGCCATCGTCAAGGGACGCCTGGGTGGTTCGGCCATGACTGCTGCCGCGGTTAATGCCATCGCGAGGGCGGGTCTGTGAGTGCTGCTCTACATGAAAATGTCAAAGGTAAGCTGATTGGTGTTGGCACCGGCCCGGGCGATCCTGAACTTCTGACCTTGAAAGCCGTTCGCGCCATTGAAACTGCCGATGTGCTGGCGTTCTTCTGCAAAAAAGGAAGCACCGGCAATGGTCGCGGTATTGTCGAGTCTTTCATCCGGCCAGGCACCATCGAGATGCCGCTGGTTTACCCAGTTACGGTGGAAAGCGATAAGAACGGCGAGGACTATCGCGGTGCGATAGCCGGATTCTTTGATCAGTCGGCCAAGGATATTGCCGTTCATCTGGATCAGGGACGTAATGTCGCGGTGCTGTCCGAGGGCGACCCGCTGTTTTATGGTTCCTATATGCATCTGCATTTGCGACTTGCGCCATCGTATCCGGCGGAAGTGGTGGCGGGTATCACGGCGATGTCTGGTTGCTGGTCGATGACTGGCCTTCCACTGGTACAGGGCGACGACATCTTGAGTGTCCTGCCTGGCACGCTTTCGGAAGACATCCTCGCAGAACGTCTGTCTGGCACTGACGGTGCTGTTATCATGAAGGTCGGACGCAACCTGCCCAAAATTCGCAAGGCACTGGAAAAGGCCGGCAAGCTGGAAAGCGCGCTTTATGTCGAGCGTGGCACGATGGCGAACAGTGCGGCCATTCCGATGCGCGAGCGGGACAGTTCTCCTGCTCCCTATTTTTCGCTGGTTCTGGTTCCTGGCTGGAAAGACCGTCCATGAGCGGCCGTCTTACCGTTGTTGGACTCGGTCCGGGCAATCTCGCGCAGATAACACCGCAAGCTCTGACAGCTGTGGAAGCGGCAGACGATTTTTTCGGCTATATTCCCTATCTCGACCGCCTGTCCTTGCGGCCGGATCAGCGTCGCCATGCCTCTGACAATCGCGAGGAAATCTCCCGCGCCGAAGCCGCGCTGACGCTGGCTGCGGCGGGTGGCAATGTCTGCGTGGTATCCGGTGGTGATCCCGGCGTTTTCGCCATGGCTGCGGCGGTCTGTGAGGCCATTGAAAATGGTCCTGACGCGTGGCGTGATATTGAATTTTCGGTGGTGCCAGGTGTGACGGCCATGCTGGCGGTTGCGGCCAAGGCTGGTGCTCCTCTTGGGCATGACTTCTGCGCAATATCGCTTTCGGACAATCTCAAGTCTTGGGCGCTGATTGAAAAGCGCCTGATTGCGGCGGCAGGTGCCGGCTTTGTCATGGCGTTTTATAATCCGGTCAGCAAGGCACGCCCGCATCAGTTGTCGACTGCATTCGAGGTGTTGCGAGCCCATCTACCGGGCACGGTGCCGGTTATTTTCGGCCGTGCGGCAGGGCGTGTTGACGAACGTATCCGTGTTGTGCCGCTGTCGGAAGCGACAAGCGATATGGCCGACATGGCAACCTGCATTATCGTCGGTACCGAAGAAACCCGGCTTATCATGCGCGATGGCAAAGAACCGATTGTTTATTCACCACGGTTTTCCAAAAGGGAAAGCTGATGCTTAATGGCGGTGAGCGCAGCTTCGATATTGGACAACGTCGCGGCGCAGGGATGCGGCGGGCGTTCGATCATCACCACCTCGATGCCCAGCTGCCGCGCCGCTTCGATCTTACCATAAGCCGCCGTGCCGCCGGAATTTTTGGACACGATGATGTCGATCCGGTTATCGCGCAGCATGGTAATCTCGTCCTCCAGTACAAAGGGTCCGCGCGCGGTGATGTAACGGGCATCGGGCACATTGAGAGGTGGTTCAACCGGATCGACGCTGCGGACCAGGTAATGATGTTGGGGCGCGGCCTCAAATGGCAAGAGCTCCTGGCGACCAAGCGCAAGGAAGGCATTCTTGCTGCTGGAGCCCACTGCGCCGACCGCCGTATTGACATCGGCAACGGCCTGCCAGCGGTCACCCACCTGCCTTTGCCACGGCGCCCGCTCCAGCGCAATCAGCGGCACTTGCGCCTGCTGCGCAGCATGAACGGCATTGGCAGAGATACGTGCGGCGTAGGGATGCGTCGCATCAATCAGCAAATCAAACGCATTGTCCATGATAAAGGAAGCAAGACCATCTGCTCCGCCAAAACCGCCAATGCGCACCGGAACCGGCTGTTTGACAGGCTCGCGAGTGCGTCCTGCCATAGAAAGCAATATCCGATAGCCGGATTCTTCCGCCAGTTTGCCCGAGAGAATACGGGCATCGGCGGTACCGCCAAGAACAAGAATGGAACGTGTCATGGCTTCTGAATATGCCGGAAATGGACAGGCTTCCACCGAAAAGGCACAAACCCCTTGGCTTTCGATCGTCGGTATTGGCGAAGACGGGCTGCATGGCATCAGCCAAAATGCCCGCCTTGCCATTGAGGAAGCAGAATTTGTGTTCGGTGGCAAAAGACATCTTTCGCTTGCTGCCGACGCGATTAAGGGCGACGCGAAATCCTGGCCGGTGCCGTTTGATGTCGCAATGGCCGACGTCGTGGCGCTGCGCGGCAAAAAAGTCTGCGTGTTGGCCTCTGGCGATCCATTCTTTTACGGGGTCGGCGTCACGCTTCTGCGGCATGTGGCGGCAGAGGAAACCCTCTCTTATCCCGCGCCATCGGCGTTTTCGCTTGCCGCATCAAGGCTCGGCTGGGCGTTACAGGATGTCGAATGTGTGTCCCTGCATGGTCGTTCGATTGATCTCATCCGTCCGTATTTTCAGCCGGATGCAAAACTCATAGTTTTGACATCCGATGACAAGGCGCCTGCCCTGGTGGCGGAGCTTTTGACGGAGACTGGTTTCGGCACTTCGGAATTGACATTGCTCGAGGCCTTGGGTGGTTCACGTGAAACACTACGGCAAACAAAGGCCTCTGCATTTTCATTCACTGATGTTGATCCCCTGAATGTGCTGGCGGTGGACGTGGTTGCGCATAAAACAGCGCGTGTCTTGCCATTTACGAGCGGTCTCGATGACACCCTGTTTGAGCATGACGGCCAGATCACCAAACGGGAAATTCGCGCCGTGACTTTGTCATCGCTTGCCCCCCGTTATGGCGAAGTTCTCTGGGATATCGGTGCGGGTTCCGGCTCCATTGGGATTGAATGGATGCTGTCGCACCCGTCCCTCAGGGCCATCGGCATCGAGCAGAATGCGGAGCGGGCAGAACGCGCTGTTCGTAATGCCGAAAACTTTGGTGTTCCGGGGCTGGAAGTTGTCATCGGTACTGCACCTGATGCTTTTGAGGGTTTGCCGGTGCCGGATGCAATCTTTATCGGCGGCGGCGGCAGTGAAGCTGGCGTGCTGGATGGCGCAGTCAGAGCGTTGAAGCCAGGTGGTCGATTGGTCGCTAATGCTGTGACGTTGGAAATGGAGGCCGTGTTGCTGGCCGCTCAAGCCCGGCTTGGCGGTTCACTGATCCGGCTGGAAGTATCTCGTGCTGCACCGGTCGGTGGCATGCAAGGCTGGCGTCCGGCCATGCCGGTCACCCAATGGTCCTGGGTAAAACCGGGAGAAACGGCGTGATTGTTGCGGGCATTGGATGCCGCAAGGGCGTCAGCGTTGAAGCGGTCATGGCGGCGTTGGATGAGGCGGCCAGGCAGCATAAGGTCAATATCGACTTTATCGCCACGGCACCGTTAAAGGCTGACGAGCCAGCTTTGCTGGAGGCCGCAACCATACGCAACATGGCCTTTGTTGTCGTGGCGCAGGCAGATTTTGAACAGGCGGCGAGCCGCACCCTCACCCGCTCGGCAGTAAGCGAAGCGCATTCCGGTTCCCCAAGCCTCAGTGAGGCCTCGGCCCTTGCGGCATTGGGACCAAGTTCAAGACTTATCGCGCCGCGTATGGTGATCAATGAGATTACGGTGGCAATTGCCACGTCAGGAGATCAGGAATGACAGTTCATTTTATTGGTGCCGGTCCGGGCGCTGCAGACCTCATTACAGTGCGCGGGCGTGATCTGATCGCCGCCTGCCCGGTCTGCCTTTATGCGGGATCACTGGTGCCAAAGGCGTTGCTGGATTATTGCCCGCCCGGCGCACGTATTGTTGATACGGCGGCCTTGTCGCTGGATGAAATCGAAGCGGAATATGCTGCGGCTGCCCGTGAAGGCAAGGACGTGGCGCGTTTGCATTCGGGCGACCTTTCGGTCTGGAGTGCCATGGGTGAACAAATCCGCCGACTTGAACGTCTTGGGCTGGATTATACGGTAACGCCTGGCGTGCCCTCCTTTGCAGCAGCAGCGGCCACCTTAAAGCGGGAACTGACTGTACCGGAGGTGGCGCAAAGCCTTGTGTTGACCCGTGTGTCTGGTCGCGCCTCCAAAATGCCGGAGACGGAAAACCTTAGGGCATTTGGTGCGACAGGGGCAACACTTGCCATTCATCTTGCCATTCACGCCTTTGGCAAGGTGGTTGAAGAGCTGACACCGCTTTATGGCGGTGATTGCCCGGTGGCCATCGTGGTGCGTGCCTCTTGGCCAGAGGAGCGGATTATCCGTGGAACGCTTGGGGACATCGAGGCAAAACTTGCTGAGGAACCGGTTGAGCGTACCGCATTGATCTTTGTCGGCAAGGGCCTTGCTTCGGAAGATTTCCGTGAAAGCGCGCTTTACAGCACAGACTATGTCCGCAGGTTCCGTTCACCCAAGGGGAATGCAGACGCGTGAACCGAGCAGGCGAAGCCACTTTGGCCCTTGAGTATGCCAAGGCGGTCAAAAACGAGGATTTCCAGCGACATATCGGGATGCTTCAGCGCCGCTGCAGCGGTGACCCACGCTTTTTTGGCCACCACGGCGCCCAGATCGATACCGTTGGTTTCGGCCATTTCAAACGCATGGGCAACCGTGTTGGCGGAAGTTATCTGGTCGATAAGCGCTGCCTCGGCGCCGGCCTCGCTGGCCAAAGCCGCCAGCGCATCAAGATCGGCAAGGCCACGTTTGGAGTGTACATCCAGCATGCCTTGCGCCAGCTTGGTCATCTTGGCGACGCCGCCGGCAATGGTCACTTTTTCAACGGGATGGCTGCGCAGATATTTCAGCATACCGCCAATAAAATCGCCCATATCGATGAGTGCGATTTCATCCAGCCCGTAAAAAGCCTGTCCGGCTTTTTCGGAGGTATTGCCGGTGGCACCGAGGACATGGGTCAGACCGGCCGCGCGCGCCACATCGATGCCGCGCCAGATGGAGTGTATCCATGCGGAGCAGGAAAAGGGAATAACCACACCGGTGGTGCCGAGAATGGAAATGCCTCCAACAATGCCAAGTCTGCCATTCAGGGTTCTCTCGGCAATTTTTGCGCCGTCCTGAACGGAAATCTCGACTTCAAAATCGGCGTTGGCACCGGCGACTTCATGAATCGCGGTTTCCATCATCTTGCGGGGAACCGGGTTTATAGCCGGCTCTCCAACCGGCAACGGCAGACCGGGACGGGTAACGACGCCGACGCCCTGCCCTGCCTTGAAAACAATTCCGCTTCCGGGTTTTCCCCGTCTGACAGTGCTTTCAATCAGCGCCCCATGGGTGACATCAGGATCGTCACCCGCATCCTTGATAACCCCGGCTCGGGCGTAATCTGTGCCCATTTCATGGGTGGCAAGCGAAAAGCCGGGTCTGGCACCGCTTGGAAGTTCCACCTCGACAGGGTATGGAAAATCGCCGGTCAACAAGGCGGCGCAGGCAGCTTTCGTCGCTGCGGTTGCGCAAGTGCCCGTGGTCCAGCCGCGGCGAAGGTTTTTTCCATCCGTTTCCATGCCCATTCCTATAACCGGTGGCGGCTTTTCCGTCATCGTTAAACAGCAAGTAAAGACAATGACGACAGCCGAAATTCTCAACAGCATCCTGTCCACTGGTCCGCATCTCCAGCCGGGACATGTCTGGCTGGCCGGTGCCGGTCCCGGCGACCCGCGTTATCTTACGCTGGAAGTGGCTGCGGTCTTGGGACAGGCTGACATTATCGTACGCGACGCACTGGTAAGCGACATGGTTCTCAAGCTTGCGCCACAGGCGGAGATTGTTTTTGCGGGCAAGCGTGGGGGAAAACCCTCTGCTGTGCAGGACGATATTACTGCATCGCTGATCGATTTCGCCCGTCAGGGTAAAAGAGTTTTACGTCTGAAGGGTGGCGATCCCTTTGTTTTCGGTCGTGGTGGCGAAGAAGCGGAAGCCCTGGTCGATGCAGGCATTCCGTTTAGGGTGCTTCCCGGTATGACCTCGTCATTGACGGCTTTGGCTTCAGCCTCCATTCCTGTCACCATGCGTGGTATCAGCCGGGCCATAACACTTGCAACCGGGCATGCCGCCGGCACTGAAGATGACGTCGACTGGCTAGCATTGGCTAAAACCAATGAGCCTGTTGTTGTCTATATGGGACTTAAAAACATCGAAAAGATCGTTTCCATGCTGATGCAGGGCGGGCGCGCGCCTGAAACGCCGGTTGCGGTCATCATGTCCGCAACCACGCCACAGGAGCGGATTTTCACCAGTCGTCTGGAGACGATTGCTGCAGATGCCGAGCGCGAACAGTTTGAAGCGCCGGCACTGATTGTGATCGGTGACATCGTCTCGATGCGGTCTCGCCTTGGAGTGAAAGAATGACTGCACGCGCACTCATCATCGGCGCACCCCGTTCCGGGTCTGGCAAGACCAGCGTAACAATTGGCTTGCTGCGGGCTTTCGCACGCCGCGGCGTGAAGGTGCGTGGCGTGAAGACTGGTCCGGATTACATCGATCCCGGCTTTCATGCGGTCGCGACGGGGACGCCGGGCCTTAATCTGGATAGCTGGGCCATGCAGCCGGACCTGTTGCAGCACCTGTTTGCCGAGCAGGCTGATGGTGCGGAGCTGCTGCTGATTGAAAGTGCCATGGGTCTATTTGATGGTATTCCGGTTGCCGAAAATCGCACTGGATGCGCTGCCGATCTGGCGCGGCTTTTCGGCATTCCGGTTCTGCTGGTGCTGGATGTCTCCGGCCAATCACAAACTGCGGCAGCGGTTGCCTATGGTTTTGCCCATTATGATCCTGACGTAAAAATGTCTGCTGTTGTGCTGAACCGGGCAGGGAGCGAAAGACACCGCACGCTGTGCACCGATGCCATTGAAAAAATCGGCTTGCCTGTCGCTGGGTGCGTGATGCGTGATCCCTCGCTGGTTTTGCCAGAACGACATCTGGGATTGGTACAGGCCAGTGAGCATCCCGAAATTGATGCCCATATCGAGGCCCTAGCCGATGCGATGGAAAAGTCGCTTGATCTCGATGCGTTGATGGCACTCGCAGCACCCGTTAGTCTTGATAGTGGTTCACTTGAAACCGCGATTGCGCCGCCAGGCCAACGTATCGCTTTGGCGCAGGACGCTGCCTTTACTTTCCTCTATCCGCATCTCGACAAACACTGGCGGGCGGCAGGTGCGGAAATCATTCCGTTTTCGCCGCTGGCCGATGAGGCGCCGCGGGATGATTGTGACGTCTGCTGGTTGCCGGGTGGATATCCGGAACTGCATGCCGCAACGCTCGGTACTGCTGCAAATTTTAAGGCAGGTCTGTCACGTTTTGCTGAAAGCAAACCGGTTCACGGCGAGTGCGGTGGTTACATGGTTCTGGGTGAAGCGCTGGAAGATGCGCAGGGTGTCACCCATGCCATGACCGGACTTCTGTCGCATTCGACCAGCTTTGCCAAACGCAAGATGAATCTGGGCTACCGGCAGGCAACCATTGCCGTCGACGGTACTGTCGGTTCTGCCGGAGACGTCTTGCGCGGGCACGAGTTCCATTATGCGCGGGTGACGGAACCCGGTCATGATGCGCCATTTGCAGAGATCGCCGATGGTCAAGGACGGCCACTTGGTCCTTCCGGCGGACGGCGCGGTCATGTTACCGGAACGTTTTTTCACGCCATTGCCAAAGGCTGAAATTGCCAGTCGTGGATTTAATCCTTGCGACTTTTGGCTGAATAGCCTCCCTTATCGGTCTGTCATAAGGTTGATTTGGTGATTGGGGAGGAGCAATGCCGTCAGTTCTTGAAGAGTTGCAGGAACGCCGTGCCGAGGCGCGTCTTGGTGGCGGGCAGAAGCGTATCGATGCGCAACATGCCAAAGGCAAGCTGACAGCACGCGAGCGCATTGATGTGCTGCTCGATGAGGGCTCTTTCGAAGAATACGACATGTATGTCACCCACCGTGCGGTGGATTTTGGTATGGAAAGCCAAAAGATTGCCGGGGATGGTGTTGTGACCGGCTGGGGAACGATCAACGGACGCCAAGTCTATGTGTTTGCACAGGATTTTACCGTTCTGGGCGGGTCTCTTTCTGAAACTCATGCGCAAAAAATCTGCAAGATCATGGATATGGCGGTGCGCAATGGTGCGCCGATCATCGGCCTCAATGACAGTGGCGGTGCGCGTATTCAGGAAGGTGTCGCCTCGCTGGGAGGTTATGCGGAAGTCTTTAAGCGCAACGTCATTGCCTCGGGCGTCGTACCTCAGATTTCCGTCATCATGGGCCCTTGTGCTGGCGGTGCGGTCTATTCACCTGCCATGACAGATTTCATCTTTATGGTGCGCGACACTTCCTACATGTTCGTGACCGGGCCGGATGTGGTGAAAACCGTCACCAATGAAATTGTCACGGCTGAGGAACTGGGCGGAGCCGGAACCCATACAAAAAAGTCTTCCGTTGCCGATGGCGCCTATGAAAACGACATCGAAACATTGGAACAGGTGCGGCTGTTGTTTGACTTTCTGCCGGCAAACAACCGCGAGAAAGCGCCGGTAAGGCCGCATTTCGATGATCCTGCACGGCTTGAAATGCGGCTTGATACGCTGGTGCCAGACAATTCGGCCAAACCTTACGATATGAAGGAACTGATCCACGCATTGGCAGATGAAGGGGATTTTTTCGAACTTCAGGAAGCCTTTGCCAAAAACATCATCACCGGTTTTATCAGGCTGGAGGGGCAGACTGTAGGGGTAGTTGCCAACCAACCGATGGTGCTGGCGGGTTGCCTTGATATTGATTCCTCGCGTAAGGCTGCACGTTTCGTGCGGTTCTGTGATGCATTTAACATTCCACTGCTGACGCTGGTCGATGTCCCAGGTTTTCTTCCCGGTACGGCACAGGAATATGGCGGTGTCATCAAGCATGGCGCAAAACTGCTTTATGCTTATTCTGAGGCAACAGTGCCGATGGTGACGCTGATTACCCGCAAGGCCTATGGTGGTGCCTATGACGTGATGGCATCAAAACACATCGGTGCCGATATCAATTACGCCTGGCCAACGGCTGAAATTGCCGTGATGGGCGCCAAGGGGGCCACCGAAATTCTCTACCGGTCGGAACTTGGTGATCCCGAAAAAATTGCAGCGCGAACGAAAGAATATGAAGAGCGTTTCGCCAATCCGTTTGTGGCGGCGGAGCGCGGTTTCATTGACGAGGTTATCATGCCGCATTCCTCTCGCCGTCGCATTGCCCGGGCTTTTGCGTCACTGCGTGGCAAGCAGGTGGACGTACGGTGGAAAAAACACGATACAATTCCGTTATAGGGGCAGAAATGCTTTGGAGGCCTTACTATATTGCCTCCGGGTCATTCCGGTTTTCCGGATGCGCCATTTCAGGAACAAGGACACATTTTGATGACCGAGAGATCTCCCGCGAATAACTTCCCCGCTGGTTATGAAGCCCCGAAAGTCTGGGAATGGGAAACGGGCAATGGTGGCCAGTTTGCCAGTATCAACCGCCCAACCGCAGGCGCGCAGAAACAGAAAGAATTGCCGGTCGGCAAACATCCGTTGCAGCTTTATTCCCTGGCAACACCCAATGGCCAGAAGGTCGGCATCATGCTGGAAGAGCTGCTCGCGGCAGGCCATACCGGTGCTGAATATGATGCTTGGTTGATCAAGATCGGTGAAGGCGAGCAGTTCGGTTCGGGGTTTGTCGAGGTTAATCCAAACTCTAAAATTCCGGCACTGATGGATCATTCGACACCGGAACCAACTCGCGTTTTCGAATCCGGTTCGATCCTTGTCTACCTTGCTGAAAAGTTTGGCGCCTTCCTGCCAAAAAATCTGAAAGCCCGCACGGAAACGATGAACTGGCTGTTCTGGCAGATGGGTTCTGCACCATTTGTTGGTGGTGGCTTTGGCCATTTTTATGCCTATGCCCCGATCCACATCAAATATGCCATTGATCGTTATGCGATGGAAACCAAGCGCCAGATGGATGTTCTCGATCAGCATCTGGCCAACAACAAATTTGTTGCTGGCGATGAATACACCATCGCGGACATGGCGATCTGGCCGTGGTATGGCAAGCTGGCTCTCGACCAGTCCTATCCCAATGCCGGAACCTTCCTCGACACCGGCATCTACAAAAACGTCAAACGCTGGGCTGACGAGATTGCCGCGCGTCCAGCGGTAAAACGGGGTTGCATGGTCAACAAGACGTCCGGCGACCCATCTGAACAATTGCATGAGCGCCATGATGCCTCTGACTTCGATACGAAGACACAGGACAAAATTGGCCAGAATTCGTCTGCAAAGGCGTAAGGAGACTACCCATGGCAAACCTGCCCGACATGACAAAACACCGAGGTTTCCCATCCGGCATGCCGGGCACCGGCGTTCAATTCACGATACGCCGCGCCAATCCGAAAGGGGTAACGCCAATCAAGGCGTTACCACGTCGGGCTCGTCCCGATACGAAGGAACACCGTATCGATGCGGCCTTCCTGCATGCTCTCTGGCATCACTTTGGCTCAGAGCCATTCGAACGCGGCAATCTTGATGCGGCACGCATCAATTTGCTCTTCGGGCGTGAGGTTATTGCTGGCGAAAAGAATTTTGATCCATTGTCCTATGAGGCATTGCTGCAGATCAATGAGAAGGTGGCGCGCCTGAGCTTCCCGGAATCCTTCGACGACGTTTTCGAGGTTTGATACCGCATCATTCTCCGTAAGGGTTCAAACTGCAATGTCGGCACACACCAGCAAATTTTTGTGTTACGTTTTGCGCCACGCACCCGAGAGCATTGGTCTCACGCTGGATGGACAAGGGTGGGCGGATGTCAGCGATTTGCTGGAAAAGGCAAATGCGGCGGGCACGCCGCTTGATGGTGTAACGCTGCGCCAAATTGTTGCCGAGAGTGACAAGAAACGTTTCACTCTTTCGGATGATGGCCTGCGTATTCGCGCAGCTCAGGGTCATTCTGTCACCGTTGATCTAGACAAATCACCTAGTGAGCCGCCACCCCAACTCTTTCATGGCACGGCGACGCGTTTTCTTGACGCCATCATGCGCGAGGGGTTGCTTCCCGGAAGCCGCCAACAGGTCCATCTGTCGGCCGACGATGTGACCGCGAAGGCGGTTGGCCAGCGGCATGGTAGGCCAGCAATTTTGAGTGTCGATGCCGCGGAAATGTTTGCTGCCGGGCATCAATTTTATCAGGCAGACAATGGTGTCTGGCTGATTGACGCAGTTCCTGCCGAGTATTTGACATTGATTGATTGAGCGTTATGCCGTTCGGAGGCGGTGATACATGATATCCAAAATCCTCATTGCCAATCGTGGTGAAATTGCCTGCCGCGTTATTCGCACGGCAAAGAGGATGGGGATTGCCACTGTCGCAGTTTACTCAGATGCAGATGCCAATGCACTGCATGTAAAGCTGGCCGATGAGGCGGTGCATATTGGCCCTGCCCCATCAAACCAGTCTTATATCGTTATCGACAAAATTCTTCAGGCAATCCGTACGACCGGTGCAGATGCGGTGCATCCCGGTTACGGATTTTTGTCTGAGAATGCCGCCTTTGCTGAGGCTTTGGAAAAAGCGGGCGTGGTTTTCATTGGCCCACCGGTTGGTGCCATCGAGGCGATGGGCGACAAGATCACCTCCAAGAAGCTTGCGGCCAAGGCAGGGGTTTCCACCGTGCCCGGTCATATGGATCTGATCGCTGATGCCGATGAAGCGGTCAGGATTGCTGCGCAAATCGGTTATCCTGTGATGATCAAGGCCTCTGCTGGTGGCGGTGGCAAGGGCATGCGTATTGCCTGGAATGACCAGGAGACCCGTGAAGGATTTCAGTCGTCAAAAAACGAGGCAAAATCTTCCTTTGGTGACGACCGCATCTTTATTGAAAAATTCGTCACCGAACCGCGCCATATTGAAATTCAGGTGCTTGGCGACCAGCATGGCAATCTGATTTATCTGGGCGAGCGCGAATGTTCGATACAGCGCCGGAACCAGAAGGTCATTGAAGAGGCTCCCTCGCCTTTTCTGGATGCGGCAACACGCAAGGCCATGGGTGAACAAGCGGTCGCACTGGCCCAAGCCGTTGGTTATTTCTCTGCCGGAACCGTCGAATTCATCGTTGATGGGCAACGCAATTTCTATTTCCTTGAAATGAACACCCGGCTGCAGGTTGAACATCCGGTCACCGAGTTGATCACCGGTATTGATCTGGTCGAACAGATGATCCGCGTCGCGGCGGGCGAAAAACTAACCCTTGGACAGGATGATGTCGTGCTCAACGGGTGGGCGATTGAAAGCCGACTTTACGCTGAAGACCCCTATCGTAACTTTCTGCCGTCGATTGGCAGGCTTTCCCGCTACCGGCCACCAGCCGAAGGGCAGCAGGAAACCGGTGTGATTGTACGCAACGACACCGGCGTGTTCGAAGGCGGCGAGATATCCATGTATTACGATCCAATGATTGCAAAGCTCTGCACCTGGGCGCCGGATCGTATAAGCGCCATTGATGCGATGGCTGAGGCGCTGGACAAGTTCGAGGCGGACGGCATCGGTCACAATCTGGCCTTCCTGTCAGCGGTCATGCAGAAACCACGTTTTCGCGATGGAAATCTGACGACAGGCTTTATCGCTGAGGAATTTCCGGACGGTTTTGTCGGCGTTGAGCCGGATTCCGAAGGTTTAAACAGGTTGGTGGCGATTGCGGCCGTCATTCACAAGCGTTTGCAAAATCGCGCGACAGCAATTTCCGGATCTCTTGGCGGTCATCACAAAGTCCTTCGTCCAGATTGGGTTGTTTCCCTTGCTGGGCAGGAAAGACACATCGTCCTCTCAGCAAACGATGACGGCGATGTCGTACAGATCGACAAGCAGCAAAATCTACATGTTACCACCGACTGGTTGCCGGGTAGAACTCTCGGCGTCTTTACCATTGATGGCGACGTTCTTTTTGCCAAGGTGGATATTGGTGGCACCTGCATTCGTTTGCGCTGGCGTGGAATCGATGTGCTTGCGAATGTTCGCTCGCCGCGTATCGCTGAACTTGCCCGGTTGATGCTGGTCAAGGTGCCACTTGATACCTCTAAAATGCTGCTATGCCCAATGCCAGGTATCATTACCTCAGTTCTGGTGGCCGTGGGGGATGATGTGGAGGCCGGACAGGCACTCGCGACCGTTGAAGCCATGAAGATGGAAAATGTGCTGCGAGCTGAAAAACGCGGGCGCATTTCAAGTGTTGCTGCAAAAACCGGTCAAAGCCTGAGTGTTGACGAAATCATACTGGAATTTGAATGAGGACTTCGCCGCTGGAACCCAATCCGGTGAGCGTGGTTTCCTATGGATGAATGACGGTAAAGGGAGAGATTAATGCCGGTGGACAAGACAGTGAAGGACTGGGAAGCGCTTGCCGAAAAGGAAGTGAAGGCTCCCGCAGAGACACTCGTCTGGCACACACCCGAAGGCATCGATATCAAGCCGCTTTACACAGCGCAGGACATTGAGGGCATCGATCACCTCGATACCTTACCTGGATTCAAGCCATTTGTGCGTGGACCGCGTGCGACCATGTATGCCGGTCGTCCTTGGACGATCCGCCAATATGCTGGTTTCTCCACAGCGGAAGAATCCAACGCATTTTACAAGCGTAATCTTGCCGCTGGTCAAAAAGGCCTGTCAGTTGCCTTCGATCTGGCAACCCATCGCGGTTATGACAGCGATCATCCGCGGGTAGAGGGTGATGTAGGCAAGGCTGGTGTTGCTATCGACAGTGTCGAGGACATGAAGATCCTGTTTGACGGCATTCCGCTCAAAGACATGTCGGTTTCCATGACCATGAATGGTGCCGTCATTCCCATTCTCGCCAACTTCATTGTTGCGGGGGAGGAACAGGGCTGTACGCGCGCCGAACTGTCCGGCACAATCCAGAATGACATTCTCAAAGAATTCATGGTGCGCAACACCTATATCTACCCGCCAGAACCGTCGATGCGCATCATTGCCGATATTATCGAATATACAGCGAAAGAGATGCCGCGCTTCAACTCGATATCGATATCCGGCTACCATATGCAAGAGGCTGGGGCGACACTGGTACAGGAACTGGCATTCACTCTGGCGGATGGCCGGCAATATGTACGCGCAGCAATTGCCAAAGGTCTTGATGTGGATGCCTTTGCCGGTCGGCTGTCGTTCTTTTTTGCCATTGGCATGAATTTTTTCATGGAGGCTGCCAAACTGCGTGCCGCACGTCTTTTGTGGTCTCGCATCATGGAGGAATTCGAGCCGAAGAAGCCGTCTTCCCTCATGCTGCGCACCCATTGCCAAACGTCGGGTGTGTCGTTGCAAGAGCAGGACCCATACAACAATGTTATCCGCACCGCCTATGAAGCGCTGTCGGCAGCGCTCGGCGGTACGCAATCCTTGCACACCAATGCACTGGATGAAGCAATAGCCCTACCGACCGATTTTTCGGCGCGTATTGCCCGCAATACCCAGCTTATTTTGCAGCATGAAACCGGCGTGACGAAGGTCGTCGACCCACTGGCTGGTTCCTATTACGTGGAAAGTCTGACCCATGAGCTGGCAGAGAAAGCCTGGCAGCTTATCCAGGAAGTAGAAGGGTTGGGCGGCATGACCAAGGCCGTGTCGGATGGTCTGCCAAAACGGCTTATCGAAGAGGCGGCGACGCGCCGGCAGGCTGCGGTTGATCGCGGAGAAGAGGTGATTGTCGGGGTCAATCGTTTCCGTCTGGAAAACGAAGAACCTATCGACATTCTGGAAATCGATAATAGTGCAGTCCGAGCAGCACAGATCAAACGTTTGGACAAGCTGCGTCAGCAGCGTGATCCGAAAACACTGGAGCAGACACTCGCCCGACTGTCCGACGTGGCAAAGTCGGGACAGGGTAACCTGCTGGAAGCGGCTGTTGAAGCGGCGCGTGCGCGTGCGACGGTTGGTGAAATTTCAGATGCCATGCGTGTGGTGTTTGGCGATCACTCCGCCGTGCCAGACGTTGTCGATAATGTCTATGGCGCAGCCTATGGTGACGATCCCGAGTTTTCGACGCTGAAGGGTCGATTGACCGAACTTGCCGGTGTCTTGAAAGTCCAACCGAAAATCATGGTCGCAAAACTTGGACAGGACGGGCACGATCGCGGTGCCAAGGTCATTGCCTCGGCCTTTGGCGATGTTGGCTTCAAGGTCGTAGCTGGCCCCCTGTTCCAGACGCCTGAAGAGGCGGCAACCCTGGCTATTGAGAGCAAAGTTCACGTGGTCGGTATGTCGTCGCTTGCGGCGGGTCACAAGACGCTGGCGCCACAGCTGGTTCAGGCGCTAAAGGCCAAGGGTGCAGAAGATGTAATTGTGGTGGTTGGCGGTGTTATTCCGCGCCAGGATTATCAGTATCTGCTCGATAATGGCGTAGCTGCCGTGTTTGGTCCTGGCACCCATGTGCTTGAAGCAGCACGCGCGGTTGTGGATCTGATGCAAGGACGCCTTCGTAACACTTGATGGCGGCGGCCGGTCACGGCTGTGCCAAAGTGGAAGCAAAAAAGAAAGTTTCTGGCGTTTGAATGGGCTGAGGTGATATAGGTCAACAATAATGCGGCATTAGGCCGGTATTGAAAGACCATGTTTAAGATCACCTTCCGTCTTGTCATAACCAGCGTGGCTCTGTTCGCTTCCGCGAATGGTGCTCTTTGGTTTTCGCCTGCCCATAGTGGCGAGGATTACGCGACGATAGAGAAACTGGGCGAAGCGTTATTCAACGACCCCAATCTTTCCCATAATCGCAGCCAAGCCTGCTCCACCTGCCACATGCAGGGTTTCGGCTTGGTGGATGTGCGGGAGAACGACGGTGCTGGCCAAGACGTATCGCTTGGCGACAATGGCAGTTCGCTTGGTGATCGCAATGCGCCAACCGCGTCTTACGCAAAGCTCTCTCCCCCGTTCAGCAAAAATGAAGCGGGCGAATATGTCGGAGGCCAGTTCTGGGATGGTCGCGCCTCGAGCCTTGAAGATCAGGCCGCAGGTCCGCCCTTGAACCCAGTGGAAATGGGCATGCCCAATAAGGCCACAGTGGTTGGACGTCTCAAAGAAAATCCGGATTATGTTGCAGCCTTCGGCACGCAATTTGGATCCAAAGTATTTGATAATCCTGATGATGCCTATGACGCGATGACAAAGGCATTGGCTGCTTTTGAGCGCACCGACGAATTCGCGCCCTTCGATTCCAAATATGATCGGTATCTGCGCGGCGAAGAAAAACTGACGGATCAGGAAGAACTGGGTCGGGTACTGTTTTTCTCCAAACAGTTCACCAACTGCAATCTCTGCCATGAGGTCAACGGACCGAACGGTATTGAAAAAGGGCTGTTCACCAACCACAAATATTTCAATATTGGCGTGCCGGAGAATACGGCGGTGCGCAAAGCCAATGGCTCAAAAGTGGGTACAGTCGACACGGGTCTGGCGCAGAACCCGGCGGTGACAGATGCCGATGCGCAGCGCGGCAAGTTCAAGGTACCGACACTGCGCAACGTCGCCGTAACCGGTCCTTACATGCACAATGGCGTGTTCAAGGATTTGCGCACCGTTGTGCTGTTTTACGTGAAGTACAATAGCAAGAAAAAAAGCCGTCAGATCAATCCGGAAACCGGTGACGTCTGGGCTGCACCGGAAGTCCCTGAAAATATCGCCATGACAGAGTTGACGGCAGGGCCGGCGCTTGATGACAATCGCGTCGATGCTTTGGTGGCGTTCATGAAAACGCTGACCGACAAGCAGTATGAGCATCTTCTGCCCAAGGATGCGGGCACTCAATAACAAACGGGCAGAGAAACAACGCTCCTCTGCCCGTCTTCTTTAAAGTTTTTGGGTTTGATCAGGCAGACAGTGTCTTGAACTCGGCCAGAACCGCGTCACCCATTTCAGATGTGCCAACCTGACGGCAACCTTCATCCATGATGTCGGAGGTGCGAATGCCCTTTTCCAGCACGTTGGCAATTGCTGTTTCCAGTTGGGTTGCCTCGTCGACCATATTGAATGAATAACGCAGGCACATGGCGAAGGAGGCGATCATGGCGATCGGGTTGGCAATGCCCTGACCGGCGATATCCGGTGCCGAACCGTGAACCGGCTCATACATGGCCTTGCGTTTGCCTGTCTTGGCATCCGGTGCGCCAAGCGAAGCGGATGGCAGCATGCCCAGCGAACCGGTCAGCATGGCCGCGACGTCGGACAGCATGTCGCCGAACAGGTTGTCGGTAACGATGACGTCAAACTGTTTTGGTTTGCGCACCAGTTGCATGCCGCCGGCATCTGCCAGCATGTGCTCCAGCTGTACGTCCTTATACTTCGCAGCGTGGGTTTCCGTCACAACCTGGTTCCACAACACGCCCGATTTCATGACGTTGCGCTTTTCCATCGAGCAAACGCGATTGCCACGGGTGCGGGCCAGTTCGAAGGCAACGCTGGCGATACGCTCAATCTCGAATGTGTCGTAGATTTGTGTGTCGATACCGCGCTTTTGGCCGTTGCCCAAGTCGATAATCTGCTTTGGCTCGCCAAAGTAGACGCCACCGGTCAGTTCTCGAACGATGAGAATGTCGAGGCCTTCAACCAATTCCTGCTTCAGCGATGAAGCGGCAGCAAGTGCCGGGTAGCAGATGGCTGGGCGCAGGTTGGCGAAAAGCTCCAGATCCTTGCGAAGGCGCAACAAGCCTGCTTCCGGACGCTGCTCGTACGGCACGCCATCCCACTTCGGACCACCAACGGCACCAAACAGAATGGCGTCTGCTGCCAGCGCCTTTTTCATGTCTGCATCGGAAATCGCCACACCATGGGCGTCATAGGCCGAACCGCCAACAAGACCCTCTTCGATCTTGAAGCCTGTGTTTAGGGCGCTGTTCATGTGGTCGATCAGCTTGCGGACTTCAGCCATGGCCTCAGGGCCGATGCCGTCGCCGGGCAGCAGAAACAGGGTGCGAACTGTCATGGGAACCTCTCCTTGGCGCATACCGGAAAACCGTAACCGGTTTTGCGATAACGGCATGCACAACGTGAAAACCTCAATCCCGCCTGACCGTGTTTCACGTGAGACGTGACGCGGTCTGCGGGGGTCCAGGTTTCATATCCTTGGGATGAGGGCATTTCAAGGAAAGCAAAAGCCGATTTGGTACGGATTTTCGTTCCAAATCGGCTCTAAATAGTCAGGTAAAGCTGTTTACGCCCAGGGACGGACGGATGCGTTGGTTTTTTCAAACGTATCGATAGCTGAAGAATGTTCCAGCGTCAGGCCAATGTCATCGAGACCGTTCAGCATGCAATGGCGCTTGAAGGAATCGATTTCGAAGCTGATGGTGCCTCCGTCAGGACCACTGATCTGCTGGTTTTCGAGATCGACGCTGAGAACGGCGTTGGAGCCGCGCGATGCGTCGTCCAGCAGTTTTTCCAGATTTTCCGGGCTGACGATGATCGGCAGAATGCCGTTCTTGAAACAGTTGTTGTAGAAGATATCGGCAAAGCTGGTCGAGATGACACAACGGATGCCGAAGTCAAGAAGCGCCCATGGCGCATGCTCACGCGACGAACCGCAACCGAAATTGTCGCCAGCCACAAGGATCTGTGCATTCTGGTAGGCTGGCTTGTTCAGCACGAAATCAGGGTTTGGTGAACCGTCTTCAAGGTAACGGGATTCCGCAAAAAGACCCTTGCCCAGACCGGTACGCTTGATGGTCTTGAGGTAATCCTTCGGGATAATCATGTCCGTATCGATGTTAACGACCGGCATGGGGGCGGCAACACCCGTTAGCTTGGTGAACTTGTCCATCTATCGCTCCAGCTTGGCTGTATTTGCAAAGCAAAATCGGGCTTTGCGCATGATGATGTCGCCAATAAAGCAATTCCCGCAAGATTTGAAGGGAAAACAGCTCAACGGGCATACGCCACTTCAAAGCAGCGGAACGCCGCTGCTTTTCCAGTTCGCTTTCATATCATCAAAGGTCGATGATTGTGCCCTTGCCGTCGTTCCAGACGCGCATGTCACGCTGGCTCTGATTGCGGGTCTTGACCGGAATAGGTGCCGGTTTCAGTCGGGCAGTTACTGCGCGAGTAAGGCTGATGAGCGCGAGCACGCCAACAAATGCCACAGTAAGAGAAGCCGTGAAAACGGCGGCCAGCGCCAAAATTGCGATGCTGGAAGCCGCTATGATTAAAGTGCGGATGCCTTGCATAATTCAAAACCTTTCGTTCATCAGCAATGTGGGCGTTGTTTGCCTTGCTTGCAAGAGGATTCGACGCGAAGTGTGCTTGCGGATGCCATAAAACCTTGACACAAGTGCGGCATGACCAAATTTGAGCCTGAAAATATTGCTCGTCCGCGCCGTTCGGTACTTTGTGTGCCCGCAATCAATGAACGTGCGCTTGAAAAACTACCTGATCTCGACTGCGATGCGGTGATTTTCGATCTCGAAGATTCTGTGGCTGTTGATGCCAAGCAGCAGGGACGCGAAGCTTTGGAGCGTTTTTTTGACAAGACCCCACTTGTCGGGCGCGAAACGATCATCCGCATCAATGCCTTTGACAGTACGTTCGGCCGTGCAGATCTTGAAACGGTTTTGCGTTGCGTGCCCGATGCGATCTTGTTGCCCAAGGTCGACCAGCCGTCTGACGTTCATGACATCTCTGATATTCTGACCGAAAGAGATGGCGCGGAGAACATGCGCATCTGGGCCATGATTGAAACACCGCGCGGTGTTTTGAATGCGGCTGCCGTCGCCGAGGCAGCACACACACCAGACTCGCGTCTTTCGGCCTTTGTTGTCGGCCTCAACGATCTGCGCAAGGAAACCGGTGTGCCCAATCTGCCCGGCCGTACCTATCTGGTTTCCTGGCTGATGCAGATCGTGCTGGCTGCAAGAGCCTACGGCCTTGATGTCATCGATAGCGTGTCAAATGATTTCCGTGATCTCGACGGTTATGCAGCTGAGTGCGAGCAGGGCCGTGCCATGGGGTTTGATGGCAAGATGCTGATTCATCCGGCGCAGATCGCTGCTGCAAACCGGCATTTTGCGCCGTCAGAAGACGCTTTGGAGGAAGCACGCAGTATTGTTTCTGCTTTTGCTGCGCCCGAGGCGGCTGGTCTGAACATTATCAACGCGAATGGTCGCATGATCGAGCGCCTGCATGTAACGGGTGCTGAAAAACTGTTGCAAATGGCCAGTGCCATAGACGCAAGAAAGGCAGACAGACTATGAAACTCTACCGTTTTATCACCGGTCCCGATGATGCAAAGTTTTGCCATCGCGTCACCGATGCCCTCAACAAGGGTTGGGAGCTTGCGGGATCACCGACCTATGCTTTCAACGCGGCAACTGGCGTCATGCATTGCGGCCAGCCGGTCACCAAGACCGTTGAGGGTAAGGACTATCACCCGGACATGAAGCTCGGCGAGCAATAATCGCGGCTATCTTTTTCAGCATTTCCGGAAGATGGTGCCCGCATTCACA
Source organism: Rhizobium sp. BIGb0125 (assembly GCF_024810055.1). NCBI lineage: Bacteria > Pseudomonadati > Pseudomonadota > Alphaproteobacteria > Hyphomicrobiales > Rhizobiaceae > Rhizobium > Rhizobium sp. BIGb0125. The sequence goes on from NZ_JANUDV010000008.1 coordinate 119,259, forward strand.
TGCGGGTATCTGTGTTTTAGCGTTCGGAAGCAGCAGCTTCAGCACTTTCTTCGATGCGCTCCATGTCGTCATCGGACAGACCGAAATGGTGGCCGATTTCGTGGATGAGAACATGGGTGATGATGTCGCCCAGTGTCTCTTCGTTTTCGGCCCAATAATCCAGGATAGGACGGCGATAGAGCGTGATACGGTTCGGCATTTCACCCGTTTCCATGGTGAAACGTTCGGTAATGCCCCTACCCTCAAACAATCCCAAGAGGTCGAACGGGGTTTCGAGCGCCATATCCTCGAAAACTTCATCGGTCGGGAAATCGGAAATTTCGATAATGAGATTGTTGGTCAGTCCGCGGAATTCTTCCGGCAGGTGGCCGTACGCCTCGATGGCCAATGACTCAAAACTGGAAATTGTTGGTGCATGGCGGTCCCGCCAATCGTCGGTCTGGTCAATGCGGGCCATTTTTACTCCTTGCTATGGCCATCATATAAACAGTTGAAGCAGAAATTTCGAGAGCCGTTTGCAAGAACATGAAAAATCATCGCAAATGGCATGGCTGACAAGGGATTTTGCGTGGTTTGTGCCTTGACAGATCAAGGGCGCTCAAGTATCCCGGCACGCGAATTGAAGGGGCGTAGTGCGTCTTCTGTTTTGTTCTGCCTTTTCGGGCAGGTTTCACCGGTGAAGATTTTGACGCCATTTGGCTCAGGGTTTTCACTACTCCGACTGATAAAAAGACGGCCGGACACTTGGTTTCAAGTGATCAGAGCCGGAACGAACATGAAAGGATAAAAAATGTTCGCAGTCATCAAGACCGGCGGTAAGCAGTACCGCGTGGCCGCCAACGACGTACTTACCATCGAAAAGCTGGAAGTCGAAGCTGGTGACACTGTAGAATTCACCGAAGTTCTCGTTATCGGCGAAGGCGCCGACGCAAAGTTCGGTGCACCCTTCGTAAAGGGCGCGACCGTCAAGGCTGAAGTTGTTGAACACAACCGCGGCAAGAAAGTTCTGTCCTTCAAGAAGCGTCGTCGTCAGAACTCGAAGCGTATTCGCGGTCATCGTCAGCATCACACTGTTGTTCGTATCACGGACATCGTTGCTGCCTAATCGGCGCGTCACGGGAAACTAGGTTTTAAAGGAGCACTCCAATGGCACACAAAAAAGCTGGCGGTTCATCGCGTAACGGTCGCGATTCGAATTCCAAGCGCCTTGGCGTAAAGAAGTTCGGCGGCGAAGCCGTCATTCCAGGCAACATTATCCTGCGCCAGCGCGGCACGCAGTGGCATCCGGGCACCAACGTTGGCCTCGGCAAGGACCACACGATTTTTGCGCTGACCGCCGGTAACGTATCCTTCCGCACGAAGGCTAACGGCCGCGTATACGTGTCTGTGGCACCGAAAGCGGAAGCCGCAGAATAAGCCGGTAAGCGTTATATGCAGCCGGTGTCTCATCGACCCGGCTGACGCTTTAGGTTCAGTCAGAAAACAGGGGAGATGGGGCACCACCCATCTCCCCTTTTTCTTTATCCCAACAGGAGGACTGAACCATGCAGGATGAATTGATCAGGGCTGACCAAGAGCGGTCGCCCCAGGAACGGCTGAGGCCGCAGCGGTCGAGGACCGATTGCCCTGTCTTATTATCGCAACGGCTCGTTTTGCGCGCGCCACACGAAGAAGACATTGACGCCCTTGCCCATCTCGCCAACAACGCCAATATTGCGACCATGGTGTCGCGTATGCCGCTCCCATATACGGCCAAAGATGCCGCTGATTTTGTGCGACGTACGAAAGCTGGCGAGATTGGCAAGTGCGTCTATGCGATTACCCGCATGGACAATGGCGAGTTTATGGGGTGCTGCGGTCTGGAGCCTGACCCTGATGATCCCGGTACGGTCGAGCTTGGCTATTGGCTAGGCGAACCCTACTGGAATAATGGTTATACGACCGAAGCTGCACATGTCCTGATTGACATGGCGTTCCGCACCCGTGACATCGACTTCATCGATGCACGCTGCCGGGTCACAAATGTCGCATCGCGCCGCGTTATCCAGAAGTGCGGTTTCCAGTTCCAGAGCTCCGGCATGGTCGGTTCGCTGGCTTTGGGCGGCATGGTGCCTGTCGAATGGTTCCGGCTGGATCGCAAGACCTGGGTTTCTCTCAGAAGCTGGGGGGATATGCGATGACCAATGCTGAATTGTTGCGCAGCAGGCAGGTTGATACTCTGCCACCTCCCGGTCCCTGCCCGACCATTGAAACACGTCGTCTCGTACTGCGGCCGCAACGGCTTGCCGATGCCGGCAGCATTGCAGAATCCTTGAGTGATTTTGCAGTAACACGCATGCTGGCCAGAGTTCCTGCCCCTTATTACCGGCAGGATGCTTTGGAATGGCTTATCCTGCGAACATCAGGCACGTTACCGGATTGGGATTTTGCCATCACCCGCGATGACGATACCCTGATCGGCGTCGTTTCCGTCGAGTTTCGCCATGGCGAATGGCATCTTGGTTACTGGCTCAATCGCTTCTATTGGGGCAAGGGTTACATGACCGAGGCGGTTAGCGGTGTTGTTGAAAGGTTCTTCCGCCGCATGCCGAATGCGACCATGCATTCTGGTGTGTTTGCGGATAACCCCGGTTCGCTGCGGGTTCAGGAGAAGCTGGGTTTCCGGATTACCGGCTGCCATGAGACCTATGCGGTCTCGCGCGCGGCAATGGTTGCGCATCTGGATACCGTGTTGACGGCAGAGGATTTCGTGCCTTCACGACCGCGATAACCATACACGAGGCCGGTTTCGTGCGAAGCCGGCCTTGTTTTACATGGCGCCGCCCGTCACGATAATCTTTGACGTGCGGGCAAAGCGCCTATATTCCAAGCGACAAAAGCAATGTTGCGTAAACGGCTGACAGAACGGCACTACAATGAAATTTCTCGATGAAGCAAAAGTCTATATCAAGTCCGGTGATGGCGGCGCAGGCGCTGTATCGTTCCGGCGCGAAAAGTTCATCGAGTTCGGCGGACCGGATGGCGGTGACGGCGGACGTGGTGGCGATGTCTGGGTGGAAGTGGTCAACGGCCTTAACACGCTGATCGATTTCCGCTTTCAGCAGCACTTCAAAGCGTCGATCGGCCAGCATGGCATGGGCAAGACCCGTACCGGCGCCAAGGGTTCTGACGTGACGCTGAAAGTGCCGGTTGGTACGCAGATTTTTGAAGAAGACAATGAAACGCTGATTGCCGACCTGACCAAGGAAGGCCAGCGTTTCCGTCTGGCCGCCGGTGGTAACGGTGGTTTCGGCAACGCCTATTTCAAATCCTCGACCAACCAGGCACCGACCTGGGCAAATCCTGGTTTGGCCGGTGAAGAAAAAACCGTTTGGCTGCGTCTCAAGCTGATTGCCGATGCCGGTCTGGTTGGTTTGCCGAATGCAGGAAAGTCCACTTTCCTCGCCACGGTTACCCGCGCGCGCCCGAAGATTGCCAACTACCCATTTACCACGCTGCATCCCAACCTTGGCGTTGCGACCATCGATGGCCGCGAATTCGTGCTGGCTGACATTCCGGGCCTGATCGAAGGTGCGCATGAGGGCGTTGGTATCGGCGACCGTTTTCTCGGTCACGTCGAGCGGACGCGCGTATTGCTGCATCTGGTTTCTGCGCAGGAAGAAAAGGTTGGCCAAGCTTACAAGACGGTCAAGGCCGAGCTTGAGGCCTATGGCGGTGGTCTGACCGACAAGGCGGAAATTGTCGCCCTTTCACAGATCGACGTTCTCGACGAAAAAGAACTGAAGAAAAAAGCCAAAGAGTTGGAAAAGGCGTGTGGACATCCGCCACTTCTGATTTCGGCAGCGACCCATGCCGGCATGACGGAAGTGTTGCGTGCGCTGCGTGACATTATTGTTTCTGCAGCAGGCGGTGAAACTGCGCTGCCAGACCGTTCCATGCCGATCGAGGACAGAAGCGGTGAGGATGACGGAGACGACCGGTTATGAGCGCAAAGCGCAAACCTGTTTCCAGCCACCACCGCATCGTTATCAAGATCGGTTCGGCTCTGCTTGTTGACCGTAAGAGCGGTCTGAAAAAAGACTGGCTGGACGCGATTTGCGAAGACATCGCCGCTTTGAAGGCAAAGGGCGCTGATGTTCAGGTGGTGTCTTCGGGTGCGATTGCGCTTGGGCGTACTGTCCTTGGTCTCCCATCCGGCGCATTGAAGCTGGAAGAAAGCCAGGCAGCGGCAGCAGTTGGCCAGATTGCTCTGGCCCGCGCCTGGTCTGAGAGCCTTTCGCGGCATGACATTATTGCTGGACAAATCCTGCTGACGCTGTCTGACACAGAGGAGCGCAGGCGTTATCTCAACGCCCGCGCGACCATCAACCAGCTTCTGAAGATCGGCTCCATTCCGATCATCAATGAAAACGATACGGTTGCGACAACCGAAATCCGTTATGGCGACAATGACCGTCTTGCAGCTCGGGTTGCGACGATGACCGGAGCCGACCTTCTGGTGCTGTTATCGGATATTGACGGGCTTTATACGGCGCCCCCGCATCTTGATCCCGACGCCAAGTTTCTCGACAGTATTGCAACGATCACGCCTGAAATTGAGGCAATGGCAGGTGGCGCTGCGTCGGAACTGTCGCGTGGCGGCATGCGCACCAAGATTGATGCTGGCAAGATTGCGACGGCTGCCGGTTGCGGCATGATTATCGCGTCCGGCAAGACCCTTAATCCCCTTCGTGCGATTGACGAGGGTGCGCGGTCCTCGTGGTTTGCGCCGTCAGGCACACCTGTCACCGCGCGCAAAACCTGGATTGCCGGACAATTGCAGCCTGTCGGTGAAGTGCATGTCGATGCCGGTGCACAGACTGCGCTTTATGCCGGAAAAAGCCTTTTGCCAGCCGGCGTGCGGCGGGTGAGCGGCAATTTCGGGCGCGGCGATGCCGTGGCCATCATCGGCGTGGACGGGCGTGAAATCGCGCGTGGTCTTGCCGGTTACGATGCCGAAGAGGCCCGCCAGATTACTGGGCACAAGTCCTCGGAAATTGAAGCTATTCTGGGTTATGTCGGACGTTCCGCCATGATCCATCGCGACGATCTCGTTATGACCGGCGCAAGTGTGACCGTATCAGCCGTAAAGAAGGATGAAATCCATGCCTGAGCAGGCCGTGAGCCGTAGCCATGATATTGACGGACTGATGAATACGATCGGTCTTCAGGCGAAAGCTGCTGCGCGACCTCTTTCAGTGGCGTCGACGGATCAAAAGAACCGTGCGTTGCTGGCTATGGCGTCTGCGATCGAGGCATCGAAAGACAAGATTCTTCAGGCCAATGCGATAGACCTGGCGGCTGGTAAAAAGGTGGGCCTTGCTGCCTCCTTTATTGACCGCCTGACCCTTGATGAAACCCGTATTGCTTCGGTCGCAGAAGGCATTCGCGCCATTGCGGCACTTGCTGACCCGGTCGGTCAGGTCATTGCCGCGTGGGATCGCCCCAATGGCTTACAGATCGAACGCGTGCGGACCCCGCTTGGTGTTATCGGCGTGATTTACGAAAGCCGACCCAATGTGACTGCGGACGCTGGCGCGCTTTGCCTCAAGGCGGGCAACGCGGTCATCTTGCGCGGTGGTTCGGACTCCTTACATTCGTCGCAAGCAATTCATGCCTGCCTCGTTGAAGGTTTGAAAATTGCCAACCTGCCGGAACATGCCATTCAACTGGTCCCCGTTGCCGATCGTGCAGCGGTCGGTGCCTTGCTTGGCGGCCTGAATGGCACCGTGGACGTCATTGTCCCGCGCGGCGGAAAAAGCCTTGTCTCGCGGGTGCAGACGGAGGCCCGCGTGCCGGTTTTTGCGCATCTCGAAGGCATTTGCCACATCTACGTGGACAAATCCGCTGACCTTGCAATGGCCGAAAAGATTGTTCTCAACGCCAAGATGCGCCGGACCGGTATCTGCGGTGCCGCTGAAACCCTGCTTATCGATAAGGCTGTTGCTTCCACGCATCTGGAGCCGCTGGTCAAGGTTCTTCTTGATGCGGGTTGTGAAGTTCGCGGTTCCGAAGCCGTTGAAAAGGCCATTTCCGGTGTGAAGGCCGCGACCGAGGAAGACTGGCGCACCGAATATCTGGATGCGATCATTTCGGTCCGTCTGGTGGACGGAATTTCCGGCGCGATCGAGCATATCAGCACCTATTCCTCCAACCATACGGAAGCGGTCATTGCCGAAGATGGCGCGGTTGTTGAACGCTTCTTCAACGAGATCGACTCAGCCATTCTGCTGCACAATGCCTCAACGCAATTTGCGGATGGCGGAGAATTCGGCATGGGTGCGGAAATCGGTATCGCGACCGGCAAGATGCATGCGCGTGGTCCGGTTGGGGTGGAGCAGTTGACGTCATTCAAATATCGCGTGCATGGCACCGGCCAGATACGGACCTGACGTTTTGATGGCAGACCCTGTCAACCGGCATTACCTGACCATGCCGCATGTGGAGCGCGGCATGGTGGTGGGGCTGTTTGGTGGGTCGTTCAATCCACCACATGGTGGGCATGCGCTGGTCGCAGAAATCGCGTTGCGCCGTTTGGGGCTGGATCAACTGTGGTGGATGGTGACGCCGGGCAATCCACTTAAAAACCACAAGGAACTTGCCCCGCTTTCCGCGCGCATCCAGGCGTGTGAACATCTGGTTCATGATCCACGTATCAAGATCACGGCCTTTGAGAAGTCATTCGGGGTCAGTTATACCGCCAATACGCTCAAGAAGATCAAGGCTAGAAACCCGGGAGTCCGGTTCATCTGGATCATGGGGGCAGACAATTTAAAGAGCTTCCACCGCTGGCAGAAATGGCGGGAAATCGCCGAGACATTTCCAATTGCAGTTATTGATAGACCGGGAGCGACCCTGTCCTATTTGTCATCCACGATGGCGCAGGCTTACAGTCATGCGCGTGTCGATGAAGATGACGCCGGCGTATTGTGGACCAAAAACGCCCCAGCCTGGACCTTTGTCCATGGTCCCCGCTCGACCTTAAGTTCGACGGCTCTGCGCAATTCAGTGAAGAGATAAAAGGTGATTTAAGCGATCCCTTGAAAACCGGTGGCTTTGATGCCACCTTCATGTAACGGATCGAAAAAAGAATCGGTTCGTTTTGTGCTTGTTTTGTCATTATGAAAGGACAACCTCTGACAACAGTACACGCTAAGGGAAGAGCATCCGTTGCTATCCCGAAGGGTCATGACAGTGGCGCCGATGCCGCCAGACGTGCCCTCGAAACCGTCATCGCCAGCCTCGATGACTCCAAGGCAGAAGATATCGTTACCTTGAATATTGCCGGGAAATCGGCGCTCGCTGACTACATGGTTGTAGTTTCCGGGCGATCGAGCAGGCATGTCTCGGCTATCTGTGAGCACCTTATTTCAGACCTCAAGGATGATGGTTTCCGTAACTCCCGCGTAGAAGGGCTGGAAACCGGTGATTGGGTTCTGATCGACACGGGTGACATTATCGTGCATGTGTTCCGTCCGGAAATTCGTGTGTTTTACAACATCGAAAAGATGTGGGCGACGCCGGATATCGAGGAAGAAACACTGCACTGAACGAAAGCTCCCTCTGAACTGGATTTCAGACCAGGAGCATTCTTGAGTGTCGTCAAGCGCGGCCGGACGATGGGCGTCTGGCCGGAAAAAATTCCGCGGTCATGTCATTGTTCAGCGTTCTGACCCTTGCTACCGTTGATCATCAACCAATGTGGAGCAGGAATGCGGATTGCGATTTTTGCAGTCGGGCGGCTCAAATCCGGTCCTGAGAAGGATCTTGCGTCGCGTTATCTAGACCGTTTTGCCAAAAGTGGTCCGGCCATCGGTCTTGAGTTTTCACGGGTGATCGAGGTGGCTGAAAGCCGTGCATCGAATGCCGAGACCAGAAAACGCGAAGAAGCGGCACTGCTTGAGAAACATTTGACCGACGGGGCAGCGCTTATCTTGCTGGATGAGCGCGGCAAGGCACTTGATAGCCCGGCCTTTGCAGATGCCATCGGCAATCTGCGTGATGGTGGCAAACGTGATCTTGTCATTGCCATCGGTGGTGCAGATGGTCTCGATCCTGCCCTTTATGAAAAAGCCTCAGCTGTTTTATGTCTCGGGAAACTGACCTGGCCACACCAGCTTGTTCGAATCCTGATTGCCGAGCAGCTTTATCGCGCCGTTACCATTCTTTCGGGGCATCCTTACCACAGGGTATAAGGAATCACGCCATTGTGTTGCCTGAATAAAAGGATGTTGTTGGCTGGCGATTGCGAAGCAGAGTATGTTAATCGCTTGATTTTGATTTTCCAGAAAGCGGCATGAACCGGAAAAGCGCCCACACCAGATGCGTGACCTCTGCGGGAGCAGCCTTGGCTGTCTCTCTTTTTGTGCTTGCGCAGGGTGTGTACGCGCAAGAGCCGGTGGCTGCGCCCTTTCCGACCCAGGCTGCACCGACCGAACAGAATGGGCAGACCGCGCAGCCAGACGCCCTGAATGACCTTGAAGCGCGGCGTGATCGTAATCGCGAGGACTTGCAAGAGCTGGTCGATAGTATCGGTCTTTCCGAAGACAAGGCTCGACAGCTGGAAGAAAGCATTGCGTCTCTCAATCAGGACAGCAGTCGTATCCGCCAGGAATTGATCGATTCTGCGTCGCGTAGAAAAGATCTTGAACGCAAGATTGAAGAGGGTGAAGACCGGCTGGCCAAACTTGGTGTGCAAGAAGACGGCGTGAAGGCGTCGCTTCGTGAGCGTCGGGGTGTCTTGGCTGAAGTGTTGGCTGCTCTGCAACGTATGGGGCGTAATCCGCCGCCTGCCCTGCTTGTTTCGCCTGAAGACGCTCTCGCATCCGTGCGTAGCGCCATTTTACTTGGAGCTGTGGTTCCCGGTGTGCGGCATGAGACAGACAAGCTGGTCGCGGACCTCAAGGCATTGACGGATGTGCGCAAGGCCATCGCCAGTGAGAAGATTGACCTGACCGCCATGATGACGGCAAAGCTCGAGGAAGAAAAGCGCCTCGACCTGTTGCTCGCTGAAAATGACAGGCAGGGAACGCGCACGGCTGCGGACCTTGAAGCGGAACGCAAACGCTCTGAAGAACTTGCCTCTAAGGCAACCAGTCTTGAAAGCCTTGTTGCCTCATTGGAAAACGAGATATTCTCCGTCCGTGAAGCCCAGGAAAAGATGCGCGCCGAAGAGGAGCGGGTTCGTCGTTTGTCGGAAGATGAGCGCGAGCGTGAAAGGGCAAATGCCGATGCTGGCATGCCCGATAAAAACCGTATTGCGCCCGCATATCCGTTTGCAAGTCTGAAGGCCAAACTGGATATGCCGGTAACGGGCGATGTGCTGAGAAAGTTTGGCGATGCCGATGGAACTGGCCATACCTCTCGCGGTGTTGTGATCGCAACCGGTCCCGGCGCACTGGTAACAGCCCCCGCAGACGGGTATGTTGTTTTTGCTGGAGAATTCCGCAGCTATGGCCGAATGATTATTCTCAATACAGGTGACGGGTACCATCTGGTACTGACCGGAATGGATGCGATAAGAACCCGTCAGGGTATGTTCGTGTTTTCCGGTGAACCCATTGCTTCCATGGGAGCAAAAAGAGTGGCCAGTGCAGCAGCATTGGCGCTGGAAACTGATAGGCCAACGCTTTACATAGAATTCAGAAAAGACGGTGTGCCGGTTGATTCCCAACCTTGGTGGACCGCAAAAAATACCGGAAGGGCGCACAATGATTCGTAAGGTTTCGCTTCTGCTCATCGGTGGACTCATGGGTGCCACGGCGATGAGTGTCATTTATTCTGCGAGCATCCCGGCGCAGGCCGCTGGGCCGTCTACCTATAAGGAATTGTCGATTTTCGGCGACGTATTCGAGCGCGTGCGTGCACAATATGTAACGCCACCGGATGACAAGAAGCTGGTTGAGAACGCCATCAATGGCATGCTCAGCTCTCTTGATCCGCATTCAAGCTTCCTCAATGCGCAGGATGCTACCGATATGCGTAGCCAGACCAAGGGTGAGTTTGGTGGCCTCGGTATCGAAGTGACCATGGAAAATGAACTGGTCAAGGTTATCACACCAATCGATGATACGCCTGCCTCCAAGGCTGGCATCTTGGCTGGCGACTTCATTTCGGAAATCGATGGTCAGCCGGTTCGCGGTCTCAAGCTCGAGCAGGCCGTTGAAAAGATGCGCGGTGAGGTCAAGACACCGATCAAGCTGACGATCATTCGTCAGGGTGCTGACAAGCCGCTTGATATCACCGTTATGCGCGACATCATTGCCGTACGTGCCGTCAAGTCGCGTGTTGAAGGTGACAATGTTGGTTATCTGCGGGTGATCTCATTCACTGAAAAGACTTATGACGATCTCGAAGCCGCGATCAAAAAAATCAAGGCCGAGGTACCTGCTGACAAGTTGAAGGGTTATGTTCTCGACCTTCGCCTCAACCCGGGCGGCCTGCTTGATCAGGCGATCAACGTATCGGATGCCTTCCTTGAAAGAGGTGAAGTGGTTTCGACCCGCGGCCGTAACCCGGAAGAAACCCGTCGCTTCAACGCAACCGCGGGCGATCTGACGGACGGCAAGCCGGTTATCGTTCTGGTGAACGGTGGTTCGGCGTCTGCTTCGGAAATCGTTGCCGGTGCTCTGCAGGATCTGCGTCGTGCCACCGTTGTCGGCACTCGCTCGTTCGGCAAGGGCTCTGTCCAGACGATCATCCCGCTGGGTGAAACCGGTGCGCTTCGTCTGACCACGGCGCTCTATTACACGCCATCGGGCAAGTCCATTCAGGGCACAGGTATCGAACCTGATATCAAGGTCGACCAACCGCTGCCGCCAGAGCTTCAAGGCCGCATTCGCTCCGAAGGTGAATCCAGCCTGCCGGGTCACATTCAGGGCCAGAGCGAAACGGACGAAGGTTCGGGTTCTGCTGCCTATGTGCCGCCGGAAGCCAAGGACGACATTCAGCTGAACTACGCGCTTGATCTGCTGCGCGGCGACAAGACCGACCCGTCTTTCCCGCCAAACCCTGAAAAAGCTGTCGTAACCAAGCAGTAATAAGGGGCGCCGGTTTTCCGGCGCTTTCCCTACCCCTGCATACAACAATCGGGATAGGCCGCGTTTTGGTATCTGAACTGCGCAAACCCTTGGGGCAAGATCGTAAGGAAAGCGCCGGCAAAAGCCGGCGTTTTTCTGTTGCTGCTCTTGCCGGTACCGTTGCGCTATGCGCGGTTCTGGGATTGTCTGTTTACACAGTGATTGCTCCTGACAATCTGGCAAAATCAGGCCTCGATCCACAATCATCGCCTGACGTTGCGCAGGCGGAAAGAACTCCGTCGCCTCAAACCAAAACGGAAAACGAAACGGCCGGACTTCCCGTCAGCAGTGGCCGGTCCGGCGCAAATGTGCGCCAGGAAACCACCGAGGACGGCAATGTCGTATCGGTGTTTTCGCCCCGCCCCCGGGACGGTGACGGTCCGGTTTTGATGACCGGTCAGACCTATGGTCAGAATCCACGTATGGCGACCATGCCGAACGAAGATCTGCTGGAGGATTCTGCATTTGGCAAATTGCCGAAAACAGGAGCCGATGGTTTGCGTTCGCTGGAACAATATGCCCGTCCATGGTCTGGCGCGCGTGGTACACGTATTGCCATTGTGATTGGCGGACTTGGCCTTAGCCAGACCGGCACCCAGAACGCTATCAGAACATTGCCACCGGAAATCACGCTTGCCTTTGCAGCCAGCGGCAACAGCTTGCAGCGCTGGATGCAGGAGGCGCGGCGTGAGGGGCATGAAATTCTGCTGCAGGTTCCTTTTGAACCGTTCGGTTATCCCGGTAACAATCCCGGTCCTGATACCTTGCTGGTTGGCGACAGCCAGAAGATCAATATGGAGCGCCTACACCGTTCCATGGCCAAGATCACCAACTATACCGGTGTGATGAATTACCTTGGCGGCCGCTACATGGCTGATGCCAAGATGCTGGAACCTGTTTTGCGTGACGTCAGCGAGCGCGGGCTGCTGTTCCTTGATGATGGTTCTTCGGCGCAATCCCAGACCGGCGCGGTCGCCAAAGCTTTGGCAATGCCGCACGCGTTTGGCGATATACAGATCGACGAACAGGTGAACCGTTCATCCATCATGACACGGCTTGATGATCTTGAACGTCTGGCGCGTCGCAACGGCTCGGCGATTGGCGTTGCCTCGGCCTTTGATGAGAGCATTACCGCGGTGTCCGACTGGGTCTCCGAAGCGACATCACGCGGCATTGAGATCGTTGCGGTTTCGGCGCTTGTTTCTGACAGGCCGGGACAGTAAAGATCGCTGCTGCGGCTATCGGATGCCGTTTTCCGTGAGGACTGTTCATGACAATCAAGCCTGAAGATTTGCCTTACCGTCCCTGCGCCGGGATTATGGTGCTGAATGCGCAAGGGCTGGTTTGGGCCGGACGACGTATCCCTGAAAAGAACTCGGAATATGATGGCTCCAACCAGCTGTGGCAAATGCCTCAGGGCGGCATTGATGATGGCGAAAAGCCGTTGAATGCTGCCATTCGCGAGCTTTATGAAGAAACCGGCATGCGTAGCATCACCCTGCTCGCCGAAGCGCGCGACTGGATACATTACGACCTGCCGCCTCATCTTCTTGGCATTGGTCTCAAAGGAAAATTCCGTGGGCAGGCGCAGCGCTGGTTTGCTTTCCGTTTTGACGGCGACGAAAGCGAGATCGAGATCAATCCGCCACCAACCGGCAATCATCCGGAATTCGATGCCTGGAGCTGGAAGCCGATGGAAAGCCTGCCGGACCTTATCGTGCCGTTCAAACGCGGTGTGTACGAGCAGGTTATCGCCGAATTCCGGCACCTCTCTCCGCAGGCCTGATTTAACCGGATCGTTTTAAAAGCCGCATGTTTCAAGCCAATTTGTTTCTTGTCTTTGCGGCTTGAAATGTGACATTTTCACCGCTCCCGCCACAGGAGAAAGACATGTTTTTCAGACGTACGCTGCTTGCCGGCATCATGGCCGCAATTGTTGCCCCTTTCACGGGTTTTGCTGCCGATCTTCCCGACCTTAAAGGGCGTACGGTGGTCGTGGTCACGGAAAATGCTTACCCGCCGCTGCAGTTTGTCGATCCTAAGTCTGGCAAGGCTATCGGCTGGGAATATGATGCGGTTGCCGAGCTTGCCAAGCGTTTGAACTTCAAGGTCGAATATCAGAACATCTCTTGGGACGCGATGATCCAGGTGGTTTCGGATGGCCAATATGACATCGGCATGACCGGCATCAGCATCAAGGATGACCGCAAGGAAAAGGTCGACTTCTCCGACCCCTACATGCGCTCGGAAATGTTCATGCTGGTGCGGGCTGATGAAAACCGCTTTACCGATGCCAAGAGCTTTGCTGGCTTCGACAAAGGCCTTGTTGGCGCGCAGGCTGGAACAACCCCATTTTACACCGCCGTTTATGATGTTCTCGACGGCAACGAGCAGAACCCGCGTATCAAGCTGCTGGAAACCTTCGGTGCCAGCGTACAGGCGCTCAAGACCGGCGACGTTGATCTGGTCCTGACCGATGGAGTTGCCGGCAATGGTTACGTAGCCGCGTCCAACGGCACCTTGAAGCTGATTGGTGCGCCTTTGGGTGGCGATGATTTTGGCTTCATCTTCAAAAAGGGCTCGGACCTCGTCGCACCGATCAATGCAGGTATCGCGGCCCTCAAGGCAGACGGCACCATTACCGCGCTCGATAAGAAGTGGTTCCTCGACTACAAGCTTGGCGAATGAGTGAAATCATCGCCTGCATGCTGATTTCCGTTTATCGGAAATTGTCACGATGAGTTTTATCAAACACAGCACCACGGAGAAGGACTTTCCGTGGTGGCTCGTTGCATTGGTCGTGATCGGTGCCGGACTGGCTGTGACAATCATTGCCACAGACCTTTACGCGCAGGTTTTTTCCACCGTTGTCAAAGGCATCGGTATCACCATCTTCGTGACGCTCGCAGCTTTTTTTCTTGCTGTCGTGTTTGGCCTCGGCATTGCGCTACTCGGTCTGTCGGACAATGTGGTGCTGCGGCAGATTGCGCGCTTTTACATTGAAGTTATCCGCGGCATCCCCATCCTCGTCTTGCTGTTCTATATTGCTTTTGTCGGGGCGCCGGGTCTTGTCAGTCTCTACAACTGGGTGACTACGCCGCTTGTGTCGGCAGGCTGGTTGGAGCCGGTTCTGGTGCGTGACTTCTCGCTGGTCTGGCGGGCGATTATCGCGCTTACGATTGGTTACGCATCGTTTCTCGCGGAAATTTTTCGCGCTGGCATTCAGTCCGTTGACGAAGGACAGATTGAGGCCGCAAAGGCTCTTGGGCTTAATCGTTACCAACGGTTTCGGCTGATCATTCTGCCGCAGGCGGTCAGGACGGTTTTTCCGCCACTTTCCAACGACTTTGTATCGATGGTGAAGGACAGTTCGTTGGTGTCGGTGCTTGGCGTTGCCGACATAACCCAGATGGCCAAGGTCTACGCAGCTGGCTCGTTTCGTTTCTTCGAAACGTACTCGATCGTTGCCTATATATACCTGATCCTCACGGTTGGTTTGTCGCTTGTTCTCAGGCGTATTGAAAAGGCCATGCGGCGGGCTCCGGCTGGATAAGGCGAGCCCCCGTGTTCCTGCGTGTCATTGATATTGAAGCGCAGGCAGCAATCTGCTAATGAAATGGCCATGGGATCGAAATTCGGATGTCTCGCGCAAAATATTTTCGTGCTGCAGGATCATAAGCGTCTGCCGGCACGTTTCTTCGCGCGCTTGTCCGGGGCGCTCAATAGCCGACTTACGCTCGCCTGATAGCCCTTCAAGGCTGTCAGCCTTTTTGCGAAGCCCATTTCCCTTTTTCAATATCCGATGGATAAAGCCATGAGCGCACCCCGCACCCTCTATGATAAAATCTGGGATGATCACGTCGTTAATAGTGATCCGAACGGAACCTGTCTTCTCTACATCGACCGTCACCTTGTTCACGAGGTGACGTCGCCGCAGGCCTTTGAAGGTCTGCGTATGGCGGGTCGTCCCGTTCATTCGCCAACCCGCACACTGGCCGTGGTCGACCACAATGTTCCAACCACTGCTGACCGTCTTGAAGGCATCAAGAACGAAGAAAGCCGTATTCAGGTTGAAGCGCTGGCACAAAATGCCAAGGAATTCGGTGTTGAATATTATTCCGAGCGCGACAAACGTCAGGGTATCGTTCACATCGTCGGTCCTGAACAGGGCTTTACCCTGCCCGGCATGACGATTGTGTGCGGTGACAGCCACACATCGACGCATGGCGCGTTTGGCGCCTTGGCGCACGGTATTGGCACTTCGGAAGTGGAACACGTTCTGGCGACCCAGACGCTGATCCAGAAGAAGGCCAAGAACATGCTGGTGCGTGTCGATGGCAAGGTGCCGGAAGGCGTAACAGCCAAGGATATCATCCTCGCCATCATCGGTGAAATCGGCACAGCCGGTGGTACCGGTCACGTGATTGAATTTGCAGGCGAAGCCATTCAGTCGCTGTCAATGGAAGGCCGTATGACGGTCTGCAACATGACAATCGAAGGCGGCGCACGTGCGGGCCTGATTGCTCCGGACGAAACGACCTTCGAGTATATCAAAGGCAAGCCACGTGCACCGCAGGGTGAAACGCTGGAACAGGCAATTTCCTACTGGAAGACTCTGAAGTCTGACGAAGGCGCACATTACGACAAGATCGTTGTTCTCGATGGCGCCAATCTACCGCCGATCGTTTCATGGGGTTCGTCGCCCGAAGACGTTGTTTCGGTTCAGGGCACTGTTCCAAACCCGGATGACATCGCTGACGAAAACAAGCGTAACTCCAAGTGGCGTGCGCTGGCATATATGGGCTTGCAGCCGGGCACCAAAATGACTGACGTTGCCATTGACCGGGTCTTTATCGGTTCGTGCACCAACGGACGTATCGAAGATCTAAGGGCTGCTGCCGTGATGGTCGATGGTCGCAAGGTTGCACCAACCGTCTCGGCTATGATTGTTCCGGGTTCCGGTTTAGTAAAGGAACAGGCGGAAGCCGAAGGTCTCGACAAGATCTTCCTCGACGCCGGTTTTGAATGGCGCGAACCTGGCTGTTCGATGTGTCTTGCGATGAATGATGATCGCCTGCAGCCGGGTGAGCGTTGTGCGTCGACCTCGAACCGTAACTTCGAGGGACGTCAGGGCTACAAGAGCCGTACGCACCTTGTGTCGCCTGCCATGGCCGCTGCCGCTGCCATCGCTGGCCACTTCGTTGACGTGCGTGAGTGGAAATAAGATTTAAGACTGCCGAATATGATAAAGCCCTCAGGAAACGAAGTTTCCTGAGGGCTTTTTGTTCGGATAGAAGGCGTAATTCGCCGGTTATTCCGCGATGATCTTCACGCGCTGTCCGGGCTGCAACACTGCGCCAGCGCCCATCGCATTGATCATCTTGAACAGATCTAGTTTGCGGTCCGTGCCCATCATGCGCGCCGCCATAGTGGCTATGGTTTCGCCTGGCTTTGCCGTTACCACGCGCACGCGCAATGGCTTCAGGGAGGCGATTTCTGCACTGGTCATCTGCCG
Organism: Rhizobium sp. BIGb0125; assembly: GCF_024810055.1. Taxonomy (NCBI): domain Bacteria; kingdom Pseudomonadati; phylum Pseudomonadota; class Alphaproteobacteria; order Hyphomicrobiales; family Rhizobiaceae; genus Rhizobium; species Rhizobium sp. BIGb0125. Next base: position 135,891 of record NZ_JANUDV010000008.1, read on the forward strand.
GAAGCTGGTACGCAAGACGTTGGCGACCGTATCAAGCTGTGGATTGCCCTTCGGCACAGCGGTCAGGAAGCGGAAAATCTGCTGACCCTGCCTGATGACAGTGACGTCGAAATCCCATTTTTCAGCTGTGGCGCGTGCAGTTGCCGCCTCTAGACCGTTGACTTGCGTTTTGCGCACGGTATTCGGCAAAAGCCCGGCCACCCAGCCGCTGGTCAGGTAATTGGCAAGATCGGTCTGCTTGGCATCTGCCACACCATCAAAACGGATGGCCATTTCGCCGGGGCCGGTTGCAAGAACGGCTTCAACCTTGTTGTCGATTTGGAAACCTTCCGGCACATCGAAACGAATGCCAAGGCTGCCATGCAGGAATGTCTGGCCACGTACATAGCCTTCTTGCGGACTGTCGCCATAAAGCAGGCCGTCAATGCCGTTCAGATACCATTCACGACCGCGATCTCCGACGCTACCTTCCTGCCCAAATGCGCGGGCATGGCGACGTGCCAATTCAACGCGCTGTGGCGCATTGGGGTGGCTGGAAAGGAAGTCGAGGCTCTGGTCGCTATCCGGCTCAACTGATGTGTAACGGGCATAAGCGGCCATGGAATCGAGGAAGCGCGCTGCGGCATAGGGGTCATACCCCGCCTCACCCAGCATGCGTACACCAATGACGTCTGCCTGCAACTCCTGCTGGCGAGAAAATGCTGCCAATCGCAGCTTGCCGCGCGCCAATGCCTGTTTTCCAGCCAGATCACTGGACAGCACTTCCGCCACAACACGGCTGGCAATCACCTCCGCCTCTTCTCGGCGCTGGCGTTCAATGCCGTGGTTGGCAGTGACGTGGGCCATTTCGTGCGACAGAACGGCGGCAACTTCCGACGCGTCGTTGGCGAGCGCCAACAGTCCGCGTGTCACATAAAGATAGCCACCGGGCAGCGCGAATGCGTTGATCGCCGGGGAATTGAGAATGGTAATGCGGTAGGATTGCTGCGGATTTTCCGAAACGGCCGTCAACGCGCCGGTAATGCGGGCAACCAGCCTTTCGGTTTTTTCATCGCGGTATTCACCGCCATAACTTGCAACAATACGCGGGTGTTCGCGTGCTCCCATTTGGGCACGCGGGTCATTTTTCTGAACTTCTTCAACAGTCTGCGGGTTGTCCGACGGGCGAACACTTGCCTGGTAGGATTGGCTGAACAGCGACTGGCATGCACTGAGCGTCATCGCAGCAATTGTCAGGCCGGCAACAGAGCGCACAAGTTTGCCATAACGCTGCGCGCGCGGATCAGATGTCCTTGCCGGCCTTGCTATTATGGAAATCGTCATCTTGTCAGTCAGTTCCTATGCCCCTGATGTTACGCACTGCTAGTTTATTGTGCGAATACTGTCCATCAATGGACACAAATTGTCACGCCTTGTGGTGTGCTATTATCGATGACGAATCTTTTCAATATTCTTGACCATCTTGCATGGCTCATCAGGCAACCAAAGTAAATTAGCAAATAGACGATCAAATAAACTCAATCCCCTGTTGAAGCCGTACTAAGCCGATTGCCACTTGCCCGCGTCGAAATTGTGGCGAACGGCGTGTGCCGCAGCTATCCCCTCAGGAACGTACGAATTTGGGGGATGTTCCCGTTCTCGGAAAAAATCTCCGGGGTGCCCTGGAACAGGATTTTCCCCTTATCCATGAACACGACATGTTTGGCCAACTGTTGTACTTCCTCGGGTTTGTGGGTGACCAGCAATACAGTGTTGCCGGTTTCCTGATGCAAACTGGACAGCAATTCAGCCATCCCGGCGCGCAAACCGGGATCAAGAGCGGCAAAGGGCTCATCCAGCAACAGAACCGAGCGGTGGCGCACCAGAGCCCGTGCCATGGCAACGCGTTGCCGTTCTCCACCCGACAGATTTGGCGGCAGACGCTTTTCAAAGCCCGCAAGACCGACACGCTGCAGGGCATTTGAAACGGACTGCCGCTCTTGCGCGGAAAGTTTCAGCGAAGGATTGATGCCGAGCGCTATATTGGTGAACACATCAAGGTGCGAAAACAGGTTGTTGTCCTGAAAGATCACCGAGACCGGTCGCTCGGCCGGGGCTAGGTGTGTGACGACCTGCCCGTCAATCATGATAGTGCCGGCATCTGGTGTTTCAAAACCAGCGACCAGATTCAACAGGGTTGATTTCCCTGAGCCGGATGGGCCGGTAATTGCCGTGATCGTGCCCTGCGGCAACTGGCAATCAAAGGAAAACTCCTGCGATCCAAGTTTCAGCGCTACATCATTAAAACGAATGCCGGAAGGAGCGGGTTCAGTCATTGGGTTTGCTCCTTGCGGGTTTGTGCGGTGCCTGCTCCGCCCATGGCCAATATCAGGCAGATCACACCCAGGATCAGCGCATACCCATCGGCGTCATTGGTGCGATAGCTGCCCATATTGCTGTAAACCAGCCAAGGCAGCGTGATAAAGTTCTGCGAGCCGAACAGGGCGATTGCGCCAAGATCGCCAAGTGACAGCGCCATTGCAAAGCTGAAGGCCGTTGCCAGGGGTTTACGCAGGATTGGCCAATGGAGGTAACGCAATCTGGCAAAACCATGCATGCCGAGACTGGCTGACAGTCTTCCAGTTCGCGCCTGGTGGGTCTGGAACGCCGGTTCAAGTACCCGCATAACGAAGGGCAACGCCATCAGCATGTTGATGCAGGCAACCAGCGCCGGTGCAAACAGCGTGATGTCGCCAAGCGGCCGTAACAGCAGGAACCAGCCACTCCCCAGCACCACTGGTGGCACCAGCAGCACCATGGATGCGCCACCGGACATCGTGGAGGCCATAAGACGTAGTGTCAGGTTTGCCTTGCGGTTGCCACGGATCGTCGAGCGCGCGTTGATGAGGGCGACGGAAATGCCAATGGCAATACTGGCTGAAACCAGCGCAATGGACAGGCTGGTTCCGGCTGCCCGCCAGAACACATCGGCCGCCAACAGGCGTGATAAGTTGGCGGTCGAGCCGGATATGGCGATACTAAGCATGGGTGCCACCATAAAAACCACAGCGGCGATAATTAGAATACCGTCGCGCAGCCGTACCTGAAGCCGTTTTCCATCATAGCGCTGGATTGCTCGGCCGTGGCTCAAACCCTCGTCGTCAGGTCTGGGCAGCCAGCTTAATAAGGCGAGCAACAACCCGGTCATGACGATTTGCAGAGTAGCAAGAGCAATGGCGCGTGGAGGATCGAAATCAAAGCGCAGCGATTGATAGATCGCCACTTCAAGCGTTGTCGCCGCAGGCCCGCCGCCCAACATCAGCACAAGGGTGAAACTGGTGGCGCAAAGCATAAAAATCAGCCCGGCGACACCGGGAACCAGTTTTATCAGCGCCGGCCATTCAATGAATCGGAAAATGGACCAGGATGGCATGCCAAGGCTTGCCGCCATACGCCAATATTCACCGGGAATACGCTCCAGCCCGGCCAGCAGCAAACGGGTAGCAAGCGGCAGGTTAAAGAAGACATGTGCCAGCAGAATTCCTGACAGGCCGTAAATGCTGAAAGGTTGTTCAACACCGAGTGATGTCAGTGTGGTGTTCAGGAAGCCCTGTCTTCCCCAGATGGCAATAAGGCCAAGCGCACCGACGATAACCGGTAGCCCCATGGGAACGGCCATAAGGCGGATAATCCAGATACGACCGGGAAACGCAGTTTGTCTTGCCAAAGCCAGTGCGACAGGCAGCGCAAAAAGGATCGATAGTCCGGTCGATAACGTTGCTTGATAGAGGGTGAAGCGCAGGATACGCCAGGTGTAGGTACCGAACAGCTCATCGCTTGCAGCACCTGCATCAAAAGACAGAAGGGCAAATGTGCCAAGGCCAATGAATGCGAGAACAGCGGCAAAAGCCGCCATTCCCGTGCCTATCGATTGCCGTTGTTCGGCCTTTGAAATCATGGCGCTGGCCCGAATTTCCGATTTGCAAAGGTTAGTTGATGCTCATGGCTGTCAGCCACTCATCAATCCATGCCTTGCGGTTCTTGGCCACTTCCTCAGGTGACATCAGGAATGTCTTGGTGGGAACAACAAGTTTGGAAAACGCCTCGGGCAGCGGTGCGCTGGTTGCCGCAGCCGGCATCATCCAGTTGTTTTCCGGTATGGCGTCCTGGAAGCCCGGTGTCAGCATGAAGGAGAGGAATGACTTGGCAAGGTCTTTCTCTGGGGCATTTTTCAACAGGCCGGCCACCTCGATCTGAATGTAATGACCTTCCGCGAAGCTGGCTGCCTGATAGCGGTCTGTGTTTTCTGCGACCATGTGGTAGGCAGGTGAGGTCGTGTAGGACAGCACCATTGGCACTTCTCCCTTGGTGAACAGGCCATAGGCTTCAGACCAGCCCGGCGTGACCGTCAAAATACGGTTATTGAGCTTTGCCCAGGCTTCCGGTGCCTGATCACCATAAACGGACTTCACCCACAGGAGCAGGCCAAGGCCGGGGGTAGAGGTGCGCGGGTCCTGAATTGCAATCTTCTGGGAAGGATCACCTTCGACCAGATCCTTCAGGCTCTGTGGCGGGTTCTTGATGGTCTGGGTGTCATAGATGATGGCGAAGTGGCCGTAGTCGTAGGGAACAAAGATATCATCCTTGAAGTCGCCTGGAATCTTGGCAGCTGACGTATCGATGCCGCTTGCCTCGAACAGGCCGGTTTCCTTGGCTTCAGCAACAAGGTTGGTGTCGAGCCCCAGAACGACATCGGCGTTGGATGTTTCACCTTCCATCTTGAGGCGCGTCAAAAGCGCAACGCCATCGGCAACACCGACAAAATTGACAGTGCACTGGCAATTTTTCTCAAATGCTTCCTTGACCTTGGGGCCAGGACCCCACTCGGACACGAAGCTTTCATAGGTGTAGACCGTCAGTGCCTTGTCGGCTGCAAATGCTGCGCCGGGCACGGCAAATGCCGCAAGCACCAGTGCCTTGGCAATCAGGGAATTGTTCAAAATGCTGCGCATCCGCGCCTCCTCTTTCATATGTTGAACGGGAATAGGGCGCTGATAATGAGCCGTCTAATCCCTCCGCCGGTGTTAACCGGATCAGGTTCTTCGGGTTGGCGGAAGCCTCTCAGCCTTGTCCACAAAGACAAAGCACCCCGTTAGAGCAAGGCAAGGTGTAATCTTACTGTCATCACTTGGCAAGATAGCCAGTCATGGCAACAGTCGGTGTTTGATCCGATGGTGTCAGGACTGCCCGGTCATATGGACCAGTTCCCAGACATGACCGTCGGGATCCTGAAAACTTCCGGCATACATGAAGCCATGATCCTGAATCGGTTTCCATTCGCGGCCGCCGGAGGACAATGCTGTGGCAATCATCCTGTCGATGTCTTCGCGGCTTTCTGCCGTCAGGCAGGTCAACACTTCGGTCGTGCGGGTGGCGTCGGCAATATCGCCGTTGATGAAATCACGGAAACGCTCTTCCTGAAGCAACATGACGAAAATGTTCTGCTCCACGATCATGCACAGCGTCCTCTCGTCCGAATATTCGGGATTGAAGCTGAAGCCGAGTGCGGTGAAGAAAGCTTTTGTCGTTTCGATATTGCGAACAGGCAGATTGACGAAAATCATACGCATTTTCTGAACTCCTCCATCTTTGCCAAGGAAAACGTAAAATCGCTTCCCTGTCAAAGACGGATGAAGAATAGAGGTTCCGGTATGGTGGAAGGAATTTTAGCCTTCCAGTTCCTCACGCAGCATTTCAAGCTCCAACCACTCTTCTTCCATGGTGACCAGCTTGTGTCGCAGCTTTTCCATTTCGTCGGCAAGCTTGCCAAAAGCTGTGGGGTCTTTGGTGAAGAGGTTGGGGTCGGCCATCTTTTCTTCGCGCTTGGCGATTTCGATCTGGGCCTTTTCCATTTCCTTGGGCAGGTTCTCCAGAGCGAACTTCTGCTTGAAGGACAATTTACCCTTGGCCTTTGGTGCATCATCCGACGCAGCTGAAGAGGAGGTGCTTTTTGCCTTTTCCTGCTTTTCCGCCCTGCGCTTTTCCTCGGCCGCGCCCTTGCGTTGTGACATCATGTCGGAATAACCGCCGGCATATTCGATCCAGCGGCCATCCGGCGCATCGGGGTTGGCTGGCGCAATGGTCGAGGTCACTGTTCTGTCGAGGAAGTCACGGTCGTGGCTGACGAGAATGACGGTGCCGACAAATCCGGCGACCACTTCTTGCAACAGATCAAGCGTCTCGATGTCGAGGTCGTTGGTCGGTTCATCGAGGATGAGAAGGTTGGTCGGGCGGGCGAGAATACGCGCCAGCATCAAACGAGCACGTTCACCACCGGAGAGATTCCTGATCGGTGTGCGGGCCTGTTCCGGCTGAAACAGAAAATCCTTCATATAGCCGGTTACGTGCTTCAGTTCGCCATTGACCAGCAGGTTTTCACCACGTCCGTCAGTCAGATAGTGCGCTAGCGTGTCATTCGGGTTCAGTTCTTCACGCTTCTGATCGAGCGTGGCGATGTCGAGATTGGTGCCAAGTTTGACCGTGCCGCTATCTGGTTGCAGCTGTCCGGTCAGCATTTTCAAAAGCGTGGTCTTGCCTGCTCCGTTTGGCCCAACCAGACCAATACAGTCGCCACGATGCACGCGCAGTGAGAAGGGTGCCACGATGGTGCGATCACCATAGGACTTGGTAATGCTGTCGGCCTCGATCACCAGTTTGCCGGATTCACGGGTATCGACAGCTGTGGTCTGCACGGAACCTTGCGGTCCCTTGTGGCCACGATGTTGAGCGCGCATCGCCTGAAGTTCGCCGACGCGGCGCATATTGCGTTTGCGACGGGCGGTTACACCATAGCGCATCCAGTGTTCTTCGCGCTCAATCGCCTTGCCGAGTTTGTGCTGCTCGAGTTCTTCCTCTTCCAGCACCTTGTCGCGCCATTCCTCGAAATGGGCAAAGCCGCGGCTGAGGCGACGCGAAGTACCGCGATCAAGCCATACAGTGGAGTTGGAAACTTTTTCAAGGAACCGACGGTCGTGCGAAATGAGGACCAGTGCGCTGCGGCTTTTCTGCAGTTCGTCTTCCAGCCATTCGATTGTCGGCAGATCCAGATGGTTGGTCGGCTCGTCCAGCATCAGGATGTCGGGTTCAGGTGCCATGACGCGAGCAAGCGCCGCACGACGGGCTTCACCACCGGACAGGCTTTTGGGGTCTTCCTTTCCCGTTAGGCCAAGGTGGTTAAGCAGATATGTAACCCGATAAGGATCATCGCCCGGTCCAAGCCCTTCTTCGGCATAGGCCTGTACGGTGTCGTAACCACTAAAATCCGGTGCCTGCTCAAGATAACGGATGGTCGAGGATGGGTGTCTGAACACCTCGCCGGATTGCGCTTCGACCAGGCCGGCGGCAATTTTCATCAGCGTGGACTTGCCGGAACCATTGCGACCAACGAGGCAGATACGGTCACCCGGTTCCACTTGCAGGTTGGCACCGTTCAGCAGTGGTGTAACGCCAAAGGTCAGCGTGATATCGTCAAGTTTCAAAATGGGAGGCGCCAAGGCTCAGGCTCCAGTCATGTCATAAGGGCGGGCAAGGATGATGGCTCTACCGCTTTTCAGGGAGAAGCGCACCGGACCTTCCGCAACGTTGGAAATTGTGCGGGATGTGCCGAAGGTCAGCGAATAGTCATTCAACGGATAACGGGCGTTCTCGATGTCAAGGCCGTCAAGATCGCTGAAACCGAGAACGGAAAACAGCGAACCGGCGGGTAAGTCGAGTGCTTTCTCGCCACCGGATACCAAGGGGTAGGCCTCTTCTTCACCCGATAGAAGGGTGACATCGTAACCTTTTTCCTTAAGGCTGATGGCATTCAGCATGTGCTGAAAGGCATGGTCGGTTCGGTCGCCACCCAGTGCGCCAATCAGAACGAGGCTTTGGGCGCCACGCTCAATCGCCTGCGAGACAGCGATCTCGCCGTCTGTTGCGGCCTTGCTTGCGGGAAAGGTGTGACGCTCCACATCCGGCCATTTGGTGAGAAGAGCGGTGTCGGTGGAATCAAAATCTCCCACCCACAATTCCGGTGTCAGCGACAGCGGCTGCGCATGGCGCATGCCATTATCAGCTGCGATGACGCGTGTTCCGTCTGCGGCTTTGCGCACGCGCTCGGTTACCGACAGGTTGCCGCCCAGCAGAATTGTAAAGCCCGTTTTTTCCATGCCCCGCCAATAGCCCAAATGTTCGCAGAAGGGAACGGCCAGCGCCTGCAAATGCGGCTATATTGATTTTCGTGGCATGCGGGATTATGTAATCTTCTAGTGGTGATTTGCCGACCGGCTTGCAGCCACTTTAAAGAAGTTGCTAAAGGGTCGAGGAAACGTGGATTTTCCAAGAACCGGTTGCGATTTCGTTGCCGGTTTTTTTGTTTTGTGCGGTTTGTCCGGGCTGTCTGCCTTGGTTACCCGCCGGATGAGAGTGTTCTAATATGCCCATCAAAATACCCGATACGCTGCCTGCTTTTGAAACCCTCATCAATGAGGGTGTGCGGGTGATGACCGAAACGGCGGCTGTTCGTCAGGATATCCGCCCGTTGCAGATCGGGCTTTTGAACCTCATGCCGAACAAGATCAAAACTGAAATCCAGATGGCGCGCCTAGTCGGCGCATCCCCTTTGCAGGTCGAGTTTTCGCTGGTGCGTATTGGCGGACACCGTGCCAAGAACACCTCTGAAGAGCATCTCTTGTCGTTCTATGAGACCTGGGAAGAGGTCAAGCATCGCAAGTTTGACGGTTTCATCATTACCGGCGCACCGGTCGAGACCATTGCTTACGAGGATGTGACCTACTGGGACGAGATGCAGAAGATTTTTGAGTGGACGCAGACCAATGTCCATTCAACCCTGAACGTCTGCTGGGGCGCGATGGCGGCCATCTACCATTTCCATGGCGTGCCAAAACATCCGCTCAAGGAAAAGGCGTTTGGTGTTTATCGTCACCGCAATCTTTGCCCGTCGTCCATCTATCTGAACGGTTTTTCCGACGATTTCCAGGTGCCGGTTTCACGCTGGACCGAAGTCCGTCGCGAGGACATTGAAAAGCATCCCGAGCTTGAAATCCTGATGGAGTCGGAGGAGATGGGTGTCTGCCTGGTGCATGAAAAGAAGGGCAACCGTCTCTACATGTTCAACCATGTGGAATATGATTCCACATCGCTTTCCGATGAGTATTTCCGGGATGTGAATGCCGGTATACCGATCAAGGTGCCGCATAACTACTTCCCGCACAATGATCCTGATATCACCCCGCAGAACCGTTGGCGCAGCCATGCCCATCTGTTTTTCGGCAACTGGATCAATGAAATCTATCAGACGACCTATTACGATCTGAACGAAATCGGAAAGTGAAATTTGCTGATTGCGAAGCGACGGGAAATGACGCAACGTCTGGCCCGTAATTCTTGCAAACGGAGGTCGATATAATGACGAATGGTGCCGCACGGGAAAACTTCGGCGTAACGCCCACCGGCGAAAAAGTGGAGCGCGTCACTATTTCGGCAGGCGGTTTGACCGCCAATATTATCACCTGGGGCGCAGTCATTCAGGATCTGCGCCTCGATGGCCATCAGCCACCGTTGGTTCTCGGCTTTGATAAGTTTGAGGACTATCCGCAATATTCCTCTTATTTCGGTGCAACGCCCGGCCGTAACTCCAACCGTATCGATAGCGGGCGTTTCTCGATTGACGGCAAAGAATACCAGCTTGAACTGAACGAAAAAGGCGTCACCCATATCCATGGCGGCAGTGATGGTATCGGTAAAAGCAACTGGCTGATCATGGAACATGGCCCAAGCCACGTCGTGCTGCAGATCATTGATCCCGATGGCCGTGCCGGTTATCCCGGCAATTGCACGGTAAACGTGACCTACACAATCCGTGAAGGTGGTGTGCTTTCGGTTCTCTATGAGACAACCACTGACCAGCCAACAATCGCCAATATCTGCCAGCATTCCTATTTCAATCTGGATGGTGCAGACACTGCACTCGATCACGAGATCATGATTGCGGCTCACCACTATCTACCGACGGATGAACGGCAGATCCCGACCGGTGAAATTCGTGCTGTTGAAGGCACTGCATTTGACCTGCGCTCATCCACGCCGATGAAGCGTGAGGACAATGGCGAGCAGGTTCTGTACGATCATAATTTCTGCCTGTCGCCTGAGCGCCGCGAAAAGCGCAAGGTGGCACGGGTGTTTGCACCTGCTTCCGGCGTTGCACTTGAGGTGCACACCACGGAGCCGGGCGTGCAGTTCTATTCCGGCTTCAAGCTCAACACAGCCGTTCCCGGTCTCGATGGCCGTCATTACGGTGCCTTTGCTGGCTTCTGCCTTGAAACACAGATTTGGCCGGATGCCGTGAATCATCCCGATTTTCCGAACGGCATCTTGCGTCCAGGCGAGATTCTGCGTCAGGAAACCGATTATATCTTCACGCGCGGCTGATCAGCCAGTCAATCGAGAACACATCCGACATAGCCGCCGGATGCACGGGCGCGGCGCTCATTGAGCGTCGCCAGCCGCTGCGTGCCACGTCCCGGTTTGGAGGCTACACGTTCGATTGGGTTCGGCAGGCTGACGGCCAGAAGTGCCGCCTGTCTGGTGCTGAGCTTGGAGGCTGATGTCTTGAAGTGATAACGGGCCGCCGCTTCGATGCCGTAAATACCCGGTCCCCATTCGGCGACGTTCAGATATATTTCCATCATCCGCCGTTTCGACCAGACGAAGTCGGCGGTCATGGCCAATGGAATTTCCAGAATTTTACGAACGAAGAAACGACCATTCCACAAGAACAGGTTCTTTGCGGTCTGCATGGGAATAGTGCTGGCACCACGCGTGGTATCACCCTGCAATGTGCCCTCGATCACTCCGCTCATCTGCTTCCAGTCAACACCGCCATGGAAACAGAACTGGCCGTCCTCCGACATCATGACGGACCGAACGACATTTGGTGAGATGTCATCGATCGATACCCATTGCCGGTCATAGCCCTGTAACGTCACCAGATCGGCAAGCATCAGCGTAGAGACCGGTCGCATGAATGGCAGTGCGTAAACCAGAATGAGAAAATAGGGCAGGGCAAGGAAGATTAAGATCGCCATGATCAGACGCTGCCTGAGACTGCTTCCCTTCAGCATGGATGTATCCTGCGCATCGTCATCCTGCGACAGTACAACGTCATCATTCTGGTTTTCAGGTGCGACTGCCAATCTTTCAAACCTGTGCCTTTTTGTTCGCCGAACCGTTTCACATTGGCAAGATGCGATCAAGCCTTGCAGATGCTGCAAAAAGCCTGATTTTCATTGCCTGTGTTAACTTCTCATGGCAAAGAGCGCCCATGAAGCCAGAAACAACCTTATTCGAACGCGCATTGCGTGAAAACGCGCAGCAGGTGGAAAATCTGCTGGATAACGTTCTTTCCCCAGCCCATCGCAGCGATGAAATCACCAGACCGGACAACCTGCTGGAAGCGATGCGTTATGGCGTACTGAATGGTGGCAAACGTTTGCGGCCGTTTCTGGTGATCGAGAGCAGCAAGATGCTGGGTGGCAACGCGCTGGCGGCCTTGCGTGTCGGCTCGGCGCTGGAATGCCTGCATTGCTATTCTCTTGTCCATGACGACCTTCCGGCGATGGATGATGATGATCTGCGCCGCGGACAGCCAACCGTGCATCGCAAGTTTGATGAGGCGACCGCCATTCTGGCTGGCGACAGCCTGCTGACAATCGCATTCGACATTATTGCAGCACCAGAAACTCCGCTGCCGGACGCTTCCAAAACGGCTCTTGTACTGGCGCTTGCACGAGCAGCCGGTATCGGTGGCATGGCCGGTGGGCAGGCGTTTGATCTGGCGGCTGAAAAACAGGCGCCGGACGAGCAGGGTATCATCACCCTGCAGGCCATGAAAACCGGAGCATTGTTGCGTTTTGCCTGTGAGGCCGGTGCGATCATTACTGGCGCTGATGCCGAGACGCGTCAGCGGCTCAGAACCTTCGGCGAGCGCGTTGGACTTGCGTTCCAGTTGGCTGACGATCTTCTTGACCTGACGGCCGATGCCGCAACCATGGGCAAGGCAACTGGCAAGGACGCGGCACGTGGCAAGGGTACATTGGTTGCTCTGCGTGGGCAGGCGTGGGCTGAACAGCGTCTGGGTGAACTGGTTGATGAGGCCTCACAGCTTCTGGAGCCTTACGGCGAACGTGCCGATATTCTAACCGCGGCGGCGCGGTTTATCGCGGAAAGAAAGAGTTGAGATGAGCAAATTCTGGTCTCCTATTGTTGCATCGCTTCATCCGTATGTGGCGGGAGAGCAGCCAGCCATCGCCAATCTGGTCAAACTCAACACCAATGAAAACCCGTGGGGGCCTTCTCCGCGTGTCGTGGAAGCCATCAAGGATGCTGCGACGGATGATTTGCGGCTCTATCCTGATCCTTCAGCCAAAAAGCTGAGAGAGACGATTGCCGCCTATCATGGTGTGTCGCCGGATGAAGTTTTTGTCGGCAACGGCTCGGATGAGGTTCTGGCATTTATCTTTGCAGGCCTTCTGAAACATGACAAGCCGCTGCTTTACCCTGACATCACCTACAGCTTTTATCCGACCTACAGCCGGTTTTTCGACGTTAAAACCACAACCGTGCCGCTGGACGACAACTTCCAGATCCGTCTGGAGGATTACGAAGGTGAATGTGGTGCGATCATTCTGCCAAACCCCAATGCGCCGACCGGTATCGGATTGCCGCTTGCCGATATCAAAAAACTGGTCAGCGCCCATGCCGATCAGGTGGTGGCGATTGACGAAGCCTATATTGATTTTGGCGGTGAAACGGCCGTTCCGCTTGTCCGCGACCATGACAATCTGATCGTTATCAGGACCTTTTCCAAGTCTCGTTCGCTGGCTGGGATGCGGGTCGGTTATGCAATTGCGCAGCGCCCGCTTATCGACGCATTGGAACGCTTGAAAGACAGCTTCAATTCCTATCCGCTCGACCGGCTGGCGCAGGTCGCGGCTGTTGCCTCGATCGAGGACGATGTCTGGTTCATGGACCACCGCCAGAAGCTGATCGACAATCGCCAGGGGCTGGAACAGGCACTGCGCGAACGTGGTTTTGATATTTTGCCATCGCAGGCCAATTTCATCTTTGCCCGCAAGGATGGATGGGCGGGCAAGGCACTTGCTCTTGCTTTGCGTGAACGTGCCGTTTTGGTGCGCCATTTCGACAAGCCACGTATTTCGGATTTCCTGCGTATTTCCATTGGCACGCAAGAGCAGTGCCAGGCACTGATCACGGCGCTGGATCAGGTTTTTGCATCTGTCTGACACAAAAAACGCCGCATAAAGCGGCGTTTTTCAATTAGTTTGTATGTGAATTCTATCAACTCTGGGTGAGCGGAGAGATCAGCACTTCAACGCGGCGGTTCTGCGCGCGGCCTTCTGGCGATGCATTCGATGCCACCGGCTGCGACGGGCCGTAACCCAGTGTCGAAATGCGGCGCTGGTCTACGCCACGCGCGCCGATGTAGTTGGCGACAGACGCGGCACGGCGCTCAGACAGACCCTGGTTATGGGCAAGGCTACCGGTGGAATCGGTATGGCCATTGATATCGATCAGCGTGCGGTTGAACTTGTTCAGAACAATGGCGACCGAGTTCAGTGTGTCGTAGAACGGTGGGATCACCTGATCTTGATCGGTTGCGAAAGTGATGTTGGATGGCATATTGAGAACGATGCTGTCACCACGACGGGTCACTGAAACGCCGGTGCCCTGAAGCTGCTGACGCAGTTCTGCCTCCTGGTTGTCCATGTAGTTGCCGACCATACCGCCAGCCAGCGCGCCAATACCTGCGCCCAGCAGGATGGCATTACGGCCGGACTTGCCAGATCCGCCGCCCACAGCCAGACCGCCAAGCGCACCTGCAACAGCACCGATACCGGCGCCGCCTGCCATGTTGGACATCTTCTGTTCGCCAGTATAGGGGTCCGTCGTGGTGCAGGCTGAAAGGAATGTTGCGGCAAGCGCAAGGATTGCAAACTTTTTGATCATCGAATCATGGCTCCTTGATTGATGGACCTGAAATACCACGAATCGGGCAAAATCCCGGCGGGTGTTGATTATTCTGCTGCGTGTTTGTGTCCAAACCGCTTTTCAATGTAGTCGATGACCAGCGCTTCGAAATCTGCTGCAATATCTGGACCACGCAAGGTCAGGGCTTTCTGACCATCAATGAAGACCGGAGCGGCCGGAGTTTCACCGGTGCCGGGCAAGGAAATACCGATATCGGCATGTTTGCTTTCGCCCGGGCCGTTGACGATGCAGCCCATGACCGCAACGTTGAGACCCTCGACGCCGGGATATTTTTCCTTCCAGATCGGCATGTTTTTTCGGATGTCGTTCTGGATGTTTTGCGCCAGTTCCTGGAACACCGTCGAGGTCGTGCGACCACAGCCAGGACACGCCGCAACAACAGGAATGAACTGACGGAAGCCCATGACCTGCAGGAGTTCCTGCGCAACCTGCACTTCACGGGTACGGTCGCCATTGGGTTCCGGCGTCAGAGAAACGCGGATCGTGTCACCAATGCCGTGTTGCAGCACATAACCCATGGCCGCAGACGAGGCGACAATGCCCTTGGAGCCCATGCCCGCTTCGGTCAGGCCGAGATGCAGGGCGTGGTCAGAACGCTCTGACAGCATGGAGTAGACGGCAATCAGGTCCTGCACTTGACTGACCTTGGCCGACAGGATGATGCGATTGCGTGGCAAGCCAATATCTTCGGCCAGCTCGGCGGAAATCAATGCCGATTGAACGATGGCTTCGCGGGTGACCTGACGGGCAGACAGAGGAAAACCTTCAGCCTGGTTCTTGTCCATCAATGTGGTCAGCAGTTCCTGATCGAGAGACCCCCAGTTGACGCCGATTCGAACCGGCTTGTCATAACGGATCGCCATTTCGACGATATCGCCGAACTGCTTGTCCTTTTTGTCTTTGAAGCCGACATTGCCGGGATTGATGCGGTATTTCGCAAGCGCCTCTGCACAGGCGGGATGATCCGCCAGCAGTTTGTGGCCAATGTAATGGAAGTCGCCAACCAGCGGTACATCAAGACCAAGGCGCAACAGCCGGTCGCGTACTTTCGGTACAGCGGCAGCGCTTTCATCACGGTCAACGGTGATGCGAACGATTTCAGAGCCAGCGCGATAAAGCGCGGCAACCTGCGCAACAGTTGCGTCAATGTCGGCCGTATCGGTGTTGGTCATCGACTGCACAACAACAGGCGCTCCGCCACCGACGATGACGCCCCCCACATCGACGGCAACCGAGGCACGGCGTGGCTTGGGATCAAAATCAGTGGGTGATGACATCGTTATCTCTACGCTCGCGACAAATGCGCCTATTCAGGTGGATCAAGGCGCGTGCCTTGTCAATATTATACCTATCACGTTTTGCTTTGAGTGGCATTACCTGCCGCCAGGAAGTGCTGATTTGTCGCCTATTTCAGGCGCTTTGATGATCATTGTCAGGAATTATCATCAATCACAAAAAATGAAATACATAAAGGCTGCAGATTTTCCTGCGCTGCAATCTTTGATTGAGGTCATGAAAAAAAAAGGCGTCTTAAACGGTGTCGATATGTCCGCCAGTTGATGTGGCGGACATTTTTTTGCGGTTGAAACCGGTCAGTGGCCGCTGGCACCATCTGCGTGGCGGGCCAGCCTTGAGAGAAGCAGTACGATAACGTGCAGTACCGGCAGGCCGATGAATACTGTTCCAAGCCCGATATGCTCGGCAATGAAGCCGATGGCAGACGGAGCAACCAGAATACCGGAATACCCCATGGTCGTGACAACCGAGAGGCCAATTCCCGGTGCGAGGCCGGGCATGTTGCCAGCCGCCGAGAAGGCAATTGGCACCATGTTGGAAATACCGATGCCGGCGATGGCAAAGCCGGTGATAGCGATAACCGGGTTGGTGGCGACGCCAGCAATCAACAGGCCGATAATCGAGATCACCGAGCAGACACGCAAGGTGTTTACGGCACCGAACCGGTCACGCACCAGATCGCCGGCGAAACGCATGATGGCCATTGTCATGGAGAATGCGGCGAAGGCAAAACCCGAGGCGGTGACCGAAGCGCCAAGTTCATTGCGCAGATAAAGTGCACCCCAGTCAAGGATCGCACCTTCCGGCACCATGGAAAACAGCGCCATGATACCAATGATCCAAGGTAGTGGTGTCATCGGCAAGCGAAGCTTTTCGTGGTGTTGTTCAGGATGCGGAGGATCGGCAAGAACACGTGGCCATGCGATTGTCAGCAGGATTGCGGCGACCACCGTCAGGGTTATAGCATGGCCATAAACGCCGATCTGTTTGATGAGCAAGCCGCCAAGACCAGCACCGAGCAAGCCGCCAAGGCTCCAGAAGGCATGGCAAGACGACATGATCGAGCGGCGCATGCTGCGCTCTGTTGCGACAGCGTTGGCATTCATCGCCACGTCCATGGCGCCCGTAAGACCACCGAACAACACCACTGCAGCCACACCGCTCCAGACGTTGTTGGTGAGAGTGATCAGCAGAAGGGTCGGCAGAAACGCAACGGCGGCTGTCAGTGACACTTTTCTGGAGCCGTAACGGGCGATTTTTGCGCCTGCCACTGGCATCATCAGCAGTGATCCGACGCCGAACATCAAGATGACAAGACCGAGCTGGCTTTCACTCAAGGAAAGCCGGTGGGCAAATTCCGGGATCATTGGTGCCCAGGAACCCATCATGAAACCGTTCATCAGGAACAGCAGAGAAATGGCCAGTCGGGTTCTCGTCATATAGGGCGTGCGGACGGGCAAGGTGGTGTTCATGGCAGAGCCAGACATCGGAGTTATCCTCAGGAATTGGGGATTACGGGTTGTAATGAAGCGGATGCGGCCAAGTGAATTTCAATGCCGCGAGCGATCAACGCATCGCTGAAGACCGGATTTGCCTGATGTTCGAGAATGAGCGACAGCGGATCACCGAGATCACACACATTGAAGGCGGCCTTGTGGCCAAGTTTTTCACGGGTAATGGCGGCCAATATTTTTGCACTTGCCTGGCATGCCAAGCGCTTGAAAACCGCATCCTCGTAAATGTCTGCAGCAAGGCCATGTTCCAGAGTCACGCCGCAGGCGCCGAGAATACACAGATCAGGACGTACCTGTTCCAGCTGCCGCAGGGCCGTGGCGTCAATGGAGGCGCCGACATTGGCGTCGACCTTGCCGCCAATCACAATAAGATCAACACCAGATTTACTGGCAAGTTCTGCGGCAATGATGGGTGTGTTGGTAATTGCCGTCAGACGCAAATCCTGCGGTATCTGACGTGCGACCGCGAGATTTGTCGAGCCGGCATCGATAAAGACAACCATCCCCTCGCTGAGCAGGGAGACGACCGTTTGTGCGAGAAGCGCTTTGCGATCGGTTTTTTCGGTCAGCCGTGTCTGCAGTGGCGTGGTGATACCCGTTGTCTTTAACGCACCGCCATAAACGCGTTCGCATTCACCGCGGGCGGCCATCTCACGCAGGTCACGGCGGATGGTGTCCTCCGAGGTGCTGAAGGTCTGGGCGAGTTCCTGCGCAATGACACGACCTTTCGTCTCGAGTTCCGAGAGAATGAAGGCCTGTCTTTCGCTTACAAAATGCTCTGTTTTGGACATTGATTATCAATCGTGAATAAACGTGCAAAAACACGCATAAATCGATTGAGTTAAAACAGCAAGAACAAAAATGCCCGCTTTTCAGCGGGCATGATGTTGAAGCGTCATGAGTGGCAATTCTGTTACTCGCCGTAGATGACCAGCAGGTCCTTGGCGTCGATCTGATCGCCTGCGCGCACCAGAACTTCAGCGATTGTGCCGTCCTTTTCTGCGTGCAGTGCTGTTTCCATCTTCATGGCTTCGATTGACAGCAATACATCACCGGCCTTGATCGTCTGGCCCTGGTTGACGAAGACGCGAGAGATGACGCCTGGCATTGGTGCGCCCAGATGTGCGCCATTGGCTGGCTCGGCCTTGCGACGGACAGCAGAGCCGGATGCGCCATGGGCACGATCTGGCACCTTGATGCGGCGTGGCTGACCGTTGATTTCGAAGAACACGGTGACCATGCCCTTGTCGTCGGTGCCGCTCATCGCCTGATTGACGATAACCAATGTCTTGCCGCGTTCGATATCGGCAAACAGTTCCTCGCCATCTGCCATGCCGTAGAAATAGGCGTGGGTGGGAAGAACTGAAACAGGCCCATATTGCTCGGATGCCAAAGCAAAGTCCGTAAACACCTTCGGATACATCAGATAGGATGCGAATTCGAAGTCATTGACGGTGCGACCGATCTTCGCGTCGATGGTTTTGCGTTCTGCATCCAGATCAGCATCTTCCAGCAGTGAACCGGGACGTACCGTGTAGGGCTTGTCGCCCTTCAGAGCCTTTTTCTGCAGGCCTTCCGGCCAGCCGCCTGGTGATTGTCCGAGATCGCCCTTCAGCATGGAGACAACAGATTCAGGGAACGCGATATCCTTGTCAGGGTTTTCGACATCCGCAACCGTTAGATCCTGGCTGACCATCATCAAGGCCATATCACCGACAACCTTGGACGAAGGCGTTACCTTGACGATGTCACCGAACATGCGGTTGGCGTCAGCATAAGCCTGCGCCACTTCGTGCCAGCGGCTTTCAAGGCCAAGCGAACGGGCCTGTTCCTTGAGATTTGTGAACTGTCCACCGGGCATTTCGTGCAGGTAGACTTCGGAAGCTGGTCCCTTAAGGTCGCTTTCAAAGGCTGCGTACTGGCCGCGTACCGCTTCCCAATAGAAGGAAATACGTCTGATCCATTCCGGATCAAGGCCGGTATCACGCTCGGTGCCGGAGAGGGCTTCGACAATTGAACCCAGGCAAGGCTGGGATGTGTTGCCGGAAAGCGCATCCATGGCTGCATCCACCGCGTCCACACCTGCATCGACAGCGGCAAGAACGGTCGCAGCCGAAATGCCTGACGTGTCATGGGTATGGAAGTGAATTGGCAGGGATGTTGCTTCACGCAGCGCGGTAAACAGAACCTTTGCGGCTGCTGGCTTCAGCAGGCCGGCCATGTCCTTGACGGCGATAATATGGGCGCCAGCCTTTTCGAGTTCGCCTGCAAGGTTGGTATAATATTTCAGGTCATATTTCGGGCGCGCCGAATTCAGGATATCGCCCGTGTAGCAGATGGTTGCTTCACACAGCTTGTTTTCTTCGGCTATGGCATCCATCGAGACGCGCATGTTCTCAACCCAGTTGAGGCAGTCGAACACACGGAACAGGTCTACGCCACCCTTGGCAGCCTGACGCACGAAATATTTGACGACATTGTCCGGGTAATTCTTGTAACCAACGCCATTGGCACCGCGCAGCAGCATTTGAAGCAAGAGGTTCGGTGCGCCCTCACGGATCAGCGACAGGCGTTCCCAAGGATCTTCCGTCAGGAAGCGCATCGATACGTCAAATGTCGCGCCGCCCCAGCATTCCAGAGACAGCAGTTGCGGCAGTGCCTTGGCGTAAACATTGGCAACGCTGGCAATGTCATGGGTGCGCACACGGGTGGCCAGCAGCGACTGGTGGCCATCGCGCATGGTGGTGTCAGTGACGAGAACGCGCTTTTCATTGCGCATCCACTCGGCAAAACCTTTCGGCCCTAGCTTGTCCAGCAGTTGCTTCGTGCCGTCGGGAATGGCCTTGTCGATGTAAGGTACAATCGGCTTGGCAGCTTTGTCCGATGGTGTGGCGCGACCCTTGGTTTCCGGGTGGCCGTTGACGGTCACATCAGCCAGATAGGTCAACAGTTTGGTGGCACGGTCCTGCCGTTTGACCTGTTGGAACAGCTCTGGTGTCGAGTCGATGAAACGTGTCGTGTAGGTGTTGTTGCGGAACTTTTCATGGCCGATGATGGCTTCAAGGAAGGTCAGGTTGGTTGCAACGCCGCGAATACGGAACTCGCGCAGCGCGCGGTCCATGCGGCTGATGGCTTCCTGTGGTGTTCCGCCTGATGCTGTTACCTTGACCAGCAGCGGGTCGTAATAACGGGTGATGATAGCGCCGGTGTAAGCCGTGCCGCCATCCAGACGAATGCCGAAGCCGGCTGCCGAACGATAGGCGGTGATACGGCCGTAGTCAGGAATGAAGTTGTGTTCCGGATCTTCGGTGGTGATACGGCACTGCAGTGCGTGACCATTGAGACGAATGTCAGCCTGCTTTGGTACGCCCGATTCGGGCGTGCCGATCGCTTCACCTTCGAGAATATGAATCTGCGCCTTGACGATATCGATACCGGTCACAACTTCGGTAACCGTGTGTTCCACCTGAATGCGCGGGTTAACTTCGATGAAGTAGAATTTTCCGGTGTCGGAATCCATCAGGTACTCGACGGTGCCCGCGCCGATGTAATTGGTGGCAGCGGCAATTTTCAGCGAGTAATTGGCCAGTTCCTGACGCTGTTCTTCCGAAAGGTAAGGAGCAGGAGCGCGCTCGACGACTTTCTGGTTACGGCGCTGAATGGAGCAATCACGCTCAAATAGATGCACGACATTGCCGTGTGTATCGCCAAGCACCTGGCTTTCAACGTGGCGTGCACGCTCGACCAGCTTCTCCAGGTAAACTTCGTCCTTGCCAAAGGCAGCCTTGGCTTCGCGCTTGGCTTCCATAACCTCACGCGCCAGATCTTCCTTTTTGCGGATGGCGCGCATGCCGCGTCCGCCCCCGCCCCAGGAGGCTTTCAGCATTACTGGATAACCGATCTGTTCGGCCATACGCTCGACCTCGGCCATGTCTTCAGGCAGCGGGTCGGTTGCCGGTACGACGGGAACGCCAACCGAAATTGCCAGATTACGGGCCGCTACTTTGTTGCCAAGCTGGCGCATCGTGTCGGCGGTAGGACCGATAAAAACGACACCTGCAACGTTACAGGCCTCTACAAACTCTGGACTTTCGGACAGGAGGCCATAACCTGGATGGATGGCATCGGCGCCGGAAAGTTTGGCAACGCGAATGATTTCCTCAATCGACAGGTAGCTTTCGATTGGTCCCATGTCCTTGGCCAGATGCGGGCCGCGACCAACCTGATAGCTTTCATCCGCCTTGAACCTGTGCAGCGAAAGTTTGTCTTCCTCAGCCCAGATCGCCACCGTTTTTATTCCCAACTCGTTGGCTGCACGGAATACACGGATCGCTATCTCGGATCGGTTCGCTACAAGAATTTTCGATATCTTCAAGACGGTCTCCCAAAATCGTCGCGGATGCATATATGTTGCAGCGCGAAATTAAGCAGCAAAACCCTGTCTTGGGAAGGGCTATTCAGCGCCAAAGCGTTCGCTCGACGGAAGACCAATCGGTTGAGATCAGGAAATAAGTCCGTAGCGGAATGCCAGAGCGATGGCATGTTGGCGATTGCGGGCATGGAGCTTCCGCTGAATGCCGTTGATATACCAGTCGACGGTATGGCTGGAGATCGACAACTCTTTGCCCATTTCTGGGGACGTCATGCCCTTTGACAGCAGAATCAGAATATCCATCTCTCTCTGGGTGAGACGAATTTCCGGTGGCAGCGGCATGTCCAGCGTTGCAGCATCGTCCTGTGACAGTTCCAGAAGGCGCCAGAAGGTGGCGCGGGTAGCGGCATCAAAAAGTGCCAATTCCGAAGGTGCCATGTCGCCCGGTTCGCCTGCAATCCAGACGCTGCCCAACAAGCCGCCACGGCCGTGGATCGGGAAGACATATCCGTCGGTCATGCCGTAACGGGCACTATCTTGAAACAATCTGGCAATACGCTTGCGATATGCGGTTGGCTTGAACGGGCCAACGCTATTCTGCCATCTGAACGGACGATGGGAAGAGGCCAGCATTTTGCGTGTCGGATCGATCAGCGGGTATTTGCGGCTGTGATAATAATCGCGCCAGCCCTCAGGCAATTTTTCGCCGAGAGGAGTGCCAAGATCGTCCACATCGTCCTGCGAACGCTTGAAAAATATGAAAAACTTGAAGTTATACTGTTCCAGAAGGCGTCCGAAACCAGTCAGAAGTTCTTCTCTCGTGTCGGCTTCCGAGCAGATGAAAAGAAACTCATTTATATGACGCATGACGATGCACGTCCCGAAATTGGCATAAATCCTACATAACTATGGACCCGAACCGTTTTTTGGTGACGTCATGTTACGCAGGTTAGACCGCGGTCAGGTTTCACCCCATTTGGTTATCAATACCTAAAACACAACGGCTAAATCTTGCCATGCTCTCCAGGAAATACAAACCATTGAACCATCAAATGCTATGAGTTGTGCGGTTTATTTGATAGTTCAGCACAGGGACTTTTTTTGAACTTCGCGTGCGATTTGCGCGTGCACCCGAAGGCGAAAAATGAATACCGGAGTTTGAAGCCGGCTTCATGAGGATTGGATACGAAATTGACACTGTTTCAGGTTTACGCAAGAGCCCTTCGTTATCTCGCAGAAAACCGTTTGCGCGTCGGGATCGTTGTGATCGCCAACGTCATCCTGGCGGCAATCAGCATTGCCGAGCCTATTCTGTTCGGTCGCATTATTGATGCGATTTCGAGCGGCAGTGATGCAACCGGCATCCTGATGATCTGGGCGGCCTTTGGTGTTTTCAACACCATTGCCTATGTGCTTGTGGCGCGTGAGGCCGATCGGCTGGCGCATGGACGGCGCGCTACCCTGCTGACAGAAGCCTTCGGGCGCATCATTTCCATGCCGCTTTCCTGGCACCAGCAACGTGGTACTTCCAATGCGCTGCACACGCTTCTGCGCGCCAGTGAAACCCTGTTTGGCCTGTGGCTGGAATTCATGCGCACGCACCTGGCAACGGCCGTTGCCCTTCTGCTGCTTATCCCGACAGCCATTTCCATGGATCTGCGTCTTAGCTTCGTGCTGATTGCGCTGGGTGTGGTTTACTGGATCATCGGCAGAATGGTCATGCAGCGGACCAAGAATGGTCAGGCTGCTGTGGAAAAACACTACCACACGGTTTTTTCGCATGTCAGCGATTCGATCAGCAACGTCTCCGTGCTGCACAGCTATAACCGGATTGAAGCAGAGACAAAGGCACTGAAGGGCTTTACCGAGCGCCTGTTGAGCGCACAGTATCCTGTTCTAGACTGGTGGGCGCTGGCCAGTGCGTTGAACCGCACGGCATCCACCGTATCGATGATGATTATTCTGATTATCGGTACACTTCTGGTTCGCAGCGGCGAACTGCGCGTTGGGGATGTCATTGCCTTTATCGGTTTTGCCAACCTTCTGATTGGTCGTCTTGATCAAATGCGTGCCTTTGCGACACAGATTTTCGAAGCCCGCTCCAAGCTCGAAGACTTCTTCACGCTGGAAGACAGCGTGAAGGACCGTGAAGAACCACTGGATGCCAAGGATCTTGGCCATGCGGCAGGCACGGTGGAATTCCGCGATGTGTCCTTTGATTTTGTCAATACCACGCAGGGCGTTCGCAACGTCTCATTTATTGCGCAAGCGGGGCAGACAATTGCCATTGTCGGGCCAACCGGTGCCGGTAAAACCACGCTCATCAACCTGTTGCAGCGTGTATATGATCCCGGTCAGGGCAAAATCCTCATCGATAATATCGACATCTCGACGGTGACGCGCAAATCCTTGCGCAACAACATTGCCACTGTGTTCCAGGATGCCGGTCTTCTCAACCGCAGTATCCGTGACAATATTGGTCTTGGCCGCATGGATGCAACGGATGCCGAGATTGCTGAAGCTGCGACAGCGGCTGCGGCGACCGATTTTATCGTTGGTCGTTTGGAGGGATATGACACCCATGTTGGTGAGCGCGGTAACCGTCTGTCGGGTGGTGAACGCCAACGTGTTGCGATCGCACGGGCCATCTTGAAGAATGCGCCTATTCTGGTTCTTGACGAGGCGACCAGTGCGCTTGACGTTGAAACAGAAGCTCGCGTCAAGGCGGCAGTCGATACGCTGCGCAAGAACCGCACCACCTTCATTATTGCCCACCGTCTTTCGACCGTGCGGGACGCTGACCTCGTGCTGTTCCTGGATCACGGACGCATCATTGAAATGGGTACGTTTGATGAGCTGAGTGCCCGTGACGGCCGCTTTGCATCGCTTCTGCGCACCAGTGGCATCCTGGCGGAAGAAGGCAATCGCCAAACGGCTCCTGCCTTGACCTGATGGGTTGAACCTCAGTCATCTGTCGATTGTCATTAATCTGAAAACCTCCGTTTGCGAACGGAGGTTTTTTTGTGCCGTCCATCATAGGCTGTCTGGTCGGCCAGAACCTTCGTATTGCTGGCTGGTATTGAGCGCCCCTCATTTGAAATACGCAGACTGCAGACAAAAAAGAACCGCCACCCTTGCAGGTGGCGGTTATCGTCTGAGGTTCGTCCTCATCCCGAACCGGTGTCGGTTCGGGGAGGAGACTTAGCCGAGCTTGATTGTACGCTTTGCGGCGTCCAGTGGCTTGCCATCCACCGAGACAGTCACAGTATCGCCGGAGCGCTTAACCGTGATTTTGCGGACCTTGCCATCGACGTTGATGTCGGCAGAGAAGCCATCCCATTCCTGCGGAATAGCAGGATTGATGTGAAGCTCGCCATTTTCACGTTTCAGGCCGAGAATGCTCTCGACGGCTGCGCGGTAGAGCCAACCGGCAGAGCCAGTGTACCAGCTCCAGCCACCACGACCGGCAAGAGCGCCTTCGCCGTACACGTCAGCTGCTACGACATAAGGCTCAACGCGATAGTGTTCCGCCGAGGTGGCATCGGTCGCATGGTTGACCGGATTCAGCAGCGAGAAGCATTTCCATGCATCCTGCGTGCGACCAAGTTTGGCCAGCGCCATCACAACCCAGGTGGCTGCGTGGGTATACTGGCCACCATTCTCACGCACACCGGCCGGATAGGCCTTGATATAACCGGGATCCTGATCGGTTTTGGAAAGCGGTGGTGTGAACAGGCGAATGATGCCTTTTTCACTATCCACCAGCTGCTCAAGCACGGCATTCATGGCTTGCTGCGAACGGGCATCTTCACCTTCACCGGACAGAACACTCCAGCTCTGTCCAAGAGAATCGATACGGCATTCGTCGCTTTCAGAGGAGCCGAGTGGCGTACCGTCGTCGTAATATCCACGACGGTAGTAGCTACCGTCCCAACCGGCTGTTTCGAGTGCTGAACGCAGTCGATCGCGATGGGTTTTCCACGCTTTGGCGCGTTTATGGTCGCCGCGCTGTTCGGCAACACCGATGAAGTCACGCAACGTACCGGCCAGGAACCAGCCAAGCCACACGCTGGTGCCGCGTCCGCTGGTGCCAACACGGTTCATGCCATCGTTCCAGTCGCCGCCCAAAATGAGTGGCAGACCGTTTTCGCCGGTGCGGGCAATTGCCAGATCAAGCGCCAGCGCCGCGTGTTCATAGAGGCTTACCGTTTCGCTCGAAACTTCAGGCTCAAAGAATGCGTCGTGCTGACCCGGCAGAAGCTGCTGGCCTTTCAGGAACGGGATCTGTTCCTCAAGGATAGCGGTGTCGCCCGTTGCCGCCAGATACTGATTGATGGCGAAGCCAAGCCAGACAACGTCGTCCGAGATCAGTGTCCGTACACCCGCGCCGCTGTTTGGCAGCCACCAGTGTTGAACGTCGCCTTCCGCGAACTGGCGGCCAGCTGCACGAATGATCTGGCCTCTGGCCAGTTCCGGCTGCTGGATGAGGAAGGCAAGTGTATCCTGCAGCTGGTCACGGAAACCAAATGCGCCGCTCGACTGGTAAAAGGCGGTGCGTGCCATCAGACGGCAAGACAGGGCCTGATAGGGCAGCCAGCGATTGACCATGTGGTTAAACGCCTTGTCTGGCGTTTCAACCTGCAGGCGGCCGGTAAAGTCATTCCAGAAATCGCGGTTTGCTTTGACGGTTGCGTCAAAATCCGTCGCGCGAATATCTTTTACCAGTGCCTTGGCAGCGTCAGCACTGTCGGCGTCGCCAAGATAGAACAGGACACTCTTTTCTTCGCCCGGCGCCAGTGTCAGATCCTGGCTCAGTGCTGCGCACGGATCACCATCCTGCTCAATGCTGCCGGAAAGGTTTGCACCTGCTGCGGCACTCTTTGGTTTGACAACACTGCCATGGCGACCGATGAACTCGCGTCTGCTGGTCGAGTAGCCGGCTTTGCTGCTGTCTGACGCAAAGACGGCGAAGTTGCCGCTATAGTCAATGCTGTAGGCATTGGTTGCCAGCAGTGCACCGGTTTCTTCGTCATGCGAACTGAGGATGAACGGTGCGGTTTTCTGGCGATTATTGCCAAGCACCCATTCAACATAACCATAGGTCCGCAGGCGGCGAGTTTCGCCGCCGGTGTTCTTGATGGTCAAGCGTGACAGCTTGACCGGATGCTTGCGGTCTACCGTTTGCGTCAGGCCAAGCGCCAGACCATTGTCTTCAACCGTGAAGCTTGAAACGCCAAAGCCGTGGCGGGCTTCAAAGACAAGCTCCTGATTGCGTGACAGCGTGGCGAGCGGGCTGTGCAGTTTGCTACTGTCCAGATCAGTCACATAAAATGCCTCGCCCGGACGGTTGCTGACCGGATCATTCGACCATGGTGTCAGCTGATAGTCGCGCGAATTGCGGCTCCAGCTAAATCCTGCGCCTTCCGCTGAAATGTGGAAACCGAAGTTTTCATTGGAGATCACATTGATCCACGGCTGCGGCGTCGACTGACCGCCGCGCAGACGCACGATGTATTCGTCACCAACCTTGTTGAAGCCGCCAAAGCCGTTCCAGAAATCCAGATCGCCCTTGTCGTCCACGGCTTGGGCTGCCGGGAACTGCTCGGCGGGCAGTGGAACAATGCTGTCGCTGCCATCCGGTGTGCGGTGCGCTGCAAATAGCGACACTGCACGGTTGACCTGATCGACAATCTTGCCATTGCGGGCGTGCAGGACGACGCGCGACGCAGCCAGCAAGGCTGCCCATGTTTCCTCATCCGTCAAATCCTTGCGGACGGAGAAGACATGCGGTTTGCCGCCATCCGCCGGGTTGATACGGCGCTGTCCTTCGGAAATGACATCCAGCGCGTGCTGCATGTCCTGCGCGTAAGAGGTGGCGCGTTCATTAACGATTACCAGATCGAACAGCACACCGCGCGAACGTAGATATTCATGGGCACTGAGCGCCTCACGCGCAATTTCCATGTCCATGTCGTCATTGATGCGCAGGCTGAAGATCGGATAATCGCCCGAAATGGACAATGGCCAGAGCTT
Source organism: Rhizobium sp. BIGb0125 (assembly GCF_024810055.1). Taxonomy (NCBI): domain Bacteria; kingdom Pseudomonadati; phylum Pseudomonadota; class Alphaproteobacteria; order Hyphomicrobiales; family Rhizobiaceae; genus Rhizobium; species Rhizobium sp. BIGb0125. Next base: position 163,215 of record NZ_JANUDV010000008.1, read on the forward strand.
GCGTTGTGATGCGAGCGTGTTTTGGACAGTCGCCGCATCGATGCGCATGTGCATGTCTGGATAGACCAGATAACGGCCGAGATGCTGGAAAGCGGCAGCCTGCTGCGAGGTAACGCCAACGTGGCGCATCTGCACCTGGGTTCTTGTCCACGCATGAACAAGCTCGTGGGCAAACGCATCCGGGTGACGGTAGCGGTCAATCGCCTTATCGACTTCTTCGCGGCTTGGTCCAGCAATCGTCCAGAAGATGATGCTGACTTTCTTGCCGGCCGGAACGCGGACAACACGGCGCAGAGACAGGATTGGATCGAGCGTAACGCCGTCCGAACCTGAAAGGCTTGCGCCGGAATCAAAGGCTGCTGCTTCCGCAAGCGTGCGGCCGCGGCCGATGAAGCGTCTGCGATCGGTTTCGAATTCTGTCGGACGCGATGTACCGGTGGTGTCGGCTGTCAAGTGCGCGATAACGGTGCCCGGTTCATTCGGGGTGCGTTTATTTCGCCATGCCCGAATGACGTCGCCACGACGGCCGATTTCGGTTTGCAGGAACATGCGTGAGAAGACAGGGTGTGCGTTGTCATCGTCTTCTGCACCAATGACCGGCTCCATATAGGACGTCACTTCGATGTAACGGTCTTCCGAACCAACGTTCAGCAATGTTACACGGCGCCCTTCGGCATCATGCTCGGTGGCGACAATGCACTCGACGGTGCTGGTCAGGTCGCCTGTAGTCTTGTGGAACTCGGCCTTGTCATCGCTGAACACGACCTTGGTCTTTTCACCCTCGGCTACTCTTGGTTCCGTGGTGGCGCTCCACCATTCGCCTGTCGTCGTGTCGCGTAGGAAGATGAAGGTGCCCCAACGGTCTTCGGTCGGATCGGCTTTCCAGCGGGATATGCCAAGGCCGTTCCAGCGGGAGTAACCCGAACCGGTGGCGGTCAGCATGGTCGAATAGTGACCGTTGGACAGGAACACGACTTCGCGGTCCTTGATGGCCGGGTCTGTCACGGTGCGCACTTCCGAGCGCAGGAGATCTGCCTGTTCCTTGCCGGGTGTTTCCGGCTCGTATTTGGCGCTCATGACAGGGATTTCGCGCGGTGCCTTTTCCTGCAACAGCAGTTCCGCGGCTTCGATAACCGGATCGGAATGGAAAAGTTCACGCAGACGGCCGTCAAACACCACGTTGGCAATGGCTGCAATCGACATGCCGTGGTGGTGGGCATAGTAGTTGTAAACCACGGCGCAGGTCTTGCCATCTGGCACGCGGGTTGGCGTAAAGTCCACGGCGTCGTGGAAACCATATTGGCCAAGTGCGCCGAGTTTACGCAGCTTCTCGAGGTTTTCGAGCGCTGCTTCCGGATTGTACTGGCTCGCGAGGATCGACGCATAAGGTGCGATCACCGCGTTCTGGCCAAGACCACGTTTGAGGCCGAGGCTCGGCACACCAAAGTTGGTGTACTGGTAGTTCATCTGGTGGTCGCGGGCGTTAAAGGCCGCTTCAGAAATGCCCCATGGCGTGCCGAGGCGGCGACCGTGGTTCATCTGTTCAACAACCACCAGATTGTTGGTCTGGTTGAGAATGCCACCCTGACGCTCCTGCATGACCAGTGGCGGCATCAGGTATTCGAACATGGAACCCGACCAAGATACCAGCGCGCCCTGCGCACCAACCGGCACGACCTGACGGCCAAGACGGTACCAGTGTTCGGTTGGCAGGTCGCCCTTGGCAATGGCGAAGAGGCTGGTCAGGCGGCATTCGGACGCCAGAAGGTCGTAGCAGGCTTCGTCCAATTCCTTGCTATCTGCGCGGTAACCAATCGAAAGAAGACGACGATCCTTGCGATAAAGGAAGGTAAAGTCCATCGAGAAGGCGAGGGAGCGCGCGCGGTCACGCAGAGCAGCCAGTCGCTGACGTACCGGTTCAATATTGGTCAGGTCGAAGGCGCTGTCAGAGATATGTGCTTCACAGACATTGACCAGAAGTGCCGCCCAATGGGTGACTTCGGCGCTCTGTGTGGAATCGACCTCGTGATCAAGGTTGAAAGCGAGTTTCTGGATGTCACGTGCCAGCACAGCAAGATTGATGACGCGGATCGATGCAAACTCGTGTTCGCGCTTGACCGATGCCAGAGCATTGGCAAAGCCGGTGATGCGCTCTTCGAGACGGCGGTGCAGCGGTCGCAAGTTCTTGCGATCGTCTGGCAGGGACTTGAGGCATTCCTGAAGAATACCAGCGACGTCGCCAATACCATCGAGGTTGCCCTGAAGGTGAGCGGATGGCGCTTCGCACCATTCACGGCACGCAGACGACACTGCAATCAGATGGCCCGCAAGGTTGCCGCTGTCCACCGCCGAAATATAATGCGGGCCAAGAGGCGCCAGCGTATCGGTGTGGTACCAGTTAAGCAGGTGGCCGCGGTATTTCTCCATGCTTTCGACCGTGGTGATGGTTTTTTCCATCCGGTCGATGGTGTCTGCAAAGCTGATCCAACCGAAATGACGGGCCGAAATCACCGAGAGCAGATAAACGCCGATATTGGTCGGAGACGTCCTCTCGGCAATCAACGGCTGCGGAGTTTCCTGAAAGTTGTCCGGCGGCAGGTGGTTTTGTTCAGGGGTGACAAACTCTTCGTAATAACGCCATGTCCGACGCGCGATCTTACGCAGTTCGTCAGAGACGTGATCGGCCACAAATAGACGGTCTTCGGTTTCAGCCGACTGGCTGACATACCAGGCGACGACTGGAGACAATACCCACAGCACAGCAAATGGAATGCCGACGAGGAAAGCATTGTCGCCCGGCAGGGCTGCAAACAACAGACCCAAAAGCGCGATAACCGGTGCATGCCACATGGTGCGGTAATAGTCGGCAATACTGCCCTGCGCGCTGGATTGCACGCTTGCCGCCGTTTTCCATTCCAGCATCAGCTTGTGGCTAACGAACAGGCGGTAGAGCGAGCGACCAATCGCGTCGGTCATCATGCAGGCGGAATCAGCAATAAACACGATACGCAGCGCAACCTGCGCATTGGTGGCGCGGATTTCAGACCAAAGCGTATGGAAATGCGCACGCGGAATGATGTCGGTGCTTGGCGGCACAATACCCGAAAGAATGGAAAGGGTCGGAGCCACAAACAGCGAGAAGATCAGCAGGATCTGCCAGATCAGCGCGCCGAGCGGGTCCATGAAGTACCAGCCGAGAACAGATGCGAAGAACCAAGCGATTGGCGTCAGCGAGCGACGCAGGTTGTCGATCATCTTCCAGCGGCCAATGGCTGTCACACCACGCTTGGCTTCGAGAATGTAAGGCAGCAGCTGCCAGTCGCCACGTGCCCAGCGATGCTGGCGCGATACTTCCACTTCGTAACGGGTCGGGAAATCTTCGACCAGCTCAACGTCGGTAATCAGGGCGCAGCGCGCAAACGAACCTTCGAGAAGGTCGTGGCTGAGAACGGCGTTTTCATCCACCTGACCTTTAAGGGCGGTTTCAAACGCGTCAATGTCGTAAAGGCCCTTGCCGGTAAAGGTGCCTTCGGCGGTCAAGTCCTGATAGACGTCCGACACGGTAAAGACGTAAGGGTCGATACCACGGTTGATCGAATAGACGCGCTGGAACACCGAAGCGTCTTTGCCGGTGGTCAGGGATGGCGTCACGCGCGGTTGCAGAAGGCCGTAACCGTAGATGACACGTCCGGTTTCTGGATCGTGAATCGGGCGGTTGATCGGGTGGTGCATCTTTCCGACAAGCTTGGTAACTGCCTCACGCATCAGGCGTGTGTCGGCATCAAGCGTCATGACGTAACGGACATCGAGCGGTACATTTTCGAGACCTGCGATAAAGCTGGTGTCCTTGTCGCCGCGCAGAAGCAGATTCAGTTCGTGCAGTTTCCCGCGCTTGCGCTCCCAACCCATCCATACGCCTTCGGACGGATTGTAGAGACGACGGCGGTGGAAAATGTGGAAACGCTGGCCGTCACTGTATGGGTAACGCGTATTGAGACGCGCTATTTCCTTGCGGGCATAATCCAGAACTTCTTGGTCGCCGGCCATTTCCTCGGTCTTAGCGTCACGCCAGTCGCTGATCAGCGCAAAGGAAATCGCGCCATGCGGGTTGGCGAGGTAATGGACTTCGAGGTTACGCACGAGTTCATCGACGCTATCGCGGTTGGTAATCAGACAGGGAACCGCAACAAGCGTACGGGCATCCTGCGGAATGCCTTCCTTGAACTCGTATCCGACAAGTCGGAATGGCTTGACGAACAGCGTGACCAACGTGTTGAACAGTCCCGTTGCACCTTCGGATGCTGGCAGAGAAAACATCAGCAGGAATGCAAGAATGACGTACCATTCCATGCCGGCGCGACCCAGCAGCCAACCGGCCACGGTCATGGCAAGCACTGTCAGCAGAACAACTGGAACCGCAACTGCCATCCAATGGAATTTGCGCACCGAACGAACGACATGCTGGGCAATCAGCGGGCGATAGCCAATGGCTTCCTCCAACTCCTTGCGGCGGCGTCCAACCAGGAATGTGCCGACGTTAGGAACATGCGGATGGTGTTCATTGGCCTGTTCCGCTGCGGTGACCATGTCGACCGCCAGCTGCGCGACTTCTACTTCTGTCTTGCCGGAGCGGCGCGCCAGTAGCTCGATCGTGTTGCGGTAGGTGTTGCGCGAACCGAAATCCAGAACGCTGTAATCCGTGTGCTCACGCAGCACCTTGTCGATATGGCTGACCTCTTCAAACCATACAGACCATTCGGTATCGTCGATTTCACGCAGGCTCTTGACGATGTTGCCCATCGTCACGTTGCCAGAGGCGAGGCGGTTATGCTCCGCCATCATCACTTCTTCGGCGTCTGTACCGGCGCTGATCAGGCGCTCTTCCAGCCAGGAAACGGCGAAACCTGAGCTCTGCGAACCGTTGCGCAGGCGATACAGGAACTGGGTCGCGAAGGTGCGATCTTCAGCGAAACTGTCGATGCGTTTTAGAACCTCGACGGATGCTTCCGGGTCATTCAGGCGAATGATCTCGTCGGCAACCTCATTGGCCTTCTGGCGCATACGACGCGAGCGGTCGACGCGAAACGCGATGCGGCGCAGGTTTTCGATAAGCACAAAACGCAGGATGGACGGAAGTGCCCACAGCTCGCCGATCTGCAGGGTATTTGTGGTCTGGTAACCTTCAACCAGTGCCGTCAGGCTTTCACGGGAAACCGTGCTGTGCGTGTGGGCAACATAAAGCCATGCCAGCGCCATGACGCGTGGAATAGTGACATCACCGATCTGCATGGTTGGAAGCTGGCGATAGAAGCGTCGCGGGAAATCGCGCCGAACTTCCTGAATGGCTTCCTCGATGACGTAGTGATTGTCCAACAGCCATTCGGCGGCTGGCGTGATCGTTGCGCCATTCTCCACATCGGCCGCTGTTGCGCGATAGACGCGTAAAATCTCCTTTTCATTCTCCCGGTGGCGGGCGAAGAAATCGAAGCTCATGAACCCAGGGAGGTCACTTGCACCGTCCCGCGACAGAGAGGCGCCATATGCATTCAGCTCCTCCATAGCAAGATAGTCAGAGCGGATCGAATCGTTGTGATCGATCTGCTTGCTCTCGGCTTCACGGGCGGCGGCTTTCGGCGTGATATGGAAGGACATCGGCTCGTAATTCTGTGTGATGAAAGATTTAATTGTTTACCCGCTTCGCAACACCAAAAAGGACTTTCGGCGTTGCTTGGGCAGGCCAGTCTACAGTCTGAACGAAAATATGGATTATTTGTTCAGCCAGTCATTAATTCACTACAACTCTGCTTTCCCATGATAGTGGCATTTTTGGGTCGCAGTGTCGGAAATCGTTGAATATCAGTCGTTTGAGGCAAGCGCATTCTTCAGGACAAACTGCCCCAGCAATCGCGTGCGATCTGGCGAACTCCCCCCAAGCCAACATGGTTTTCCGGTTTTACCTTCGTGATCATCATTTCACTCGTAAGGGCATTTAACCGCCTGTAGCAAAAGACCAAACCGGACCATTTACAGTTCCATGCCACCTGTTGCGTTTGGATGCAAGAGTTGAATCATTTCAATGGCATTGGCCCCTTTGCATGACAAAACATAGTCGGGGCCGCAAAGTCATTTTTGCCCCGCTGCTTTGGTGATATTCACGGACCATGTGGAGGCCTTACAAGCCTGTCCGGATGCTGCTAAAGCTTCATCCTTCAGTGTGTCGGATCTCGATTGTCCAAGCACATGTTCGTAAGACTGAATAAACCGGAAGCAGATCATGACGCGCCAATTCTTCGTTTCGCAAAAATTTGCAAACCACATGCCCGACGTGGTTGCCACGCGACAGCATTTGCACCGGTTTCCTGAAATCGGGCTTTCGGAATTCAAGACCTCGGATTTTGTCGCGGAACAGCTGGTGGCTCTGGGCTATGAGGTAACGCGCGGTCTGGCCGGTACAGGTGTTGTCGCCACTCTTCGCAATGGCAGTTCCACGCGTTCTGTCGGTATTCGGGCGGATATTGACGCGCTGCCGATTCACGAGGAAACCGGTGCCGAGTATAAGAGCGAGCATCCCGGTGTGATGCATGCCTGCGGACACGATGGTCATACGGCAATGTTGTTGGGCGCGGCCAAGATCATTGCCGAGCGCCGCAATTTCGACGGCGTAGTGCACCTGATTTTCCAGCCCGCCGAGGAAAATTTCGGCGGGGCCCGTATCATGATTGAGGACGGCCTGTTCGAAAAATTCCCCTGTGATGCGGTATTTGGCCTGCACAATGATCCCGGCCAACCTTTTGGCAATTTTATCCTGCGTGAAGGACCGCTGCTGGCGGCTGTCGATGAATGCACCATCACCGTAAAGGGTTATGGAGGGCATGGAGCCGAGCCCCAGGATGCTTCAGATCCGATCGTGGCGGGTGCAAGCATCATCATGGCGTTGCAGACCATCGTGTCGCGCAACATTCATCCGCAGCTGCCGGCCGTCGTGACGGTTGGGGCGTTCCATGCCGGTGTTGCCAGCAACGTCATTCCCGAGACATCGCAGATGTCGCTGACCATTCGTTCCTTCGATCCTGGTGTACGTGATGAGCTGGAAAAGCGCATTCGACTGATCGCAGAAGGACAGGCCGCAAGCTACGGCATGAGTGTCGATATCGACTATCAGCGTGGTTATAACGCCACCATCAATCACAAGGTTGAAACGGATTATATTTTTGATCTGGCTCGGCGTTTTGCCGGCGATGACAATGTAGCCGAGATGCCGCGCCCCTCCATGGGGGCTGAGGATTTTGCCTATATGCTGGAAAAGCGACCGGGTGCATATTTCTTCCTGGGCAGTGCACGCACTGAAAACGATCCGCCGCTTCACCACCCGAAATATGACTTCAATGATGACATCCTGCCAATTGGCACCGCGTTCTGGGCAGAACTTGTCGAGGATTACCTCAAGGCGTGAAGCGATTTTGCGGACAATAAAAAGGCCAGTTTAACAACCGGCCTTTTTTATATGGGAGGATTTTTTTAAAAAACTATTAGGCGAACAGTCCGCAGACCACAGCTGCGACAAACAGGAAGCTTGCGCCGACAAGTGCACTGTTGAGCGTGGTGCTCCAAGTGCTACGGGGTGTAGACGATGTCGAAAAAGTTTTGACTTTCTCTGCCTTCATATAGGTCATCGCGGTTTCCTCCATTGTGGCTTTGCCGACTGTTAACAAAGATTAATCTTATCTCTACCAATTGTGTAGAGATAAATTTTCAACCATGCGGCCCCTTCGGAAAAATACTGATGTTTTTGGCCTTGATCGAGCAAAGCCTGTCCTCGTCTCCGTCTAAAGAACGCCGCTTGGCCCAGTCGGTTCCGTCGCTGGCTCATTTGGCATAAAGTTTAAGGCTGCCCGATCCATCAGGCGTACCGGGAGAGTGCGTCGCGCATGACGTCCGGCTCGACATTGCCGCCTGACGCGACAACAATAACTTCGTCACCAGAAAGTGCATTGCCGCGAAAAAGTGCGGCGGCAAGTGCCACGGAACCACCGGGCTCCAGCACGATTTTGAGACGTGTGAATGCCAAGACCATGGCTTGCAAAGCTTCTTCTTCAGTAACCACGATTCCCTCACCACACAGGGCTTTCAGGATTGGAAAGGTGATGTTGCCCGGTTGCGGTGTGATGATGGCATCGCAGAGTGAACCGGCCAATCTGCCATTTCTTTCGATCTGACCGCTTTTCAAAGAGCGGGTCGTGTCATCGAAGTCTTCGGGTTCGCAGGGGCGGGCGGTCAGGCCCGGCGCCTTGGCCTCCAATGCAAGTGCAATGCCGGAGGTCAGGCCACCGCCACCGCAAGGGATCAGGACGTCAGCTTTTTGAATGCCCAGTTCTGCCGCCTGTTCTGCGATTTCCAGACCAACGGTGCCTTGGCCCGCAATGACCTGAGGTTCATCGAAGGGTTTGATCAACGTCAGTTGGCGCTCACTGGCCAGACGGGCGCCAAGCGCATCACGATCATCCTTGGCACGGTCAAACAGTACCACTTCTGCGCCAAATGCTCTGGTATTGTTTCTTTTTATCTTCGGAGCATCTGCCGGCATGATGATGACGGAGGGTACACCATGCAGCGCTGCGGCATGAGCAACACCCTGCGCGTGATTACCAGAGGAAAAGGCAATAACGCCGCGGCTTCGAACATCCGGATCCAATGCTGAAACGGCGGACCATCCTCCGCGGAATTTGAAAGAGCCGGTTCGCTGCAAACATTCCGCCTTCACAAGGATTTTTCGCCCGGCAATCTCATCTAGAAAGGGTGAGGAGAGCAATGGTGTGCGGCGCGCCTGATCTCCAATACGCTGACGTGCGGCTTCAATCATTGCAATACTGGTCATGCGAGAGATCCTTTCAGGCGGGGATGGGGTACGGGGTAGGTCGGCAAAACCATAAGACGGTTTTGCGGCCAGTCAAACCGCAAAAGGATGATGCGTTTCAGGTGGCCAAACGAAAATCCCCGGCGCTTGGCCGGGGATCGTCTTGTCTCATAATTCGTTGGCGGATCAGGCCAGAGTGTAAGCGGTCTTCACAGTGGTGAAGAATTCCGAAGCGTACTTGCCCTGTTCGCGAGGACCAAAGGACGATGCCTTGCGTCCACCGAACGGAACGTGGAAGTCCACGCCTGCGGTTGGCAGGTTGACCATGACCATACCAGCTTCAGCATTGCGCTTGAAGTGGGTGGCGTGCTTCAGGCTGGTGGTGGCGATCCCGGATGCCAGACCAAACGGCGTGTCGTTGGCAACAGCCAGCGCTTCGTCGTAGTTCTTGACGCGGATAACTGCAGCAACCGGTCCGAAGATTTCCTCCTGCGAAATACGCATGTCGTTGGTCGCTTCGGTGAACAGTGCAGGCTGCAGGAAGAAGCCGGGGGTGTCGCGCTTGAGCACTTCGCCACCGAAGGCCAGCTTTGCGCCTTCCTTCTTGCCGATTTCAATGTAATCGGTGTCCTGCTTGAGCTGCTTTTCATCAACAACCGGACCAACATGGGTGTCCTTGTCGAGCGCGTTGCCAACGTTGATCTTGGCAAGACGTTCGGTCAGGGCGGCCACGAACTTGTCGTGGATGCCTTCGGTTACGATGATGCGCGAAGATGCCGTGCAACGCTGGCCGGTGGAGTAGAAGCCGGAGTTTGCAGCAGCTTCAACGGCAACGCCGAGATCAGCGTCGTCGAGAACGACGAACGGGTTCTTGCCACCCATTTCAAGCTGGAATTTACGGTTGAACGGCAGTGAAGACGCTGCAACGCGCTGGCCAGTGCCTGTCGAACCGGTGAAGGTGATGCCGGCAAGGTCCTTGCTGTCGAGCATGGCCTGACCAACAACCGAGCCACGGCCCATAACGAGGTTCAGAACGCCCTTCGGCAGACCTGCACGATGCAGGATGTCGACGATGGCCCACGCGCAACCTGGAACCAGGTCGGCAGGCTTGAAGACGATGGTGTTGCCGTAGCACAGTGCAGGCGCAATCTTCCAGGCCGGAATGGCGATCGGGAAGTTCCACGGTGTGATGATGCCGATAACGCCGAGCGGTTCGCGTGTGATTTCAACACCGATGTTCGGACGTGCGGACGGAAGAACCTCGCCGGCCAGACGCAGTGCTTCGCCAGCAAAGAAATCAAAAATCTGCGCAGCGCGGATGGTTTCGCCGATACCTTCAGCCAAAACCTTGCCTTCTTCGCGAGCCAAAAGCGCGCCAAGTTCTTCCTTGCGAGCAAGGATTTCGTCCGCAGTCTTCTTCAGAATGCTGTGACGCTCCAGAATGCCGGAACGCGACCATGCAGGGAATGCTGCCTTTGCCGCTGCGATAGCAGACTGGGCATCTTCAGAAGAAGCCTGCGCGTAAAGGCCAACAACTTCGTTGGTGTCAGATGGATTGATGTTCTGCGAACTGTTGGTTCCAGTCCACTCACCGGCAATAAGATTTTGATAGATGGTCATTTAAAAACATGCTCCCTGTTCATGCTCGGACCTTGCGGTCAATGATTGTGCCGCGGCATTTTCTCGGCGATCCGACGAAAATCTGCTGCACCTTCCAGAATTGCACCATCCGAAAGCTGGGTAACCGACTTTCGATAGATGCGCTGCCACGGCGTGGCATCTGCCGGAACCGGAGGGATACCATCAGCCTTTCGGCGGGCAATCTCCTCGTCCGGGACGAGCATATTGCATTCTCCGTGGTTAAAGTCGATGCGGATAATGTCTCCAGAACGCAACCAAGCCAATCCGCCACCCGCCGCACTTTCAGGTGATGCGTTGAGAATGGAAGGGCTGTCGGCGGTGCCGGACTGACGTCCGTCGCCAATGGTCGGCAGGCTGGTGATACCCCGCTTCAACAGTGCATCCGGTGGCTGCATGTTGACCACTTCGGCAGAGCCCGGCCAACCGAGCGGACCAGCGCCCCGAATAACCAGGATTGTGCGTTCATCGATATCCAGCGAAGGATCGTTGATGCGGGCGTGATAGTCTTCAGAGCCGTCGAATACCACGCATTTTCCTTCGAAAACCCCTTCATTGCCCGGCTCGCTCAGATAACGTTGGCGGAACTCGTCGGAGATAACGCTGGTTTTCATGATGGCGAAATTGAACAGATTGCCCTTCAGAACAAGGAAACCAGCACGCTCTTTCAACGGCGCATCATAGGGCAGAATAACGTCACGGTCGGTGGCTTCGCGGCCTGACAGGTTTTCCGCCATCGTCTTGCCGGTAACGGTGCGACAGCTGCCATCCAGTTTTCCGGCTTGCAGCAGTTCCCACATGATCGCCGGCGTGCCGCCTGCGCGGTGGTATTTTTCACCCAGCCATTTGCCGGCAGGCTGTACGTTGGCCAGCAGTGGAATGTCGTAACCGTGAACCTGCCAGTCCTCTTCCTTCAACTCGACACCGGCATGCTGCGCCATGGCAGCAAGGTGCGGCTGTGCATTAGTGGAACCACCAATGGCGGAGTTGACGCGAACGGCATTGAGGAAGGATTCGCGGGTCAGGATGTCCGATGGCTTGATGTCTTCGATGACCAGTTCAACGGCGCGTCTGCCGGTACGGTAAGCCATCTGGCCCCGCTCGCGGTAGGCGGCAGGAATGGCCCCGCAGCCGGTTAGCGACATGCCGAGCGCTTCAGCCATGGCGTTCATGGTTGATGCTGTGCCCATGGTGTTGCAGTGGCCGACCGACGGTGCCGATTCCAGCGCGGCCTCGAGGAACTCTTCGCGGGTGATTTCACCTGCACCGTATTTGCGGCGCATACGCCAAATCACCGTGCCGGAACCAACCAGATCACCGTCATGATATCCGTCTAGCATTGGGCCACCGGACAGCACGATGGCCGGAATGTCGACCGTGCTGGCTGCCATTAGCGCAGATGGCGTAGTCTTGTCGCAGCCGGTGGTCAGAACGACGCCATCCAGCGGGTAACCGTAGAGAATTTCGACCAGACCAAGATAGGCAAGGTTACGGTCGAGGGCTGCTGTCGGGCGTTTGCAGTTTTCGAAGATCGGATGGGTGGGGAATTCGATTGGAATGCCACCAGCATCACGAATGCCGTCGCGCACGCGCTTGACCAACTCAACATGGACGCGGTTGCATGGGGTGAGGTCGCTGCCGCTCTGGGCAATGCCGATGACCGGCTTGCCGGACCGCAGTTCTTCCGGCGTCACGCCGTAGTTCATGAAACGCTCTAGATAGAGCGCTGCCATGTCGATGTGATCGGGGTTGTCAAACCAGTCCTGCGAACGCAAGCGGCGTTTTCCGGTAATCTCTTGGGCCATGGCGCAGCTCAGTCCTTCTGGCGGTTGTTCAGTTTTTCAAGGTGGATCAGCAGACCGCTATGATCGATATCGGCACCGCCGTCATTGACAAAATCGGCAAATTCCTGCCGAACCTGTGCCGTCAGCGGCAAATCAAGCGACAGTTGTTCCGCCATGGCCATGACGCCATTGAGGTCCTTGAGCTGGAATTTGGAAGGACCGCCGGGCACGAAATTACGCTTCACCATACGCTCGCCATGCAATTCCAGAATGCGGCTTTCGGCAAAACCGCCACGGATCGCATTGCGGAAACCTTCGCGGGATGCGCCACCGGCTTCCACCAGCATCATCGCTTCCGCCACAGCGCCAATCGTTACGGCAACAATCTGCTGGTTGGCGAGTTTGCAAAGTTGGCCTGCACCGGAAGGACCAACATAAGTCACACGGCCCATGGCAGCAAAAACTTCTGCCAGGCTGGCAACGATTTTTTCGTCGCCGCCGGCCATAATGGCCAGCGTACCCGCCGTTGCGCCGGGAACGCCACCGGATACCGGAGCGTCGACGTGAGACAATCCCATCTCCGCGAGTTTGCCGGCATGTTCGCGGGCAATTGGTGGTGCAATCGAGCTGCTGTCGATAATGATGGCGCCCTTGTTCAAGGCGGCTGCGACACCCTTTTCGAACAGCACTTCACCAACGGCTTGGCCGTCGCTGAGCATGGTGATGACAATGTCCGCACCCGTGGCAGCCTCTGCCGGGGAGGGAGCCAATACAGCACCGTGAGCGACAAGCGCCTCAGCCTTTTCAACGCTGCGGTTCCAGACACGCACGGTAAACCCGTTCTTCAACAGGTTATGAGCCATCGGCCCGCCCATAAGGCCGGTGCCGATAAACGCGATTGTTGCTTTCCCTCCCACGTTGCTCATCAGATGTTTCCACCGAGTTCGTCGTCGATATGGGCGCGAATGATCTCTTCGAAGGAGTTTTCAGCGGTGAAGCCGAGTTCGCGTGCGCGCTTTGCTTCAAAGCCGGGTGCCCAGCCGTCGCACATGCGCATGATCATTTCGTTCGGTTCGCGACGGATGAGGCCAACAGCCTTTTCACCGGCAACCTTGCGCAGTGCTTCGATCTGTTCGCCAACCGTGGCGCTGAGGCCGGGCATGGAGATGTTGCGGCGTGGACCAACCTTTGCAACGTCGATGGTCGCGCCATGGATCAGGAAGCCGACGGCAGAGCGCGGCGAAGCGTGCCAGTGGCGAACGCTTTCTGGAACTGGCAAGACTGCTTCCTGACCAACCAGTGGCTCGCGCAGGATGTTGGAGAAGAAACCCGATGCTGCGGCGTTTGGCTTGCCGGGGCGAATGCAGATGGTTGGCAGACGAATGCCGATACCTTCAAAGAAACCGCGACGGCTGTAATCGGACAGCAGAAGTTCGCAAATTGCCTTTTGGGTGCCGTAGCTTGTCAGCGGTGTGGTGTGGAATTCGTCGGGGATCGGATAAGGCAGTGGTGCGCCAAATACCGCAATCGAAGACGTGAAGACGACGCGTGGCTTGTAGCCATCCTTGCCGTTGGCAATGCGAATGGCATCAAAGAGATAACGGGTGCCATCAAGGTTGATGCGGTAACCCTTGTCAAAGTCCAGCTCTGCTTCGCCCGACACGATGGCAGCGAGGTGGAAAATCACGTCCGGACGGCTTTCAACCAGCTTTTCAGCTTCGCCTGACGCCGAGAGATCGGCGGCGCGGGTCTCGACTGCGCCGTCGAAACCGGCTGGCTTCTCAGGCTGAATGACGTCGAGCAGAGTGAACTTTTCGATGGTCTTGCCATCCAGAGCGCCATCACGAACAAGGCGTTCAGTGAGTTTGCGGCCAACCATGCCTGCCGCGCCGATAATTGCAATATGCATTAATGCCTCCCTTTGCGTGTTCCAGCCTTAACCTAATCCCTGGCTTGAAACACTTTGATTGCTGTATCGTGAGAAAATATCTTGTAGGGTTGTCTGATAACCTTATATGGTCGGTTTGAAAATAGTATTTTTCACGCACAGCCAAAAACGACACGGCGATCGCCGCATCTGATGCGTGGGCAGGAACAGTCATTATAGAGGGTATAACATGGCCGATGCGGTTAGCGGGACTGAAAGCCTGCGCGAGAAGCTCAAGGCGGTGCTGGGCGAAGGTTTGCTTTTGACGGCGCAGGAAGACATGCAGCGTTATTGCAGCGATTGGCATGGCGACGTGAAAAGCTCTGCGGTTGCCGTGATCCGGCCCCGTTCGACGGAAGACGTATCGGCAGCCGTTCGCGCTTGTGCCGAGCTAGGTCTGGCAATCATCCCGCAGGGCGGCAATACAGGTCTGGTTCTCGGTGGCACGCCTGATGATCCTGGCCGCCAGGTCGTTATCAGCCTTGAACGTATGAATGCTATTCGCGCCATTGATGCGGATGATTTTTCGGCTGTCGTTGAAGCCGGCTGCATCCTGTCTGAATTCAAGGATGCCGTTGCCGAACAAGGCATGTTCTTCCCGCTGTCGCTTGGTGCGCAGGGCAGTTGCCGTATGGGCGGCAATGTCTCCACCAATGCCGGCGGTATCAACGTCCTGCGTTACGGTATGACACGTGAACTGGTGCTTGGTCTTGAGGTTGTGCTGCCGGACGGAACGATCTGGAACGGCCTTTCGACCCTGCGCAAGGACAACCGTGGTGTTGACCTCAAGCAACTGTTCATCGGTGCAGAAGGTACGCTTGGCATTATCACTGCGGTTTCGGTCAAGCTTTATCCGAACCCGGAACATGTCGAGACAGCTCTTCTTGGCCTCAACTCGCTGGATGATGCCATCAAGCTTTACCGTCGTGCGCGCCGCGAATGCTGTGACTTGATGTCGGCCTTCGAGTTCATGCCGCCTGTTGCCTTCACACTGGCAATCGAAGCCATTCCGGATCTCAAAATGCCGATCGCGGGCGACTATCCAGCCTATGTGCTGATGGAAATTTCCGGTTCCGGTCTGGTGGATACGGCTGACCTGATGGGCCGTTTCCTGGAAGGTGTGATGGAAGATGGTCTGGTGTTGGACGGCGTTATTGCGTCGTCGCGTGCACAGGCGCAGTCGCTGTGGCTGTTCCGGGAAGGCATGAATGAAGGTCAGGCGCTGCGCGGTGCGCATATGCGTACCGATATCTCGGTGCCGCTTTCCAAGCTCGCTGAATTTGTCGCTGAGGCAGAAGCCGAACTGCACGCAAAGTTGCCGGAATGCCTTGCTGTATCTTACGGCCATGTCGGTGACGGCAACGTTCACCTCAACGTTCTGCCGCCGGATGGCTCCAGCCGCGAAGAGCGCGATGCCTACATCTACAAGTCGAAGGTGCTGGTGAACGAGGTTCTTGACCGTTACGTCGGCAGCATCAGTGCCGAGCATGGCATCGGTCGCTTGAAGCGCAGCGATTTTGAGGCACGTCTGCCTGAAGTTCAGCGGAACATGATCATGAACTTGAAAAAGGCGTTCGATCCGGAGTTTCGTATGAATCCCGGTTGCCAGATCACCCTGCAAGCGGATAGCTAATGCTCGGAGGAATTCGAGAGCGGCTCTCACGGGCCGCTCTTGAGCAAATATGACGGCAGGCTCGGCTTGCCTTTCCGTTCAATCGTCGACCCTCGCAAAGGGTACGAAGCTGTAAGGGCTGGGAGGCCGCATGTCGCTCGAATTCAACCAGATTCATCGCAATGAACATTTGCCCGGCAGAATTGCCGCCGAAATCACGCGCGAGATCACCGAATCAAAATTGGGGCCGGGCGACAGATTGCCGACCGAGCACATTCTGGCGAAGACCTTTGGTGTCAGCCGTTCAGTGATCCGTGAAGCAATTGCCCAGCTGCGCAATGAAGGTTTTGTCGAGACCCGTCAGGGTGTCGGTGCCTTCGTGACCGATCCACGGCAAAGGCTTTCGGTGCGCATCGAGCAATCTGCGCTTAATGATCCCGAAAACTTCCGTGATCTGATGCAGCTTCGCATGTCGCTGGAAATCGATGCGGCCGGACTTGCGGCCCTTCATCACAAGCCCGAACATCTGGAAAAATTCGACAAGGCGATTTACGGCATGCGTAATGCCATTGAGTGGTCGAAGGACGGCGTTGAAGCCGACCTCGACTTTCACCGCGCCATGGCCGAAGCGACGGGTAATGAATATTTTCTGATTTTTCTGGGCTTTATCGCCCAGCGTATCAGCCTGGCGATTAACACTGCATTTTCACGCGCCGTGTATGGAGAGATCCTTGAGGTCACCATCAATGAGCATGTGATTTTGCGTGAAGCTATTGCATCGCGAGATGTCGTGATGGCACGTGACGCGATGCGTAAACATATTATGGGTGCTGCCAAGCGGCTAAACATCGATCTCGACGTGTTCTGACAGTTGAATTTTTTCAATATCTTGTCAGACCGGTTTGACTTTTGGGCCTGATAATCGTCAGAAACTGTCGACAGCTTTTGTTGCAAGTGCAATAACGCGACGCACAATAAAAATTAAGGCTTACGACATTTTCTGGGCGATGCGCTGGACTCGGCTCAAAAGTCATACTATGAAGATCGTCAAAGCTTGTCAGACATCCAGACAATACGACTGCTTGGAGTGCGGCCGCTGGAATTGCCTGGGTGGGAGGAGAACAATATGACTGACCGTTTGTCGATCACGACAGATATGATTTTGCCTGAAGATGCTGCAACTGCCGTACTGGTCGGTCGCGTCTGGTCTAAGGCTGCCAATGGCCCTTGCCCTGTCGTTCTGAAAGACGGCACCCTGCACGATATTACCAAAATCGCGCCTGTCATGTCCGAGGTTCTCGAAAAGAAGAATCTTGTCGAATTGCTGGCAGATGTCTCCGCCTTTCCGGCGTTGGGCGATTTACAATCTTTCCTCGATGGCGTTTCCGGTGAGCTTCTTGCTCCGAACGACCTTCAGGCCGTCAAGGCAGCTGGCGTCACCTTCGCCGACAGTATGCTGGAACGTGTCATCGAGGAGCAGGCCAAGGGCGATCCACTGCGTGCGCAGGAAATCCGTGGCCGTCTGGCACCTGTGCTAGGTGACAATCTTAAGGGTCTCGAAGCTGGTTCTCCCAAGGCCGCCGAGGTTAAGGCCCTTCTTCAGGATATGGGTCTGTGGTCGCAGTATCTCGAGGTCGGTATTGGCCCGGACGCTGAAATCTTCTCCAAGGCTCAGCCCATGTCCTCCGTTGGCTGCGGTGCGCTGATCGGTGTGCATCCGAAGTCGCAGTGGAATAACCCCGAGCCGGAAGTGGTTCTGGCGGTAACGTCCGACGGTCGTATCGTCGGTGTTGCTTTGGGGAATGACGTCAACTTGCGTGACTTTGAAGGTCGTTCAGCCCTTCTGCTCAGCAAGGCGAAAGACAACAACGCGTCCTGCTCGATTGGTCCGTTTATCCGACTGTTCGACGGCAAGTTTACGCTTGAAGATGTCAAGAAGTCACAGATTTCTCTGGTTGTTGAAGGTGAAGACGGCTTCACCATGACGGGCGTCAGCCCAATGGAAGCGATCAGCCGCACACCTGAAAATCTGGTTTCTCAGCTTCTCAACCGTGATCACCAGTATCCTGATGGTGCGGTCTTCTTCCTCGGCACCATGTTTGCTCCGGTCAAGGATCGTCATGGCCCAGGCCTTGGTTTCACCCATGCAAAGGGTGACCGGGTAGAAATCTCCAGCCCGAAGCTTGGCAAGCTCATCAACCGGGTTGCCTCGACTTCCGATTGCCCGGAATGGACATTCGGTACCGTGGCGTTGATGCGCAATCTGGCCGGGCGTGGCCTTCTTTAAGGACTTCGGGTGTTCCAGCGAACACCCGTTTTTCTCATTCTCAGTTTAGTAGCAGTGCGTTTTTGAAAGCATCCTGGACCTTTCGACGTCTGCTCATGTTTTCTCAGGGAGGGAAAATGCAAAAGGCGATCAACCTTTTTTACCGGCTTCTCGAGATCATTCTGGTTGCTCTGCTTGCTGGCATGGCGATCATGGTTTTTGTGAATGTCGTCATGCGTTACACCATGAACTCCGGTATCAACATATCGGAAGAAATGTCGCGCTACTTCTTCGTCTGGCTGACCTTCATCGGTGCCGTTTTGACCTTCCGTGAAAATAGTCACATGGGTATCGAAACGTTGGTCATGTTCCTTTCGCGCGGCAAGCGCGTGTTCTGCATGATTTTGTCGAACCTCGTCATTCTTGGCTGTTCTGCGATCTTCTTCTGGGGAACTTGGAAGCAGTCAGGCATCAACGCCAGTATGCATGCGCCGGTCACCGGCCTGTCGATGATCTGGGTTTATGGCGTCGGCCTGTTCACAGGAGCAGGTCTCTTCCTGATTGCTCTCGAGCGATTGTTCCGGTTGCTGACCGGTCGGGTCACCGAAGAAGAAATCGCCGCTTTTGCAGGTGAAAACCTGACAATCGAACAGCTTTCGGAGCGCTGATACATGACACTTCTCGTTTTTGTTGGCTCCCTGCTCGGAGCCATGGCGATCGGGGTTCCGGTTGCATTCTCTTTGATGTTCTGCGGTGTTGTGCTCATGGCCTATATGGGCATGTTCAACACGCAGATTATTGCCCAGAACATGATTCAGGGTGCAGATACATTTACTCTGCTTGCCATTCCGTTCTTCATTCTCGCTGGTGAGTTGATGAACTCCGGTGGTCTGTCGCGCCGTATCATCGATTTCGCAATTGCACTTGTCGGTCACATTCGTGGCGGTCTTGGTATCGTGGCCATTGTTGCTGCAGTTATCATGGCGAGTATTTCTGGATCGGCTGCTGCTGATACCGCAGCTCTGGCTGCTATCCTCATTCCGATGATGGCGAAGGCAGGTTATAACGTTCCCCGTTCTGCTGGCCTGATTGCCGCTGGTGGTATCATCGCGCCGGTTATCCCGCCCTCCATGGCATTTATCGTCTTTGGTGTTGCTGCCAACGTTTCGATCACCCAGTTGTTCATGGCTGGCATCGTTCCTGGTATTTTGATGGGGTTGTCGCTGGTTGGTACATGGTTGTTCGTGGTTCGTAAGGATAATATTCAGCCTTTGCCGAAAACCAGCGGAAAAGAGCGTCTTCAGGCGACGTTTAGAGCCGGTTGGGCTCTCGGTATGCCAGTCATCATTCTCGGTGGTATCAAGGCTGGTATCATGACGCCAACCGAAGCTGCGGTTGTCGCCGCTGCGTACGCCTTGTTTGTCGGCGTCTTCATTTACCGAGAACTGAAGCCTTCCGACCTCGGCCATGTTTTCTTGCGCGCTGCAAAAAGCACGTCGATCATCATGTTCCTGGTTTGCGCCGCTCTTGTTTCCGCATGGCTGATCACTGCTGCGAATATCCCGAACGAAATCGTCGGTTTCATTGAGCCGCTGATCGACCGTCCGATGCTATTGATGTTTGCCATCATGGTGCTCGTTCTGATCGTCGGGACTGCCCTCGATTTGACGCCAACGATTCTGATCCTGACACCTGTCTTGATGCCAATCATCATGAAGGCGGGTATCAATCCGGTGTACTTCGGTGTGTTGTTTATCATGAACACATGTATTGGCCTTATCACGCCACCAGTCGGCGTCGTTCTGAACGTCGTCAGTGGCATCGGTCGTGTTCCACTCGGTAAGGTAACGGTCGGTGTTGTGCCGTTCCTCCTTGCCCAGATCGCGGTCCTGTTCCTTCTGGTTCTGTTCCCCGATATCGTATTGGTGCCGTTGAAATACCTTCGCTAATCGTCAACCTGCTTTCTCGCTAACCGTCCAAGGGAGGATATTATGAGAAAACTTCTTCTGACCACCACCGCATTTGCTTTCGCAGTTGGCGCTGCAGCGCCAGCGTTCGCGGAATTCAATGATCGCAACATCCGCGTTTCGAACGGCATCAACCAGGACCACCCGGTTGGCAATGGTATCGAAGCCATGCAGGCTTGCCTTAACGACAAGACCGGCAGCAAGCTGAAGTTGACTGCATTCTGGGGTGGCGCTCTCGGCGGCGACTTGCAAGCTACGCAAGCACTGCGTTCCGGCGTTCAGGAAGCCGTTGTAACGTCTTCGTCTCCACTTGTTGGCCTTATTCCGGCTCTCGGCGTATTCGACCTGCCATTCCTCGTTGGCAATACGAAGGAAGCTGACGCCCTGATGGACGGCGAATTCGGCGACATGCTGAACAAGAAGCTGGAAGAGCAGGGCCTCGTAAACCTTGCTTACTGGGAAAACGGTTTCCGTAACCTTTCCAACTCCAAGCAGGCCGTTAACAAGTGGGAAGACTTCTCGGGCATGAAAGTGCGCGTGATGCAGAACAACATCTTCCTTGACACGTTCCAGAACCTTGGCGCCAACGCGACACCAATGGCTTTTGGTGAAGTGTTTTCCGCTCTGGAAACACACGCTATCGACGCGCAGGAAAACCCCTACGTGACTATCGATACGTCGAAGTTCTACGAAGTTCAGAAGTTTGTTACAGAAACGAACCACGCTTACACGCCGTTCCTGTTCCTCTTCTCCAAGCCAATCTTCGACAGCTACACAGCTGAAGAACAGGCAGCTCTTCGCGAGTGCGCCATCGTTGGCCGTGACGTAGAACGTAAGGTTATCCGCGAACTGAACCAGAAATCTCTGGAGAAGATCAAGGAAGCAGGCCTGCAGGTAAACACGCTTTCGCCAGAAGAGCAGGCCCGTATTCGTGAGAAGTCGGCTGTTGTTTATGAAAAGCACAAGGCAGCCATCGGTGCAGACGTTGTCGACGCCGCTTTGGCCGAACTGAAGAAAATTCGCGGCGAATAAGGCCGTCATTTTCGACTAAAAAACCCGGCTGCCTAGCGGTAGCCGGGTTTTTTGTTGCTTTGTTTTTTGCTTACGCTGCCACTGCCTTGTTCTGACGGTTGGCGATGAGATCTTCAACGACAGCCGGATCGGCAAGGGTCGATGTGTCGCCCAGAGACCCGAAATCATCCTCGGCAATCTTGCGCAGGATACGGCGCATGATCTTGCCGGAACGGGTTTTCGGCAGGCCTGGAGAAAACTGGATCTTGTCCGGGGTGGCAACCGGGCCGATTTCATTACGGACATGCTTGACCAGTTCGGCGCGCAATGCGTCGTCGCCGACCTGACCAGCCATCAATGTCACGTAACAATAGATGCCCTGTCCCTTGATGGAATGCGGATAACCGACCACCGCTGCTTCCGACACTTGATGGTGCGAGACCAGCGCAGATTCGACCTCCGCCGTGCCGAGACGGTGGCCAGAGACGTTCAACACGTCATCGACACGTCCGGTTATCCAGTAATAACCATCTTCGTCACGTCGGCAGCCATCGCCGGTGAAATACTTGCCTTTGTAGGTGGAGAAGTAGGTTTCCACGAAACGGTTATGGTCGCCGTAAACCGTTCGTGCCTGCCCTGGCCAGCTGTCTGTGATGCACAGATTGCCGTCGGCCGGCCCTTCGAGCACATTGCCTTCCGCATCCACCAACTGTGGCTGGACACCAAAGAACGGACGGGTTGCCGATCCGGGCTTGAGATCCGTCGCACCCGGCAGTGGTGAAATCAGAATACCCCCGGTTTCAGTCTGCCACCATGTGTCGACAATCGGGCTCTGGTCCTCACCAACCACGTGGTAATACCATTCCCATGCCTCTGGGTTGATCGGTTCTCCGACCGAGCCGAGCAGCCGCAGGCTGGAGCGGGAGGAGCGTTTCACGAAGTGATCGCCAGCGCCCATCAACGAACGAAGTGCGGTTGGTGCGGTGTAGAAAATATTGACTTTGTGTTTGTCGATGACTTCCCAGAAACGACCCTGATCCGGGAAGTTCGGCACGCCTTCAAACATCAGCGTAGTCGCGCAATTGGCGAGTGGTCCGTAGACAATATAGGAGTGGCCTGTCACCCAGCCGACGTCGGCCGTACACCAGTAGATATCGCCGTCCTTGTAATCGAACACATATTCATGCGTCATCGATGTGTAGACGAGATAACCGCCTGTCGTGTGCAGCACGCCCTTTGGCTTGCCGGTGGAGCCGGAAGTGTAAAGAATAAATAGCGGGTCTTCCGCACGCATCTTGACCGGTTCACAATGCGGCTTCACGCTCGCAATTTCCTGATGGTACCAGAAGTCGCGACCAGGTGCCCAACCGGTTTTGCCGCCGGTACGGCGCACAACCAGCACCTTATTGACCATGACATATTGCTTGGCGGCAATGTCGATCGCGGTGTCGGTGTTTTCCTTCAGTGGAATAGGTTTGCCGCCACGAACACCTTCGTCGCAAGTGATAACAAAAGTCGATTCGCAGTCAACGATACGGCCTGCAAGTGCTTCGGGAGAAAACCCGCCAAACACCACCGAGTGAATTGCGCCGATACGCGCGCAGGCGAGCATGGCGTATGCCGCTTCCGGGATCATCGGCATGTAGATGGTAACGCGGTCACCCTTTTTTACACCCTGCTTCTTTAGAACGTTGGCCAGACGGCACACCTGCTCGTACAGCTGGTTATAGGTGATCTTCTTGTCGATATAAGGGTTGTCACCTTCCCAGATGATGGCGGTGCGTTCGCCATGCGTCTTCAGGTGACGGTCAATACAGTTATAGGAAACGTTGGTCAGACCGTCCTCGTACCATTTGATAGGCACCTTGCCTTTAAATGAGGTGTTTTTGACTTTGGTATATGGCTTGAACCAGTCGATGCGGCGACCGTGTTTGTCCCAGAACTTTTCAGGATCTTCGACGCTTTCCTGATACCACTTCTGGTAACGGTCATTATCAATCAGTGTCCGGGTTTTCGCCGTTTTCAACACTGGATAGACTTTGGCTGACATGAACTCCTCCTAAAAGCATTACGTCAATTTCGGTTCAGAGACTCCCACCTCCGATATGTGTTCAATTCATAACACTTCGCGCTCGCACGGCAATTAGACAAAGGTCATTTGTGTCCCAAAGAATTGCAATTTCGATACAATACGTTTATAGAGCAGACATATCCCGGAAATTGGTGGTTAATATCCACGGACCGCGACACCGGAGCGGACGGACAGAAGGACTGTATCTATGGCTCAAACACTGCTTATGCCAAAGGCAACCGCCGTATGGCTGGTTGACAACACTGCACTGTCGTTCGATCAGATCGCGACATTCTGCAAGTTGCATCCGCTTGAGGTTAAAGCGATTGCCGACGGCGAAGCGGCACAAGGCATCAAGGGCCTCGACCCTATTGCTACAGGTCAGTTGTCGCGTGATGAAATTGTTCGTGGTGAAGGCAACCCGAACCATAAGCTGAAGCTTTCCGAGCCTAAGGTTCGTGTACCGGAATCCAAGCGTCGTGGCCCACGTTACACGCCAGTTTCCAAGCGTCAGGACCGCCCGAACGCTATTCTGTGGCTGGTGCGTAACCACGCAGAACTGAAAGACGCGCAGATTTCGCGTCTCGTCGGTACAACCAAGTCGACGATTGAGCAGATTCGTGATCGTACGCACTGGAACTCTGCGAACCTCACACCAATGGACCCGGTGACGCTCGGCCTCTGCAGCCAGATCGATCTGGACCTGGAAGTAGAACGCGCATCACGCGGTCGTCCGCTGCCGACAGCTGAAGAGCTGGATGCAACGCTGCAGCCAGCTGCCCAGACCGAAGGCCTAGACTTCAACTACCAGCGCGAAGAAGAAAAAGAAATCGACGCTGACGCCGTATTTGCGAAACTGGCATCACTCAAGTCTTCCAAGAACGACGATGATGAAGAGGATGATCGTTTCTGATCATCTGCTGTTACAAAGCGGAATTGATAAAACCCCGGTGATGAGCCGGGGTTTTTCTTTGGCCACGCGTGCGGTGCAAATCGCGGCATAAAAAAACCGCCCCGGAGGGCGGTTCGAAAGTTTGCGAGATGCGAGGCCGTAACCTCGCACCAGCTTAAGTGTCTTAGTTGTGGTAAGCAGCTTCGCCGTGCGATGCGAGGTCAAGACCTTCGCGTTCTGCTTCAACCGGTACACGCAGACCAACAATGAGATCAACGAGCTTGTAGAGGACGAAGGAGCCGATACCGCACCATACGATGGTGAGGATAACAGACTTGATCTGTACCCAGACCTGAGCGCCCATGGTCACGCCTTCTGCGTAGCCTACGCCACCCAGAGAAGTGCTTGCGAAGATGCCGGTGCCGATAGCGCCTACGATACCACCAACGCCGTGTACGCCGAATACGTCAGCCGTATCGTCGTAACCGAACTTGTTCTTCACGACAGACACGAAGAAGTAGCAGAATGCCGAGGCAATTGCGCCGAGGAAGATCGCGCCGATCGGGCCAACCGCGCCAGCGGCCGGAGTAACGGCAACGAGGCCAGCGATAACGCCGGAAGCAGCGCCGAGCATCGAAGCTTTGCCACGGGCGAAGCTTTCAATGACGCACCATGCAACGATTGCACCTGCTGTTGCAGTGAGCGTGTTGATCATGGCGAGACCTGCAACGCCGTTGGCAGCAGCGGCGGAACCGGCGTTGAAGCCGAACCAGCCAACCCACAGCATCGAAGCGCCGACCATGGTCAGGGTCATCGAGTGAGGAGCCATCATGTCCTTGCCGAAGCCTGTGCGCTTGCCGACCAGGATTGCGCCGATAAGGCCAGCAACACCAGCATTGATGTGAACAACCGTGCCACCTGCGAAGTCAAGTGCACCCCAGTCCCACATCAGGGCGCCGTCGCCCGACCAGACCATGTGAGCAACCGGGAAGTACACGAAGGTAACCCACAGAATGCAGAACAGGATCACGGCAGAGAACTTGATACGCTCTGCAAATGCACCAACGATCAGCGCTGGCGTGATGCAAGCGAAGGTCAGCTGGAACGAGATGAAGACGTATTCCGGAATGCTGCCGCTGACGCTTTCAGAGGTAACGCCGGACAGGAAGAGCTTTTCGAAACCGCCGATGAAGGTGTTGAGGCCGCCACCGTTGGAGAAGGCAAGGCTGTAACCGTAGAATACCCAGACGATCATGATTGCTGCGGAAACCACGAGGCACTGCATGAGCACCGACAGCATATTCTTGGAGCGGACGAGGCCGCCGTAGAACAGAGCGAGGCCCGGTAGGATCATGAAAAGAACGAGAACGGTCGACGTCAGCATCCATGCGGTGTCGCCGGAGTCGATTGTCGGTGCAGCGGCTGCTGCTTCAGCGGCAGGAGCGGCTGCTTCCTGCGCGAAAGCAAAGGCAGGGGCCAAAAGGGCCGCCGTGCCGGCGCCCAGCCGACCGAGAGAGGTAGAAATTCTTGAAAACGACATTGTATAAAACTCCCTGATCAGCCGATTACAACGCTTCAGTGTTGGTTTCGCCGGTGCGGATGCGAACTGCCTGCTCGATCGAGTAGACAAAAATCTTGCCGTCACCGATCTGGCCGGTCTTGGCGGCGGATGCGATGGCCTCGACAGCCTTTTCAACCACATCCGAAGGAACGGCGATTTCAATTTTCAGCTTCGGAAGGAAGCTCACGGCGTATTCCGTGCCACGGTAGATTTCCGTGTGTCCCTTCTGGCGACCGTAACCCTTGACCTCGGTTACGGTCAGGCCTTGGATACCGACAGCAGTGAGTGCTTCGCGCACTTCGTCCAGCTTGAACGGCTTGATAATGGCCATCACAATTTTCATCAGGTTTCCCATCCTTTGTTTTTCCTCGGCACGGAGCCGACTCTCCTTGCCGCTGGCGGCGCACTGAACAGCGACTGCAGCTATACATTCAAGGCGCGTGCCAGTTTTGAGGATGGGGAATAAGTTATTGAAAAGTAAAAGCTATATTCTTGCAGTCTGTTTTGGAGGCATTTGTTTGCACAATAATCGCGCAATAATTATGCAGTTTGAAATTTAAGCGCAAAATTTAATCATTTGCTCTTTTCCGAATCAAACCTTCCTGTGTAACCGATGCAATCAGCACACCATCTCGCGTCATGATACTGCCGCGGGTAAGACCTCTCGCTCCGGATGCACTTGGACTGTCCTGCGAATAAAGCAGCCAATCATCCAGCTTGCATGGACGGTGGAACCACATGGCGTGGTCAAGGCTGGCAACCTGGATACTGGGATCAAAAATCGTTGTGCCATGCGCATAAAGCGAGGTGTCGAGCAGCGTCATATCCGAAAGGTAGGCGAGAATTGCTGCCTGGAAACAGCGGTCATCGGGCACGTCGCCAACGGCGCGCACCCAGACATCCTGATTGGGCGCTAGCTTCTCGTTGGAGATGTAATGAGCCAGCGATACCGGCTTTATCTCGATCGGCCGTTTGTTCTGCCAGTATTTGCGGATCATCGGCGGCGCTTTTGCCAAGAAGGCTTCTTGCAATTGGGTTTCGCTTAGAAGCGATTCCGGTGCTGGAACCTTTGGTGCCGGCATTTGGTGGTCGTAACCTTCTTCCTCGATCTGGAACGATGCCGACATCGAGAAGATCGGTTCGCCGTGCTGGATGGCGACGACACGGCGGGTATTGAAGCTGGAGCCGTTCCTGATGCGTTCAACCTGATAGATAATCGGCACCGAGGGATCACCAGGTCGCATGAAATAGGCATGCAGTGAATGGATGAACCGATCTGCATCGACGGTGCGATGTGCAGCCACCAGAGCCTGAGCGATGACCTGTCCGCCGAAAACCCGTTGCCAGCCAATTTGCGGGCTTGTGCCACGAAACAGGTTCTCCTCGAGCTTTTCCAGATCGAGTGTCTCAACCAGTTTGTGCATGGCGGATTTTTCCGTCGGATCGGAATCAATCGTCATTCAGCTTTGCTCCTGCTGTAGGAAGATGGATTTCCATGGTCTATAGTGCCGGGGCAATATTCTCAAGAATGCAGGAGTTTGATTATGCTGGATGTGGTGATTGCCGGGGGCGGATATGTCGGACTTGCCGTTGCTGTCGCCATCAAGCAGGCGGCTCCACATATGCAGGTCGAGATCGTCGAGGCGGCACCGCAGGATGTGTGGAAAAAGGATATGCGTGCCTCGGCGATTATTTCAGCGGCAACCCGTATGCTCGACGTGTTCGGCATCTGGAGCGAGATCGAGCCGGAGGCTGAGCCTATCCGCAAGATGATCGTGACGGACTCCAAGACGACAGATCCGGTTCGCCCGGTATTCCTGACCTTTGATGGCGAAGTAGAAGAGGGACGCCCCTTCGCGCATATGATTCCCAATGTTGCGATCGTCGGCGCCTTGAGAGGCCTTTGTGATCGTCTCGGTATTACCATTCGCCACGGTCTCACAGTGTCCGGTTTTGTTACCGGTGCCCAGAGCACCAGCATCAGCCTGTCCGATGGCAATGTTCTCGAGGCCAGATTGTTGATCGCCTGTGACGGCGTTCGATCCTCTCTGCGCGATATGGCCGGTATCAAGACGGTTCGTTGGGACTATGATCAATCCGGCATCGTCACAACGGTAGAACACGAGCGCCCCCATAATGGTGTGGCTGAAGAACATTTCCTGCCGTCCGGACCATTTGCTGTACTGCCGCTTAAGGGCAATCGCTCATCGCTGGTGTGGACTGAACGTCGCGCCGATGCCGACAAGTTGGTGGCATCCGATGACTTCCTGTTTGATGAAGAACTTGAGCGCCGCTTTGGCCACAAGCTTGGTTCTGTCCGTGCGGTTGGTCCTCGTCGGGCGTTTCCGCTTGGCCTGACACTTGCGAGGGCTTTCGTCGCACCACGCTTTGCGCTGGCGGGCGATGCTGCCCACGGCATTCATCCAATCTCAGGCCAAGGCCTGAACCTTGGTTATAAGGATGTAGCAGCACTGGCCGAAACGATCGTTGAAGCAGATCGGCTGGGCCTCGACATCGGCTCGCTGAATGTTCTGGAGCGTTATCAGGCATGGCGCCGGTTCGATACGCTACGCATGGGCATAACGACAGATGTGCTCAACCGCCTTTTCTCGAATGACAGCACGCCAATCCGCGTTGTGCGTGATCTGGGCCTGGGGCTTGTCGACCGACTGCCAGCTTTGAAGTCTTATTTCATCGATCAAGCCGCGGGTCTGGCGGGTGAAAGCAGTCCGAAACTTCTGGCAGGACAGCCGCTTTAAGGGCGTTTCCTTCGCCCAAACAGGGATGATGTTTGATGTCAAAGACGGCTCGGTTGGGCCGTATTTTTGCATTTGGACATCACTTGGGTGTCGTCTCGAAAACCCCTCGGGTTTTACGACTGCCCGCTACCCTGCAAATGTTAACGCTGCGATGAAATTGCGCGTCAGCAGTTTGCGTTATCCACATAATCGTATGGTTAACAAACTATTACTCCACAATATATGGTGGAGAACAAACCGGGAAACTGTCGATGTCTGTGATTCGTCAGCGATTCGTTCTCCATTTACTCCAAAGGTTAATGCGTCAATATCGTGTTTTCAGAAGAATTTGAAAATTATCTATATTTTTCAGAATCTTAAAGGTGATTTATTCAAATTTTAACAATCTATTTACGAAGGTAAATGAAAGCCGGCTCGAATGCGGCGCATGTTCTTAACCGGATTCAGCATGTCGTGCAGGTCGACGATTAAGAAACCATATGTTGCGGTGAACAAACCCTGAATCTCATGGAGTCAGCGATTCGTCGCTGATTCGTTCGCACGCTGTTCCAAATGTTAATTCCGGCATTGTTTTCCCGGATTCGAAAACCGTCACAGACATGGAAAAATGCGCTTTGCTGCAAACATTCCTTGCCTTTGTCGCTGCTCATCGCCATGTGTTAACTCCATGCTTCTGGCGGATTGTCGTCCGGTGAAGCGACAGGCATGACCATCGCACGGACAGTACGTTGAATTTTCAACCAATGATCTTGAGCGGGCGCGGCGTAACCGCCGTACTCGGACCCACCAATACCGGCAAAACGCACTATGCGATTGAGCGCATGGTTGCGCATGGCAGCGGTATTATTGGTCTGCCTTTGCGTCTGCTCGCACGTGAGGTTTACACGCGTCTGGTCGAGAAGGTTGGCGTCGCCAATGTCGCGCTGGTGACAGGCGAAGAGAAGATTTCTCCGCCCAAGGCACGTTTTTCCGTCTGCACCGTTGAGGCCATGCCACGCGAAACCAATGCGTCTTTTGTGGCCATCGACGAAGTCCAGCTGGCTGGCGATCTGGAGCGCGGGCATATTTTTACCGACCGCCTGCTGCATCTGCGCGGAAGGGAGGAAACACTTTTCCTCGGTGCCGGTACCATGCGGCCCATTTTACAAAAGCTGCTTCCCGGTATCACCATCGTTGAGCGTCCGCGTCTGTCGCAACTTTTTTATGCCGGGCAGAAAAAAATCACCCGTCTGCCGCAACGCTCGGCAATTGTCGCGTTTTCGGCGGATGAAGTTTATGCGATCGCCGAGCTGATAAAACGTCAGCGTGGTGGTGCTGCCGTAGTTATGGGCGCTCTGTCTCCGCGCACCCGTAATGCGCAGGTCGGCTTATACCAGGCGGGTGATGTGGAGTATCTCGTTGCGACCGATGCCATTGGCATGGGCCTCAATCTGGATGTCGACCACGTTGCTTTCGCTCAAGACCGCAAGTTCGACGGTTATCAGTTCCGCAATCTGAACCCCGGAGAGCTGGGACAGATCGCCGGTCGTGCTGGCCGTCATCTGCGTGATGGCACTTTTGGTGTCACCGGTCGCGTCGAACCTTTCGATGATGAGTTGGTGGAACGCATTGAAGCGCATGAATTCGATGCGGTGAAGGTTTTGCAGTGGCGCAGCAAGGCGCTTGACTATTCCTCGATTGGAAATCTGCGCTCAAGCCTTGAAGTGGCACCTGCTCTTCAAGGCTTGTCGCGTGCTTTGCCTGCTGTGGACCAGCAGGCGCTTGATTATCTTGCCCGTTATCCGGAAATCATTGATCTCACCACTACCCCGGAGAGAGTGGAACGGCTATGGGAAGCATGTGCACTGCCTGACTACCGGCGAATCACACCTGCCCAGCATGCCGATCTGATTTCGACACTCTATTTCGATCTCGTTCGTCGCGGCACGGTGAATGAAGATTTCATGGCCGAGCAGGTGCGCAGGGCTGACCGAACCGATGGCGAAATAGATACGCTGTCGGCACGGATTGCGCAGATAAGAACATGGACGTATGTATCCAACCGTCCCGGATGGCTTGCCGATCCGACACACTGGCAAGAAAAGACGCGGGAAATCGAGGATCGATTGTCCGATGCGCTACATGAAAGGTTGACGAAACGCTTTGTAGATCGCAGGACATCTGTGCTCATGAAGCGCCTGAGAGAGAATGCGATGCTTGAAGCTGAAATCAGTGTGAATGGTGATGTCTTCGTTGAAGGACATCACGTCGGTCAATTGGCGGGATTCCGGTTTACGCCAATAAGCGGAACCGAAGGTCCAGATGCCAAGGCCGTGCAGTCGGCTGCGCAGAAGGCGCTTGCCCTCGAATATGAGGCACGTGCTGCCCGTCTGCATGCCAGCGGCAATAATGATCTGGCGCTTGGCTCGGATGGTGCGGTGCGTTGGCTCGGTGAGCCTGTTGCCCGGCTTGCAGCCGGCGACAATATCATGAAGCCACGTGTCATTATGCTGGCTGATGAACAGTTGAACGGAAATGCGCGTGAACACGCCGTTGCCCGTATCGAACGTTTCGTCAATCACCAGATTGCGACGATCCTCAAGCCGCTGGATGATATTTCCCGCGCTGAAGATTTGCAGGGACTGGCGAAGGGACTGGCTTTCCAGCTCGTCGAAAACCTTGGTGTGCTGTTCCGTCGCGACGTGGCCGAAGAGGTCAAGTCGCTCGATCAGGACGCGCGCGCATCCATGCGCCGTTACGGCGTGCGTTTTGGCGCCTACCACATTTTCCTGCCTTCGCTTTTGAAGCCAGCACCAGCCGAACTTGTGACCCTGCTTTGGGCGCTCAAGAACGACGGTCTTGGCAACGCAGGTTATGGCGATCTTATCCCTGTTCTGGCTGCTGGTCGTACGTCTGTCGTCACTGACCCGAGCTTCGACCGCATGTTCTACAAGCTGGCCGGTTTCCGTTTCCTCGGAAAGCGCGCCGTTCGTATCGACATTCTGGAGCGTCTGGCGGATATCATCCGTCCGCTGCTGCAGTGGAAGCCCGGCGCGCAGCCGCGTCCTGAGGGCGCTTATGACGGTCGTCGTTTCACCACGACTACGGGTATGCTCTCCATTCTCGGCGCCACGCTGGACGACATGGAAGAAATTCTCAAGGGTCTTGGTTATCGTGCAGATCAGGTAAGCGCTGAAGATGCTGCGACCTTCCTGGCAGGCCAGAGTGGTCAGACTGCTGCTTCCACTGAAGCGCCAGTTGGCGAAGACGCTGGTGACGAGCATGACGCGGATGCGGCCGAACACGAGGTTTCTGCCGAAGAAACCAAGGCTGTAGTGGAAGAGGCGGTTGCATCTGCTGAAGCGCCTCAGTCTTCCGAAGCGTCTGCTGAAACAGCCGAACCAAAGCCGGTTCTGTTGTGGCGTCCAGGTGGCCGTAATGAAAACCAGCGTAACGACAACCGCCGTCAAGGTCACGGGCAGTCCCGTGGCCAGGGTGAACGTCGCAACGAAGGTGGCGAAGGTCGTGACCGCAATCGTGCCGCTGCCGGCCGTGATGGCAATCGCGAAAACAATCGCGACGGTGAACGCAAGCGTGATGGTGGTCAAAGACCAGATCGTGGCAACCGCAACGACCGTGGCGAGCGCAAGGACAAGCACGATCGCAATGACCGTGGCGGAAAGCCGCAGTCGCAGCGTTTCGAATCCAAGCCACCGCGCAAGGAGAAGCCGCTGGATCCGGATTCACCTTTCGCGAAGCTCGCTGCGCTCAAGGAACAAATGAAGAAATAAGCTCATGGACGAAGAACAGTCAGGTCAGCACGCGCGCCAGCGCATCGACAAATGGCTGTTCTTCGCTCGCATGGCGAAATCCCGTTCAATCGCGCAAAGCCATGTCCAGTCCGGCCATGTGCGTGTCAACGGAACAGTCATCCGGCAGGCAAGCCATATGGTGAAGCCGGGTGACAAGCTGGAAATCAGCTTTGACCGAATGGATCGTATTCTTGTCGTGAAGTCCGCTGGTGACAGACGCGGACCTTATGAGGAAGCCAAACTCCTCTATGATGACCAGACGCCACCGCGTGAAAAGACGACGCGGTTGACCCTGCTTGAGCAGGCGGTACGGCAGCCGGGAGCAGGGCGGCCGACCAAAAAAGAGCGTCGTGAACTGGATAAGTTCATCAATACTGCCAACGACGTTTCCGACTAGAATATATGACTAAATCACACATGTTTTGTGAAATAATTATTCTTGCCTTCACTGTGTAAAGGCATTACGTCACTGGCAAAAATACCAATACCGCAAGTCCGGGCTGCGGATTTTTGCCAAAGCCTTCATTCCCGGAACGTGTATTCTGGAGTTCTTCATGACATATGTCGTGACCGACAATTGCATTCGCTGCAAATATACTGACTGCGTTGAAGTCTGCCCTGTGGACTGCTTCTACGAGGGTGAGAACTTCCTCGCCATCAATCCCGATGAATGCATCGACTGTGGCGTGTGCGAACCGGAATGTCCCGCCGAAGCCATCAAGCCGGACACCGAGCCAGGTCTTGATGAGTGGCTAAAGCTGAACGCCGAATATTCGCAGATCTGGCCTAACATCACCATCAAACGTGACGCGATGCCTGAAGCCAAGGAAATGGATGGCGTCTCAGGTAAGCTGGCGCTGTATTTCTCTGCCGAACCCGGTAGCGGCGACTGATACGGTTTTGATAAGCTTGGAAATGGAAAAGCCCTTGTTGCTGCTGCACAAGGGCTTTTGTGTATCTGTTACCCGCTGCGGCCGGATTGCAGTGTGGTAGACAACAGCGTCAGAAGAGCCACGCTGTCCTCCAGGCTTTGACGCTGGCGGCTCTGCAGGATCGCGGCCTGCAACCGGTTCATCTCACGCGCAATCGCCGCTGGCTGCCATGTACGCAGCGCACGCTCGATGATCGGCTTGCGGCGGAAATGGATATGCCGGCCAAGTGTCTGCATGACCTGGCCTGCCTGCAGTTTTTTTTCGTCCATTTCCGCGCGCATCTGGTCCAGAAGCTGGAATTGGCGAAGGCAGCCTTGCAACACCAGAAAAATTGGCGTTTTGGACGATACGATTTTTTGCGTCGCATGGAAAAATGCGTTGCGGTCACCCTTCAGGATGGCGTCTACCGCATCGTCTGCGGATATCGCGCTGGCATCACCAATAATGGCCAGCACGTCCTCTTCCTCGATAACGCTTTTTCCACGGCAGTAGAGGCCCAGCTTGCGGATTTCGTTGCGCGATGCAATGCGATCACCCCCCAGCGATTCGATCAGCCTCTGGCGGGCTGCAGGCGCTATTCTCAACTCATCCTGAGCCAGTTCATGATCAATCAGGGCGTTGAGCGCTCGGGCATCGTCGGCATAGCAGGGAATGATGGCGATATCTCTGGATGCCTCAGCGATCTTGCGAAGGCCGGTCCCTTTTTTCAGATCTCCGGCTTCGATGATCAGGAATGCAGATTGCGGAGGGGTCTCGTTGAGAACATGCAATGCGTCGACCAAAGCTTTTTCGTTTGCCGCACCCTTGACCCATACCAGCTTTTCGCCACCGAACAGTCCGATAGCGTTGACTTCATCCAGCAAGCGGCCAGGATCGCCCTGCAAATCGCCGACGTTCAGTTTGAGTGAGGAGAAAGCGTCGTTGGCATCAATGCCTGTCTTGGACGCGATTAGCGATGCACGCTCCGATACGAGGCCGCGATCGGGACCGTAGACGACAAACATGCGAAACCGCTCCACCGGTTTTTCGGCGAAGCGGTCAAATTCATGGGACTTTATTTCCGCCATGCTGGCGTCTCAACGGCTCAGTGCAGAGGCGATGTCCGTACGGATCACTTCCGCGACTTCACGCACGGCACGGTCCTGTGCATCACGGATCGCACGCATATTGGCGAATTGCTGCTGCGGAAGGTCAACCATCGAGGTCACCGTCCGTGTGGCGGAGCGAATGACCTTCTGGTCGGAAATGCGAACCAGAACATATTGTGCTGACACGTCGACACGGCCTGGATAATGACCTTCAAACGTATTGTCCGGCAGGTTCAGATAGAGGTCATTGTCGTTTACTTCTGTCGAGGTCGACGATGACGACACAACGAGCTTCACCTCATATTCCGGCTTCACAGGTTCACCTGCGCCACCAGCGGACTTGAAGATCAGTTCGTTGCGCAGAGCCTGCGCAATGCGGCCGGTCACCGGTGCGTACTGCACCGATGCCAGCTTTTCAGTGGTTCCTGATTCCTTGGAATACAGCGGGCGCACCTGACAGCCGGCGAGAGCACCGGACAAAACAATTGCGCAAACCACGAACGCGATGCGGCTCCATCCGGAAGAGACGTTAGACGACAATGTTCACAATCCTTTGAGGAACCACAATGATCTTTTTCGGCGCGTTACCTGCCAATGCCGTGACAACGGCATCGAGCGCAAGCACGGCAGCTTTGACGGCATCTTGATCCGCATCGCGCGCGATTGTCAATTCTGCACGTTTCTTGCCGTTTATCTGTACTGGCATAACGACTTCATTTTCCTCAACCAGCTTTGCAATGAATGCTGGCCAAGGGGTTTGAGCAACGAGTCCGTCATTGCCAATTACAGTCCAGCACTCTTCCGCCAGGTGCGGCGTCATCGGTGCGATCATGCGAATAAGGATTTCAGCGGCATCACGTGCTGCTGCCTTGTCCGCATCGGATTTGCCACCGGCCGCGATATCGGCAAACGGGCCGGCAATTGTGTTGACCAATTCGTAGATGCGGGCAATTGCCTTGTTGAATGCCAGCTTGTCCAGGTCTTCCTGCACTGCCTTCAGCGTCTTGTGCGCGGCCTTGGACACTGCAAGAAGCGGGCCCTCGGTTGCCGGAGCCGCCTTGACAGTCTTCAGTTCGTCGGCAGCCTCGCCAATGATGCGCCAGACGCGCTGCACGAAGCGGTGTGCGCCTTCAACACCAGATTCTGACCAGATCACGTCACGATCAGGTGGTGAATCGGATAGTACGAAGAAACGCGCCGTGTCGGCACCGTAGGACGCGATGATATCATCGGGATCAACGACGTTTTTCTTCGACTTCGACATCTTTTCGATGGAGCCGATTTTTACCTCTTCGCCGTTCGACAGCAGGAAAGCACGACGTGTGCCGTCGGCTTCGTCAATCCGCAGGTCCGCCGGCGGCACCCATTCGCGGCTCATACCTTCGCCACGGCTGTAGGTTTCGTGCACAACCATGCCCTGTGTGAACAGGCCCTTGAAGGGCTCCTTCACATCCACATGTCCTGTTTCCCGCATGGCGCGCGTAAAGAAACGCGAATAGAGCAGGTGAAGGATCGCGTGTTCGATACCACCAATATACTGATCGACTGGCAGCCAGTGGTTGGCGACCTTCGGATCTGTTGGTTTGTCTTCCCATGGTGCCGTAAAGCGGGTGAAGTACCAGCTGGAATCGACGAATGTATCCATCGTGTCTGTTTCACGACGTGCATCCTTGCCGCATTGCGGGCAGGACACGTGGCGCCATGTGGGATGGCGGTCCAACGGGTTGCCAGGAACGTCAAACGTTACATCGTCAGGCAGCTTGACCGGCAGGTCCTTCTTCGGAACCGGCACGACGCCGCAGACTTCGCAGTGAATGACCGGGATCGGGCAGCCCCAATAACGCTGGCGTGAAATACCCCAGTCACGCAGGCGGAAGTTCACCTTGCGCTCGGCTTGTGGCTCATTGCCCAGCGTCTGTGCCGACAGCTTGGAAACAACGGCTTCAAAGGCGTCGGTGGTTGTCATGCCGTCGAGGAAGCGTGAGTTGATCATCACGCCGTCATCGACATAGGCCGTGTCGCCAACCGCAAATGTCTGCGCATCTTCGCCTTCCGGCATAACGACAGCGACAACCGGCAGATCGTATTTGCGTGCGAAATCAAGGTCACGTTGGTCGCCGGACGGGCAACCGAAAATCGCGCCGGTGCCGTAATCCATCAACACGAAGTTGGCGATGTAAACGGGCAGTTCCCAGGATGCGTCCAGTGGGTGAACGACCTTGACGCCGGTATCCATGCCCTTCTTTTCAGCGGTTTCCAGTGCTGCCAGCGATGTGCCCTGACGGCGGCATTCTTCGCAGAATGCAGCAATCTCAGGGTTGTTGGCAGACAATGCGCGGGCCAGCGGATGGTCGGCAGAGATGGCCAGGAACGATGCGCCAAACAGCGTGTCAGGGCGTGTGGTGTAGACGGTAACGTCAGAGAAACCCTGTGGCGCGGTTGCAGCCACGGTTTCCCAACGCAGCGACAGGCCTTCGGACTTGCCGATCCAGTTCTTCTGCATCAGACGTACTTTTTCTGGCCACTGGTCGAGCGTGTCCAGCGCTTCCAGAAGATCTTCCGCAAAGTCGGTGATCTTGAAGAACCACTGAGTCAGCTCGCGCTGTTCAACCAGAGCGCCGGAGCGCCAGCCACGACCATCGATAACCTGCTCATTGGCGAGAACAGTATGATCGACCGGGTCCCAGTTGACCTTTGACTGCTTGCGATGAACCAGGCCCTTTTGCATGAAGTCGATAAAGAGCGCCTGCTGGCGATGGTAATATTCCACGTCGCATGTCGCGAACTCACGGCTCCAATCCAGGGACAGGCCCATGGACTTCAGCTGGTTACGCATGGTTGCGATGTTCTGATAGGTCCAGTCCTTCGGGTGAACCTTGTTCTGCATGGCGGCGTTTTCAGCAGGCATGCCGAATGCGTCCCAACCCATTGGATGCAAAACATTATAACCGCGGGCACGCTTGTAGCGCGCGACGACATCACCCATGGCGTAGTTGCGTACGTGGCCCATGTGGATGCGGCCCGACGGATAGGGAAACATCTCAAGAACGTAGTACTTCTCGCGCGGGTCGGCGTTATCGGTTTCGAAGACCTTGTCTTCATTCCACTTCTGCTGCCAGCGTGGCTCGGCATCGCGAGGATTGTAACGTTCGGTGGCCATTCTCAAAATCCGGTATCCATGGGAAAATTGCGCTGACCTTCACCATGAAACAGCCGGTGCGTCAAGTTTGGTGGCATCACAGGGCGTTCAAACTTTGCAATTGGCACACAAAGGGCACAAAGCGGCTTGGCTTTCGATAGTGTGGCGTCTAGGTAATTGCTGGTATTATCAGGAATGAAAGCGGCATCATGGAAATCGAAGCACGCCTCGCAGAGGTCAATAACCGCATAACAACAACGGCCAAGAAATCCGGTCGCAAGGCTGGCGATGTCGCACTTGTTGCGGTTTCGAAAACGTTCGATGCCGATGATATCAGGCCGGTGATTGCGTGCGGGCAGCGGATTTTCGGTGAAAACCGCGTCCAGGAAGCGCAGGGCAAGTGGCCTGATCTGAAGCAGGAAACCGCTGATATTGAACTGCG
The DNA here is from genome assembly GCF_024810055.1 of Rhizobium sp. BIGb0125. Lineage (NCBI taxonomy): Bacteria > Pseudomonadati > Pseudomonadota > Alphaproteobacteria > Hyphomicrobiales > Rhizobiaceae > Rhizobium > Rhizobium sp. BIGb0125. The sequence continues at coordinate 200,949 of NZ_JANUDV010000008.1, forward strand.
GCTGATCGGACCTCTTCAATCCAACAAGGCGGCCGATGCCGTGGCGCTATTTGACGTGATCGAAAGCGTTGACCGGGAAAAGATTGCCCGGGCACTGGCGGACGAATGCCAGAAGCAGGGCCGTACACTTCGCTTCTATGTGCAGGTCAATACCGGGCTGGAGCCGCAGAAGGCGGGCATTGATCCGCGGGAAACCGTTGCATTTGTAGCTTTATGCCGCGATGAGCTGAAACTTCCCGTCGAAGGGCTGATGTGTATTCCTCCAGCCGATGAGAACCCAGGTCCACATTTTGCGCTGCTGGCCAAAATTGCCAAGGAGTGTGGCTTGAACAAGCTTTCCATGGGCATGTCCGGGGATTTTGAAACGGCGATCGAATTCGGCGCAACCAGTGTGCGGGTCGGGTCGGCCATCTTCGGATCGCGCTGAATATCGTTTTAAAGACCCGTAAAATGAAAAGCCCCGGCAAAACCGGGGCTTTCGTTTGCAAGGCACAAGCCTTGCGTATCCTGTCGCTTATTCAGCGGCGTCGGCGGAATCAGCGTTGAGCTGACCGTATTTTTCTTCGCCAATCTTGCCGAGAAGCTCAAGTTGGGTTTCAAGGAAGTCGATGTGACCTTCTTCATCGATCAGCAGTTCTTCGAACAGCTTCATCGATACGTAGTCACCGACCTCATAACAGATGTCACGCGACTTCTTGTAGGATGTGCGTGCGTCGTATTCGCCAGCCAGATCAGCTTCCAGCACTTCCTTGACGTTCTGGCCAATGCGCAGCGGTGCAACGGTCTGCAGGTTCGGATGACCTTCAAGGAAGATGATGCGGTTGATGATCTTGTCGGCGTGCTGCATCTCTTCGATGGATTCAGCGCGTTCCTTCTTTGCGAGCTTGGTGTAGCCCCAGTCGTCAAGAAGGCGATAGTGCAGCCAGTACTGGTTTACAGCACCGAGTTCGAGGAACAGTGCCTCGTTAAGCCGCTCGATGACTTTTTTGTCGCCTTTCAATGTCCGCTCTCCTGTTTTCATCATGGAACTGTCTCAGGCGGGACATGAAATCAAAAACTTCGGCTTCCGTCGAGTGGTGACGGGCGTGGTATTCTTCGGTTGTTTTGATGATAAGGTCTACGACGGTCGGAAAACAGCCGCAGCAGCGACCCCGTTTTTCCATCGCGTGGTACACTTTTGCAGGTACGATAAGCTGCCAACAGTCTTCGTCCAGGAGCTCGTTAATGACGTCCCGGATGTCGTGGTCAGTGATATAATTGCAGCTACAAACAAGCATGGTGAAGTTAGACCGTACTACGCAACATATTGTTTTTGCACTTAAAGCAAAACAGGATGCTAATTGTCAAGAAAAAGCATCGTCAAATTGTTTTCCGAGTAAATTAGATTCATTCTAAACTTGATAAAATTTATCGTATTTTCATTTACTTAGTGAATTCAGCGAGCGTAAAAATTTTAGTATTCTTATTTTCAATTCTCTAATAACTGCGACAAAATGCCGCAGTTATGAATGCGCGATGTTTGTAATTCCACAGGCGATAAAACGAAAGGTTGTAGTCGTTACTCACACTGCCTCAACACACATGGCGATACCCATGCCGCCACCAATACAAAGGGTAGCCATTCCCTTGCTGACGTTACGGCGCTTCATCTCAAACAGCAGCGTATTGAGAACACGGGCACCGGAGGCCCCGATTGGGTGGCCAATCGCAATAGCGCCGCCGTTGACATTGACGATGGCCGGATCGAGTTCCAGATCCCTTACAACTGCGCAAGATTGGGCGGCAAATGCTTCATTCGCTTCTACTAGTCCCAAGTCTGACGTCGACCATCCCGCCTTTGCAAGCGCCTTGCGAGAGGCAGGGATCGGCCCTGTTCCCATGATGCTCGGATCCACACCGGCGGTTGCCCATGAAACAATACGTGCCAGAGGCAGGATATCACGTTGCCGCGCTGCATTTTCCGTCATCAGCAGGACGGCTGCTGCGCCATCGTTAAGCCCTGATGCGTTCCCGGCGGTGACCGTACCGTCTTTGTCGAAGGCTGGTTTCAGTTTCTCAAGCAGTTCGATGGTGGAGCCCGCCCTGATATATTCGTCCTTGTCGACGATGATCTCGGCCTTGCGGCTCTGGATGGTGAAGGGCACGATCTCGTCGTCAAAACGGCCGGCCGCCTGAGCGGCCTCTGCCTTGTTCTGCGATGCCACAGCAAAGCTGTCTTGAACCTCGCGTGACAAATCCCACTGGCGGGCAATATTTTCAGCGGTGATGCCCATGTGGTAACCGTGGAAGGCGTCGATCAGGCCGTCCTTCAGCATGGTATCAACCATCTTGAAGTCACCCATTTTTACGCCACCGCGCAAATGCGCGCAGTGTGGCGCCATCGACATCGATTCCTGACCACCAGCCACGATGATCTCGGCGTCACCGGCAACAATCTGCTGCATGCCAAGTGCGACCGCGCGCAGTCCGGAGCCACATAGCTGGTTGATGCCAAAGGCGGTCGCCTCCTGCGGAATACCTGCGCTCATCGCGGCCTGACGTGCAGGGTTCTGTCCAGCGCCAGCGGTGAGTATCTGGCCAAGAATGACTTCGTCGACTTCGGATGCTTCGACATTTGCCCGTTGCAGAACGGCCTTTATGACCGCTGCGCCCAGTTCATGGGCTGGTGTGTTGGCAAAACTGCCATTGAATGAGCCTACCGCAGTGCGCGCAGCGCTGGCGATGACGATGGACGGGGAAGTCATGCTCTGTCTCCTCTTGAGAGGGCGGAGACTGTCAAAGCATATCAGCCAAGTCAAATGTTGTTCACGCAGGCTTTGAAAAGCAATCGGCATGACTGCAGTGCACATTATGCTATTGCGACGCACAATTCTGTTGTCATAGCGTCACATTTGCGCTTACACTTGCCGACGGGAGAGCATGAAACACCATAGATTTATAATTTGCTATATCGTGAGGAGGCGAGAATGGCGAAGCGCATCAGTGATGAGATAATCATCAAGAAATACGCCAACCGGCGTTTATACAATACCGGCACCAGCACCTATGTCACGCTTGACGATCTGGCCCAGATGGTCCGGCGGGAAGAGCAGTTCAAGGTTCTTGATGCCCGGACATCTCAAGACATTACCCACACCGTTCTGACGCAGATCATTTTCGAGCAGGAAGCGAAAACCGAAAATTCGCTGCTGCCCGTATCGTTCCTGCGCAAGCTGATTTCCTATTACGGCGATCAGATGCAGACACTCGTTCCGGCATTCCTTGACCAGTCACTCCGGTCTTTTTCGGAGCAGCAGGTACAGATTCGCGATCAGGTGAACCGCACTTTCGGTAACACGCCGCTTGCCAAGGATATTCCGGTTCCGGCCGTGGATGAACAGGTACGTCGCAATACGGAAAATTTTCGGCAGAACCTTCAGGCTTTTTCACCATTCCTGGCCACCAAACCAGCCAGCGATCGTGAACCAAGACTTGGTGCATCGGAAATCGACGATCTGAAGGCACAGTTGAAAGTCATCCAGCACCGTCTGGATCGCCTCGACCACTGAATATGCGGCGATATGAGGCATTGGGAGGTGCCTCATATTCCTCATCTGCAGTTTCGTCTTAATGGGATGTTGTGATTGTGTCGGGAACGCGCAACATAAGTAGTAGTCCGGCTATCAGAAAGATCAGTAACGTCGCCATGCCAAGGTGCGCAGAGCCCGTGGCATAGGTTACGATTGAGAAACACAGGGTGGCCATGAAACTGGTGGCACGGCCGGTTAGCGCATAGACGCCGAAATATCGGCCAGCTTCCGACAGAGCGACATTCCTTGCCAGATAGGAACGTGACGAAGCTTGTACTGGACCAAAGGCAAAACCGATCAGAATGCCAAACAGCAGATACGCCTTTTCGGCCCCGGTGGCAAAAATCCCGCCATTGTCGTCCTGCGATAATTGCAGCAGTCCAAATAGGGTCGAACCTCTTTCCGTTGAAACGATGCCCAACGTCGCCACAAGCAGCAATATGAGGCTGATCAGGATGGTTGTTCGGGAGCCAATACGGCTATCGAGCGAGCTCGCAATCATGCATCCAAAAATCGCGACGACATTGAGGATGATGCCGTAAATGCCGATTTCCATGGTTGCCCAGCCGAACATGCCGGCCGCGAAAACCCCACCCAAGATCAGCAGTCCGTTTACGCCGTCCTGATAGATCATCCGTGCAATCAGAAAGCGCGTCAGGGAAGGTCTGTTGCGCAGTTCCTGCAAGGTGCCACGCAGTTCTAGAATGCCTTGGCGGATCGCTGTCTTAAATGCCAGGCCTTTGGGAGCATCTGGCGTAAACAGAAACATGGGTATGACAAAAATTAGATACCAGACGGCCGAGATGGGACCTGTTATCCGGGCGTCTTCGCCTTGTTCCGGATCAAGCCCGAAGAGTGGCTGCACACCAATGATCGTAGTGCCTTTTTGTGGGTCTGCGGCCAGCAAAGCCACCACGCCGATCAGAACGATCATGCCACCGAGATAACCCAGCCCCCAGGCGATATTCGAAAGCCTGCCGATCTCGCGTGAGGGTACCAGCCTCGGCATCATCGAATCGTTAAAGACGATTGAAAACTCTGCGGCAATCGAGGCGAGAATCATAAACAGTACCGGCCACAGGATGGGCGATCCGGGGGCGGCACACCACAGCATGAACAGGCTGGCGATCTTGATAGTCGCAAAAAAGGCGATCCACGGCTTTCGCGCGCCGGACTGGTCGGCAATTGAACCGAGAACCGGCGACAGGATGGCAATAATGATCGACGAGATGGTTGCAGTATTGCTCCACATTGCCTGTGCAGAGACGGGGTCGCTCGTGAGGCGCGATACGAAATAGGGTCCGAAGATGAAGGTGGTGACAACCGTAAAAAAGGGCTGGGCTGCCCAGTCAAACATAATCCATCCGCGAATGCCGCGTTTGCTGACGGCTGTCTCAATCGAAGTCTCGGTCAAAGGCAGCCCCGTTTTGGCAAGGGATCAGATAATAGTACGTCTCTTCAATAGTGAAAGATGCCCGGCTCCGCCATGGTGACGGAGCCGGGCATGGTTGTTTTTTAGACCTTGTCCTGCGCGATATCGGACAGCAGGCTGGCTGCTACCGTCAACCGTGCCAGATTAAGTTCACTGGTATCCGTCAGGCTGGAAAGCTCCGAGGCAATACGGTTCACGCGTACGCGGTCAGCCGCGTACCATGCCTGCACCGGATCTTTTTCCTTGGGATATGCAGTCAGCGCCGAGATGACGATGCGGCGGCGTGAGGAGGCAATCAGGTCCTGTCCACGTGACAGGGCGAGGCTCTCGTAGTGGTCGCCGGTGATGATACGGCTGCTTGCTTCCAACAGTCTGGTCACGCGGAAGGTGGTCGACACGGAAGCGTAGCTTTCTGCCGCACGCGTCAGCGTGGTGCCAGCACGTTCCGTGATCTGCATGATTTCCGGTGTGAAGACCAGATGTGCGAGGACGGAGAGTTCTTTCTCCAGTTCTGTTGGCACACCGTTTTCTTCCAGAACATCCGCCGATGGCAAACGCTTGACGAGCAGCGGCTGCAGGCTCTTGATCGCATCTTTGAGACGGGCAATGCCATCGCCCATCGAGCGGTCATCCATTGTTTGGGTCTGCAGGAACAGCCGTGTCGCATCCAGGAAAATCTGCGAGACACGAGCATAGAGACCGTTCTGGATATCGCCCGGCAGAGCATTGTCGAGTTTGTCGATTGCGTTCCACAACCGGTCAAGACCAAAACCGTCCTGCACGATGATTGCGGCTTTCACCACGTCAGCGGCAAGCAAACCGCTGGCATCGCACAGTTTCTGCACAAAGCCCGGGCCGCCACGATTGACAACATCGTTGGCGAGTACCGTTGCGATGATTTCACGGCGCAGACGATGGGCTTCGATGTCGCCGGCATAGTTCTTCTGCATTTTTGCCGGGAAGTAGGAAACCAGCAGATGCTGCAGATAGGCGTCGTCAGGCAGATTGCTGGCCACCAGCGTATCGAACAGTGTCAACTTGGCATAGGACAGCAGGACGCCGATTTCCGGACGGGTCAGCAGTTTTCCGGCGGTGTAGCGCTCGGTGAACTCCGCGTCATTCGGCAGGGTTTCTACCTTGCGGTTCAGTTTGCCGGCCGCTTCCAGTGCGCTCATCAGGCGTCCCAGTTCTTCACGGTTTTCCAGCCCCTTGCGTTCGGCAAGCGAGATGGCCAGCGATTGCAGGTAGTTGTTGCGCAGAACAAGCGAAGCCACTTCACTGGTCATCGAAGACAGCAGCTGGTTGCGCTTGTTGATGGGCAGTCTGCCATCCTTCACCGCCGGTGACAGGGCGATCTTGATGTTCACCTCAACGTCAGAGGAATTAACACCGGCAGAGTTATCGATGGCGTCAGAGTTGCATCGACCACCGGTCAATGCATAGGCGATACGGCCCTTCTGGGTTACGCCGAGGTTGGCGCCTTCACCGATTACCTTGGCAAGAACCTCACCGGCATTGATGCGAATGGCATCATTGCTGCGATCACCGACTTCGGTATTGGTTTCTGCGGCCGCCTTGATGTAGGTGCCGATACCGCCAAACCACATCAGGTCAACAGGCGATTTCAAGATCGCGGTCATGATTTCAGCCGGTGTTGCCACGGCCTTGTCGATGCCGATTGCCGCGACGGCTTCCGGTGTCAGCGTTACAGATTTTTCCGCACGCGAGATAATCATCGCACCCTTGGACAGCGTGGCGCGATTGTAATCCTGCCAACTGGAGCGCGGCAGATCGAACAGGCGCTTTCTTTCGGCGAAGGAAACTTCGGTGTCCGGATTCGGATCGATAATGATGTCACGATGGTCGAATGCCGCGATCAAGCGGATTTTCTCCGACAGCAGCATGCCGTTGCCGAACACGTCACCGGACATGTCACCCACACCGGCAACGGTGAATGGGGTTGTCTGGATATCGATATTCATTTCACGGAAGTGGCGTTTCACCGTTTCCCATGCGCCGCGTGCGGTAATACCCATTTTCTTATGGTCGTAACCGGCGGAACCACCCGAGGCAAAGGCGTCATCCAGCCAGAAACCGGCGTCCTGGGCCAGACCGTTTGCCGTATCGGAGAAGGTGGCAGTGCCCTTGTCGGCTGCCACCACAAAATACGGATCGTCACCATCAAGACGCAGCGTATCGGCCGGTGCAATAATGTCGTCGCCGACAATATTGTCGGTGATGGACAGAAGCGTGCGGATATAGGTCTTGTAAGCTTCACGACCAGCGTTGAAGATTTCATCACGGCTGCCACCAACTGGCAGGGTCTTCGGGAAGAAACCGCCCTTGGCACCAACCGGAACGATCACGGCGTTCTTGACCTGCTGAGCCTTGACCAGACCGAGAACTTCGGTGCGGTAATCCTGGCCGCGATCCGACCAGCGCAGACCACCGCGTGCGACTTTACCGAAGCGCAGGTGAACACCCTCGACTTCCGTGCCGTATACAAAGATTTCGCGGAACGGACGCGGGTCTGGCAGACCATCCAGCAATTGCGGATCGAACTTGAAGGCCAGCATTGCCTTTGGCGTGCCGTCTTCATTCTTCTGGAAATAGTTGGTGCGCAGTGTGGAATCGATGGCATTGACGTAGCGGCGCAATGTTCGGTCTTCATCAATGCTTGGCACCTGTGCCAAGCCGGTTTCGATGGCCTTGTGCAGTTCAGACAGTTTGCGCGGGCGGTTCTTTTCCGACAGCTTCGGATCGAAACCGTGGCGGAACAGTTCAAAGATATCGCGGGCGATATGGGGGTATTTGAACAGCGTCTCAGAAATGTGCTCCTGAGCGTAGACAATGCCGGTTTGGCGCAGGTAACGCGCATAGGCACGCAGTACAGACACTTCACGCACTGTCAGGCCGGTTGCCAGCACAAGGCGGTTGAAGTTGTCGTTGTCGACCTGGCCGCTGAAAGCAGCGAGAAATGCGTCTTCAAGCTGCTGGCCGTGCTTGGCGAGGTCAATCGTCATGCCATTCTGAATGGAAAGCTCCATGTCATGCAGCACGATATGGCGGTTTTCGTCATCCTTGACGACGCCGATGTCGAATGTGCGTTCGCTGATGACGCTGAAGCCAAGGTTTTCCAGCAAAGGCACGCGGCGTGACAGCGGCAGGTGGCCGTCGCGATGGAAGATCTTGAGGGACAGATGTTCCTGCCGTTCACCGGCCGCACGATAGAACTCGATACGAATTGCATCACCGGCCGCGCAGGCGATGATATCGGTCATATCACCAAAGGCTTCCTCCGGTGTGAAGGCTTCCTTATAAGCCTGATCGACATCCAGTGTCGGTGCACCGGCTTCACCCAGCGCGTCGAAATGGTCGATCCAGCGGGCTGCGATATCGCTGACGGCCTCTTCCAGCTTGTCCTGGGCAATGCGTGGGGTCTTGCCGTCGGTCCGGCCAATAATAAAGTGAACGCGTGCCACCGCACCTTCCGGGAAAGCCGGATAATAGGCGGACACGTGGCCTTCATAGACTTGACTGAGATAGGCACCGATCTTTTCGCGAACCAGCGAGTTGTATTCTTCGCGTGGTACGAACACGATGACCGATACAAAACGGTCGAAACGGTCAATACGCGGCAGGACACGCACGCGCGGTCTGTCGATGAGATCCATGATCTGTTCGCTGAAACGAACCATCACATCATTTTCGATCTGGAACAGATCGTCACGCGGGTAGGATTCCAGCGTGTTCTGCAGAATGCGGCCCGAGTGGCTGTTCTGGTCGAAACCGAAATGTCGCTCGACCGCTGCCGCCTTGGCGCGCAGAAGCGGAATGTGTTTGACCTGACGGGTGTAGGCGGTAGCCGTAAACAGACCGACGATGCGCAGTTCACCAATGACATTGCCGTCAACATCGAAACGCTTCACGCCGATATAGTCCATGTATGCGCGGCGGTGCACAACGGATTTCACGTTGGCTTTGGTAATGATCAGGAAATCCGGGCCATCAAGGAACGCCAGGATTTCTGGCGTCGTTGTAACGGCATCTTTGCCGAGGCGCAGCACGCGCACATCCGGATTGGTCAAAATGCCGAGGCCGGTTTCATCGCCGCGTTCAACCTTGGCATGTTTGCCCTTGCCGGAATAGCTATAGTCGCGCATGCCAAGGAAAGTGAAGTTGTTGTCACGCAGCCATTCGAGAAAAGCAACAGCCTCTGTGCGCTCGGCCTTGCGACGGTCCGAACCGCGCTCTGCCAACTCGCTGATGGCCGTGTCGAGTTTGGCCAGCATCGGCTTCCAGTCGTTGGAAGCGGAATGAACCTGTTCAAGGATGGTCTGCAGCCGTTCAATGAGATTGGCTGCCGCATGAGCGGCAATAGGTGCGATATGCAGTTGGATTAGACTGATACTGTCTGCAGGGTCGCTATCGCCTGCCGCCAGATGATAATTGTCGCTGGCCTTCTTGTCAGCCACGAGAATAGGGTGAACCGCCAGATAGAGATCGCGGTGGTTGCTGGTGACTTCCCCCATGATGGAATCATAAAGGAACGGCATGTTGCGATCGATGACCGTCAGAATGCAGACAGGAACGCCCTTTGGCGAAACGCCATCAATCTGGCTGATGTCGACATGCGGTTTCTTGCCGTTCCATTTGGCTAACTCATTATGGGTATGGGCTGCGGTTGCTGCCAGCATGGCGGCAGAATAGTTTTCAAGGTCGTCTGCACTTGCACGCCCATAAAGAAGAGCGGTGTCGAGGAATGGCTTTTTCAGTGATTTCGCAACCTCACTGGCCTGAGAGAGCTGTTTTTCTTTCTTGGGATTGTTCCTGTAGACCATGTGTTCCCCCGTGCGGACGACGAATCCAATACAGTTTTGCGATTTTTTGGGCCTCTTGCCCTTCGAATCGCGATCATGGACGCTAAATATGAATAGTTTTGAGGCGGAATCTCGCAAAAATGTCCAAAAACTGAAAATTTGTTTGTAAGGGCGTCCGAATCTCTTTAGGCCGGAAAAATCATCACTGTGGACAGTGTGAAATTAACGGCCAAGCCACCTTAATGCCACCAAAAGCGTGGCCGCTTCGCCACGATTGAAGCAAATTATTGATTTCCACGTATTTTTGTGATACACCAAAAGAACTGATCCACTTAGTGGCATTTTGCGTGCCCGAAACCGCCACGAAAGCAAATATCATTTTGCACGTTGTCTCCGTGACATAGTCTAGTTTTATGTTATCGAATCTACGATTGCGATGGTGTTTTTTTATGCGTGCTGGATTGGATCAGTATGGAGTCACCTGACGGTTTCCCCCGTCTCATACGGGCCTGACCGACCCGAACCCGGAGAAAACTCCGGGTGTGTAACAGGGAGTTTTTAGAACGAATGACGACCCAGCAGAAGAAATCTCCGGCGCGCCACGGATTCAAGACCGGCGAAGCGATTGTATATCCCGCTCATGGAGTCGGCACCATTTCCGCTATTGAAGAGCAGGAAGTGGCTGGCATGAAGCTTGAGCTTTTTGTCATCGACTTCGAAAAGGATAAGATGCGCCTCAAGGTTCCTGTTGCCAAAGCGGTAAGCATTGGCATGCGCAAACTTTCCGAGACTGATTTCGTTGAGCGTGCGCTGAAGGTTGTTCAAGGCAAGGCGAAGGTAAAGCGGACCATGTGGTCCCGCCGTGCCCAGGAATACGATGCCAAGATCAACTCGGGCGATCTGATCGCTATCGCAGAAGTGGTTCGCGACCTGTACCGCGCTGAAAATCAGCCGGAACAGTCCTATTCCGAGCGCCAGCTTTATGAAGCCGCACTTGACCGCATGGCACGCGAAATCGCTGCCGTTAACAAGATGTCGGAAACAGAAGCTGTCCGTCTGGTTGAAACCAACCTCAACAAGGGACCAAAGCGCGGCAAAGTCGTTGAAGAAGACGAAAGCGACGCGGATGATTCCCAGGAAGAAGCTGCATAATCCCAGCTTTTTCAGTCTTTAAAAAAGCCCGTCAGTGATGGCGGGTTTTTTTACGTCTATATTCCAGTCCTAGATAACCCTGAGCGTCATGCTTTTGCGCAGATGTGGCAGTAACCGTTGCATGTCACGCAGGCTAAGCCCGACGCAACCAGCCGTCGGCTGATATCCGGGCCGGATCAGGTGGAAAAATATCGCCGATCCACGATTGCGACTGCGTGTCGAAATATTCCAGTCCAGAACGATGCAGATATCGTAGAGACCATCCTGTCGCATCAATTCTTCATGGCTGGCCTTGAAGGGCGCAGAAACCGGCCGGTTATAAGAGGCATGGTCGGGTGCGTCACACCACAGCATGGTTTTGTAGACCCGTTTTAGGTTCAAAGGCGAGCGCACATTTTTAAGACGGTCGCCGCGGATGAAGCCGTCCAGAATGCGCATGCTGGCAATAGGTGTTTTGCCGTCGCCTTCTTTTTTCAGGACTGTGCGACCGTTGCGGCCAATGGCGGCCTGAAATGTCAGCCCACAATATTGCAAAAGTGCCCGGCTTTTTTGACCGGGAGCTGGTCGCACGACTAGACAGTTGGAGTAGTTGCGCATTTCGCCGCGTGGTTTTGCCATCGATTTCCTGATTTACCCCACTTCCAGAGATCGCTGTCATATCAAATATTCCATGGTTAATGCGACGTTAACCCTCCGTCAGATATTTTGACCTGTCATCTGGAATTGTGTCTATGGGCGTCCTTGCCTGTGGGACTGCGAATTTACGGGTTCAGGACATGGGAAAAATGAATTCTCCGGCTTGGGACGACGGTCCGCATCGCTTTGCGCTAAGCGCATTTCTGATGCGTCAGATCATTGCGCTTGCTGGTTTCACTGTTTTTATCGCGCTTGCGCTGGCTGTTGCCGCTCTGGCGACGTGGAACGTTTCTGATCCAAGCTTGTCATACGCAACATCGAATCAACCGACTAACATTCTCGGTTATAGCGGTGCGGCCTTTGCCGATCTTCTGATGCAGTTCTTCGGCCTGTCGGCAATCGTCAGTTTGCTGCCGATATTGGCGTGGTCATTCTGCATGATCTCGGGTCGACGGCTGCGGCGTATTCCGGCGCGGGTTGCCGCCTGGCTTGGTGGTGCATTCGTGTCTGCCGCTGCGATTGGCTGTTTTACCGCACCCGCCACCTGGCCGCTGCCGAATGGCATTGGCGGAGTGATCGGTGACATGATCCTGCGTTTTCCAGCCCTGTTCATCGGTGCGTACCCTACCGGTACTTTTGCGATGATCATCGGTTGCATTTTCGCTGTACCGGCGACCTGGATGCTGTTGTTTGCCTCTGGCATCATTACCGGTGCGCAGGCCGATGAAGATGAAGAAGACGACAAGCCTGCTGTAGTCTCGGCCAGTAAGGCGCGCAGCCTGCGTGACATGGAAGAAGATGATGAGGATGATGGCGAAAGCTTCCTCTACCGTATTCTGCCAATCGGCGCTGCTGCCCACTACTGGTACATTACGCAGGCGCGGGCACGTCGCATTTTCGGTATCAAGCCACGCGCATCCTTCCGCAATGATTTCGAACAGCCTTACGACTTCAACGACGAAGACGATGATTTCGTCGCGGATGAAACATCCGCCCGTCATACCCCAGCGCAACCTGCCCGCATAACGCAGCGCACCGAACCTTCGTTCGAGCAGCGTGCAGAAGCGCGTGCACAGTCCGAACGTCGCGTCGTTGCGCCGCCGCCAATCTCGATTGGTGATGAAGAGGATGACGAGCCACCATTTGATGTCGATGAACGCCGTCTTCCTGCAGGTATCCTGTCTGCGGATGACGATGATGATGATCTCGACATGCAGGCTGAAAACTTCGTGGCGGGCACACCACGCCCGGCCAATGGTCAGAAAAACCCGTTGCGTGTAACGCCGCAGGTTACGCGTCCGCAGCCAAGTGCGCGGGTCATGCGTGAGGCACAGGCATCATTTATCGATCCTGATGGCTTCCAGCTTCCTTCGGTTCATCTTCTGGCAGAGCCAAAGGGTGTGGTGCGTGACCATACGCTGAGCGAAGAAATGCTCGAGCAGAATGCCCGCATGCTGGAAGGTGTTCTGGAAGACTTTGGCGTTAAGGGTGAAATCATTCATGTCCGCCCGGGTCCTGTTGTTACGCTTTATGAACTGGAGCCTGCGCCAGGTATCAAGTCGTCTCGCGTTATCGGCCTTGCCGATGATATTGCCCGCTCAATGAGTGCGATTGCAGCGCGTGTTGCCGTGGTCCCCGGCCGTAATGCCATCGGTATCGAATTGCCGAACCACAGCCGCGAAACGGTTTATCTGCGCGAACTGATCGGCAGCCGTGATTTCGAGGGCAGCAAGGCAAAGCTCGCCATGTCGCTCGGCAAGACCATTGGCGGTGAACCTGTTATCGCCGACCTTGCCAAGATGCCTCACCTGCTGGTGGCTGGTACGACCGGTTCGGGTAAGTCAGTTGCCATCAACACCATGATCCTGTCCTTGCTCTACCGTTTGTCCCCAGAGCAGTGCCGCCTGATTATGATTGATCCGAAGATGTTGGAATTGTCTGTCTATGACGGTATTCCGCACCTGTTGTCACCAGTGGTGACCGATCCGAAGAAGGCTGTTGTCGCGCTCAAGTGGACCGTGCGCGAGATGGAAGAGCGTTACAAAAAGATGTCGAAGATCGGTGTGCGTAACATCGATGGCTTCAACTCGCGTGTTCAGCAGGCGCTGGACAAGGGTGAAGTGCTGACACGTACCGTTCAGACCGGTTTTGATCGCCAGACCGGCGAAGCAATCTACGAGACGGAAGAGTTCGATCTCAAGCCGATCCCCTATATCGTTGTGATCATCGACGAAATGGCCGACCTGATGATGGTCGCTGGCAAGGACATTGAAGGTGCCGTACAGCGTCTGGCACAGATGGCCCGGGCTGCTGGTATCCACGTTATCATGGCAACGCAGCGCCCATCGGTTGACGTTATTACCGGTACAATCAAGGCCAACTTCCCAACCCGTATCTCCTTCCAGGTAACGTCTAAGATCGACAGCCGCACGATCCTTGGAGAGCAGGGCGCCGAGCAGCTTCTTGGCATGGGTGACATGCTTTACATGGCGGGCGGCGGACGTATCCAGCGTGTTCACGGTCCTTTCGTATCGGACAATGAAGTCGAGGAAATCGTTGCCTATCTGAAGACACAGGGTGCACCGGAATATCTCGAAGCCATCACCATCGATGAAGATGAAGACGGTGGTGCCGGTGGTGGACCTGCCGGGACCAGCAACCTTGCGGATTCGGAAGATCCTTACGATCAGGCCGTTGCTGTGGTTCTGCGGGATGGCAAGGCATCGACGTCCTACATCCAGCGTCGTCTTGGTATTGGTTACAACCGTGCTGCTTCACTGATCGAACGTATGGAAAAGGAAGGCGTCATCGGTCCGGCGAACCATGCTGGCAAGCGCGAAATTCTCGTGCCGACGGAAGCCGACATCATCGAGCGATAAATCTGCGCAACCCCTTGGGCAGCATGAACGTTTGTTAACCTGAAACGTCATGAAGCTGCCGCCTTTTCAAGGCATTTGGGTGAGCGATGAAGGAGAATAGTATGAACGAAATCACACCGGTCCGTGACACGAATGAAGGCCTGGAACAATCGGGCGTTACACGTCGTGGATTGTTGTCAGCCGTTTCCATGGCGGGTGTGTTTGCCGCAGTCGGGCTTTCGCCGGTTGCTGCTTTGGCGCAGGCCCCGGCCAACGCAACCGCCCAGAAGATTGCCAATCACTTTTCCTCCGTCAAAACCATGATGGGTGAATTTGTGCAGTTTGGTCCGCGTGGTGAACAGACCGGTGGCAAGTTTTACATCGAGCGGCCTGGCAAATTGCGCTTCAATTATGAAGACCCGTCGCCAATGCGTGTTATCTCTGATGGCAACAATGTCGTCATCGGCAATATGAAGCTGAAGACCTGGGATATTTACCCGCTGTCCAAGACACCACTCAGCCTGCTTTTGTCCAACAAGATCGATCTGTCCAACGACAAGGTTAAGAACGTCAAGGAAGAGCCAGACCTCACCACCATCGTGCTTGGTGACAAGAGCATTTTTGGTGAAGCCACAATTACATTGATGTTTGACCCGAAAACCTTTGATCTGCGCCAATGGACGACCACTGACACCCAGAACAAGGACACCACCGTGATGATCTTTAATGTTCAGACCGGTGTCGACTTCGACAAGCGTGTGTTCAACATCAATTACGATGAAGTGCGTCGCCGCGGCAAATAAGCTGCTGGCGGTTTTGCACTGTTGCACGGAAAGGCGGCTTTAGGCCGCCTTTTTTGTTCAGGTTTCCGGTTCGATAGTGTAAGCCTGCCGCAAGGGTTACCGGCCTTGCCGGTACATGGGAACGCGGAGCAATTCATGACATTTTCGATAACCACCTGGAACATCAATTCCGTGCGGTTGCGCATGCCGATCGTTGAACAGTTTCTTGTCCGTTACCAGCCCGATGTTCTATGCCTTCAGGAAACGAAATGTCCCAATGGAGAGTTTCCTCTGAAGCCGCTCAAGGCGCTTGGATATGAACATGTGATGATCCACGGCCAAAAGGGCTACCACGGCGTGGCGATTGCCTCCAAGCTGCCGTTGAGCGAAGATCACCGTCAAGACTATTGTGGCGTGGGTGATGCCCGTCATGTTTCGGCAATCGTTGAAGCCGGTTCACGTCGGATTCGCGTTCATAATTTTTATGTGCCGGCTGGTGGCGATGAGCCGGATCGCAGCATCAACCCGAAATTCGGTCACAAGCTGGATTTTATCGAGGAGATGAAGGTGCTGAAGTCTGATGCCGGTCCGGGACTTTCCTCCATTCTGGTCGGTGATCTGAACATCGCGCCACTGGAGAATGACGTCTGGTCACACAAGCAGCTTTTGAAGATCGTCAGCCACACACCTGTCGAAACCGAAGGGTTGCTGGATGTGATGAAGAAAGGCGACTGGCTGGACCTGATGCGCCTTAACGTACCGGACAGCGAAAAGATCTACACGTGGTGGAGCTACCGCGCCAAGGAATGGGATGTGGCCAACCGTGGCCGTCGTCTGGACCATATCTGGTCATCTCCGGATCTTGGCCCATCGCTGAACAAGATCGAGATCCTGCGCGAAGCACGCGGCTGGAACCGGCCATCCGACCACGTTCCGGTGACGGCCCATTTCAAGTTTTGAGCATAGTGTCGGCTGACTGAGCGGTTTTGTCAGTTAAAACGGTGCTGCATGGCCGCCGCACCTGATGCCAGTGATGCGAGGTTATCGCGAATACGTGCGATAACCATGTCGGCCACATCAGGATATTCTTCGACCAGACGGTGGAAGAGGGTGCGGGTTATCCTGATAACCTCTGAATCTTCTGCTGCTACGGCCGTAAATTTACGTTCACACAGCGTAAACAGTGCGAGTTCCGACAGAAGCGTGCCTTCACCTGACCGTGTTGCCAGAACAGGCTTTCCGCCACGCCCCATGTTGGACAGTTCAAACAATCCCTTGATCACCAGAAAAGCGCATTCGGCCGGTGAGTTTTCGCGAAACAGCAACTGACCCGTCGACACCCGTCGACGCTCGGCACCAAAGGCGATCAGCCGCAACTGATCTTCGCTGAGGCCCGCAAAAAGCGGGACCTGCGAAAGCAGCCGAATGTCGTCCATCAATGCCATAACGTGCTCCGCAATGCGTTGCGTTTTTTAAAGAGATATTGCGTGCATCAAAACACCAAAACTCAGTGCATTTCCAGCCCGAGAAAGGTATGGAAACGCACTGTCATATCGTTTTCCTGCGCTTGCAGTGCGATCTGATGTGTCGGTCGCACTTCCGAACGCAAAGTTCAGGGAACGATCTTGTAGCCGCCGTTTTCGGTAATGAGGATTTCGGCGTTGGAAGGATCGCGTTCAATCTTCTGGCGCAGGCGGTAGACGTGTGTTTCCAAAGTATGAGTGGTCACACCAGAGTTATAGCCCCAGACCTCTTCCAGCAGAACGTCGCGGGTAACAACCGCATTTCCGGCTCTGTAAAGATAACGGATGATCGCCGCTTCTTTTTCTGTCAGGCGGATCTTCTTGTTGTCTTCCGTCGTCAGAAGCTTCTGGCTGGGCTTGAATTGGTAAGGACCAACCGTAAAGACGGCGTCTTCACTCTGCTCGTATTGGCGCAACTGTGCGCGGATGCGTGCCAGCAGCACCGCAAAGCGGAACGGTTTGGTGACGTAGTCGTTGGCGCCAGCCTCGAGACCGAGGATTGTATCGGAATCGGTGTCGTGGCCTGTCAGCATGATGATTGGTGCCTTGAAGCCGCCCTTGCGGATCAATTTGACCGCTTCACGCCCATCCATGTCAGGCAGGCCAACATCCATGATCAGCAAGTCAACCTGCGCGTCCTTGACCGTCTGGATGGCCTTGGCGGCGTTTGCGCCTGTCAGCAGCGAGAACTCCTCATAGGGTGACAACTGCTCGCTCAGCGTCTCACGCAGGTCATCATCGTCGTCAACAAGAAGGATTGTTCGAGCCGTCATGCGTTGCTTGCCTTTTGTTTCAATAACTTGTTTGCGGTTCGAACTCATATTTAGTGCTCAGAACGCAGGATAAAAGGCAAAAAAGCGTGATAATGGGCGATTAGTGCCTCCCGCCATGATTTTCGGGGTATTTTCGCGCTCAAAGCACCTCGTCAGCGCAAATAAAAAGGCCGCCCCGTTTCCGGTGCGGCCTTCCGATATCCAGAACGAGGCCGAGGCCTCATTCGAAATCTTATTCAGCAGCTGCTTCTGCTGCCTTTGCTGCTTCTTCAGCAGCCTTTGCTTCAGCGGCTTCTGCTGCTGCCTTTTCGGCGGCCAGAGCCTGTGCTGCTGCAACCTTTTCAGCTTCCAGACGTGCCTTTTCTTCGGCAATTGCCTGACGCTCAGCGTCGTTCAGCTTGCGAGCGCGTGTACCAGTGTTTTCAATGATACGTGCAGACTTACCGCGACGGTCGCGCAGGTAGTACAGCTTCGCGCGACGAACCTTACCGCGACGAACAACTTCAACGCCTTCAACCAGCGGAGAGTACATCGGGAATACGCGCTCAACGCCTTCGCCGTAGGAGATCTTGCGAACTGTGAAGCTCTCGTTGATGCCGCCGCCGGAACGGGCGATAACGACACCTTCGTAAGCCTGTACGCGTGTACGGGTACCTTCCGTAACGCGTACGTTAACGCGAACGGTGTCACCTGGGGAGAACTCAGGCAGGGTGCGCTTGGCAGCAATCTTGGCGGCCTGTTCGGCTTCCAGCTGTTCGATAATGTTAGTCATATTAACCTCTGATTTCTTCTGAAACAGCCAGAGCGCTCAACATGGTCCTCTTGGATCAAAGCCTCGAGGGTTTGCCTTGCGGCAGGAGCGAATTCACCATTCTTTGCTTGCGGTTAAGGGATATTTCCCATTTCCACGGGCGCAAATACAGCAAAGTGGCGCATTTGTCATCCCATTAAACGCAATATTTATCACCAAAAGCCGGTTCAGCATGGATTGCGAGGCCCAAAAGCACGCTATATGGCATGCCCATTCCCGGGAGAGGTTCCATGTCGATCTTTATGGCAGTTCTTTTATTTGCGACAGGGCTTTTTGCCGGCATAGCCAATGCCATTGCCGGTGGTGGCACGTTTTTGACATTTGGTGCCATGACACTGGCTGGCATCACACCGATCTCGGCCAATGCGACATCCGCGATCGTACAGTTTCCAGGCTATGTCACGTCGGCCATCGCCTACCTACCAGAAATCAAGCGCCATTGGCGCGAGGCCGTTGTGCTGTGCATCGTCTCAGTGGTTGGCGCATTGATGGGTGCGCTTCTCTTGCTGTCGTTGGACAACAGTTCCTTCCGGCAACTGGTGCCTTGGCTGTTGCTTGCTGCAACCGTGCTTTTTGCCGCCGGTCCGTGGCTGAGGCCCAAATCCAGCACTGAAAGTTCGGCGGGTAACCTGTCCAGTGTGCTGTGCCAGGGATTGGTGTCCATCTACGGCGGCTTTTTCAGCGCCGGTCTTGGCATCATGATGTTGGCCGTCCTCGGCCTGACGACGGGTGGCAGCTATCACTACATGAACGCGTTGAAAAACCTGCTGTCGGTCGTCGTTGCCTTTATCGCCATCGTTGTTTTTGTCAGCGGAGGCGTTGTCTCATGGATGGCGGCGCTGGTGATGATCCCGGGTGCTGCGATCGGCGGATATGTCGGGGTTCATATCGCAAGACGTGTGCCGCAGTGGCTGGTGCGTCTGCTTGTCGTTGCCGTCGGAACCATGCTGACAGGGTATTATTTCTTCACGCTCTGACTATCTTTTGGCAGAAGATCAGGCCGACGTTCGCGTGTCAGGGCGAGTGCCTGTTCGCGTCGCCATTTTTCAATGGCAGCGTGGTTTCCGGAGGTCAGAACAGCGGGAATATCGCGTTCTTCCCAGACCTGCGGGCGCGTGTAATGGGGGTGTTCCAACAGGCCGGCCTCGAAACTCTCATGCACGCCAGAGAGATCGTTGCCCATTACGCCTGGCAGGATACGCACCACCGCATCCAGAAGGGTCAGCGCTGCCGGTTCACCGCCGGACAGGATGTAATCGCCAATGCAGACCTCTTCGAGATTGCGGGCATCAATGACGCGCTGGTCGATGCCTTCAAAGCGACCGCAAACGATAATGGCGCCTTCTGCCTCGGCCAGTTGGCGCACGCGCTCCTGTGTCAAAGGCTTTCCGCGTGGGCTCATCAACAGACGTGGTCTGTTATCACCCTGCGAGACGTGATCAATGGCCCGTGCCAGAACGTCCGGTTTCAGCACCATTCCGGCACCACCGCCTGCGGGCGTGTCATCCACGCTGCGATGTTTGTCTGTTGCAAATTCGCGGATCTGCACCGTTTCCAACGTCCACTGTTCACGCTCAAGCGCCTTGCCAGCGAGTGAGTAGCCCAAATGTCCCGGAAACATTTCCGGGTAGAGTGTCAGGACGGTGGCCTTGAAAGTCATGTTATTTCTTCTTGCCGAAGACCGGATGGTCGGGATCGTCCTTGCCATCGTCGGGGTTATCGATCAGTCCGGCGGCCATCGGGTCAATGAGGATCTTGCCAGCTTCGAGATCGATTTCAAGAACCGCCGCTTCCGAGAACGGGATAAGGGCAGGGCGTCTTCCCGCGCCTTTCAGCTCCAAAAGGTCGCCAGCGCCAAAGTCATGAACGGCGGTGACCGAACCATAGCTCTTGCCATCGGCGTCAACGGCTTCAAGCCCTTCCAGATCGGTGTAGAAAAACTCGTCATCATCAAGTTCGTCGTCGGGTAGATTTTCCCGATCGATGAAAAGCTCAAGACCGTTCAGGGCTTCTGCCGCATTGCGGTCGTTGATCCCACGGAACCTGACGATCACCACCGTCTTGTTCTCGCGCATTTCGAGAATTTCGAAAACACGTCCGTCAGCCGCTACAAGGTTGCCGTAATCGCCGAGCGCCATAGCGTCGTCTGTATAGGAGCTGACGCGCACTTCACCGCGCAGGCCTTGCGCCGCGCCGATCTTGGCCATCAGAATCGGGTTTTCCAGCTTTGCCATGGGCTCGTCCGTTGGAGAATGTTGATGAAGATGCTTGTAAAAGCATGCATTCGAAATTGAAACAAAAAATGCCTGAAACCCGGCGGTTACGCTTTTAAAACGTCGATGGCTCAAGTGTTTCAAAACAAAAACGGGCAGCATGAACCATGCCACCCGCTTTTTGATGCATAAATGCCGGACTTATTCGGCAGCAGAAGCTTCTGCAGCAGCAGCAGCGGCGTCTTCAGCCTTCTGCTTCTTCTCAGCAATACGTTCCAGAGCCTTCTTGCCTGGCTTTGCCTTGTCTGGGTTGCTGCGTGTTGCACGCTCAGCAATGCCAGCTTCGTTCAGGAAGCGCAGAACGCGGTCGGTTGGCTGTGCGCCCTTTTCGAGCCAGGTCTTCACCAGGTCAGCGTTCAGTTCGATGCGCAGTGGGTTATCCTTGGCCAGCATTGGGTTCCAAGAACCAACCTTTTCGAGGAAACGGCCGTCGCGTGGCGAACGGGCGTCAGCAACTACGATCTGGTAGTAAGGGCGCTTCTTGGAACCACCGCGTGCGAGACGAATTTTAAGTGTCATGTCATTTACTCCTTGAGATGTCGTGTCCGCCTATCAGGCGGTCTTTTCGTTGCTGCCATGTTCGGCAGCGATTGCTTCATGATGCCGGATGACTTCCTTGATGATGAAGTTCAAGAACTTCTCGGCGAAATCCGGATCCAGATTGGCATCCTTTGCCAGACGGCGAAGGCGTTCGATCTGGTATTCTTCGCGCGCCGGATCTGCCGGCGGCAATTCGTACTTGGCTTTCAGGACACCGACTGCCTTGGTGCAGCGGAACCGTTCAGCCAGAACATGGACCAGTGCCGCATCGATGTTGTCGATGGACTGGCGGTATTCTGCGAGCTGGGCTTTCACTTCAGAATTGGTCATGATCGCACTCACTTCTTCTTCGGAAAGCCAGGTAGGCCGGGAATTCCACCAAGGCCGGGCAATCCGCCGCCGCCCAGACCGGGAAGTCCGCCTGGCAGGCCACCGAGGCCTGGCATTGCGCCTGGTTTGGTCAGTCCTGCGGCTTCGGCCTGCTTCTGCAAGGCTTCAAGCTGCTTGGGGTCCATGTTGGCGAGGTCAGGCATGCCGCCCATTCCGCCAAGGCCCATCTTACCTGCAAGGCCGCCCATCATCTGCTTCATGATGCCGCCCTTGCCTTTACCGCCCATGGCTTTCATCATATCGGCCATGCCGCGATGCATCTTGAGCAGCTTGTTGATTTCGGCGGCATCCGTGCCGGAACCGGCGGCGATACGCTTTTTGCGGCTATGCTTGAGCATATCAGGATTGGCACGCTCAGCCTTGGTCATCGACGAGATGATCGCGATCTGGCGGTCGAACATCTTGTCGTTCAGACCGGCCGAAGCCATCTTGTCCTTCATGCCTGCCATGCCGGGCATCAGACCCATGATGCCGCCCATGCCGCCCATCTTTTTCATCTGGGCAAGCTGGTCAGCAAGGTCGTTAAGGTCGAATTTGCCCTTGGCCATTTTTTCGGCCATGGCGCGGGCTTTTTCGGCATCGATGTTTTCAGCGGCTTTTTCAACCAGCGAAACAATGTCGCCCATGCCGAGAATACGGTCTGCGATACGGCGTGGATGGAATTCATCCAGTTCGCCCATACGCTCACCCGTACCAATCAGCTTGATCGGCTTGCCGGTAACAGCGCGCATCGAAAGGGCTGCACCGCCGCGGCCATCACCGTCCATACGGGTCAGGACAAGGCCGGTAATGCCAACGCGCTCATCGAAATTGCGGGCGAGATTGACGGCGTCCTGACCGGTCAAGCTGTCGGCAACCAGCAGGATTTCATGCGGGTTGGACTTCTTCTTGATATCGGCCATTTCCAGCATCAACGGTTCGTCGATGTGGGTACGGCCAGCCGTATCGAGGATGACAACGTCATGGCCGCCGAGTTTCGCGGCCTGAACGGCGCGTGCGGCGATATCTGTCGGGGATTGTCCGGCGATGACAGGCAGGGTGTCGATGCCGGTCTGTACGCCAAGCTGGCGCAGCTGTTCCTGGGCGGCCGGACGACGCGTATCGAGAGATGCCATCAGCACCTTCTTCTTCTCGCGGTCGGTCAGGCGCTTGGCGATTTTGCCGGTGGTGGTTGTCTTACCAGAACCCTGCAGACCCACCATCATGATGACAACAGGGGCCGGAGCATGAAGGTCGATGGAAACGCCTTCGGAACCCAGCATTTCAACCAGCTCGTCGTGAACGATCTTCACAACCATCTGGCCAGGCTTGATGGACTTAAGAACGGAAGCGCCAACTGCCTTTTCCCGCACCTTGTCGGTGAAGGAACGTACGACTTCCAGCGCCACGTCGGCTTCCAAAAGCGCGCGGCGAACCTCGCGCAGGGCTGCCGACACATCGGCTTCCGACAGCGCGCCACGGCCGGTCAGTCCATTCAGAATGGAACCAAGGCGGTCCTGGAGGTTTTCAAACATCGTTTCTTCCTTCTTCGTTCCGGGGTGTCCGAAACGTCGGTGCTTTTGCTGTCAAAAACAAGACGCAAAGCCAAAAAGCACCCGAGGGCGCGACGCGCTGTCGGGTGTTGACCTCCGGGATCTCTTTATACCTTTTCGGGTCCCGGTCGGTGGCTTGGAGTCTTGAAACTGCCAGCTAATCGGTGCGGATAAACAGGAAAGCGATGGGAAAGTCAAGGCTCTCAGGTGTTTTAGCGGCCTTAGGCAATAACTCCCGGCAATGTGATGGCAAAGCAAGGTCCTGTCACATTGAATATAGCCGGTGCCGTGGCTATATCATCGCGATGAAACGTCGCAACCTTTTTCGATTGTCAGCTCTGGCCGCGCTTGCTGCGGGTGGTGTTTTTGCCGCCACCAAGTCGAAGGCGGCTGGCTATTATCACGGCCCGGTTTCCGATCACTTTGACGGAACACGTTTTTTCAACCCCGGTGGTGAACCTCCGGGGAATTTTTTTGATCTTTTGAAATGGCGCACCAGCGGTGCAAAGGCCACTTGGCCTGAGGATTATCCCAGTCCTTATCCGACCGCAAAACCGGACCAGCGGGTCAATGGCGCCGATTTGCGCATTACTTTTGTCGGTCACGCGTCTTTCCTGATCCAGACGGCCGGCCTGAACATCCTGGCTGATCCGGTGTGGTCGCAGCGGACGAGCCCTTTTTCCTTCGCCGGCCCGAAGCGGGTCAATCCGCCCGGTATCGTGTTCGAGGATCTTCCGCCAATCGACATCGTTCTGGTGACACATAATCATTACGACCATCTCGATATCGAGACCTTGAAGCGATTGCAGGCTGCCCATAAACCAACCTTCATTACGCCACTGGGCAACGACAGCATTATCCTGTCCGATGTGCCTGATGCGAAGATAGAGGTCGGTGATTGGGGCGATGTGATAACCGCTGGTAACGGCGTGAAAATTCACGTGGAGCCCTGCCATCATTGGTCTGCGCGTGGCTTGAATGATCGGCGCATGGCGCTCTGGGCGGCGTTTGTCATCGAGACACCCGGCGGTAAAATATACCACATTGGCGATACTGGTTTCTTTCAGGGCAACAACTATCGGGCTGTGAAGGAAAAACATGGCGCGTTTCGCCTGGCAAACCTGCCGTTTGGTGCCTACGAACCACGCTGGTTCATGAAGGGGCAACACCAGAACCCGGCAGAGGCGGTGGAGGGCATGGTGCTGTGTGATGCGCGGCATGTCTGCGGTCATCACTGGGGTACCGTTCAGCTGACTGATGAGGCGATTGATGCACCGGTGTTTGCGCTTCAACTGGCGCTCAATGAAAAAGGGCTGGAGCACAACCGTTTCCGACCGATGCGTCCCGGTGAGGTTTTCGACGTTCCTGCGTGAGTGGCCTTTTCAGGATTAGGGCCAACCACTGTTCGCAGCCATGATCATACGCGGCTGACGCATGCCATGCATGTTGGCTCAAGGCTGGTAATTTGCTGCACTTTCCGCCATATAGGGCAAAATAAGCCTGCTCTCTGTGACGGGCATTTTCTCTATCAGGTACACGAGCTATGGCGAACACGGTCGAATTTGCGAAGATGAATGGACTTGGAAACAAGATCCTGGTTGTCGATATGCGCGGCCGCACTGACAAGGTCACGCCGGAAGCCGCGATTGCGCTGAATGCGGATACAGCCACGCAGTTCGATCAGATCATGGCGATCCATGACCCCAAACTTGCCGGTACCGACGCCTATATCGACATTCTCAACTGTGATGGCACCAAGGCGCAGGCGTGTGGCAATGGTACGCGCTGTGTGGTGCAGGCGCTGTCGTCTGAAACAGGCAAAAAGACCTTCACCTTCCAGACTGTTGCTGGCATTCTGAATGCGGTCGAACACGAGGATGGCATGATTTCGGTCGACATGGGCAAGCCCAGGTTTGGCTGGCAGGAAATTCCTCTGTCCGAGGAGTTCCATGATACCAGCCGCATCGAATTGCAGATCGGGCCCATCGACAATCCCATCCTGCATTCGCCAGCCGTAATGTCGATGGGCAATCCGCACGCTATCTTCTGGGTCGATCGTGATCCGATGGACTTCGATCTGGAGCGTTTCGGTCCACTGCTTGAGAACCATCCGATGTTTCCGGAAAAGGCCAATATAACGTTGGCGCAGGTCACGTCAGACGCATCACTGCGCACCCGCACATGGGAACGTGGTGCAGGCTTGACGCTTGCCTGCGGTTCTGCCGCCTGTGCAGCCGGCGTCAGCGCGGCACGCACGGGTAGAACCGGGCGTACCGTGACCATCGATGTTGCCTCAAGCCCGATCCGTGTGCCGCTGACCATCGAATGGCGCGATGATGATCATGTCATCATGACCGGTCCTGCCGAATGGGAATGGTCCGGTGCCGTTGATCCGGAGAATGGCACTTGGCAGCGCGATGAAGCCAGTGAGACATCGTCCCGTGAGGCTTCAGTAAAATGAGCGGCGTCGAGGTCATTACCTTCGGCTGTCGTCTCAATACCTATGAATCGGAAGTGATGAAGGCCGAGGCGGAAAAAGCCGGGCTCAACAATGCCGTTCTGGTCAATACCTGTGCCGTGACGGGCGAGGCTGTGCGTCAGGCGCGCCAGGCCATTCGGCGCGCGCGCCGCGACAATCCGCACGCCCGCATCATTGTCACCGGTTGTGCTGCACAGACCGAGAAGCTGACCTTTGCCGACATGCCTGAGGTGGATGCCGTGCTCGGTAATGAGGAGAAGCTGAAAAGCGCTTCCTACCGCGCCCTTCCGGATTTTGGTGTGTCTGCAGAAGAAAAACTACGCGTCAACGATATCATGAGCATCAAGGCGACAGCGCCGCAGATGGTCAAACATATTGACGGGCACGTTCGCGCGTTTATTCAGGTACAGAATGGCTGTGATCATCGCTGCACCTTTTGTATCATTCCTTATGGTCGCGGTAATTCTCGCTCGGTGCCGATGGGAGCGGTTGTCGAACAGGCCCGCAAGCTGACCGAAAGCGGTTACCGCGAAATCGTGCTGACCGGGGTGGATGCGACCAGTTATGGTGCTGATCTGCCGGGTGAACCTTCCCTTGGTTATCTCGCTAAGACCTTGCTGAAACAGGTGCCGGATATCCTGCGCTTGCGGCTGTCCTCGATCGACAGCATAGAAGCAGACAAACATTTGATGGATCTGATCGCCGATGAACCACGGTTCATGCCGCATCTGCATCTCTCGCTGCAGCATGGCGACGACATGATCCTGAAACGCATGAAGCGCCGTCATCTGCGCGATGATGCCATTCGTTTCTGCAACGAGGTAAGGGCTCTGCGGCCTGATATTGCATTCGGTGCTGACATGATCGCCGGTTTCCCGACAGAAACCGAAGACATGTTCGAAAATGCTGCCACACTTGCGGAAGAGTGCGGCATTTCCAATTTGCATGTTTTTCCCTACAGTCCGCGTGCCGGAACACCGGCAGCGCGCATGCCGCAGCTTGACCGTGGTCTGGTGAAAGAGCGTGCGGCAAGGCTACGTGAGCGGGGTGAGGTGCTAAAACTTCGTCATCTGCAAAATATGGTTGGCAGCGAGCAGACTATTCTGGTTGAAAACAACGGTTTTGCGCATACCGATAATTTTACGCTGGTTGCAGCCCCATCGCTTGAGCCGCGCACTCTTGCGCGTGTTGCGATTACCGGTCACAACGGCAAGCACCTTACAATGGAACTTCTGGCTGCAAACGCGGCCTGAGAAAAAGATACGGAACTATCATGGCCCTTGGCTTCATCAAAAAGGTCTTTTCATTCGGCAAGGACAAAGCCGAAGACGACAAGGCTGAACCAAATGGTCTGAAGGAACAGTCATCTGAAGCTGCCTTTGAACAGGCTTTGGCCGAAGCGCAGCAACATTCTCCCGTCGATGACCCGGTGCTTGAAGTCGAGGTCGAAACTGCTGGTGGCCCTGCTCCCGATGAAGTGATGCAGTCAGACGCGGTTGAACCGCAGACGGAACCGGATGATGCGCCACTGCTTCCTGCTGCATTGGAAGCAAGCGATATTGGTGTCGTACCTCTTTCGCTGCTCGAGGTTGAAGCGGAAGCCGAAGCGGCAGAGGATGAAACGTCGTTTGCCGTCGCTGATGAACCGGTCGTTGAAGACGAGCCGGTAACAACGGCTGATAAGGCCGAGGCCGTTGTTGAGGCCGAAGAACAAATTATTTCATCTGCGATTGCGGAAATGGCTGCGACTGTGCTGCCGAAAGGATTTTCGACAGCCAGCGAGATTGTTGTGCCGGTTGAAGAAACACCGCAGCAGAAGCTGACATGGTTTCAGCGTCTTCGTGCCGGGTTGGCGCGGACTTCTTCGCAACTGACCAGCCAAATCTCGGCGTTGTTCACCAAGCGCAAGCTGGACGAGGACACGCTGGACGAGCTGGAAGATTTGCTGATCCAGTCTGACCTTGGCGTCGAAACTGCGATGCGTATCACCGGTGCATTGTCGTCCGAGCGTTATGGCAAGGATGTCAGCGGTGAAGATGTGGCGCGCATCATGGCCGGTGAAATCACCAAGGTGCTGACCCCGGTCGCCAAGCCGCTGCAGCTTGATCTCAATCACAAACCACATGTCATTCTGGTGGTGGGTGTCAATGGTACCGGCAAAACCACGACCATTGGCAAGCTTGCGGCCAAACTGTCCGGTTCCGGGCTCAAGGTTATGCTTGCAGCAGGCGATACGTTCCGTGCCGCGGCGATTGAACAGTTGAAAATCTGGGCGGATCGTACCGGTTCTGAGTTCATCGGGACGAAGCTGGGCGCTGATGCTGCTGGCCTTGCCTATGACGCCTATGAGCAGGCGCGGGCCAAAAAAAGCGACGTTCTGATTATCGATACGGCCGGCCGTTTGCAGAACAAGACAGAGTTGATGGCCGAGCTTGAAAAGATCGTGCGTGTGCTTGGCAAGCTTGATCCAGACGCGCCGCACACTGTCTTGCAAACACTTGATGCAACGACAGGCCAGAACGCCATGAACCAGGTGGAGATTTTCCGCAACGTGGCGGGTGTGAATGGCCTGATTATGACAAAATTGGATGGCACGGCTCGCGGCGGTATCCTCGTTGCCATTGCTGCGAAGCACAAGCTGCCGGTTTATTTCATCGGCGTGGGCGAAGGCGTGGACGATCTGGAACCGTTTGAGGCAGAAGATTTCGCGAAGGCGATTGCGGGAGTTTGATGATGGACGTGGAAAGCAATCAGCGCGAAAGCGAAAATATGGTCAAGGAGACCAGCCCTCTGTTGAAGATGGTGCTGGAACTTGGCCCGTTGATGGTTTTCTTCTTTGCCAATTCGCGTGGTGACTGGCTTGCTGAAAAGTTTCCGGTGCTGACCGAATTCGGTGGCCCGATCTTTATCGCGACTGGTCTGTTCATGATTGCCACCGCCGCTTCGCTGATCGTGTCGTGGATCATGACCCGCAAACTGCCGATGATGCCGCTGATCTCCGGCATCGTGGTGTTTGTGTTTGGCGCGCTGACATTGTGGCTGCAGAACGACACTTTCATCAAGATGAAGCCCACCATCGTCAACACTCTGTTTGGTGCGATCCTGCTGGGTGGTTTGCTGTTTGGACAGTCGTTGCTGGGTTACGTCTTCAATTCCGCTTTCAAACTGACTGACGAAGGCTGGCGCAAGCTGACCCTTCGCTGGGGCATTTTTTTCCTGTTTCTCGCGGTGTTGAATGAAGTCGTTTGGCGGAACTCCTCGACCGATTTCTGGGTCGCTTTCAAGGTCTGGGGCACCATGCCGGTCACCGTTTTGTTCACCATGGCACAGATGCCGCTGATCATGCGTCACTCGGTTGAACCGTTGGTGAAAGACGAAAAATGACCGTTGCGGATCTCACTGTCAGCCGTAGCTCATCGCTGAAATGGTTTGGCGTCGCCGCAGCACTTCTGCTGCTGCAGATCGTCATTCTTTATTTCATGGGCCGTATTCCGATCTGTGAGTGCGGCTACGTCAAGCTGTTCGAGCCGGGCGTCAACACACCGGGCAACTCGCAGCATTTGTCCGACTGGTACACGCCGTCGCATATCATTCACGGCTTCCTGTTCTTCGGCCTTGCATGGCTGCTGTTTCGCAAACAACCGATTGCTATGCGCCTGTCATTTGCGGTGCTGATCGAGGCAGCCTGGGAACTGCTTGAAAACTCACCGCTGATTATCGACCGCTATCGCAGTGCCACAATGGCGCTTGGTTACTCCGGTGACAGTATTCTCAATTCGGCCATGGACACTGTTTTCATGGCGCTTGGTTTCTTCTTCGCCGCGCGCATGCCTGTCTGGGTGACGGTGGCGGTGGCTGTTGTCTTTGAGCTGTTCACCGGGTGGCTGATCCGAGACAATCTGACGCTCAATGTCATCATGCTGCTGTGGCCGATCGATGCCATCAAGGAATGGCAGAACGCGATTTCCTGATCCGTGTAATAGTCGTCAATCGTTATGAAACAATACATAACTGATGTCACATCGTGCTGACTTCAAATGGATTCTTAACGGAAAGCATCTAGATGTCCATGCTCGCTGGGGATCACGCATTGAACCGGATGCACGGCCATGCCGTGACGCCGGTAGCACCAAGCATCGCATTTAACAAAAACTGTTTCTGATCAAGGCTTCGTCATCGTGCAGGATAATTTCGCCTATCTGCTTCCGTTTATCATGCTTACATTTGGCCTGGTATTTCTCGGTTTGCAGACCATGGGTTTCAAGCCTGCGCGTTTCTGGGGCATTGGTTACATCTGTGCGGCCCTGGGCTTTTCAAGCCCGATGTTTTTTGCCGATGATGCCTTTCTGGCGCATGCCCTGATTTCCAACATCCTGTTTTTTTCCGCGTTCTTTTTTTACGGCCATGCGTTGTTGGTGCAATTTGAGGTCAAGACGCTACTTGGTTGGCGCATCGGATTTCTGGCCGCAGCCTATGCGGTTGTGTCGTATTTTATTGTCTTCCAGATCGATTTGCGCGCTGAACTTGCGCTGAGTGATTTGATGTGCGCTGCGCTGCTTGCGCCGTGCATCCTGCTGGTCGCAAATAAGACCCGGCATGTAATGGACAAGGTGCTACTGGCGGCGACCTCGGCCGTGGTATTGGAAACTATTACTCGCGTGAGCGTGCTTCTGGTGATGACACCGGGCGGTTCGCCTCGTGACATTGATGCCTTCATGGCGTCAGACTATGCATTCCTGATGCAGATGACTGCCAGTATCTTCGGTTTCCTGATGGCGCTTGCCGTGCTGGCCAGTGTGGTTGCCAATGTTCTTTTGCAGCATCGCCATGCCGCTGATCATGATCCGCTCACTGGTCTGTTGAACCGACGTGGTTTTGATGACCGTTCTCCGGATTTCCGCGGGCAGGAGCAGCCGGACGGCACCGTTTTGATGTGCGATATCGACCACTTCAAACATGTCAACGACCAGTTCGGACATGCGGCCGGTGATCGTGTTATCATCGGTTTTTCCGAATTGTTGAAGGAACGCCTCCCGCCACAAGCGCGTATCGCTCGCTTTGGTGGCGAGGAATTCGTGGTCTATCTGCCAGACACAACGGCGACCGAAATTGCCGTGCTTGCCAATATGTTGCGCGTGAGTTTTGCGGCTCGCGAATGGACAGCTGTCGGTATTGACCGGCAGATCAGCGCAAGTTTCGGCATCTCATCAATTGCCAGAGGCGACCACTCCATTCACGACGCGATCGCCAGAGCCGACAGCTTTCTTTACAAAGCGAAATCGAATGGCCGCAATCAGGTGGTTCAGGAAGGCATGTCCGTGCTGACGACGCAGTCTGCGCCGCCGCTAAAGATCATTTCCATTCTTTGATTGGGCCTACCACGGTCAAACCGTGCTCAGCTTCCGGATACAGCCTTTTCAATGGCTGGCAGCAGGCCCTTTTCCAGCGTTGCAGGATCGATAGGGCCAACCTTCTTGTAAACAATGGTCCCATTCTTATCGACGAGGTAGGTTTCCGGAATGCCGTAAACGCCCCAATCTATGGCCGCTTTGCCGTTGGGATCGACGCCGATTGCCTTGTAGGGATTACCCAGCTCGCCCAGGAAACGCAGCGCGTTGTCGTTCTTGTCCTTGTAGTTGATGCCAACCACATTGATGCGGCTGTCTTTCGACAGCTCTTTCAGCATCGGATGTTCCTGACGACAGGGTACACACCAAGATGCAAATACATTGACCAACGTCAGTTGGCCGGAAATGGCGGCAGTGGTCAGGGCCGGGGTGGCTGATCCTTCAAGTGGCGGCATGGCAAGCGATGGAGCTTGCGTGCCGATCAGGGCCGATGGAATGGCGCTGACATCCAGTCCGTTGACGTCCTGTTCGTAAAGCATCTTGGCAGCAATGGCTGCAAAACCTGCAAAAGCAACCAGTGGCAGCAAGGCAAAGAGGTAACGTGCCTTGCTTTTGGGGGCCTGTTTCGGGGCGCTGATGTCGTCGCTCATGCGGTTTCCCCGGCCTTCAGTTTTGCGGAAGCGCGGCGGTGAATGCCAGAGGCTTCCAGCTCTTTCAATTCCCGACTTCGTGCGCGGCCGTCCAGCATTACCCACCCGATCAATGCGATCACAATCAAGCCGGTCAGGCCATAGGACAGGCCGATGTAAAAGGCGTGGCTCATGTTTTACGCCTCCCTGTTGGCCATACGCGCGGCCAGGCGGCGCTGGGCGGCAATACGTCGGCGCAGGATTTCATTGCGCATGGCGGCGATATGCAACGTGAAAAACAGCATGCTGAAACCTAATGCCATGATCAGCAGTGGCCAGAGGAATTCAGGGTCGATGGCCGGACCATCCATACGGATAACGCTGGCGGGTTGATGCAGGGTGTTCCACCATTCCACCGAAAACTTGATAATCGGAATGTTGACGAAACCGACCAGAATGAGCACCGCACTGACGCGAGCTGCGCGCGAGGGATCATCCATGGCCTTGTTGAAAGCAATCAGGCCAAGATACATCAGAAACAGGATGAAGACCGAGGTCAGTCGTGCGTCCCACACCCACCATGTTCCCCACATGGGTTTGCCCCACAACGAACCGGTGATCAGCGCTATCAGGGTAAAGGCGGCGCCGAGCGGTGCAGCAGCCTTGTGGCTGACATCGGCCAGTGGATGGCGCCAAACCAGCGTGCCGATCGCGGAAGCTGCCATGACAGTATAACACATCATCGCCAGCCAGGCGGCAGGCACATGCACATACATGATGCGCACAGTATTGCCCTGCTGATAATCGCCATCCGTCGTGAAGGATAGGTAGAGGCCAACCGCGATCAGCAGAGCAGTGATGGCGCTCATCCATGGCAGCAGGCGCGAGGCCAATGCCAGAAACCGGGTTGGGTTGGCGAGGTCGCTGAATTTGGTAATGGCAAGGCTCGTGTCGTTCATGCCGTCTTTCTACCTTGTGTCATGGCCACCTGCAATTGATCCCTGTCAATCGCTGCTGTTGCGCAGCGCCAAAGCCGCAAAGAAAGGCCCGATAACCGATGAAAATAGCGTGATCGCCATCAGGATCAGGAACGGCGGCAGAAATGGAGCGGGATCCTGGGCGGCGGCATAGGAGGCACTGACCCCGAAAATCAGCACGGGGATGGCAAGCGGCAGCACGAGGATGGACACCAGCAGCCCACCTCGCGGTAATGCGACGGCGACTGCTGCGCCGACCGCACCAATAAAGGTCAAGGCCGGTGAGCCGACCAGCAGTGTTAGCATGACGGCGCCAATAGCCATCTCGCTCATGTTCATGAAAAGGCCAAGCAGCGGCGAGGCGATGACGAGCGGCAGGCCGGTTGCTGTCCAGTGTGCCAGACATTTCACAAACACCGTCAGTACCAGCGGGTTTTCGTTCATCAGGATAAGATCGAGTGCACCGTCATCTCTTTCTGCTTGAAACAACCGGTCGAGACCCAGCAAGGCCGCGAGCAGCGCACCAATCCAGACGATGGCAGGCCCGATGCGCGACAGAAGATTGAGATCAGGTCCCACGCCAAAAGGAATGACGGCAACCACAGTCATGAAAAACAGCACGCCGATCAGTGCGCCGCCACCTGCGCGAATGGACAGTTTCAGGTCACGGAAAAACAGCGCGATCATGGCTGAGCACTTTTCTTAAGCGAGGCGAAGGAAAAATCTGACGTCACCAAACGGTCTCCACGCCTGCAAAACCCGTCATCTGCAATTCCTTCGCGTTCTTTAGCCCCAATGGCTGATGTGTAGCGGCAATAACGATGCCACCCTTTTGCAGATGCGCCTCAACCAGGCCGGTGAACATTTTATCGGCATTGGCATCAAGAGCGGCTGTCGGTTCATCCAGTATCCAGATTGGGCGCCATGCGACAAGCAGTTTGGCCATGGCGAATCGTCGCTGCTGGCCGGCGGACAGATAACCGAACGGCAGATGTGTGATGCCTGAAAGACCGACGGCGTCTGCGGCGTCTTCCACGCTGATGGAGCAGCCGCCGGTAAAGCCGCCGAGAAACTCTTTCCAGAATTGCAGATTTTCCGAAACTGTGAGTTCGGTTTTCATGGCGTTGCGGTGGCCGAGATAATGGCTGGCTTCGGCGGCGCGTGTGCCCGGCTCAACTCCTTCGCCGGCTATCTTTACAGTGCCAGTTTCCGGGTGGAGAAGGCCCGCAAGAACACGGAGCAAGGTGGATTTTCCCGACCCGTTGCGGCCGGTTAGAAGCAACGCTTCGCCATCAGTTAACATGAGGGAAACATTCATGAATATGAAATCTTCGCCTCTTTTGACCGATAGGTGCTCCGCCGTCAGCAACATTGCTTCGCCTCATGTAAGATTTTGATCATTTCGAAAAAAAATTCGATTTGAATCGTCTTCTGATCTGGAACCTGTCTTAGAAATTATCTATATGAGTTTCAACCACGCCAGCGGTCGGCGTGATCATCATCTTCCGCCGGACCTGAGAATTGCAATTGCAAATTTCACGTGCGGACAGCGGAAATGGCCGTACCCGCATCCTGATGTGCATGAATAAGTGCATAGGTGTCTGCACGCGTGTGTTGGCTATCAGAGAGCGGGGTTTATCCGTGACAAAATCTCTTGACAGTTTCCAATGTCGTTCCGTTCTTACCGTCGATGGTAAGGACTATGTTTATTACAGCCTGCCGAAAGCTGAAGCCAATGGCTT
>NZ_JANUDV010000009.1:0-225807 GCF_024810055.1 Rhizobium sp. BIGb0125
AAGCCATTGGCTTCAGCTTTCGGCAGGCTGTAATAAACATAGTCCTTACCATCGACGGTAAGAACGGAACGACATTGGAAACTGTCAAGAGATTTGGACATGTATTGCAGCCTTTAGGTCGATGGGCGTAAACGGATCGATAGTAGCGGAAAATCGGACCCGCTGTCTCTTTGACAACGCGTCCGATTGTTGATCGTGGTTGATAAAGGTTCAGGCTGTCCGCTCGTTCCCGCCTGGACGCCATTTTATCAGGCGCTTCTCAACGACATCAAGGATGCTGTCGATAATCAACACGAAGATGGCGAGGATCAGAATGCCTGCGAATACACCGACTGCGTCGAAATTGCCTTCTGCCTGTGCAATGAGGTAGCCAAGGCCAGCGGAGGAGCCAAGATATTCGCCGATGATTGCGCCAACAACGGCAAAACCAACCGACGTACGCAGCGAGGACAAAATCCAGCTGGCGGCCGCCGGGAAATATACATGGCGCAGCAGGTCCGAGCGCTTTGCACCAAGAATACGAGCGTTGGAAAGCACAACCGGATTGACTTCACGAACACCCTGCATGGCGTTGAAGAAGGTGACGAAGAACACCAGCGTGACGGCAAGTGCGACTTTCGACCAAAGGCCAAGACCCAACCAAAGAACGAAGATCGGCGCCAGCACTACACGCGGAATAGCGTTCAGGCCCTTGATGAATGGATCAAGAATGCGCGACGCGCTGCGGCTCAGACCGAGCCATACACCCGCGGCAACTCCGAGACCTGTGCCGATCAGATAACCGAGTACGGTTTCGGTAAGGGTAATGGTGACATGGCGATAAAAGCCAGTGTCGGTAATCCACGTTACAACCTGGTTGAGAATGTCAACCGGAGCCGGGAAAAAGAACACATCGATGACACCCAGCGAGGTGCCGAGCTGCCAGCCGCCGAGAATGAAAACGAGCAGTCCAACCTGAATGAGACGTTCAGTCGTGGCGTTCATAGCTTTTCTCCACTTCGCCGCGCAGCGACGCCCAAATGTTGCGATACAGATCCATGAAGCGTGGATCGAGCTTGATTTCCGCCACATCTCTCGGGCGGTCCAGATCAACAGGGAAGCTGTCGATCACACGGCTGCGAGGGCCTGCCGCCAACACGACAACGCGGTCGCCGAGCGCGATGGCCTCTTCAAGATCGTGAGTGATCATCACGACAGCACGGCGCTCTTCCTGCCAGAGCCGCAACAGCTCGTTTTGCATGAGATGGCGTGTATGGATATCCAGCGCAGAAAACGGTTCATCCATCAGGATAACTTTTGGACCGGTAATCAGAGCCTGCGCCATCTGGACACGTTTACGCTGTCCGCCGGAAAGCTGATGCGGATACCGATGCTCGAACCCCTTGAGGCCAACCTTCGCCAGCCAGGCAAGAGCACTTGTACGGCGCTCCGCTGCTGAGACGCCCTTGAACATGGGACCAAGCTCTACGTTTTCGAGTGCGGTTTTCCACGGTAGCAGAGCGTCCTGCTGAAACAGATAGCCGATGTCATCGTTCACTCCGTTGACCGCCTTGCCATCGATTGAAACGGCACCATGCGACGGCTTCAAAAGCCCGGCGATAGCATTGAGAATGGTGCTCTTTCCGCAGCCGGTTGGGCCAACGATGGCAAGAAACTCGCCATCCGCGACCGTCAGATTGATATTTTCTACAGCCACGAACGAGCCGAATGACATGGTGACGGCGTCAATAGACACCATCGCCTTCCTGCTGTCTGTTGCACCATCCTGGGGCGTGGGTTTGACTACGGCCAATGACATTGCCTCCTCCTGTCAGTTAGCAGCAGCGTGCGGCGCTTTGCCGACGAAGCTGTTTGTATAGGTCTTCGAAAGGTCTATTTCGGTTGATGCCACTTTCTCGTTGAAGCTTTTCAGTACAGCGAGTGGCGTCTTGATATCCTCTTCGTTGAACTTTCCGTCTGTCGAGAAAATTGCCTTGGCGTTCTGGACAGCCTTGATGTAGGTCTCGCGGTCGCCGGAGATGAATTCCTTAGGCAGTTTTTCGACGATTTCCTCAGCCGAATGCGCGTTCATCCATTCCAGTGCGGCTATAGTGGCGTTGGTCACTTTTTGAATGGTCTCGGGATTGCCATCGATGTAATCCTGCGTGGCATAAAGAACCGATGTCGGATAAATGCCGCCATAAATTTCCTTGGCGCCATCGTCGCTTCGCGCATCGATCAGGATTTTTCCAACACCTTTGGCTTCGATAAATGTCGCAGCCGGGTCATAGTTGACAAGGAGATCAATTTTACCCTGCTCGAGTGCGGCAACGGCAGCGGATCCCGAGCCAACGCCGATCAACGCAACATCATTTGCCGACAGATTGTGGCGCTGCAAATAGTATCTCACGAAGAAATCCGACGAGGAGCCCGGTGAGGTGATGCCGACTTGCGCTCCTTTGATGGTCTCAGGCTTTGCAGGGTCGAATGTCGAATTGTTTCCACCTGCCAGAACGAGGCCGGAGTTGCGGGCCAGCACAACAAAGCCGACAACTGCCTTGTTCTGTGACTGCATTTGGATTGTATGATCATAGAAGCCGACAGCGATATCTGTCGAACCGGCCACGAGAGCCTGCAGGGTTTTGGAACCACCAGACGCAAAGTTTTCAACGGTGACGTCAAGGCCTTCCTTCTCGTAGAGGCCCAAGCCCTGCGCTACGGGAAATGGCAGATTGTTAAGATTGTAAGATCCTACGCTGATGCGGACCGGTTCAGCCAAGGCTGTTCCGGCAAACGCTACGGTTGCAGCTAGGGCGAGCATGAATTTACGCATTGATTTTCCTCCGGTTTACGTGGCGCCCTCCCGGCAACCACGAGAATTATGCCGCGCAAACAAGTTGTTTGATAGGCTTTGCAAAGACGTGCCCTTCGAAGAGCCTGCGTGCCGTTCGAAGGATTCCAGCGGTCACCTTTCCGTCGCGCTCCTGAAGCTTGACATCAAGGTGGCCATCTGGGTGTTCGATCGACAAAACGACGGTTGGTGTGCGAAGGCCAACCAGGTTCGAGACGATCGTATCGGGGGTGATGCTGGCCGTGGCTATGCCAACAGCGCCGGTTGTCGCGAGCGACGGATGGCACTCGTGTGGCATGAAATACCGCACATTGAGATCACCGCCTTTTGCCGCCTTGCTAATCAGGACAGGCTTTGGGGTGACCTGATTGGTGACGTCACCCATGCCCATACGCCTACCTGCTTCCAGTCTTAAAGCTTCCAGCCGGGCAAGCAGGGGAGTGTTACTGTTAAGCTCTGCAGCGCTTTCATAACCGCTGACGCCAAGAGCTTCAGCCTCCATCAACACCATTGGCATGGCACAGTCGATACAGGTTACGGCGACGTCTTCAATCGTCTCATGGGATTTGCCAGTGGGGAACAATTTGCCCGTTCTCGCTCCCGCGGCATCCATAAACGTCAGGGCGATAGGGGCAGCCTTTCCAGGTACGCCATCAATGCTGGCATCACCAAGATAGGATACCTCGTCATTGGGGGTTGGAACTTCTGCCTCAATGAGCTTTCCGGTATTGACGTTATGAATACGGACAACCGTCGTAGCACCCTGGGGCTTCATCAAACCGGCTTCGATGGCGAATGGCCCGACAGCGGCGAGCATATTGCCGCAATTTGGCGCTGTATCCACCATTTGCTGATCGATGCGAACCTGGGCAAACAAATAGTCTATATCTGCACCCGGAATGCTGGACGGGCCGATGATTGCCACTTTGCTGGTCACGGGATTGCCGCCACCAATGCCGTCTATCTGTAGCGGGTGGCCTGATCCCATAACGGACAGCAAGATCTGATCGCGTTCATTCTTGTCAGCTGGAAGATCGGAAGCCAGAAAGAATGGACCTTTCGACGTTCCGCCGCGCATCAACACACAGGGGATAGAGATCAAATCATTCATGCTTGTGCTTTCGCCTCCACTCATGTGTAATGAGTATCAATCAATGGATTTATTGCACTTTGTGGTAATTCGATTGATATGTGAAATGCGAAGATTCGGAGTATTGATGCGCCATGAGCATTAATTGTGAAATACTTGATCTCAGGGCATTCCTGAGTGTTATCGAACTGGAGAGTTTTCATCGTGCTGCCGAGACGCTAAATCTTTCTCAGCCTGCGCTAAGCAGGCGAATACAGAAATTGGAAATGGCAATTGGCGCGCCTTTGCTTGAGCGCACCACTCGGCACGTAAGTCTCACTGCGTTGGGGGCAGAACTCATTCCGCTGGTGCGCAGAATGCTGGAGGAGTTCGACGGATCCCTGTTCGTTGTCCGCGATGTTGGGGTTAACCGCGGTGGGTTGGTAACGATCGCCTGCCTTCCGACCGCCGCGTTTTATTTCCTCCCGACTGTTATCAAACAGTTCAATCAGGAGTATCCGAACATACGTTTCCGCATTCTGGACCTGCCTGCAACGGAGGGCCTACAGGCTGTTTCCCGTGGCGAGGTCGAATTCGGCATAAACATCATGGGCACATCAGATCCGGATCTGACGTTTGATCGGCTTGCGGAAGATCCTTTTGTCCTTGCAGCACGCAAAGATCATCCCCTTGCGGAAAGGAGCCAGGTTGGCTGGGCAGAACTTGAGCCGTACCCGCTCATTACTGTGCATCGCTCAAGTGGCAATAGAACACTACTTGATGCGGCACTTGCCAAATCAAACATCAAGTTGCGCTGGTTTTACGAAGTCACTCATCTTTCTACATCGCTAGGACTGGTTGAAGCTGGACTTGGAATTTCGGTACTGCCGCAGATGGCGACGCCTCAAGGTGAACATCCATTCCTGGTAACGCGTCCCATCGGCAACCCTGAAATCTCGCGCATGATCGGCGTGGTCCGACGTCGCGGCGCAAGACTATCGCCTGCGGCGGAAAGATTTCTGGAAATGCTGATGGGCGCATGGGGCAACTACGGCTCTGGCAATTCCCAGACCCGCGTTTGAGGTGTTCCAGTCACGAAGCAAGAGAGCCATTCTGCGCAGTTTAGGAACCAGAAAAATAACGTGTGTCAGAATGGTCGGATTACTGGCCGGAACATGCTGCCGCGCGTTGACCAAGGAGGACAGTGATCTGGGTCGGTTGACTTGTTCACTAAGACCGATGGCGAACTGTTGAACGGCGCTTGTAGGCTCACCACCAGAGGCGATATTGTTCTAAGGATCGGAGCGTCACTCGTACCGTGACGGCTTGTGTGACGTAATTGCGTTCGCGCGCACTGCGCTGCCTCGCGAGGCCCTGGGCAACAGTGCAATAGTCAGCCCGAGATCTCATTTAGCTATCGACGGCGGCATGCGGAAGACGAGGCGGGAACGATTCTCGTCCGCATGAGGCGACGACAGTTATAGGGAGCGGGTGTTCATTCGAGGTTTCGGCGTTCTGTGAACAGAGGTCTGTGAGCTATTGCGCCGCGCAAGCCCGATGCCTTTGGTCATAAAACAGGGCTTGGCGGAGTTGTTGCAAGGTCGCATGGTAGCCTTGTCATCAACTCGAGGCACTAGGTCGCAGCAACTGTTTGTCACCGCAACTCGGCGCTCGTCTTGGCAATCTCGCGTATGTCCCACATCAGTGCGTTTCGATTGCTCGGGCTCCATATGGCATGAAGCTCGGCAATACATTCGTGCTTCAGATCCAGTGCACGAAAAACGACATTATCGAAACAAGCATTTTGGGTGCCGGCGGGTACGATTGCCAGACCGATACCTGCGCTGACCAGTGACAAAATTGCCTGCGAATGTGTCATATTCTGCACGATACGCGGTGTGACGCCGTTTTCCGCCATTAGCCGAGCGAGTTTGTCGTGCAGATAACGTGCTGCAGACGAAAACATGATGAAGGGCTCGCCATTGAGGGCATCCAGTGGCGAGCGGCGATTGGCCGCTAGTGGATGGGTGCGGGGAATGGCCAGCATCATGGTTTCGCGCGCGACACAAAGACTTTCAAGGTGGTGCGAGCCGGCTAGTGGACGAGACAAGCCAAGATCAATTTCTCCGCCATTGATAGCCTGAAGCTGTTCGGCGGTTTCCATCTGCACCAGTTCGAGTTCAATTTGGGGAGCAAGAGCGCGGGCCTGACTGATGAAGCCCGGCAAGAAGCTGTAAGTGGCGGCACCAACAAATGCGACCTTGACAGATCCGGCGCTGCCGCGAGCAGCCCTTCTGGTCACCGTGACAGCGGCATTGCCGATTTCCAGGAGTTTCTGGGCCTCGACTAGAAATGTCAGGCCTGCAGGTGTCAGGACGACACGCCTGCTAGTCCTTTCAAAAAGTGTAACATCCAGTGTTTGCTCCAGCAACTTGATCTGCCGACTGAGCGGGGGCTGTGTGATGTTCAGACGTCGGGCGGCACGGCTGAAGTTCAGTTCAGAGGCCACCATAACGAATGAACGGACCTGTCCTAAATCAAGCATCTATTCAAATCCGGTATAGATATTCAACAATAATCAACTTGGACTTAAATGGATTGGGGCGTTATCAGTCAAGCATGACAGCTCTACAGAAGCTCGAAATCGGGAGGCGGCTAGATGGATATGCATGCTTTAAAGACAGGTCAGCAAGGATTTCAGTCGGCCGGGGACAGTATTGCCTGGATAAAGCTGTCGTCGATCTTCCTGCCGTTGAAAACACCGTTTAGTGACGCGAAGGTTTTAACAGGCAGACAAAAGCCGCTGACGGAAGTAGCATTCCTGTTTGCGGAAATCGAAACGAAGCAAGGCTATAGCGGGATCGGTTTCAGCTATTCAAAGCGAGCTGGCGGACCTGGGCAATATGAGCACGCCAAGGAAATCGCACATGTCCTGATCGGCGAGGACCCCAATGATATTGGCAAGTTGTGGAACAAGCTTTGCTGGGCAGGCGCCTCAGTCGGCCGAAGTGGACTTGCCGTACAAGCCATCGCGGCCTTTGATGTGGCCTTGTGGGATCTCAAAGCCAAACGTGCGGGACTGCCTCTGGCGAAGTTGCTGGGAGCGCACCGTGATTCCGTGCAGTGCTATAATACGTCAGGCGGCTTCCTTTCGTCGCCGATCGAAGAGGTTATTGACAACGTGGAAATGTCAATTGCGTCAGGTATCGGCGGCATCAAGATCAAGGTTGGTCAGCCCGATATGAGTGCTGATCTGAAGCGCGTTGCTGCAGTGCATGAGCACATTGGTGGGCGGGCAGCGATGATGGTTGATGCAAACCAACAATGGGATCGCCCAAGCGCGATGCGTTTTGGCCGCCTTATGGAGCCCTATCTCCTAACCTGGATCGAAGAGCCGCTCGATGCCTATGACGTGGAAGGCCATGCCGCCCTCGCAGCACAGCTCGATAC
This sequence comes from Rhizobium sp. BIGb0125, assembly GCF_024810055.1. NCBI lineage: Bacteria > Pseudomonadati > Pseudomonadota > Alphaproteobacteria > Hyphomicrobiales > Rhizobiaceae > Rhizobium > Rhizobium sp. BIGb0125. The sequence goes on from NZ_JANUDV010000009.1 coordinate 7,350, forward strand.
GCCCATTGCAACAGGCGAGATGCTGGCAAGCGTTCTCGAGCACATCGCGCTTATCCAAAACAACGCCGTGGATTTTATCCAGCCGGACGCACCCCGTGTCGGTGGTATCACCCAGTTCCTGAAAATTTGCGCGCTGGCGGAAGCCAAGAAACTGCAGCTTGCTCCGCACTTCGCTATGGAAATTCACTTGCATCTGGCAGCAGCCTACGAGCTGGAACCTTGGGTAGAGCATTTCGATTGGCTTGATCCGCTATTTAATGAGCGGCTGGAGATTAAACAGGGGCGTATGCTAGTTCCAACCCGACCGGGGTTGGGCATTACTCTTTCAGAGCAGTCCGGGCATTGGACGCGCGGAACGGCTGAATTTGGCAAACGTCCGTAACCAAGATGCGTCAGGCCGTTCCTCGGGCAACGATGTGGAAGTCTACATTGATCATGGCTTCCACGTCTTTGTCGCCTTCGATCTTTCTGAGGATTGAGCGGGCAGCCTTGGTGCCTATCTCTCGGCGATCAATGCGAACAGTGGTTAGTGGCGGGTGTGTGTGGGGAGCGAAATCGAAATCACCAAAGCCGACTATTCCAAGTTTGTCCGGCATGCTGCATCCGCGCGCGTGGGCTTCCGCCAACGCGCCGTGAGCGACCACATCTGAAGAGCAGAACACGCCGAGCGTGCCTTCTCCACGATCCAAAAGCTGAGCCATCGCCATTCTTCCATCACGGAAAGTGGACGGCGAGTTCATTTCGAGTTCGGGCAATTCGACATCAGCAATACCCTTGAGGCGTCCAACAAAACCGTCACGGCGCTGGACGGCGCGAGGATCATTGGCGCCCACCTGTGCGTAACGGTCATACCCCTTGATCAGCAAATGTTCAGCCACCAGAACGCCGACCGCTGCATGAGAAAAACCAACCGCTGTATCGAGTGGCGAGGGCGTGGAATCCCAGATTTCGACAATGGGCAGGCCTGCCCCCGTCAGCATGGCTCGGGTCTCTTTAAGGTGAGTGATGCCGGTCAGAATGATGCCGTCGGGGCGTCGTGCCAGGATCGCACGGGTTAGTTCCAGTTCCCGGCTGGCATCATAACCGGAAAGACCAAGAAGCAGCTGATAGCCGGCGGAGACGAGTTCCGCATTCAGACCTTCGATGGTTTCGGCAAAGATTGTACTCGCAACCGAGGGAACAATGGCAGCGATCAACCGGGTCCGCCTGGACGCCAAACCGCCGGCCAGAAGATTTGGCACATAACCGGTTTTGGCGATCACTCGCTCAATGGCTTCCAGCGTTCGGGGTTTAACGAGGCTAGGCGTGTTGATAGCCCGTGAAACTGTTACTGGCGACACACCTGCCAGCTTGGCGATGTCGGCAAGTGTCACTGGACCGTTTGCAACATTGTTTTTGGTCTTGCCGTGTTCGGTCATCGTGATAGTCCCCATTAAAATGATTTACGCTTTCATTTTATGTATAATCAAGTGGCAATATAAAAAATCTCATAGTTAACGTGTTAATCCGTTGATTCAAAATACTTTAAAAAATACCCCCGCTGGTTGAAGTTCAGGATTTTGATTTTATAATGAAAGCGCTTCCATTCCTTCGTCGGAGGATTTCGAAGGGTGGGTAGGTAACGCTGGCGGGAGGCCAGAAAAGAGGAGGAATTATAATGAACCTCAAACGTTTCATGACGTTGGCGGCCGCTACCGCCATATTGGCTGTAGCTAGCTCACAGTCGAGCCAAGCTGATGACTATCCATCCAAGACCGTTACGGTTGTCGTTCCATTTGCCGCTGGCGGAAATACAGATACCTTTGGCCGTCTGGTTGCCGAGCAACTGGACAAGAGGCTGGGGCAACGTTTTATCGTTGAAAACAAGCCCGGTGCCGGTGGCAATATCGGTCTTGGTGATCTGGCCCGTTCGAAGCCGGATGGCTATACGATTGGCATGGGTACGGTGAGCTCCAACGCCATCAATCAGACGCTCTACAAATCTTTGCCTTATGACAAGGAAAAAGGCTTTGCGCCAATTTCACTGATTGCGAGCCTGCCCAACGTTCTGGTTGTCAATCCAGACAAGATCAAAGCCAACTCCGTTGAAGAATTGATCACTTTCCTGAAATCCGAGCCGGGAAAGCATACATATGCATCGTCCGGGGTTGGTACATCCATCCACTTGGCTGGCGAGCTTCTGGCAACCAAGGCTGATCTTAAAATCACCCACGTGCCGTACAAGGGCAGCAGCCAGGCCATTCTCGATGTCGTGGCCGGTCACGTGGACATGATGTTTGACAATATCCCGACCGCGGCCCAGCAGGTGAAAGCCGGAAAGGTCAAGGCGCTCGCTGTAACAAGCCTGGAAAAAGCCAGCCTGTTGCCAGATGTGCCGACAATGGCAAGCGTTATTCCGGGATTTGAAGCAACTTCATGGCACGGTCTGTTTGCGCCCGCCGGTACTCCGCCTGAGATTGTTGAAAAACTGAGTAAGGAAGTTCAGGCGATCATTGCAGACCCGGCGATGCAGGAGAAACTTAAAGCCATGGGCGTAACGCCTGTCGGCAATACGTCGGCTGAATTCCAGGCCTTCATCGACAGTGAAACGGTCAAATGGGCCGAGGTTATCAAGGCTGCCAACGTGCCGCTGCAGTGATGTTATCTGCCGGCCGGAGTTGAACGCAGTTCCGGCCGGTACATTTTACACACGCGAGTATCATGCCATGCTGAAGATAAAAAACGGCCGCGACTTCGTCGGCGGCGTAACGATGATTTGTACCGGTCTCCTGTTCATTTGGTTCGGGCGGGATCTACAGGTAGGCAACTCTTTCCAGATGGGGCCTGGCTATTTCCCAACCATGCTGAGCCTGCTGCTGATGGCCCTTGGAACTCTGATCATTGTGCAGTCACTGATAGTTGAGGTGGAAGATGATGGGCCTGAAGCGTGGAACTGGATGGCCTATTTTCTGGTCATTCTCGCGCCCATCGGCTTCGGACTTCTATTGGCCAGACTAGGTCTTGCCGCCACAATGTTCCTGCTCATCGTCGGGGTTGCCACGGCAAGTCGTTATGCCAACTGGCGTCATGCCATCTTACTTGGTTTGTTTCTCTCTGCCTGTTCTGTTCTGCTTTTTACGAAGCTCTTGTCGCTTCCCGTCAGTGCCTTCGGGCCTTGGATTCCTTTCATCGGTGACTTTTTCTAAGGTTTGCCAGCCAGCCGCGCAACCGGATTGGATTACACATGGACATCTTCTCTAACCTCTGGCTCGGTGCCTCAACGGCCTTCATGCCGATGAACTTGTTTTACGGTTTCATCGGCTGTCTTCTCGGGACTGCGATCGGCGTGCTGCCGGGCCTTGGTCCGACTGCCACAATTGCAATGCTGTTGCCGATTACCTTCGGTTTACCGCCGGAATCTGCGCTTATCATGTTGGCGGGCATATTTTACGGCGCGCAATATGGCGGATCGACAACCGCAATTCTGATCAATCTTCCAGGTGAAAGTTCTTCTGTCGTTACCGCCATTGACGGGTATCAGATGGCACGAAATGGCCGTGCGGGTGCCGCGTTGGCAACCGCAGCCCTTGGTTCATTTTTTGCCGGTTCGGTTGCGACCATCCTGCTTGCTGTAGCCGCGCCGCCACTGGCATCCGTTGCGCTCAAATTTGGGCCCGCAGAATATTTCTCGCTGATGGTGCTGGGGCTTGTCGCCTCTGTTGCACTTGCGAGCGGTTCACTGCTGAAGGCCTTTGCCATGATCGTGTTTGGTCTCGTCCTCGGCACCATCGGCACCGACGTGGAAAGCGGTACGCCACGCTACGTGTTTAATGTTCCGGAGCTTTATGACGGCCTGAATTTCGTGGCCGTCAGCATGGGAATTTTTGGAATCTGTGAGATCCTGCGCAATCTGGAAAATGAGCAGGAGCGTTCGGTCGGCGTCAAACGTGTCACAGGACTGATGCTGTCGAAGGATGATTTTCGGCGGATTTGCGCGCCGGTTCTGCGCGGCACCGCACTGGGGTCTTTTCTGGGCGTTCTTCCAGGTGGTGGCGCGATGCTTGCGTCCTTTGCTTCTTATGCGGTGGAGAAACGGATTTCGCCCAACAAAGCTGAATTCGGCAAAGGCGCAATCGAAGGCGTTGCTGCCCCTGAATCTGCAAATAATGCCGGTGCGCAGACATCGTTTATTCCGATGCTTACCCTTGGCATTCCCGGAAACCCTGTCATGGCGCTGATGGTTGGTGCGATGATCATTCAGGGTATCACACCCGGACCGAATGTGATCTCGGATGAACCGGCGCTGTTTTGGGGCATGATTGTCTCGATGTGGTCGGGCAATCTTATGCTCGTCATCCTGAACCTGCCGCTGATCGGGCTTTGGGTGCGCATGTTGACGGTGCCGTATCACTTGCTGTTTCCGGCGATTATCGGTTTCTGCTGTATCGGCGCCTACAGCATCAACAACAGTGTGTTTGATGTCTTTGTCATGGCTGCCTTCAGCGTTATCGGTCTTGCGCTCAGCAAGATGCGCTTTGAACCGGCACCATTGCTCTTGGGTTTTATCCTCGGGCCGATGCTGGAAGAAAATCTGCGGCGAGCCATGCTGATCAGCCAGGGTGATCCGACCATCTTCGTACGCAGCCCTCTTAGTCTGTCATTGCTGGTCTTTGCCGTTGTCGTACTTGCTCTCGTATTGTCGCCTAGCATTAGTCGCAAGCGGGATGAGGCATTCACTGAATAACGGATATTATCGATCCAGCTTGGGTGCCCTGTGGCACGGGAGTATGAAATGGCAGACCGGAAAACCTACAATGAGTTGCGCTCAGCGCGCTGGATGATACCGGACGACCAACGGTCGTTCGGACACCGATCGCGCACCATGCAGATGGGTTACGCGCCGCAAGATTGGGAAGGTCGACCAATCATCGCGATCATCAACACGTGGTCGGATGCGCAGCCCTGTCACATGCATTTCCGCGAGCGCGTTGACTGGGTCAAGCGCGGCGTACTGCAATCCGGAGGTTTTCCGATGGAGTTGCCAGCGCTCTCATTGTCGGAGAATTTCGTGAAACCGACGACAATGCTTTATCGCAACATGCTTGCGATGGAGACAGAGGAATTGCTGCGTTCACATCCGGTCGACGGCGCCGTGTTGATGGGTGGTTGTGACAAGACCACGCCAGGTCTCGTCATGGGCGCCGTGTCGATGGGCATTCCGTTTATCTATCTGCCTGCAGGACCGATGTTGCGTGGTAACTATGCAGGCAAGGCACTGGGTTCTGGCACGGACGGTTTCAAATATTGGGATGAGCGGCGCGCCGGAACAATTTCCCAAGAGGAATGGCAGGGCATTGAAGGTGGTATTGCCCGAAGCTATGGCCACTGCATGACAATGGGCACGGCATCAACGATGACCGCGATTGCCGAGGCTATGGGACTTACGCTTCCCGGAGCCTCGTCTATTCCAGCTGCTGACGCCAACCACCAACGCATGTCTGCCGCGTGCGGACGGCGCATTGTCGACATGGTGTGGGAAGACCTCACTCCGGACAAAATAATTACCCCAGCGGCCGTGAACAACTCAGTGACGGTCGCCATGGCAACAGGCTGTTCGACCAATGCGATCATTCATCTGATTGCAATGGCCAGGCGTGCCGGCGTTCCGCTGGAACTGGATGATCTTGATCGTATCGGTCGCACAACACCTGTCATCGCCAATATCCGCCCATCCGGCACGACCTATCTGATGGAAGACTTTTTTTATGCTGGAGGCCTTCGCGCGTTGATGAAACAACTCGGTGACAAGCTTGACCCGAGCGCCATCTGCGTGACGGGCAAGCCTCTGGTGGAAGGGCTGGATACGGTAAAAGTCTGGAATGAGGATGTTATCCGGCCGCTGTCAAATCCTGTTTATCATGAGGGTTCGCTTGCCGTGTTAAAGGGCAATCTGTGCCCGGATGGCGCCGTCATCAAGCCGGCCGCCTGTGATCCTAAGTTTCACAGGCACAAAGGGCCGGCACTTGTCGCCGACAGCTACCCCGAACTGAAGGCTATCATCGATGATCCTGATTATCCGTTGACGCCTGAGACCGTTCTGGTACTGCGCAATGCCGGACCGCAGGGTGGCCCGGGCATGCCGGAATGGGGAATGATACCCATGCCAAAGGCGCTGCTGAAACTCGGTCTGAGAGACATGGTACGCATTTCCGATGCCCGCATGTCCGGCACGAGTTTTGGCGCCTGCGTGTTGCATGCCTCACCTGAAGCATTTGTTGGCGGTCCTCTGGCGCTGTTGAAAAGCGGCGACATTGTCGAACTCGACATTCCCGCTCGCAGTCTCAACATGCTCGTCCCAGAAGCGGAGCTTGTGGCGCGCCGCGCCGCGTGGGCCGCGCCTGAGCCACGGTATGAACGCGGTTACGGCTTTATGTTCACCAAGCACATCGAGCAGGCAGACAAGGGTTGCGATTTCGATTTTCTGAAAACCGAGTTCGGCGCAAAAGTGTCCGAGCCCGCCATCAATTGAGTAACACGTATTTGGAACGAGGATAATATGAACCCCGATACCCGTGAGAAACTGATGGGCGTATCCGTCGCAACACTGTGCTCGGCGCTCTACAAGCGCGGCTTGAAAAACCAGACTATCCAGGATGTGCGGCCGGTGCGAGCGAAGGGACGTAACATGGTCGGCCCGGCATTCACGCTTCGCTATATGCCGGCGCGTGAAGATCGTAATCCGATGTCCGTGTTTCGCGACCCAAAACATCCACAACGCCATGCCATCGAGACCTGCCCGGAAGGTTCGGTACTGGTCATGGACAGCCGCAAAGACCCACGCGCGGCTTCGGCTGGTGATATTCTGATTACAAGGTTGATGGTACGTGGCGGCGCAGGTGTGGTTACAGATGGCGGCTTTCGCGATGCAATGACGATTGGGGAACTGGACATCCCGGCCTATCACAACCGTCCATCCAGCCCGACAAACCTGACACTGCATGAGGCAATTGATATCAATGTGCCGATCGGCTGCGGTGACGTGGCCGTTTTTCCAGGGGATATCATGGTGGGTGATGACGACAGCGTTATCGTCATACCCAAGGAGATCGCCGATGAAATTGCTGACGAGGCCGTCGAGATGACGGCCTATGAGGATTTCGTCACTGAACGGGTCAAGGCAGGCCAGACGATTATCGGTCTCTATCCAGCAACGGATGAAAGCAACCTGGCCCTGTTTGCTGAATGGCGTCGAATAAATGGCAGGTGAAACGCCGCCATTACGTCCAAAGGCTGAGCTGGTCTCTGACTGCTCGCAAAGAACGGACAACACGTGGGCGTGACTTACTGGGCGCAACGAGGTTGTGTTGTCCCTAACAAGTGCTGCCGACGCAGACGACCCGGCCTGGTCGTGTCAGGTCCTGACCGTGATGGAAGTCTTATGAAATGTTGGTACTTGGTAGGTAGCCCGAACCGCTGGCGTCAACGGCGAGGGAAATGTGAGGGAACGGGATATTGATGCCGCGCTGATCGAAAACCTGCTTGATGATTTCGTTGTAGGCTCGCCCAGTTCCCCAATGACTGCCAGCCAACGTCTTGATGCGTGCTCTGACCGTTATGAAGCTGTCGCCGAAAGCGGTGATGCCGTGCATTTCCAGGTCGTCAATCACCTTGTCTTTCCACTCCGTCTGCATCAGCAAATCAAAGGCCTCCTGCATGGCACTTTTGACGGCGCCAATGTCTTCCCTGAGCCCCACACGGATTTCCGCAACATGATAGCCAAAATCCTTCATGAGATTGGAGACAGTGTCGACCGAGGAAAATGGAATGAGGTGAAGTGTGCCATCCAGTGAACGTATGGAAACGGAGCGAATGGTAAGCTTCTCCACGGCGCCGGTCACGTTACCAAGGCTGACGATATCGCCCTCGTTCATGACATTTTCAAGTTGAATGAAGACGCCAGTAATTATGTCCTGCACGAGCTTCTGTGCACCGAAACCAATGGCAAGACCAAGTACGCCAGCGCCCGCCAAGAGTGGTGCGATGTTCACACCAATTTGTGCCAGTGCAAGCATTGTCACCAGGATCACAAGTGCAATGTTGAAGGCGTTACGAAACAGGGAAAGTAGCGTCTTCTCGCGACTTGTCGGTATCGAACCAAATTCGGGATTGAGCCGGTATTCGATCCATGATGACATAGCCAAATAGGCTAGAAAGCCAAGCAAAAGGATGACCAGTGCTGCAATGGTTGATGTTGTGAAGCGTTGGCCGGTCTCCGATGCCAACCAGCCTAGAAAATCGATCAATCCCCAGGACTGAGCCACCGCGATCAGAACCCCGGCCGACACCAGAGAGCGGACGATCTGCATCATCAGCGGAACGAAGGCTTGTAGCCTCGCCTGAAGCATTGGCAGACGAAGCCGTACGTCGTCCGGCAGTCGAAGGCCAGCATTTGCAAAGCGCGCCACGAACGCGATCACCAAGCCCCCAAAAATGAATGCAAGGATCGATTTAATCGTTGCTGCCACCATGAAGGGCAGCGCAATTGCCGGATTGACGAGCCAAACGATAAGAGCCGAGACGACATAAGCGATTGCAAGAAGGTGCCATATGCCGGCCAAAAAAGCTCCGCTACGACTGATGAAGTCGACCCGACCGCTTGCCGCTCTCGCAGAGAGTGTTTGTTTCACCCGGTCACGGTTTTGTAAAATAATGATCACAGCGATGAGCAAAACTGTGAGCATTACCACGACGCGAACCACTTGCGCTGCCGTGTCAGAGGCAAGCGAGGCGATAACGGGTGCCACGAACAAGAACGTATAGCCAACGAGCGAGATTATTCGCGTCAGCCAGAAATACCAGTAGGCTGCAGTCGTATCGCATACAGGAGGCAGGCGAAGAGCTGGAAAGCGCGGCTGCAGCATCGTCCGCATGGCGACCTTCAGCAGTTCTACCATGAGAAATGCATTGAGAAGCAGTGTCTGGTTGATGTCCATTCGGCCCGTGCCGCCGCCAACCACCTGAAGGGCAATAATGTAGCCTGCACCCCAAGACAAAGCGATAGCCATAATGTCGATGAGCGTTGATATTGCCGTGAAAAGCACGCGCAAAGACCAGTGTCTGCCATCGGCTCGGCTTGCAAAACGGTGCTGTAGAAAATGAGTTGTCATGCGCAACACGAGATAAGACGCAAACAGCGCTGCCCCGACCAGAAGGACGTTGAGAACAAACGCCTGAAGAGCGCGATAATTCATGCTGTCTGGTTCGGAGATAATTGTCGCTATGCTGGAGACACCATCCCAAACGGCCTCTCCTCCAGCGACGATATGCTCTGCCGCCGCTTTTGTTTGTTCTGCAATCTGGCGAGCAATCGTGGGCTCACCGGAATCGGATGTGGTCGAGGCTTGGGCTGCAGCTTCACTTTTCAGGCGGCTCAACAGTGCATGACGCGCTTCTTCGTTCTCGAGGATACGGATCAGGTCATCGACACTGCTGGCCTGCTTTGAAACGGCTTCGCTTCCGTTTTGGGCGAATGATGGGGCGGATAGCAGGATCATCGATAGAAAGAGAATGAAACTGGCAACGATATTACATGCACGCATGCTGGCTTTCGAAGTCTGGGCTGAAATAAAAAGGTTCGAATTGTCGCTGGCCGCGGACCGGACAGCATGACTGCCGCTGCTGACAAGATGAGTGTCGTGCCGGGCAGGGTTGCCGAACCTAGTTCAACACGGCCTGGAGAAACTCTCTTGTCCGCTCCTCGGTGGGATCGGTGAAGATATCTTCAGGTGCACCTTCTTCTCGAATTCTCCCGCGGTCGAAAAAACACACGCGATCGGAGATTTCCCGCGCAAAGCGCATTTCGTGAGTTACCAGCAGCATTGTGAGATCATGTTCATCGGCAAGCTTGCCAATTACATTTAAAACTTCACCGACAAGTTCCGGATCGAGCGCTGACGTTGGTTCGTCAAACAGTAATATGTTGGGCCGCATGGCGAGCGCGCGGGCAATTCCCACGCGCTGCTTTTGTCCTCCCGAAAGCTGGCTGGGATATTTGTTGGCTTGATCAGAAAGGCCTACAAGTTCCAGCAATTCCTCTGCGCGCAACCGGGCGTCAGCTTTTGATAATCCGAGAACCTGGACTGGGGCCTCCGTTATGTTCCGCAGCACCGTCATGTGGGGAAACAGATTAAAGTGCTGAAACACCATACCAAGTTTGCTGCGCATTTTGCGAAGGTGCGCTTCGCTTGCCGTGATCAGTTCGCCACTGGCATTTCGTTCGTGCCACAGAGGCTCGCCATCCACTGTGACGCTTCCCTCATTGATACCTTCCAATGTCATGAGAATTCGCAGGACAGTGGATTTGCCCGAGCCCGAAGGGCCGATGATGGAGACTTTCTCACCCTTGCGGACGTTAAAGTCCAATTTGTTGAGGACGGTGAGGTCACCGAAGCGTTTTACCACCTTGTCGAACTTTACGATTGTATCAGTCATTTCAGGGGAATTCCTCGAGTGGGTAGCGAGGCGTCGACAAGGCGAACCCCGGCAGACGCAATGATGGTCATGATGAGATAAATGAGACCGACCATCGACAGTGGGATAAGGTAGTCGAACGTGCGGTCTCCAACTATTTTGGCGACGTTCAACATTTCCAGAACGGTTACTACCGAGAGGACGGGAACGTCCTTCATGATGGAAACGAGATAGTTTCCCATGGCCGGAATGATGCGTGGCACCGCTTGCGGCAATACGATGTGGCTGAACGTGCGTCGGAAACTCAGATTAAGCGCACGCGCCGCTTCGCGCTGGTCCCTGCCAACAGCTTCCAGACCAGCGCGATAGACCTCGGCCGTATAGGCACTGTACTGAATGCCAAGGGCCAGGGCACCGGTCATGAATGCCGGCAGAACTATGCCGTGTTCCGGCAGCACATAGTAGAGAAAGAACAACTGCACGAGCAATGGCGTGTCGCGTATGAACTCGGTAACTGCCTTGGCGGGCCAGGAGATGAAACGCGACGGTGCATTCTTGAGAACTGCCCACACCAGACCAAGCACCAGTGCTACGACAAAACCTAACACAGCTGCCTGGATTGTGACCACAAGGCCATTGAGCAAGATCGGCAGGATGGAAGCCGCAAACGCAGAGGGACTGGACAGGTCCCATTCATAACCGAAGAGCATCGATCAGCTCCTTCCTGTGCGCCAGCGGCTCACATAGAGTTCCACACTGCGCATGATCGCCGTGAGGACCAGGGCCATCCCGAAATAGGCAAACAAAAGCATTGTGTAGATCGTCGTGCTGTCCTGGGTGAAATTACGGATCTGTTCGGCGCGAAAAGCCAAGTCGCCGAGGCTTATGAGCGAAACCAGTGCTGTGTCTTTTAGGTTTTGCACTGCGAGATTTCCGAAGGAAGGCATCATTTCCGGCAGCGCCTGGGGTATAATGACTGTCAATAATGTCTGGCGCGGCGTAAAATTGAGCGCTCGCGCAGCTTCACGCTGATCCCGGTGCACGGCCACGATAGCACCACGCACGACTTCGGCTCCGTAGGCGCCTATGTTCAAACCGAGCGCCAGAACACCAGCGAGTATCGGGGGCAGGCGCAAATCAATACCGATTGCCATACCTGCAAGCGGCAGCGCGAAATATAGCCAGAATAATTGCACCAAGAGCGAGGTGCCGCGAAATATCTCGATATAGGCAATAGATAAAACCCTGACGGTCACAAATCTGCTCAGTTTTCCGATTCCCGCCAGAAATGCGAGGATTGCACCCAGAACGGTGGAATAAACGGTCAACTGAATTGTAACCCAGGCTCCCTCGAGAAGCGGTCCGAAATATTCGGTCCAATGCATCGAATGATCCTTAGACTAAGATTTTTTGGCCCCGGAAGTTGAGCTTCCGAGGCGCTTTAACAGGATTAATTTGACACAGAGCAGAGTTCCTGTGTGCTGCGTTTGAGTGAGCCATCCAGATCGGATTGAGTGAAACCATAGGAGGTGACGATCTCCGCCCAGTCTTCAGTGTTCTTGATGTCAACAAGCGCCTGATTGACGGCATCACGCAATGTCACGTTGTCTTTTGCAAAGGTAAACCCGCCCCAGCTGCGCACGGCCTCTCCGTCAACGACCGGGTCAGTAAAGTTTTCTGCAAGTTCGACGCCATTATTCTGCTCAGCCAGGTTGCCGACAGTGAGACTTGTCGCGGCATATGCGTCGGCGCGTCCTGTGGATACAGTCGATATGGCATCTGCGTTGGCCGAGATGGTGACAAGATTGGCTTCGTCCACGCCAAGTTTCTGCATCATCTCAAGCTGGTCCGCGCCAGCCATAATTGCCACTTTCAGATCGCCGTTTTTGGCAAAGTCCTCGAAAGCATGAATGTTCTTTGGATTGCCACTGGCGACCAAAAGACCTTCGCCGTAAGACGTGTTCGGATCGGAAAAAAGGACCTGGTTGCATCGGTCTGGCAAGATCGCCATTTCTGCGGCGACCATATCGAAGCGGTTCGCCTGCAAGCCGGGGATAAGAGACGAGAAGTTGGTGGCAACCCATTCAATCTTTTCGACGCCCAGCTTTTCCATGATGACCTTTGCCACATCTGGACCGGCGCCTTTTGCTTCACCTGATGGGTCGACATAGCCATAAGGAATTTCATTTGCGACGGCGATACGCACGGTTCCGCTTTTTTTGATCTCTTCCAGGGTGGCGGCGTTGCCGGGATTAGCCGCCAATGCTGTCGTTGCGGCTAGTGTCAGCAGGGTCAAAACTTGCTGTGAAAATTTGGTCATACACGTCTCCTGATTTCATGCTTGGATGGACAAGTGACAAAGCTGATTTCGTCGCCGCATTTCCATCCCGCGCGGTGCGCGCGTGCCCGTAGTCGACAGGCTGTTCCAATGTGTAAAATCTGAAAAAAGCAGATTTCTGCTTTCGATAACACGCCATTTATTTAGATTAATCGAACTAAATATCAACCACAAAAAAGCCGCAAATTAGACTTCGATTCTCTAAAGTATCGTCTAAATGCCTGAATAGACGGACTTTTATCCTCGTATATAATTTTCAATCGTTTCTATTTTTTGATTTTATGCTCGATAATGCTTAGCCTATCTAAGGATGTGGAGGGCATGTAAATGCATTCCTATTGTCTTTGGTTCCCTCTAGAGTTACAGCGCAGTGAACCGACAGGGAAAAACGATGGAAGATCGTACCAAGCTTGCACTGACAGCAATTCGAAAAATCTTGCGCGCGTCTGAGCTTAATTCAAAAGAGCTTATGCTAGAAACGGGCCTGACGCCGTCACAACTTATCTTCATGCAGGTGTTGGACGGGCAGGGTGAACAGACCGCGGGTTATGTTGCTGCTCACATGGGGATCACTCAGGCAACGGCGACTGCTCTGTTGAAAAAGCTGGAAGCCATCGGGATGATCCATCGCCGCCGCGGCGAGCGAGATCGCAGACAAGCTCTCTTGTCGATCACAGATCATGGCCAGAAAATTTTGGCCAAAGCGCCAAATGCGGTGCATGCCGAATTCCAGAAACATTTTTCCCGGCTTAAAGATTGGGAGCAAATGACACTTGTTGCGTCGCTTGAACGGGTTGCAGATATGCTTGACCCGGATCATGACGATCCGGCCGCAGTGTTTGACCATATGGTGCATTTATCTGGCGAACCATAATTCGCTATTCGGCATTGGCCCGTCCCGGTTCCGTGGGCTCGCGCATATGAGGTCTGCTCTACAAAAAATCGGCCAGGCGCGGTAGCGAGCAGGTGTGCGAAGATGTCTTCCGGCCAACAGGCTGGAAATTACGTATTTTTTACGTTGCGAGCAGAAAGGTCACGAAGCGTGACGCGCATGGCTTCGTTGCCATCGTTGTGGATGGTTCTGTACCGATAGTACGAGAACACACACAGGCGTCAAGACAGCCAGTGCTGGCGTGATGGCGCTTGCTGTTGGAGGCTCGTTGCAGCCACTGGAACCCTAAACCTTGCTCCTGCAGGGGCAAGGCCTGACATCAGCGGGGGTGGAGCCAGAAAACCCTTGGGCGCGCCCATCTGGTATCCGCGATGCAACTGTTTTGCCAGGCGCGACAGGGATTATTATCGGCTTCAGTCGCAGATCGCTTCCACCTCGATCTCAACCTCGTAATCCCCGATCAGATTGCCGGCCTCGATCAGTGTATTGGCCGGCAGGACCAATGAAAAGGCACGACCGTGAGCCCGGGAAACTGGTTCCCACTGATTAGCATCGCGCAAGTAGATTCGGGTTCGTACAACATCCTCCATACTGCCGCCCAGCGCGGAGATGGATGCTGCGATCTTATCAAGAATGTAGGTGGCCTGTGCGCCAGCATTTTTGGGCGCAACACATCGGTCCGCGCCATGGGTCGCTGTTGTGCCGGAGACGAGTATGCGACTGCCAATCCGGACCGCGCGGCTATATCCAGCGATGGGCTCCCAGATGCTGCCCGACGATACACGGGAACGACCAGGTCGGCCGGGGACAGGGACTGCGGTATAGATAGACGGGATGGCGTCCAGATGGTGACTGAGATCGCCAGATGCCGTTAGGAACGGTGGCTTGCGGTATTCATCGCCGCAGTCACCAGGAATGGGATGTGTTTTTGCAAAAGCTGCGTTAAGGGCCGCATGGTCCTCACCATCCAGCGCGAAGGAAAATACCTTCAGATTATCGTCACGATGCTCGTTTTCTCCGATCCGCGCGCCGACGATGGTAGCAGCGACAGCATTATGTTCGAGGACCCACCGGCTGGCGACATTGGAGATCGAGACACTGTGTTTGACCGCGATACCGGAGGCCGCCCGCAAAATGCCTTGAAACGCGTCCCACCCGCCGGCGGTGTCAATGAAGCGCTTATACTTCGAGCGGCTCCAGTCGGGGATGTTGACGGGTTCGGGCCGGTCGAGCCATTTTTCGGAGAGAAAACCGCCGCAAAGTGTGCCATAGGCCAGCAGCTTGACACCGCTTTTGGCGCAGAGATCGGACAACGCTCCGGCCGCCCGGCGATCAACGAGAGAGAACGAGACCTGATTGGTGGCGATCTCGATACCATCGGCCAAGGCCAACGACAGATGTCCGGCGTCGAAATTGGTCAGTCCTAACGCGCCGATCAGGCCCTCTTCGCGAAGGCGCTGCATTTCGTGAAGGGCGTCGAGCCATGCGGGGTGCTCAAAACTCCACCAGTGAAACTGAAGCAGATCGATACTGTCGACCCCTAGTCGGCTCAGGCGTTCCTCAACGCCGCGTCGCACGACATCCGCAGTCATCGGGCCGGGCTCGGGGCACCACTTGGTAAAAGCGACTGGTCTGGCGTTGCTGTCATAACGCGCCAAAAGACGTCCGGTAATCACTTCGGCCGAGCCATAATGATCTGCCATATCGAATGTGTCGAAGCCGTCGCGCGTGTAGGCTTGAAGTGCATCGGCGCCCTTGTCCGGGTCGATTACCGTGCCGTTCTTTTCGATATCGGCAACCTGCCAGAGCCCGCAGACAAGACGGCTGATTGAGAGGTCCTTGGTGATCGCGATGCGATCGGGCCGCTTTGCCATGGGTCTATTCCTTAGATTTTGCCGCGCGCTTGCGCGTGAGAGATGCAATTGTGTTCGACGCGCCGAGAATGCCGCGAGGGCGCAGGAGCAGGATTAGGCAAAGACCTACCCCGATCATGACAATCTGCAGTGATGCAGCGCGCGCCTGCTGCTCCGGCGGGACGAAAGCGGAAACAGTTGCGGCCGACAGCGCCCAGAGGCCCCAAACGATCACCGCGCCAAGAATGGCGCCGCGATTGTTGCCGGAGCCACCGACTATCAGCATTGCCCAGACCTGGAAGGTCAAGATCGGTAGATAGTTGTCGGGTGCGATGAAGCCGATGAAATGCCCTTGTGCGGCACCCGCCAGCCCCATGATGGCGCCGCCGATGGTAAAGGCCTGCAGCCGGAAGCGCATCGGGCGCTTGCCCAGCGCCTGCGCGGCAGCTTCATCCTCTCGGATAGCCCTTAGCACGCGCCCCCACGGGCTTTTGGCCAGATGCTGGAGGGCGAGGTACAGTGCCAATACGACGGCGGCCATCAGCGCGAGATTAGAAAGGCCAAAGGCAAGCGGATCGCCGGCCAGATCGCCAAACGGACGCGGAATGAAACCGATACCGAAAGCGCCGCCTGTGAGCGGCTGCAGGTTGAGCACGCAAAGCTGCACTGTGACGGCCACACCGAAAGTGGCGATTGCCAGATAATCGGACCGAAGCCGGATGGTAAGCGCTCCGACCAGCCAGGCGGCTAGGCCTGCGAAAAGCGCGCCTCCGATCCAGCCGATGGGGATTGGCAGGTCGAAGCCGCCGACACGACCGGCAGCATCAGGTGTGGTCAGCAGGGCCGAGACATAGGCGCCGATGGCCACAAAAGCGGCTATGCCGACGTTGAACAAACCCGTCTGGCCCCACTGCACGTTGAGACCGAGGCACATGATGGCATAGGTCAGTGCCATCGTGAGGAAGAAGGCGGCATAGGCAATCAGGTCCAGGCTCATGTCGCCCTCCCGAACAGTCCGCGTGGACGCAGAAGAAGGACCGCAACAAGGATCACGAAGGAGACCGCAGCGCGCCATTCCGCGCCGATCATTTGCACGGCCGCAGCCTCTGAAAGCCCGACGATCAATCCTGCGATCATGGCACCGGGTACGCTACCGATGCCGCCGAGGATCGCGGCGGCAAACAATGGTAGCAACAGGTCATGACCCAGATAGGGCCGTATCTGAACCAGCAGCCCGGTCATGACGCCCGCGATGCAGGCGAGCGCTGCACCAACGAACCACACCCAGCGAATTACCCGGCGCACATCGACGCCGGCAATTCCCGCTAGTGCGGGGTTTTCGCTGACAGCCCGCATCGAGCGGCCAACATCAGTTCGGGTCATCAGCAGGTGGATGGCGATGACGGCAACGAGAGAGACGCCCATTGATAGAAGTTGATCGGGCGTTGCGCGCAGTCTGCCAATGAGCGGAACGGCGATTTGCAGTGCCTTGGTGTAATAGGCGGGTTTCGAGGTGAATATGAACTCAAGCAGGCTGCGCAGGGCAAGCGAGGCGCCAAAACTTGCCATCACCAGAATGATAACGGCGCTGCCGCGCGCTCGCAGGCGGCCGAACAATACCGCGTCCACGGCGAGTGCCAAAGCACCTGTGAGGATGATTGCGAGCACGGTTGAAAGCGGCAGAGACCAGCCGAAGGAGAAGGGCCCGACAGGCTTTGTCAGAGTGGAGAAGAGCAGGCCGAGGCCGCCGCTCACTGCGAGCGCCAGATATGCCCCCCAGGAGAGAAGCTCGCCATGGGCAAAATTGGCAAAGCGCAGGATCGAGTAGGTCAGCGTGACGCCGATGGCGCCCAGGCCAATCATTGCGCCGGCAATCAGGCCATCCATCAGGAATTGTGGGTTCATGGCTGCGGCACCTCATGTTGCTGCGATGTGCCGAGATAGAGCTTGGCGATCAGAGGATCGCCAAGTAGGCTTGATGCATTTCCTTCATGGCGGATTTTACCTTCGACCAGAATGACGGCGCGGTTGGCAATCGAAAGGGCAGCCTTGACGTTCTGCTCAACCAGAATGACGGTGACGCCGTCGGAATTGATTTCCTGCAGCATCGCAAAGACTTCCGCGACGATCTTCGGCGACAGACCGGCCGATGGTTCGTCGAGAATGAGGACTGGAGGATCAACGATCAGCGCTCTGGCTACCGCAAGCATCTGGCGCTGTCCGCCGGAAAGCGCCCCCGCCAGCCGCGATGGTTTTGTCATCAGATCGGGAAAGCGATGGTAAAGAGCAGCGATTTTTTCAGCGCGGATGGGCTTTGGCAGGACGGCGGCAGCAAGCTGGAGATTTTCGTGAATGGTAAGCGTTGCGAAGATGTTTTCCGTTTGGGGTACGAAGGCGAGGCCCTTTCCGATCTTGCGGTGGGTAGTAACGCGCGTGATGTCGCTCTCCCCCAGGAAGACGCTGCCGGAATGCACAGGGACGACACCGGCAATCGCCTTGACGAATGTCGACTTGCCGGCTCCATTGGGTCCGAGAAGCACCAGCAGCTCCCCGGGCGCGACTGACAGGTCGATACCGCGCACGATCGGCAGGTCTGGTTCATACCCTGCGACGAGCGCTTGGGTGCGAAGCGCGGGCGCCGTCATGCTGCAATCCCGAGATAGGCATTGATCACGTCGGCATTGGCAGCCACTTCGGCAGGCGTGCCTTCGGCCAGAGGTTTGCCGAGCGACATGGCAACAACGCGAGAGCATAGCCGCGAAACCATGTCCATGTTGTGCTCGATCAGCAGTATGGACTTGCCCTGCCTGTTGAGATCGATGACCCGCTCCATGATGGTTTCGAGCAGGGCCGGGTTGACGCCCGCTGCAGGTTCGTCAAGCAGGATTGCCTGCGGGTCGGCCATCAGGATGCGGGCCAGTTCCAAAAGCTTGCGCTGGCCACCTGAGAGCACTTTTGCCGGTTGGGCCTCGAGGCCTGACAGCGTAACAAACTCCAGCAGGCCCCGTGCTTTTTCGATCGCTAGCTTCTCCTGGTTTCGGACATGACCGAACCGCAGGAAATTCGCGAAAAGCCGCTCGCCGTCCTGGGCTTGCGCGCCGGTCATAACGTTTTCCAGCACAGTCATTTCGAGGAAGGGCTTTGGGATCTGGAAGGTGCGCCCGACACCGCGCCTGATGCGCTGTTCAGGGCTCTCTTGGGAGACGTCGAGGCCACCAATCCAGATTTCTCCCGATGTCGGCCGTAGACTGCCAGCAATCAGATTGAAAAGCGTTGTCTTACCGGCTCCATTTGGACCGATCAGTCCCAACATTTCGCCAGCTGCGAGTTTTAGCGACATGCCCTCGACGGCCGTATGGCCTTCGAAACGCTTCACGAGGTCGCGTGCATCGATCACGGCCCGCAGATCGGGAGCATTGGTCACGGGGGCTGATGACGCGGAAGAGTGCATGAACGAAAGAAGTCTCTTGATTTGATCGGTGATGTTTGATCAAACTTTACCTCATGAAGAAAATCAACCCACAAAAAGTTGTTTCAGGCGATGCAAATGGGACGGTAATCGAGATGAGTATTGTTTCTGAGGCCAGCAGCTTTGATCGCGGTGATGCACTTGCGCCGGTTGGTCGCGAGACGCTGCAAGATCGCGTCTACACGCAGCTGCGCAATTCGCTGATCAATGGCATGTTCGATGCTGGCGACATCTTGCGCATTGTCGATCTTGCTGAGCGGTTGCAGACCAGCACCATGCCAGTGCGCGAGGCGCTGGGTCGGCTCGTGTCCGAGCAGGCGCTTGAATCTTTGCCAAACCGGTCGGTGCGCGTACCGCTTATCACTCGCAGTCGCCTCGATGACCTAGCCCGGGCACGCATTCTGATTGAGGGACAAATGGTCGCTCTCGCATTGCCATACTTGACAGCCGACGACTTCGCCGTCCTCAAGCAGATCAATGTCGACTGCGATCTGGCTTTCGAGCAGCACGGCAAGGATATCGGCCACGTCACCTCTGCGCTGAACCAGCGCTTTCACTTCCACATCTATCAGGCCGCACGCTCGCCGGTACTGATCCCGATCGTTGAAAGCCTCTGGCTTCAGTCGGGGGCGATCATCCGCAAGGCGGCGCATATCCATGATGAACAGGGCGGACTGGCGGCGACCAACCACCACTGGTCCATGATCGATGCCATGGAACGACGCGATGTTGAAGGGGCGACGCAATCGCTCACCAACGACATCAGCCGATCTTTCGATCTGATCCGAGGGCGACTGGAAGACGAGGTAGGGAAAGGGCACAACCATGGCTGATCCTTTGGATGATGGTTTCGACCTTTTCGACCTGCGCATCGATGTGGTCTTTCCCGAAGGCGGGGCCGTCTATTGTGGAGCAAAGCCCGGTGATCACTTCGAACTGCATGGCGAGATGCTGCACCTGCCGCCCGGTCAGGGCATCTCCATTTACTCGCTGGCATCCGTTTTGCCCCTGCTGGCCGCAAAGCAGCGTGCGACCCATCGCAACGACTGGATGACGACGGATACCGAAATCGCTTGTCCCGATCCGAATTGTTCCACCCGGTTAAGGATCACCCGTACGGGTCTCCGCCGTTTCAGCCACGCCGCGACGACAGCGGTTCCCTTGATAGCAGAATAGGCCAGTAGACATGCAACGCATCACCATCGCCCCCGGTTACGAAATATCGCGCGTCATCCGTGGCGGCTGGCAGCTGGCGGGCGGTCATGGCGCGGTTGATACCGAAAGTGCGATCGATGACATGATCGCCTTTGCCGATGCAGGCATCACCACATTTGATTGCGCCGACATCTATACTGGCGTTGAAGAGCTGATTGGCCGCTTCCGTCTGGCCTATGGTAACCAGCGCGGCACCGAAGCTTTGTCGCGCATCCGGGTGCATACCAAGTTCGTTCCTGATTTGGCAGTCTTGCCAGTCATCACAAAGGCATATGTCGAGGGCGTCATAGATACTTCGCGCAAGCGCCTCAATCTCGATTGCCTTGATCTCGTCCAGTTCCACTGGTGGGCGTACGATATTCCAGGCTGGCAGGAGACAGCTGGCTGGCTGAAGGAACTGCAGCAGGCCGGCAAGATCGGCAAGGTCAGTGCTACCAATTTCGATACCGATCATATCGAGGCGATCGTTGCATCTGGCGTGTCGTTCACTTCACTTCAGCTGCAATATTCGTTGCTCGATCTTCGCCCGGAAAAGCGAATGGTGGAGCTCGCTGCCGATAAGGACTTTTCGCTGTTCTGCTACGGCACGGTGGCCGGCGGCTTTCTAGGTGATCGTTGGCTCGGCCAGCCAGAGCCCGAACATCCGCTCGAAAACCGTTCGCTCACCAAATACAAGCTGATTATCGACGATTTCGGCGGCTGGGAGCTGTTTCAGGCGCTGCTGTCGACACTCCGCAAGATCGCTGATCGGCATGATGTGGATATCGCGACCATAGCCAGTGCAGCCATGCTGACCAAGCCCGGCGTGGCCGCTGTGATTGTTGGTGCGCGCAACCGCGACCACCTGCCATCCAATCTCGCCATCGCAAATGTCAAACTCACCGACACAGACCTGGCAGAGATCGAGTTGATCCTGCGACAAGGCAAAGAGCTCGAGGGTGACGTCTATACGTTGGAGCGGGACCGGGAGGGCCGTCACGGCAGCATCATGAAATACAATCTCAATAAAGGGGAATAAAAATGGGAACGAAATTTCTGCTTTCAGCCATTGTTGCAGCACTGGCGACGTCCACGGCACCAGCGTTCGCAGCCGATTGCGATATCACCGTTGGCCTCGTCATGGAGTTGACGGGGCCTGCTGGCGAATACGGTCAGGCAGGGGCGAAATCTGTCGAGATGGCTTTCCGTGACTTCAACGATGCCGGTGGCATCGATGGCTGCAAGGTGGTGGCCGATACGCGAGACAGCCAGAGCCAGGGCAACGTCGCCGTTGATCAGGCAACGCAGCTTGTCAACATCAAGAAGGTGCCGGTGATCATCGGGGGTATCATCTCGTCGGTGTCGATCCCGATTTTGACCTCGGTCACAGCTCCGGCCAAGGTCGTGCAGGTTTCGCCTGCCTCGTCCTCACCGACGCTCACCGAGCTTGGCCGACAAGGCAAGACCAATGGTGTGTTTTTCCGCACAATCACCTCTGACGCGCTGCAGGGCACTGCGGCTGCCAAGTATGCGATGGATCAAGGTCTGAAGAAGATCGCCATTATCAACGTCAACAACGATTTCGGCGTCAACATGGTGAAAGAGTTCACCACTGCCTACACGAAACTCGGCGGCACCATCACCTCTACGACGCCTTACAACGAAAAGCAGTCGAGCTATGCTTCTGAAGCCAGTGCTGCGATGGCGGGCGAGCCGGATGCGCTTTATCTTGTCAGCACGCCGGTTGATGGGGCAACGATTGCACGCGCCTGGATTTCCGGTGGCGGCAAGCAGACCTTTCTCTTAAACGACGGCATGAATTCCAAGGACTTCGTTGAAAGCGTGGGCGCGCAATATCTCGAAAATGCCTACGGCACGTCTTCTGGCACAAGCCCTACGGCATCGACGGAGTATTTCAACAGCAATTACGAAGCCTTCTCTGGCGGTATATCCCCATCTGCTCCTGCAGCTGATCGTTCCTATGATGCTGGGGCGATCGTGGCGCTGGCTATTGCCAAGGCAGGAAAGTCGGATGCCGCTGCCATCAAGGCTGCGGTGGCGGAGGTTGTGGCCGATGGAGGGACACCGATTCATGCCGGCAAGGAGGAATTTGCCAAGGCGCTGCAGCTTATAAAAGACGGCAAGCCGATAAAGTATGAGGGCGTTATCGGTCCCGTCAGCTTCGACCAGTATGGCGATATCACAGGCCCGTTCCGCCTTTGGAAAATCACCAATGGCGAAGTGACGACAGTCGGAGAGTTGAGCGCAGAAGAGGTCACAAAGATCAAAGCGTCGAATTGATCACTTGGGCGGGCTTGGCATAATTGTTTCAAGCCCGCACTCAAACCACCTCTCGACTGGCACCAGCACCTCGTCTGCACGACGTCTCTCGAGAGTTTGCCAACTTGAAGCCAAAGTCCGCGCGACACGCAACAGAACTGCGGTTTGATCAACGGTACTCGCGCTTGGGTCAGCGCAATCGCATAAGAAGACGGTGTGCTTTACAAGTAAATATGCCACCCCAGTCGGACGTCTGGCATTCGCGGCTGCGCGCATGGATTGCTTTGGCGGGGGTATCCACAGCGAATCTGCACTGAAGGGACGAGTGACCCCTGGCTAAGTTGTAGGCGTTCCGGTTTGTGCCGAAGAAAAGTGAACGCCGTGACAAACTGCGTTTGTAATCGGGAACAATTTTTCCGCAAAGGCATTTGCGCCTGCAAGATAATCGGGCCGTCGATACCATGCGTGAACTTCTCACAAGCTTGCTTCTTGTCTCCTGCCTTCTTCCAATGACTGCTGGCGCTATGAAGGTGTCATCTCATATAATGCAGTTTTCGAAACCGCATGCTTTTACAAATCTTGACGATGAACCGCTTTGGACATCGCAGGTAAGGCGCGTTGATCTCACCGACCAATCATATGAGCGACTCCCAGCTCGCCTTTCTTCTTTTGCTATGATCGCCGACGCAAAACCTGCTGGCAACGCAAAAGCTGTCAATCGCTTTTCCATACCTGTACAATTGGCAAACGAAGGCGAGTTATCGAGTGCGCCGCCGGTCAAAGCGCAGAATGTAGATCCCGGAGGATGGTGCAGTTCGCGCTATCGCTCTTACGATTCTGGCAGCAATACCTACCAGCCATACGGGGGAGGACCTCGCCGCACCTGCGTACCTCCGGCCGAAATGCAGGCACCTGAGCACCTAGCAGGTGTTCAAAATACAATAGATCTGGACGCAAATGCCCAGTGGTGTATGGAGCGATATAGTTCCTATCGGGTTGAGGACAACACATACCAGCCTTTTACAGGAACTCGTAAACAGTGTCTTGGGCCCGGGTCGCAGTCCGCTAGCAACGCTTTAGGCAACTCTTCCGTTGCACAGTTCTGACAGCCTTCCTATTCAACAAGGTTTTACGCAGGGACCAGTCGCTAAGAGCGAAATGCTGATCGTAGGGTGGGCATCAGCCTCCTGTACAAGTGGCAATGCCTGCTTTCCGAGGTGACATCGACCGGGTGTTTTAGTGCCGCCATTTCTGCGGTCAGCTGTGAAAAACGTTCCGCTGCCACCCATGCTCTACAGCACCATCCAAGAGGGCGCGCTATTTCGACTGTAGCGTATTGCCTGTATATCGAAACAAACAATGCATGTGAGCAGCCGATCATCCAGTCTCGACGACAACGAAGGACTGGCTCATGAAATCTATCGGATACAAAACACGCATCTGCGTGGCTGGGGCTGGCGCTATTGGCATTACGCTTGCGGCCAGATTGATCATTGGTGGACATAACGTTGGACTGATCGCCAAACAAGAAAGCGTTGATTTCATTCGCGAGAATGGTTTGCGCCTTGACGACACTGAAGGGCGTCACGAACTTGAGGTAGATATAGGGGTCGCGGCAGATTTTCACAGAACCGACCTTCTTTTCCTTTGCTCGAAGTCGCATGATCTACCTGCCCTTGCGCAGTCAATTGCTCATCTGATTGGGCCTGATACGACGGTGGTACCCGTGATCAATGGGATACCCTGGTGGTATTTCGATGGGATAGATGGCGCGCGCGAAGGAAAGACCATATTTTCTGTCGATCCGCAAAACGTCCTGAAGAAGATAATTCCGTCTCATCAAGTTATTGGCACCACCACGGTCATGACGGCTCAGCGTATTGATCGGGGCTCGGCGGTCACATTCAATCCACTGCAGATGACGATAGGTGAGCTGAACAACCGGAGAAGTTGGCGGCTGGAAGCTATCGCCGAGATCCTGCGGCAATCTGGAATTACAACGAATATCGCGCCGCGAATACGAGATTCTGTCTGGACCAAAGTGACGAGAAATCTGATTTCCAACCCACTTACCGCGATAACTGGTGCCACATTAAGAGAAAATTTTGGAGATCCCTATCTTTCAGACATCAGCCGCAAAATGCTCTATGAAGTCCTCCCTGTTGTCAGCGCGTACGAAGCTAAACTCGAGGTCGAACCGGAGGCCATACTTGAGATGGGGAAAAGCATGGGCGATGTAAAAACGTCGATGTTGCAGGACTACGAACGGGGTCAACGTCTCGAATTATCAAGCATTTGCGACGCCGTTCTTGAGTTGGCGGCCCTGGAGCGAATTTCGATGCCCGTTGTTCAGACGATTTCCAACGTTGCGCGTTTCCGCAACGTTCAGCACGGTAGAGTCACCGCTGCACAACCTGTCGCAGCACTGAATGGTGGGTCTGGGCAACTGGAACTCTCGCACAATCCATAAGATCCTCTGCAGCCGCCACGCTCCTTTTATTGTCGGTGTGTGGCTGTTTGTCAGCAGCAGGCGATCGGGCAGGTTGGGAGCGCCTTCAAATTGAGCGGAACGATAGGTATGTTTTGGGCGGATTTATTCGCTAAAAGACTATGCTCCATTTCGTTTAAACCCGTCAGGGAAAACAAGACGCTCTCAAAATGAGACGCAAAAATAATCCCTTCATTTTATCCAGTTTGGAAGAAGAAATGGCGGGGCCGGTTGTGACCGTGCCTCGCCAATGTTTTCAAGCCACTGCGAATTTCGTCCAGCCCGGTACTTCTGCGATCGTCTTCAAAACGACAGACGCGATCTGGTAAGGGCAACCCTGCGAGTTCGGGCGGCGGTCTTCCAGGTAACCACGGTAACCGTTGTTGACGAAGGAGTGTGGAACGCGGATCGACGCGCCACGATCAGCAATACCGTAGGAGAACTTGTTCCATGGCGCTGTTTCGTGCTTGCCGGTCAGACGCAGGTGGTTGTCTGGGCCATATACGTCGATATGCTCCTGCCAGTTCTTGGAGAACGCAGCCATGAGGGCTTCGAAATATTCCTTGCCGCCAACTTCGCGCATGAACTTGGTAGAGAAGTTGCAATGCATGCCCGAACCATTCCAGTCGGTGTCGCCGAGCGGCTTGCAATGGAATTCAACGTCGATGCCATACTTTTCGCAAAGGCGCAAAAGCAGGTAACGAGCGATCCAGATCTGGTCAGCGGCCTTCTTGGAGCCCTTGCCGAAGACCTGGAATTCCCACTGACCCTTGGCCACTTCGGCGTTGATGCCTTCGTGGTTGATGCCTGCTTCGAGGCAGAGGTCGAGGTGCTCTTCAACGATTTCGCGGGCGAGGGAGCCGACATTCTTGTAGCCAACGCCAGTGTAGTATGGGCCCTGCGGAGCTGGGTAGCCCTGCTCAGGGAAGCCGAGCGGGCGGCCGTCTTGGTAGAAGAAATATTCCTGCTCGAAGCCGAACCATGCATCTTCGTCGTCGAGGATGGTCGCGCGGCTGTTGGATGCGTGTGGCGTAACGCCATCTGGCATCATGACTTCGCACATGACGAGCGCGCCGTTGGTACGGGCTGGATCAGGATAAATGGCAACTGGCTTCAGAACGCAATCCGAGCTGTGGCCTTCGGCCTGCTGGGTGGAGGAGCCGTCAAAGCCCCAAAGCGGAAGCTGCTCGAGTGTCGGGAATTCGTCGAATTCCTTGACCTGCGTTTTGCCACGCAGGTTTGCTACCGGCTTGTAACCATCGAGCCAGATGTACTCGAGTTTAAACTTAGTCATTGCGAACCTCCTTTGTTGAGGAGTGCTTTGTGATGATTATTTGCTTCAGGCAGATTTCTTGCCGAGCAATCAAGGTTTCAGACGTAATTTTCTTGGCAAGAACGCTCGACCCTGAGGCTCCATGACGAGCATCGTTCGCGCTGCTCCGCGACATGCAGATAAAATCATTTGGTATGCAGGCGCATCGCGCGGGCATTAAATCCAGGTGGGGCACAACGCAGAATGCAAGGCCGCGTTTCATTTGAAGCCCGTCTCGGGCTTTTGTGAAATCGACCATGTCTGAAGATTGGAGATGCTTCGACGTCGCCAACGTATGCGGCATAGAAGGCACGCGCTGTAGGCGTGTCGTTCCACCAACCATGTATGCGCGCCCACAGCAAGCTGTGCAAACCGTTCCTTTACAGCGAATTGAACGCCGGTTTCGTCAGCCAGTGTGTTGTTCAGCACGGGACGCGCTTGTTCCGCTTTCGATCATGGAGGCAACTTTTAGTGGCGCGGATCATCAACTGAACAGATCGGAACCTCTCATGCATAAACGCTTAGTCCATTTTACATTTGTTGCCTTGCTGCTGGGCGCTTCAACATTACACGCAGGTGAAAACTTCCCGGTTATTTCCACGCCTTGCCCGTTTGGTGAGTGCCAAGCATCGATCTCATTTACATATCTCGGCGACTTCGTCATTCCCACTGGCAGCATGGAATATGGAATTGAGTTTGGGGGAATATCGGGCATTGAGTTTGATGCGGCCAGTGGCCGTTACATTGCCATAAGTGATGATCGTTCCGAAAAAGGTCCGGCCCGTTTCTATGAGCTTGACATCGACGTCAGCCATGATGGTTTGAAAGGTGTCCGTGTAAACAAACATGTTGCGTTTTTGAACGCTGAAGGGGACGCTTTTTCCAAAGCGGAGGTGGATCCCGAGGCAATTCGGATCAGCCCGGATGGAATTTACTGGTCCAGCGAAGGAGGTGCCAATCCAATGAGCCCTCCATCCGTTCAGGTTGCCTCAAGAAGTGGGGAATTTATCCGGCAGTTTTCGCTTCCTGCGCAGTTTTTTCCGACCGCCGACAAAGCCCATGGAGTGCGGGAAAATCTTTCGTTCGAAAATTTGGCAGTTGCCCCGTCAGGAGATGTATTTGTTGGAACTGAGGCTGCACTTTTTCAGGATGGTGACGTGGCAAGCCTGACAAAGGGCAGCCTTGCGCGAATTATCAGATACGATGGCTCAACCGGCACACCCAAGGCCCAATACATCTATCCGGTATCGCCTATCCCTCAGGCGCCGGACAGTGCAGACGGAGCAAACGACAACGGTGCCTCAGACATGATAGCGCTCAATGATCGTTATCTTCTGGTCGTCGAACGCAATTTCTCTCAAGGTTTTGGAAATAATATCAAGGTGTTCATGATCGATGTTGAAGGGGCGACTGATGTGTCAAACATCACTTCACTTGCTCATGCCGCCGAGCGAGTTGTACCCGTTCGCAAATCCCAGGTGCTTGACCTGCGCGCAATCGGTTTGACACCCGATAATATTGAGGGCATCGCTGTTGGTAAGGCGATGGATGGGAGTGATGTTCTGATCCTGGCGGCTGACAACAATTTCTCCAAGCGCCAGAAAAGCCAGTTTTTTGTCTTCAAAATCGATCTGCCTAAGATGGGCGGGTAGGCGAATTTGCGCAAGCTTCGTAGCTGAATTGATCATAACGGCCGATGCATGAATAGATTATCCCGGATCGCAATATCCGGGATAATCCCAGGTGAATTCCAATATCATGACATGCGATAGCTCACAGTGCCGGCAAATGGTGTTCGGTGTAGATAGGCCTAGTGTCCATCACGCCCACGACGCACGATATATTCAATATCGCAACGGCCTACTCCAATGTCGCGAAGCATATGGTCATCCAGTTCTGCAAGATGGTTTGCCGCATTTCGCAACCTCCACCTGCGCTCGACGCCAGCAATCATTTGCCCGAGTGGCCAGAATAATTTGGAATTTTGAGTTCTCATCACGCTCTCCCGCGCATTAAAAATAATCTGAATGCACAAATGATTTGCGCCAGACGATCAATATTTAGGCGAGACGTGCTGCTCACTCGTTTCACGAGCTGTATATTTGATTGCATTTGTAGGAAGGGCTCCAGCATGGAAATCGCACAGTGCAGGTCGCACTCCGGGTCTGCGGACGTGGGCCATGCCGCCTGTATGATCAAGAAAACACTGCCGTGACAGCCTGGCATTTGAAAATGTGTTTTGGTGGCGCTGTAGCCGATGTAACGCCACCTGCGCTGCGGCCACGGAGCAGGATAATCCTATCTCATGCGCACTGGATGACTGCGGGCAGCGTGGCGCCACCCTGTTTCAGCTGTAGTCATATCCAGGTTTTTCAAAATCCCGTTTCCGCAATGGGGAGAGAAAAACTGCTTCTTGGCAATTAATCCTAATGCGATGGAGCAAAAGCTGGCTGTAAAGAAAATAGTATCGTCACTGGACAGTGTCCTACGCCAGGTCTCTCTGCCTGTGTCAGGAGACGACGACAGCATAGGCCGGCTCGTCAGAAATATGTGTGACACAATGTGTGCTGCGGGAGGATCGGGATTGTCTGCTATCCAGATCGGTATTCTCAAGCGGGTAATTATCGTCGATCCAACTGGCAGTGGCCCGCGGCAATCTCAGCCCTTCGTGAACCCGCAGATCATTGAGACCGCTGGTGATATGGTCACCGCGCGCGAAGCCTGCCTGTCCATCCCTGGGGTAATAATAAATGTTACGCGACCAAGTAAAGTGAGGGTCCGATATTCTCTCCTCACCGGAGAGCAGCGCGAAATCATTGCAGAGGGCGATTTGGGGAGAGGAATTCAACATGAGATTGATCACCTCAACGGAATACTAATTCTGGATCACAGAGAATGAACAACGGCGTGACCGGTCGCCGAATGTCTCGTTGTCACCGCAACTGTCTAAATGACATGTCGCCGGGTCAAATCAACGGCTGCTCATCCGGCGTGAAATCCACATGCAAAAAAGTGTGCAGCTCTTGTTCGATATCGATATATGGAGGCTCGATACTGTTGCCTTCAACGGTCGTCCTGTCTGGCATTTTGACGAGCGTTTTTTGCGACCGGTGGTTTTTCCCTATGCACACGGTCGTATTTGAACATAGTTTTAAATGACGGTTTCGGCTGGTTCGCCGAGGGTTTTGATGCCTTTGCCCGTGACTGTGTCGGGTAGGTGAGGCTGAAGGGAAAAGGCTCGAAAGCCGAGGTAGGTGCAGCGGTAATGGTAGTCAGTACGACCGTCAGAGCAGTTAACTTCATTGTGACTCCGGTAATGATTTGTAATATCGAGATTGTCGGGAGGAACATTTTGCTCCTCAAAAAAAACAGCACCGTTTCAGAATTCAACTGAACGGATTACGCTTGTAACGCCCGCTTTTTCACCCTGTTCTTTAAGCAGATGTGTTGTCGCTCAGTTGATCGCGGACCAGAGTGACAGGAACTGTGCAACCAGCCATGGCCGCGGTCCTTATGCCTCGATCGCAAGAACTTTGTGACTAGGCACGACGGGACGTGTTGCTGGAGAACGGCGATATATGTGTCCGACGAGGCTCTCGCCGGACTTGGGAGTTCATGGAATGGAATAGCGGCGCTCATAAGAGGGAGCCTTGTCCATTCAGACTGGCCAGCTCACACAGAAGCAGCTTGGGACCCGGATGAAAACATGCCCATTGAAGACAGGAATGTCGTCAAGCCGAAGGTTCGGCAGCCGCTGCGAAAGGACATGCAGGCATTCTTCGAGTTCGATGCGTGCTAAATGATCTGCTACGCATCGATGCGGGCCCGCACCGAAGGCCAAATGCTCTCGAGTGGAATCCGCACGTCTGATGTCGAATATGTCTGGGCGATGGTAAACTGTCTCGTCCCTCAGTGCAGATAATGTTGAGAGTATTACCAGGGCCTGCGCAGGAAGTGTTTCTCCCTGCAATTCAATTTTCTCCGTAGTCAGCCGCACCAGTCCCGCGATCCCCGGCTGGTAACGCATTGCTTCATCAACGGCTGCAGGGATGAGGTCTGGATCATCACACACCGAATTCCACTGGCTTCGATTTAAAAGGAGAAGGGAGGTTTGAGCGACAATGGACGCTCGAACAGACTCCGTTCCTCCTATGATCAGTTGAATGATCTGGATGGCAGCTTCAAGCGGCGGCACGCCTTCGGCAAAACAGGCGCTTTTGAACGCGGCAATGAATGCCTGATCGTCGGCGCCATTTGGCTCTGCGATTTTTTGCATCAGGAAGTCGCGTAGGAAATCCATTGCTTCTGACGATCTTTTGATGTCTGCTTCGCTGGATGAAGGGCTGAAGAAACGACTGAGTTCGCAAATGTTGACCATGAAAGCACTACGTTCCTGGTCGGACACTCCCAGTAGGCCGGCCAAGGCGAGGATAGGAATTTGGTCGGCGAAATGGCTGACGAACTCGACCTGTCCGTCCTCATATACTGCGTCGATCAAACTTTCAGTGGCGTCGCGGACATGCGCTCGAAATTGCGTTGCCACAAACATCGACAATGAGCGCGATATGAGCGAGCGACGTCTTTCATGGTGTGCACCATTCACCGTCAACATTCCGTGACTGAAAAACTGATGCAGACTTCCTTCAGACACGCCTCTGGAGTCGGGAATGGCCGTCTCTGTTGAAACGAGGCGCGGATCATTGCTCAACCGAATAACATCGGCGTGGTGCAGCACAAAGAAGCCGCCACCTTCATATTCAACGATACGATGATTAGGCCTCCGCCGGGCAAATGCTTTGTGAGGGTCTGCGTCCAGTTCCGCTACGGTCAGCATAATATCTCCATGTGTGATGTAATTCATCCTGAGGTGTCACGAATAATACTTGTAGTATCATATTTATCAAATTTGCCGATATTGCTAATTTGTTTTTTGTGTTTCAAATGTAACCCGGGTCGGCCAGTTGCCAGGTAAGCTTGGCGAAGACCGAGCAAAGACTGACGGTCTCAAGAGGCGCCCATGAGGCTGCATGCTTTATCCACGCGAAAAAAAAAGCCTGGTTGCCCAGGCTTAAGTTCGAGGTATAACCTCTAGGGGAACAGGATCACTGGATGTCTATACAGATCACCTGATGCTCAATTACGTTTGCGAGACGCTTGAAGCAAACGTTTAGTAGCTTCAAGTGTAACCCCCCTGTTTTATCTGGAAGGGTCGTCTTGTCGGCAACTTGGGCTTCGCGTTTTCCGCGACCTCCACCGTGCGTCGGGGGGCATCCGCGTGCCAGTCGCGGTTCCCTGATTAGTGTTCGTAAATATTCTAGCGACAGCCAAAATACGCAACTTCTAAGCCGATCTTGCAATTGGATCTGTCTCGGCCAACCCACGGATTGCGGGGCTCAGGGGCTTGGACGAGGTGACATAACAGAATAAATGTTATCGAAAGGTGGTGGGCCAACAATCGTCGAGCCGCCATTTTCGGCTGACTCAGCGATCGCTGATAGATCGCCACCCTCTAGGGAGCCGATGAGCCTGAATGCCTGTTCCATATGTCCCGGGGAAAAAATGATCAACATTCTGGCAGGATTGTCTGACAGATTGCACCATGCGTGACGTGCGCCGCGCTTGACTGTTGCAGAGTCTCCCGCTGACAATGTCACACTCTGGTTACCATTTGTAAGGTGAATACTGCCTTCAAGAACAATGAAGTGCTCCTCCTCGTTGGCATGAGTGTGAACGGGTACACCGTTACGTGACTCCGCAGTGACTTCGATCATCGTGTACAGGCCTCCGGTAACCGCGACAGAGGTACGGATCGTGAACCGTTCACCGGGGGTGACCTCCCACCATTCACTGTCGTCGCCAGGGCACTTGTTTACCATTTTTACCGACGCATCCATTCGAATTTCCTTTCGAGTATTGCATGACACTGCGTCACGCTCATTCCGGTGTTGAAATGTCGGCATTGCGTTCCGGTTACAAAACTTGCCCATAACGTTTCCATTGAAATCGGTTGCCAAGGCATGTGACCGTTGACTGTGGCCGCGAATGTACTGTTCCGGCCTCAGCGACACCGTGTCGGGTGTCCTTGAATGTAGTGTCGATTGCTGCCGCTACAGGTCAGGCGACCATTCGAAAAATAATGCGTGAGTGCCGCTTTTGTTTGAAATCGTTTCCTGAGAACCTTTGGCTGGAGCGGCAACGCGAACCAATTCACACAGTTCTCGAAAAAAGGAGTTGACTGAGATGGCGATGTCTGGTTTATATAGTTATCGCGATAATAGTTATCGCATAACAACGGAGTGATGCAGATGACCGACAACAAATTCCTCACAGCTGCCGCCGCTATCGCTATCGCCGCCGCAGGACATGCAACTTCAGTATCAGCAGCCCAGCCCGTCAAGAATGTCGTCCTCGTCCACGGTGCATTCGCAGACGGTTCGGGATGGCGCGGCGTTTACGATCAGCTCACCCAGCGTGGCTACAAGGTAACGATTGTCCAGAACCCCCTGACTTCTCTTGACGACGATGTTGCCGCGACAAACCGCGCACTCGACCGTCAGGACGGCCCAACCATTCTTGTCGGTCACTCCTGGGGCGGTACCGTCATCACGGAGGCAGGCATTCACGCCAATGTCGCTGGCCTGGTGTATGTGTCGGCCCTGTCGCCAGATGCTGGTGAAACGACTGGCCAGCAATATGAGGGTTTTGCCCCAGCCTCCGAATTTGTGATCGACAAGGCCGATGACGGCTTCGGTTTTGTCAGCCCCGAGAAATTTAAAGCCGGGTTTGCCCATGATGTCAGTGATGAAGATGCTGCCTTCATGCGAGACTCCCAGGTTCCTATCAATCTGGAGGTGTTCGGCACAAAGCTCAAAAATGCTGCCTGGCGCACCAAGCCCAGCTGGGCTGTCATTGCCACGGAAGACAAGGCCTTTGATCAGGCGATGCTCATTCACATGGCTGAGCGGATCAAGGCGAAGATTACCAAGGTCTCAGCCAGCCATGCGCTGTTCATGACACAGCCAAAGGTTGTCGCAGACACGATCGATGAGGCTGCCAAGACAATTCAAAGCAAAGCAAACTGACAACAGAAACATCAAGCGAGTGCAAAAATGCACTCGCTTGAAAACACCAATGCAACATTCTCCAGACAGACGCGCTCCACGATCCATGATCTGCCACCGGTAAGCTGAGAGCTCGAGCCAAGTTCAGCATAATGAACTCATGTCAAATGCAATGAGATTCAGTCGTCCTTGTAATGATCAAAAAGTAATGCCGGATCAGAAGGGTGGCCCCTCTCACCCAAGGATCTACATTTGACATATTATTCGATGATGCCAACTCCGCCAGTCCTTACCTACGCCGAACTTAACTCCCGACCCCACCAAATCTTTGCAGAATATCGTGCAAACATGCCGTTCCTGAAGCGGGAGGATGGAGCATATCTACTTTTACGCGGGGAAGATGTTCAACGTTTCGTCAAGGACCCACGCACCAAACAGATTGAAACTGAATATTTGAGCGCTCGTGGAATAACCGGCGGACCGATTCTGGAGTTTCTGTCGAAAAGCATGTTGTTTTCGAACGGTGACGTACATCGCCGACGACGTCAGCCAATGACCAAGTGTTTCTCTTTCCGAATGATGGAGGCCCTACGGCCCAAAGTACGAGTTTTGGCAGGAAATCTGCTATCCAAACATTTGCGCGAAGATGGATTGAAATTGCGCGATGAATTTGCGGCTCAAATACCGGCTATCACAATTGCTGCGATACTTGGGATTCCCGCGTCGGATGTCCAGCATTTCACCGCATTGGTTTATCAGGTGTCCAGGGTGCTGACCACGTCTTGGACTGACCAGGACGTACCGGAAATGGAAGCGGCAACTGCCATTTTCATATCGTATTGCGAAGAGTTGATCGCGGAACGCCGCAAGTCGCCGAACGACGATTTCATTTCCGAATACGTTGCTAACGTGGATAGAGAGGGCGAGCTTTCACCTTCTGAGGCAGTCATGCAACTCGCTAGCGTGATCTTGGGTGGAACAGATACCACACGTGCGGCAATCGTGATTCAAACCGGATTGTTGCTAGGACAATCCGACATCTGGCTGCGATTGAAGGAGGATCGCC
The DNA here is from genome assembly GCF_024810055.1 of Rhizobium sp. BIGb0125. Lineage (NCBI taxonomy): Bacteria > Pseudomonadati > Pseudomonadota > Alphaproteobacteria > Hyphomicrobiales > Rhizobiaceae > Rhizobium > Rhizobium sp. BIGb0125. The sequence goes on from NZ_JANUDV010000009.1 coordinate 41,752, forward strand.
GCCTTATTGTACCTGCTGTCGCAGAGTGCTTGCGACTGGAGCCCGCTGTGGGATCGATCCCACGCCTCGCAGTGGAGGATATAGAAATTGCCGGCCACGTAATACCGCGTGGAAGCATGCTTATCTTGTCCACCATGTCAGCTCTGCGTGATCCCTGCGTCTTTCCTGAGCCGGATGTGTTTTCACTCGAGCGCAATCGACCGCGATGGCATCCTGTTTATGGTGACGGCGAGCATCGTTGCCTTGGGCAAGCCTTAGCGCAAATAGAACTGGAAGAGGCATTGGGTGCCTTACTCGATTGCATGCAGGAGTTGTGCTTGGGGGATGCGTCGTTGCGCGTCAGTGGACATGCAGGCATCAGAAACGTTGACGAATTGATTGTCAGCCCCGCTTAAAGCGCATCGCTATAAAGTTGAGTAGGATCAACACTGTGAAGACAGGCGCACTTTCTGCAAGTGCGCCTGTCCTGTTTTCAAGGACGTCCAGAATATACGTTCAGAAGACGGCGCCTCGCGTCAAATCAAGCGCAAATTGTTCGGCGGCACATGCGATTACGTCTGTAATCGAGTTGTCTGATATAGCAATCTTGCAACAAATACAGACGGGCAATGTCAAGCGATCAAAACCGCTTGGAGCGCCCTATTGATGAATACGAACTCTCGCCACGAAGCACTGTACGGACGCAGATCTATTTGGTCTCACCGTGCAAAACGACTGACGCAGACTCTTACAGCACCACTGTCTTGGTGGAATTTTCAGCGCAAAATTCGCCGTCAAATCGAGCAGTTGCGGTTACTCGATGACCATATTCTTCGCGACTTGGGCATGAGCCGTCAAGAAATTAGCTGTCTCGGCCTGCCTTTAGAGGATGTCGGGAAAGTGAGGCGTGTTGACCACCCTTGGCTGGTTGAACGGCAAAATAGAGCGAGACGCTCTTTTTCAGAAGACGATTTCTCCGGTGTTGGCCACGAGACGGGCTTGGTTGGGTCGGTTCGTACTAACGAGCGTGCTGGAAGTCATAGCGACCAGCATTTAGACCCCGCTCACGTGTCTCGTCCGTCGCTCTGTTTCCGTTTCTTTTCCCTTTTTGGCCCGGCAGCCTGTCTGGTTTATCCCGTGTCTGTCTCTGCACGAGATGCAGATGAACGGGGCGGCGAAAATTCCTCCATTTCGCGGCGACAAGGTCGTGAATAGACGGTTGTCCGATTTATCCATCCCAAGCGGCTAGCGCCCCGCCAGCCACAACGCCTCACTGGCTGTGTTTTTCAACCAGCACTTTGATCCATATTACAAGAGATATCAAACCGATGAAATTACCCAGCTTCTTCACCTTTTTCAGCTCTTGCGCCAGCGTGTGCGTGCTAACGACATGTTTTGCGGGGATTGCTGGAGCGGCAGACAAACTAAACCAGCAGTTGGTGAGCCGTGGTTACTATCTCTCTCAGCTTGGTAATTGCGAGCACTGTCATACGCCCGGGCATTTTCTAGGTGAACGTGATCAAAGCAAAACACTGTCTGGGTCCGACGTTGGTTTCTGGGACCCCAATCTCGGCACCGTGATCGGCCCTAACATAACACCTGATGATGAGACGGGGATCGGTACCTGGACCCCACAGGACATTAGACTGGCCCTTACAACAGGGGAGCGTCCCGATGGCCGACTTCTGTCTCCGGTCATGCCATGGGCTGATTTAGCTCAACTGCAAGAACCCGATATTCTCGCGCTTGTGGAATATCTGAAATCTCTCACGCCGGTGAAAAACAAGGTGCCCGGGCCATTTGGCCGCGCGGAGGCAGTTCCCGTTCACACGCTGCGGTTGGTGCCTCCTGATAAAGTAAAGCAACAGCAGTGATCAGCGCAGTGAGACCAACATGTGTGACTGGGCGGCTTAGTTTAGTCCAACTCAAGTCTGCCAAACACGCGTGTCCGCGACTCGGGTCAACTCGCGTGGATGTCATCCTTCAGGATGGCGGTAAGCACACTGAGCCTTATCGTATTTCAAGAGATCCATGGCTTTCAGTTGTAACCCGTTTTTCGGAATCCGAAACAGCGAAGCCAAGCCTTCATCGTAGAACTTCCTCCAATGAAAAAGAAGTTCAGACGGATTACCCGCATAACAATTCAACGCATGAGAGCAGGCTGACATGTTTGATACCGTAATTCAGAACGTAGATACCTCGCATGGCAATCTTGTCGCCGAGATGACACTTGGCAAGGGTTTGGACGTCGTGCTTATCCACGGCAACTCTTCTTGCCGCAGGGTTTTTCACCGACAGTTAAATTCCCACCTTGGCCGAGGCCATCGTTTGATCTGCATAGATTTGCCCGGGCACGGTCAGTCTGATGACGCTGAGGTCAAGGAGAGAACATATCCGTTACCCGGCCTCGCAGACGCGTGCATTGAACTTCTTGAAAAGCTGGATCTTAAAAGACCCGTCCTTGTTGGCTGGTCTTTGGGCGGACACGTTGCAATCGAAGTAGCAGCGCGTTCGTACCCACTCCGCGGGCTGTTTCTCACAGGTACGCCACCAGTGGGGCCCGATATATCGGAAGGTTTCAGCGGCGGTCTGCTGAAGGGTCTGGCATCTCGGGGAAAGTTCACCGAACTGGAGGCGATGCAGTTCGTGAACAGAGTTTTAGGCGATGAAGCAACGTACCAACTGGAGCAGGCGGCGATGAGAACAGATTTGAGTTTCCGGACAATCCTGTTCTCCGCTGCGCGAATTACGGAAAAAAGCAATCAGCGCGCCATTGTGAGTTCGACAAGCATTCCCACAGCCATTGTCAATGGCGCTGACGATCCGATCATTAACCTGGATTACGTTGATAGCGTGCCTTATTCAAAACTATGGAAGGGTACGTGCTTTCGTATTCCGCGGGCCGGGCATGCCCCCTTTCTCCAGAACAGCGAAGAGTTTAATGGCTATCTGGAAAGATTTCTCGAAGACATTTGAACTGTCTTAGCCGGCTGCAAGATCAGCAACATATCCCCATTGATAGGGTTCGCGATCCCAGCGGCGTGACGCCAAGCGCCTGCGTAACGGGGGCTCGGCTTAAGCTTGATTGTGCGCCCCAGGACAATTCCTGACTTCACCCCCACAGCACTACCTGAATACCAAACCTTTATTTCAAAGGAGAAATCCGCATGCAAGATTACCGCGAAGAAGCCAGCTCAAAACCTCACAGCAGCCATCTCCATCTGGTAAGCGTTCGATCTGAAGATGAACTGCGCAGGCCGCGGTTTCGGACGGAAGTTAACGATCCGCACTATACACAAACCGCTGAGAGCATCATCGCCATACTGGGTGAACCGTCGTTCAAACCAACCGAGCCAATTGTGATGTCTCAGCATGTTGATGAAACTGCAACAACGGCTTCAGGCAGTGAGACGGCAGTTGAAAACAGTGCAGAAGACGTTTGGTTCAATGGCATTTTTCCCCTAATCCTCTTGCTCGCTCTCAGCATAATTCACATTACCATCTTTTCCGTTCTCCTGCAGTCTGCGCCACTCTATCCAGACTGGTACCCTTGAGCGGTGACGTGCCTGTCTGTTGCGCCGGGCGGGGATCGGACAACCTCAACGGCACAGCCGAATGAGTGAAAAGCCGATTATCAGGCGAACCTAGCTGTTAGCCTGACCGGTGACGTGAACACGGGCGCTTGTCGGACGTCGTGGGCTGGGCAACGTTACAACAGCGCATACTCTCAATCATAGACAGCTAGCGGTGCCCCTTTGACGCGCGAATGTTTGCCCGGCGCGTCGCAGTCTCATATTTCAAGTGTAATGATTTTTCACCTCACCGACATAATGCTGAAGTTCAAAAGTCTGAAACGCATTGCGGCCTTGCGGTCGTGAATCACACGTGATGCGACATGCATGTCTAGCCCATCGTATAATTAAGGCTTGAGAACCCATGGTGTTGAAATCCGTAAAATGGCTGTCCGGCCTGTCAACAGATACCAATAAAGTCAGTCCACAAATTCCGTCCTCGCGTAAAGCCACAATAACTAGGGCGTGCTTCGTGGGCATCGCATTTGGAGCTGCGGCTTTTTTTGACGAGGCCGTCGTGATGGCTGCTCGAGAAACGCCAGCAATCGTAAAGGTTTTTTTTCAGGATCTGACCGAATTTACCGAACCGACAAACCTATTGTCCGCAATTGCGACGATACTCGTTCTCACAACGCTTTTCGCATTCGTCGTGAGACGTACTTTGGCTTCAGCATTTGCAAAACTTCTTGGTTTTGTTCTGGTCAGCGGCGTGTTTGCACTGTTAGTCGCCATCATTGCGAAAGTATCCATTGGCAGGGCTCGTCCAACGACGTTGGCAGTGCCCGATATGTTTTTCTTCAGCCCATTTTCTGTTTCGCGGGCCTTTGAATCGTTTCCATCGGCCCAAGCTGCCCTTTCTGGCGCCGTTTGTTACTGCATCGTCTCGAGGTTGCCCGGGTGGCGGGGAGCTGCTTTCGGGATGATGGTCCTTATTGCCCTGTCACGTGTTGTTACTGAACAACATTGGCCCACCGACGTACTCGGCGGCTGTATCTTAGGTTGGCTGTGCGCGGCGATCATTTCGCCGCTCTTTTTCAAGCACCCGTCACTCACCCATAAACCCCAATCAGACATCTTCAGATGATTTAAAAAAATGAAGAAATTGATACTTGTGAAAAAATTGAAACTTGGTATCCTTACTTGCAGCTTAGGAGGCTAGTCCGTCCTGGGTGATGAGCCTGATTGTCATTTCAAAGTTGAGCCATAGGGAGCGAAACGCTGTATGGATGAAGTACGCCGTCGCTTCCCGGAAAAACGGTACGTCCAACCTCTGGCGATGGCGGCTGTAATATCGTGCAGTGTTGTCACGACATTTGCGGCGAGCCTAGAGCCTTATCCGGGCCATCACGAGGCTTTGGCGCCGCTGCCGCCTCCGCCGGTTCTTGATGCAAGTAAGATTTCGCTTGGCCGACGTCTCTTTCACGATCCTGTTCTGTCGGGGCAGAATGCGATGTCATGCAGTACCTGTCACAATCTGCAAACAGGTGGCACGATCCGTCTTTCCAGAACGGTTGGATACCAGGGGAAAGTACACCAGTTCAATGCGCCCACGATATTTAACGTAGGCAACAATTACCGGTTGGGTTGGCGGGGCAGGTTTACGTCTTTAGCGGCGCAGAACGAGACCATTCTTCATGATCCAAATCTGATGGCGATTGAATGGCCTGATTTGCTTTCAAGGCTCAATGGGCAAAAAAGTTACATCGAGGTTTTTACGGCGCAATATGGACGGCAGGCAGACCGCGAAAACGTTCTAGATGCTCTGGTGGCATACCAGCTGTCACTCGTTACCCCGGATTCGTCGTTTGACCAGTACCTTGAAGGTAATCAACAGGCTCTTTCTCCTAACCAGAAACAGGGCCTGAAATTGTTTATGGAGTATGGCTGCGTGTCTTGTCATCAAGGCTCCAACGTCGGTGGCAACATGTTCCAGATATTTGGCGTTTTCGGGGATCCGGATGCGCGCTCCTTGCATGAGCCTGAAGATCTGGAAAAGCGGCTGCAGCGCCACGATAAAGAAGAGAACGTCTTTCGCGTGCCAAGTCTGCGCAACGTGGAGGTCACCGCGCCTTACTTTCATGATGGTCGAACCGAAACGTTGAGGGAGGCGATCGCAATCATGGGGGAGAGCCAGTTAGGTCGCCAGCTCAACGACGAAGATATTGCAGCTTTAGAAGCTTTCCTGAAAAGTTTGACCGGGGTTTATAATGGTAAGCGTCTCTCGACGGCTGTCACTGACGAGTCTCGGTGAAATCCTCCCAATCGGGATCCTGACGATATCGGCAATCATTCTGGCGCTTGTAGTAGCAGGCAGAGATCCCGGCCGTGCTGTCCATGAAGCCGTTATGCAGAACTTGAGGGCAGTTGATGTCAATCATGCGTCTTTGCAGCGCGACGTGCTGCGCGCCAGAGCAGGATTATTGCCGTCATATGACGCGCTCGTCCATTCTGTTTCAAATCTCAGGCGTACCATCAGCGAACTTACCGAGCTTCTGAAAACCCCGCCCTTCAATGATGATGACGAATTACACCAGCTGCTGACGGACTTGGCAAAAGGCATAGATTCAGATGAGGTCTTGGTTGAAGGGTTCAAGACACGCAACGCTCTTTTGCAAAACTCGATTAGTGTGTTTGGCCAGACACTGACGACTTTACACGAATCCGACAACGAGGTGGTTAAACGTGCGCTGGCTCGTGCAAGCGACCTTGGAAACCTCATGATGCGGTTTTCAACAAGGCCTGACGAAAGCCTCCAGTCCCTGATCCAGGCAAGGCTGTCCCACTTGCCCGAATTCGACACCGCCGCTCCGGTCTTGAAAAGTTTTGGCACCGTGATTGTGCACGCAAAGATGATCCTGGCCGTATTGCCGCGGGTTGACTCCAAGATCGCAGCTATCCAGGCATCGCCAACACCACTGCGTGCGGAAAAACTTCAGTCAAAGTACGTAAGCATTGCGGCCGATGCGTCGTCGCGAGCGTCTACCAGCCGCATTATGCTGGGGATCATTGCGTCCTTTCTGTCCGTCTATATTTGTGTTCTTGTCTATCGACTTCGTGCACAAACGACCCGTCTCAAGCGACGACTGCACTATGAGCAAGTCATAGCGGATATCAAAGACGATATGGTTGATTGCTGTCCTTCAAGATTCCCTGACTTCATGGATCGCGCTCTGGCCCGTATCTCAACCATATTTGGTGCTCATCGCGCCAGTTTTGCCATCTACAACTCCGATCGGTCCGAACTGAGAGACGCACACCAGTTTCCAGACAGCAGTGAAAGCAGGGCTATCCTGAAGGATTTCACCCGCAATCATATTCGCCAGAAAGGCGCTCCGACATTTCGCTTCTACGACAAGACTTCCTGCTGCCATTCTATGAGATTGGGCAACCTCTTTGATGTCCGCGACAGGAACATTTGCCATCTGGTTGTTGGCGCTGAAGTGGGTGAACAGGACATTGCGGTACTTGTTCTTGCGCTCGACAATGCACGCGCGCACTTCACGACAGATGAGATGCACCTGTTGCTGGCGACATTAAAGACGTTCATGGAATTCATCGAGACAATTAAGGGACGGCAGGAGCGCGACGGGCTCGAAACGCGGCTGCAGCACGCGCAACGCCTTGAGGCCGTCGGGACTTTGGCTGGAGGCATTGCGCACGAATTTAACAACGTCCTCGGTGCTATCCTCGGATACGGTGAGATGGCAGTTCAGCTTCTTAGAAAACCGTCAGCGACACGCAATTATGTCGAGGAAATACTCAAGAGCGGGGCGCGGGCGAAACATATCGTGGATCAGATTTTGACTTTCAGCCGCAAGCGCGAGCGGATTGTCAAACCATTTGACGTTGCTGATGCCATTGCCGACATCCTGCCTCTCCTGCAGGTTACCTTGGGCAACAAGGTTGTGCTGGACTGGTACCTTTGCCAAACGTCAGCCGTTATCGAAGGCAATCCGGTGGAGATCCACCAGTTGGCTATGAACTTGTGCAAAAATGCCAGTCAGGCATCGGCTCGTGGGCAAAGAGTGAAAATCGAGGTTCAAACTTTTGATGTCGCTCGCACAAAGGCTTTGTCCCATGGCGAAATTGCGCCAGGTGCATATGTCTGCCTTTCGGTCAAAGATGAGGGGCCTGGTATCCCAGAACATGTAATGCCCCATATATTTGAGCCATTTTTTACGACGAATTCCAGTTCTGGTGGTTCGGGTCTTGGCCTTTCTGCCGTCCACGGAATAGTCAGTGCTTTGGGTGGTTGCATCAACGTGGAAAGTGAAAGCGCCAAAGGCACAGAGTTTTCGCTTTATTTTCCGTCCACAGTCAAAGCGCCGCTACCGATAGACAGTTTCTTTAATGAGCGCGCGGTGCCGACCGGAAATGGGGAGCAGGTGATTATTGTTGAGGAGGACAAGATGCTGCGGGAACTCTATGAGGAGAAGGTCGCCGCATTAGGCTACGAGCCGATTGGTTACACCGACATGGTCGATTTGCGCAGGGAGCTTGATCGCGGTATGCGTGCCGATCTCGCTATTTTCAATCAAAAATGCGTTATCGCCAAGGCTGATCTTGGTCATATGGAAACTCTGTTTGGGCAGGGGAGAATGTTGTTGCTGGGCGACAGAACCCTCGAACTTACCCCGGAACTTTCTCACCTGCGATCGCGGATATTGAAAACCCCGTTCAGTTCCGCTTCGTTGGCAAATGCCATTTTCGACAGTCTGACCCGTCCCATATGACACGGTACTTAATATTGTCTGGCAGCCACGGTCATCAATGACTGAGCCTTAAAGCCTGTGCCGCTCAAACTGGCTTTCAACAAAACACATCCTCTTCGTCGCATGGTGTTTCATGGATTTATGAAGCCACGGAAGGATATATTTTGGTCCTTTCAGTGGCTTAGCTATTGCCCTTATAGTTGCCTGTCGATGCTTCGAACAAAAACATTACTAAATGTCTGCTTCTTGGATGGGCATTTATTTGCGGTCTCCTAACATCAGTTAGCTTTGGCTACCCCCTCGAAAAAAGCGCCAAACTCAAAAATCAGCCATCAGTTAACAGGCCATCGCTCACAGTCTCGGTCTCAACGGTCCTTGGCTGGGACCTCTTTGCAATGTTGCATTTGCAATCCTCCACCAGCTTCCGGACATGAACACGAAACTCTGGAGGTAGAGCACATACCCCGCCCAAAAATATCGCTGCGGAACGCAAAACTAGGACAATTAATAACTTCAAGGGCGCTTTACAAAATGATAAAATTGATACAAATGATATTTACGGTAATTTCAACCTTCGATAGACGTAGCTTTTTGATAGGTCAAAAAAGGAAACTCAAAGTGTATGATTTGCTGAAACGCCTCTCGGGCCACTGCCATCAAATGGCTTGCGGGTCTGCAAGGGAGGAAGATCTGATAGTGGGTACGTCCCCGTCAAAACAATCCGTCCCGAACCGAAGACCCATGGACTGCAACGTTTTAGGTCGAGACGAGCAATTAGCCGTCATTTGCCTTGCGGAGATTGGAGCCGCGCCGTGAAACACATATTGGTGATAGACGACGATTCCGCCATGCGCAGCTTGTTGAAGGACTACCTGTCGCAACACGCCTTTAGGGTAACTGTTCTCAGCGGAAGCCAGGACCTTGCCAGAGTTCTGAGCACGGACCCGATTGACCTAATCATCGTCGATCTGAATTTGGGAAACGAAGACGGTCTCGACATTGTTCGAAAGCTATCAAGCACGTCTGATTATCCGATTATAATCATAAGCGGCGACAGACTTGAAGAGGCCGACAAAGTCGTTGGGCTGGAACTGGGAGCTGTCGACTACATCACTAAGCCCTTTGGTACGCGGGAGTTGTTGGCACGCGTTCGCTCATCATTACGAGAAAAACCTGCCATAGAAGTCAAGAAAGACAAGAAAATTTATTCATTTAACGAATGGGAGCTCAACATAAAGCTTCGTAAGCTGATGTATTGCGGCGAACAAGAAGTGAAGCTGACAGCAGGTGAGTTCAACCTTTTGACAGCTTTTCTGCGATCGCCGCGTCAGGTCCTGTCACGTGAGCAGCTCCTTTCGGCAAGTCGAATTTACAATGAAGAAGTGTTCGATAGGAGTATCGACGTTCTGATCCTGAGATTACGCCGAAAGCTGGAGAAGGATCCTTCACAGCCAGCGTTAATCAAGACGGAGAGGGGCGCCGGTTACATGTTTGATGCGGATGTAACCGCGACGTACAGAGGCGCGGCTAGCAGGATTGTTGGCAGAGCTTAGGTTGTCGCTCCCTGCAGTGTCATGAAGCGATCAAGGACAAGGGTGTCCTCGAAATACGGCGCGCGGCTATCTCCGCGCGTCCCGACAAACTGTTACACCCGAAACAGAAACATGCATATCTGAAACAACCGCGAAAGCATTCCTGCCTAAGAAAGCTGATGCAAACCTCATAGTTCGGGTAGGTTAAATCGCACTAGCATTCTCAATGCTTCAGTCTGGCCCGACTTAACCCTATCTGTTTATTTAGGAGCAGGGCATTGGCTAAACTAGTTGCCACACTGGCATCCACTCACCACCCATTTTATCTTAGAGCGACCACAGCGCCTGCTGAGGAGCAGATGCCTCAGGCGCCGGAATGGAGACTCAAAGTTGAAGCGTATCGCGAGACTTTGGCACGCGCGCAGCCTGATATCCTCGTCATGGTCGGATCTGACCATTTTCATCAGATTTTTCTGGATAATTGTCCGCAATTTCTGATCGGGAAGGCTCCAAGGTATGACGCGACATTTTATAACGAAGAGCGCGAATTTGGCCTGCCGAAATACATGTTGCAGGGCGATGAGGCTATGTCGGCGTTCATGCACACGTCATTGCTTGATCAGAACTTTGACTTTGCATTCTCCAATGAATTGAAAATCGACCACTCGATCGTTTGCCCGATCATTACTTTACGGCCCCAAAACGACCTGCCCATTGTGCCAATTTACACCAATATCTTTGCACCACCCTTGCCGTCAGTCAGACGGTTTTATGACCTTGGCCTGGCTATTCGCCGAGCGATTGAGGGCTTTCCATCTTCGAAAAGGGTCGCAGCAATCGGTACCGGCCATCTTTCCCTAGAGTTGGGCGGACCTCGTCAATTCATGGAGACGGGACCGGATCCGGTATTTGACCGGCAAGCTATTGAGTGGCTTCGTACTGGTGATGTCGAAGCAATACTTCGAAATGTCAGCCACGAGAGTATGGAAAAAAGCGGAAACGCGACGCACGGTTTTCTAAATTTTATACTGATGCTGGGGGTCGCTGGTGCGGAATGTGCTGATTACGTCGACAATCTCGATCTGTTTCACACAATGGAAGCATATTTTACCTGGTATCCAAAGGAGCCTGCCGCGTGAGCAAATATTTCGTCAACAAGTTTCTCTTCATGGTGGACCGAGATCCCGCATTGTTGCGGCAGTATACCATCGATCCACATGGCCTTGTCGCACGTTGGGAACAAACGATCGGTGCGACTCTGCTGTCAAATTCAGCAGAGGAATCGACAATTATGAGCTTGACGGTAGATGAGCGCAATGCGCTCACTGCACATGACTTCGTGGCTTTGTTTGAGATGGGAGCACATTTCTTTCTCAATCTCACTCTTTTCATAGGCATCTACGACGAGCCATATGCCGCTAGGTCAGGACCGCTATCATTTCATCGGGAATTTGCGGGTAAGCTGGCGCATTGGCAGGGCCACTCCTACCCATCCGTGGCCACGTAAGCGCTGTCGACGTGTGTGTCCTCTCAGATGGCAGAATACGCGTTTTGCTCTTCACGTTGTTGGGCGCGAACGCGAATTAAGTTGGTAGTTGCCTCGGCGATAGTTGTCAGCGCTTCGAACTCAGAAGGGGCCAAGGTACGCGGTACAACGTCGATGACGCATATTGAGCCAAGCGCAAAGTCGAATTTGTCGCGAACGGGAGCGCCCGCGTAAAATCGAAAGCCAAATGGCGCTGCAAGCGCCGGATTGCCCTCGAATATCTCAACTCTCGACAGGTCTTCTATCACCGTAAATTTGTTTGCCATGAGCGTACTGTTACAGAATGCCCAGTCTCGAGGGGTCTGTTCTCCTTCAAACCCTATTCGCGATTTGAACCACTGTGCGTCCTTGGTGATCAAAGTGAACATTGCGACAGGAGCATGTGTGACGTCGGCTGCCAGGCGTACAAGGCGATCAAAGCTCGTGTCGGGTGGCGATTGAAGCAACTCGGACTGCTTCACTGCCTCCAGACGCGCACGTTCATTCCAGGGCGTCGGAAAGCCGGCGGACAAATTATCAGCTGGCTTGGTCGATCGCAGATAATCCACGACCGCTGCGCTCATCTGCGAGACGTCGCTCGACATCTTCACTTGTACGCGCCGGGACATCCGCGTCGCTGGATGATTAACGTCGGCTTCGGTTGCACTGACGATAAGCGTTTGTCTGTAGCGAACATCGTTGCCGAGCGCGGTTATGAGCCGCTTTCGATCAGGTTCATCTGCGTTTTCAACGATAATCAGCATAGGAGGGATGACCGCGATCAACTTGGACAAGGCCTCGACATCTTCCACGACATCCAGGAGCAAGCCTGATCCTGGAAGGCCGGTCAGCTGCCAGTGGGCACCGCGACCTTGAGCTGCGACAACCACACCCCGGGCTGAAACGCGAATATCATCGGAATGGGGATCATCAATCAGATCCAGAACTGCCTGTCGGGGAATTCGTCTGTGTCCGCCTGGTGTTTTCCAAGACGGCAATTGACCGCTTTCCACCCATAACTGGGCAGTTCGCACAGAAACACCTAATAACTCCGCGGCGTCCGCCGTAGTCAGAATATCTTTCACGCACTTACCCACTAATTGAACATTAGATATAGTAAAATATGGAAAATATGCAAGAAGTGTTGGAATTGGCAATCTATTCCATTTGTAATCAACACACCCATCGCTGATACGAAAGCGAAACCTCACCTCGCCAACCTGCAGGCTTCTAAAGCGGCCTATAGGCGGGAGATTTGTCATGAAGTTGAGTGTTTCTTCAGGAACCATTTCGCGGCTTAGCCCGCTGTACTCTGCGCTTCTCAAGGGCGCCAGCAGAGCGTTTTCGTTTCTCAAACAAATCGTCGGTTTCGGTAGTGTAGCCTACTACTTTTCTCCTTATTACCCGTGGCCTGACGAGGGCGATTTTCTGCATTTGCAAGTCGACGGCCGCCTGACGGACGGTGAAGACAAGGTGGCCCCATTAGAGCCAGATCACACCGACTGACCACCCGGCTCGAATGTGCTGGTGGCGAACGTGCGACCAGCATGGCGGTCTATCATTATTCAAGACATAGGATTTTCAAGATGCTGCTTGCGCACGGTATTGGTGAGATGGGTGATGACGTGATTGCCTGGCGGCGTCATCTCCACCAGAACCCGGAACTTCTCTACGACGTCCATGCGACTGCCCGTTTCATCACTGACAAACTCTCGCAATTCGGTTGCGATGTGATTGAGACTGGTATCGGCGAAACCGGGGTTGTGGGCCTTGTCAAAGGAACGTTGGGCGAGGGGCCGGTCATCGGGTTGCGGGCAGATATGGATGCCCTGCCGATCCTTGAGCGAAGCGGCAAATCCTGGGCGTCGAAGATATCCGGTCGTGCGCATTCCTGCGGGCACGATGGTCACATGGCCATGCTCCTTGGAGCCACTCGATACCTCAGTGGAACGCGCAATTTCCGAGGTGCAGTGGCTGTTATCTTTCAGCCAGCGGAGGAAGGTGGGGCTGGGGCGCTAGCCATGGTCAAGGACGGGCTCATGGAGAGGTTTGACATAGAACGTGTGTTTGGGATGCATAACGAGCCCATGCTTCCTGTTGGATATTTTGCAATCCGGGCAGGAGCAATTCTGGCTGCTGCCGACACTTTCGATATCGTTGTTCACGGTCGTGGCGGGCATGCTGGTCAACCACATCTTTCAATTGATCCCATTGTGGTCGCCTCCCACCTTGTCATCGCGCTCCAGACTATCGTGTCGCGCGAAACCGAACCATCCGATGCGCTGGTGATTACGGTCGCATCCATTCAAGGGGGGAATGCCCATAACGTCATCCCGAACACAGTGAGATTGACTGGGACCGTGAGAACGTTGAGCGCTGGAATGCGCGCATTTGCGGAAAGGAGGCTGAAGGATGTGACGCGGTTAACGACAAGCATCTTTGGGGCCACAGCAGACGTCTCTTATAACCATGGTTATCCCGTAACATTCAACCATGAGAAGGAGACCGAGATCGCTCTAGAGGTGGCAAAACTGGTCGTTGGCGAAAAGGCGGTAGCGTCTGACATCAAGCCCCGCATGGCAGCAGAAGACTTCGCCTATATGCTGGAAAGCAGACCGGGTGCTTTCATAATCATAGGAAACGGCGATACGCCAGGATTACATAATCCCGCCTATGATTTTAACGATGACGCCATCCCATTCGGCGTGAGTTACTGGGTTCGTCTCGTTGAGACAATTCTCTCCCAACGATGAATGACCTCGTGGTGGCGCAGCACAATATTCCGCTGACTTTCGAGGCAGGTGGCTTGGCGCACGCGTATGCCCATGTTTGATTGAATAGATGGCATTACTGCGAACACCACCCAACTATTTGGAAAGCCGCGGTTTTCCTTAGTCGTTGACGACAAAACAAAAATAAGGTGCAGCGGTAACACCATAACCAGCCGCACTTGCGAGCGCCAATAAACCCATCTCGAAAAAAAGGAGTTGACTGAGATGGCGATGTCTGGTTTTATATAGTTATCGCGATAATAGTTATCGCATAACAACGGAGTGATGCAGATGACCGACAACAAATTCCTCACAGCTGCCGCCGCTATCGCTATCGCCGCCGCAGGACATGCAACTTCAGTATCAGCAGCCCAGCCCGTCAAGAATGTCGTCCTCGTCCACGGTGCATTCGCAGACGGTTCGGGATGGCGCGGCGTTTACGATCAGCTCACCCAGCGTGGCTACAAGGTAACGATTGTCCAGAACCCCCTGACTTCTCTTGACGACGATGTTGCCGCGACAAACCGCGCACTCGACCGTCAGGACGGCCCAACCATTCTTGTCGGTCACTCCTGGGGCGGTACCGTCATCACGGAGGCAGGCATTCACGCCAATGTCGCTGGCCTGGTGTATGTGTCGGCCCTGTCTCCAGATGCTGGTGAAACGACTGGCCAGCAATATGAGGGTTTTGCCCCAGCCTCCGAATTTGTGATCGACAAGGCCGATGACGGCTTCGGTTTTGTCAGCCCCGAGAAATTCAAAGCCGGGTTTGCCCATGATGTCAGTGATGAAGATGCAGCCTTCATGCGAGACTCGCAGGTTCCTATCAATCTGGAGGTGTTTGGCACAAAGCTCAAAAATGCTGCCTGGCGCACCAAGCCCAGCTGGGCTGTCATTGCCACGGAAGACAAGGCCTTTGATCAGGCGATGCTCATTCACATGGCTGAGCGGATCAAGGCGAAGATCACCAAGGTCTCAGCCAGCCATGCGCTGTTCATGACACAGCCAAAGGTTGTCGCAGACACGATCGATGAGGCCGCCAAGACAATCCAGAACAAAGCCAACTGACAACAACAAAGCAAACTGACAACAGAAACATCAAGCGAGTGCAAAAATGCACTCGCTTGAAAACACCAATGCATTTTCCAGACGAGTTCGGCCCGTTCACTTCAAATGAAACTGACGGACCACAAGCTGAAATCTCTGTTTAACGCGGCTCCCGACATAGGTCGGTTGAGCATTGCGCTCCGCGCAACAACACATTTAATTCAACATACAAGGTGACTTATGGAACACGCCACAACAGACCGCGACGGTCCGGAAGCACGGGCTCATCGCACTAAATTTCGTACCCATTTCGATTTCATCATCTGCGGAGCTGGCTCTAGCGGCTCTGTGGTCGCTGCTCGCCTGGCCCAGGACAAAAACGTTCAGGTCCTTCTTATTGAGGCTGGTGGCGACGACAACGCGCCTTCGATTTCAGACCCGGCCCAATGGCCGCTTAATCTTGGTTCATCGCACGACTGGGCATTCGAAGGCGAGCCCTCACCACACCTTAATGGTCGTCGTCTTCCCTTGAACATGGGCAAGGTACTCGGCGGTGGGTCTAGTATCAATGTCATGGTTTGGGCCCGCGGTCACAAGGCTGACTGGGACTATTTTGCTGACGAGACAGGTGATCCGGACTGGGGATACGATTCTATTCTGAACTATTACCGTCGTATTGAAGATTGGCAGGGTAAAGCTGATCCGACACGACGGGGGGCGGGTGGACCGGTATATGTTGCACAGCCCCATTCCCCTCAGCCGCTTGCGGAGATCACGGTTGATGCCGCGAAGGATCTCGGCATCGCGAAATTTGAAAGCGCCAATGGCGAGATGATGGAGGGTGACGGCGGAGCCGCCATTGCTGAGTTGCGAATCCGTGACAACAAGCGGCAGTCGATTTTTCGTTCATATACGCAACCGATCATGAGCCAGCCAAACCTCACGGTCTTGACGGGCGCGCTTGTCACTCGGATCATTTTTTCAGGCAAGACAGCCGTCGGCGTAGAAGCCATGGTTGGTGATAAGATTTTGCGCGTCGGTGCCGATCGCGAAGTTGTGCTGTCTCTTGGGGCGGTACATACGCCCAAAGTGCTTATGCAATCCGGTATTGGACCGGCAAATGAATTGCGACGCCACGGTATTCCTATCGTCCAAGGCCTTCCGGGGGTTGGGGAAAATCATCAGGACCACATAGCCTTCGGCTGTACCTGGGAATATCTGAAACCTCAATTGGTGGGTGGTGGCGGCTGCGAAGCAGTGCTCTATGCAAAGAGCGACGCGCGCTTGCCTGCGCCTGATATGGTGCAGTGCCAGCTGGAATTCGCAGTGCCGCCGCCACCTGAGGTAGGATTGCAAGCGCCTGAACATGGTTGGACGATGTTCGCCGGGCTTGCTCAGCCCAAGAGCCGTGGATGCGTTCGCCTGTCCGGCCCGCAACCCAACGACCCGATTATTGTTACACCCAACTCACTGAGCGATCCTCAGGATATGGACACAGCCTTTCGCACTATCGAATTGTGCAGGGAATTGGGCAACAGTGATCGTTTTCGGTCCTTGATCAAGCGGGAAGTCATTCCCGCCATACGCGACCGCGCAAGTATGGAGAACTTTATACGCAACTCCGCTGTCACGTATTGGCACCAGTCGTGTACGGCCAAAATGGGACGAGATGCCATGTCAGTCGTTGATTCACGCCTGCGTGTGTATGGTGTCAAAAATCTGCGCATTGCCGACGCCTCGGTTATGCCGAGAATACCCGTCGGCAACTTGATGGCTCCATGTGTGGTGGTCGGCGAACGTGCGGCAGACATGTTAAAGGCGGATAACGGAATTTCGTCCTGACCTTTATCACTGGCTTACAGGCTCCTCAGAGCCTGTAAGCTGCGTCCTATTGTGGGGTGCTGGCGGCAATGTCGCCCTGTTGTTGCCCTTCAGTAAGCGTCAGAAAACCTTCGCTACCCTGTGTGAGCAGACCTTTCAAATAACCGGGCATGTTTCATTTATAAGACATAAGTAATGAAATGTAACTCGGCTGAAAAGCGGCCATGAAATTCTAGTCTCTCATGCGACGGAGGTGAGGGAATGGGATTTGGACCCGAGGACTACGCTGAAAAAGCGCCAAGTAGTGACAGACCTGAAGACCTCAATCCAAAGCGATCCGAGAGACGCAGGAAAGCGCTGATATCGTGGGATTATCAAGATCGGTTATTTGATAAATCCGGGGAGAAAATTGGTGCCAAATGCGCTCCTGATTTGCCCGTTGCGTTGGATGTGAGTCAACGCAATGAACAGTCATTCCATTCTTCCGATGGCGAACCAGATGAATTCCGACAACTATACACGATCGGCGCGGCAGCCTTATCTCTGCTGAGCATCATGGCCGTTTTATATTTGATTCTGTGCCATCGATAATGTTCTGCGCGCACCATTCTTTGCTTTAGTTTCGCCAGTCACCATAGCGCAACTCGCAGGTGTCGTACTGCAATTGAAATGTGAATCCATAAAACGGAAATACAGACGAAACAGGCCGCACGCATTTTTGGCCGTCGTCCGTATTTCAATAGGTGTGCCCAGTTTGATCCAGAAACGTCTTGGCTGCTGCCATTAGCCCCGTAGGGGCGCGGCCTTGGCAATTCTTTGTCGGCACCGTCAAAGCGGCCCTCTCACACTGAATTACTCGCGACGCTATGTCATCAACTTCATAAAAGAGGCTTTTATGCACGAAATATTGTTGCGCGTAATCTTCGGCGCTGCCGTTATCGGTAGTGCGACTTCCGCCATTGCTGCTGACCGCGTTGTGCATGTTTACAACTGGTCCGACTATATCGAACAGTCAATACTTGATGATTTTACAAAAGAAACAGGAATAAAGGTTATATACGACGTATTCGACAACAACGAACTGCTTGAGACAAAACTCCTCGCAGGAGCATCAGGCTACGATGTTGTTGTTCCGACCGGCCCCTTCCTTGCCAGACAGATCAACGCAGGGGTTTTCCAGAAACTGGATAAATCAAAGCTCCCTAATCTCCGCAATATGTGGCCGGACATCATGACACGGCTTGCCGCTTATGATCCTGGAAATCAATATGCCGTCAATTACATGTGGGGAACGACAAGTATCGGATATAATGTCGAGAAGGTCAAAACTGCGTTAGGCGATGTCGCAATCGACAGCTGGGACGTACTTTTTGCCCCCGACAATGCAAAAAAGCTAGCAGCGTGCGGCATCAATATTTTGGACGCGCCTGACGAGACGGTCGCTATTGCCATGTCTTACCTCGGTAAAAATCCCGATAGCAAACAATCGGATGATCTCAAGAGTGGTGTTGAGGTCTTCAAATCAATCCGTCCGTCGGTGCGCTCGTTCAACTCGTCGGCCTATATCAATGAGCTTGCAACAGGCGACATTTGCATTTCGATCGGTTTCTCGGGTGACGTGCTGCAGGCGAAGGCAAGGGCGGAAGAAGCTGGCAACGGGGTCAATTTGGGTTACGTCATTCCCAAAGAGGGCACTTATATGTGGTTTGACAATCTGGCCATTCCTGCCGATGCAAAAAACGTGGATGAAGCACATGCCTTCATCAATTATCTGATGAAGCCCGAAGTCATTGCCAGAGCTTCCAATTACGTACAATACGCAAATGGTAACCTTGCATCTCAAGAGTTTCTAGATGAGGAAGTTCGCAAAAACCCCTCAATCTATCCTTCAGCGGCGGTCCTCGACAGGCTTTTTACAATTTCACCATACGACGCTACGCAACAGCGTGTGCTGAACAGGCTGTGGACAGCGCTCAAATCAGAGAATTAGGCCAGCTGCCCCAAGAAAATGCGGTGGGCCATTTCTTTATGGTCCACGTTACGAACACACTGATCTTGGCGGGATGCATTTACAGTGTCGTTAAAGTGCTTGACACAGATGCTGGGCTCTCGTCGGTCAGACGGGAGCACTCCAACCTTCAATGTTCGCGTAAATTTCGTCGCGTAGATTTCTAATGTCGCGGTTGAGAAGCGCCAGATCATGTGGACTATGTGCTGACGCTGATAGTAACGCGTCGCTTAGACAACCAGCTTTTCGCTGCAAGGCGCGCCCCTCTTCAGTAAGCGCCACAACAACTTGCCGTTCATTCTCTTTACTGCGAGTTCTATGCAACAGGCCCGCAACTTCAAGTCGTTTCAGGAGTGGTGTCAGTGTACTGGATTCCAGGGCAAGGCTGTTGGCGATCGATCCAACCGTTTGCTCGTCTTGAGCCCAAAGAATATTCAGCACGAGATACTGGGGGTAAGTCAGGCCGAGTTCGTCAAGAAAAGGCTTGTATGCTCGCTGTATTGCTATGCCGGCCGAATAGATCGAGTAGCAGAGCTGTGCGGTTAAAGGGGGCGGGGGATTGGCTTTATCAGTCATTTGAGTGCTCCTGTCACTCAAAGATTTACTATCTCGAATCGCGAAAATCAATATCGCGATAACAAAAATCTCACATGTCTGGGTTCTCCCAGTGTTCCTGCTGCAGAAGTCATTTGGCTTGTGAACACGGGTGGGTCAGGGAATACATCTCTATGGCGGTTGCAAGCGGTTGATAAACGTCTCTTTTCGGAGGTTTGGCCACAGCAGACAGCAAGCCGTTTTGGCAGGCCCGCTCGTCGTCCCAGCCGGGATGGTTGACGATGGGATACAGGCAAATGCCTTCCAACGGTACGCCGGCTTCCATTGCGATGTCAGCCTGCCTCGTCACATATTCGAACCACGCGGTTCTTCGCTCATTCTCGATACCTGTTTCGGAAATCAGCATTGGCCTGCCATAACGGGCATAAGTCTCTATCAATATATTGCTGAGGGGCTTGTACAGTCTATGCCCGATATCGAGTGGCGGTCCTCCGTGGATCCACTGATTATTAAAGTAGTAATTGACACCCACGACGTCGAGATAGCGTTCCGCACCACCGATCTGGGGCCATAACCGTCCTGCAATCAAGTCCCAACTCTGAAACTGTGACTTTCGGTGTCCGTCGGCTAAACGTTCTTCCCAAGGGCGTTCTGGATCCGTGACAACGTTGATAGCTGGTTCGCAGTGCACGAAACGAGCGCGCGGGTCTACAGTCAGAATTGCGTCCATGGCAGCAATCGCTGCGCGTGCCAACTGCACCTTGAGCTCGAAACCGCGACCATGTGCGAACGGATTGAGATAGGCTGCATCACCACCTCCCCAGGATAAGAACGAAATCTCGTTAACGGGGCAATAAAAAGGGATGCCGTCACTCTCTTCTTGAACAATTCGTGCGCAGCCGGCGGCATAATCCGCAAAACGGTCAACGAACCGGGGAGACCAGATATCGACGTCGTCTGGCCATCCATAGTGCATCAAGTCCCAGATGACCTGTGTTCCAACCTCCGAGGCCGCTCGTAACATCGGTATGACACTTGTCCATTCATAGCCGTTTGGCCGATCAATCAGGTGCCAACGGAAACCGTCCCTTACTGTTCGTATTCCCAGATCAGAAAGCTGGCGGTAGTCTTGAGCAGCATAAATATCGTGACCAGTCGATGCTATTAGGTCGAGGCGCCGCCCGGTAGGTTGATTTTCATTGGGACGCAGACGATGTGTAGAACATTCAAATCCTCCCTGTAGGAAGGATTGAAAAAGACCCGTCGGCTCAGCTGGCCGACGTTCTTTGACCACCTCGTCAATAAGGTTCTCCCATTGCGGCAGCACCGCCTCGACGGAGTAGGTTGCCTCTACTTTCAAACGCAATGCCTGACCCAGGGCATTGCGCAGGTCCGGTGAGACAATCAGATCGCTAAGACATTGCGCAACGATAACCGGATCGTTGAATGGTACGAGAAGTCCCGACCTACCAGGATCGATTTGCTGGAGCACACCGTTGTCAGGTGTCGCGATGACGGGCAGTGTTGCCGCACCCGCCTCGGCTATAACATGCGGCATGCCCTCACCAGCTGATAGCCAGACAAAAATGTCGAAAGCCGAAAGGAGGGTGGGGACATCTTTGCGGTCTCCAAGAAACTGCAGGGTATTATCTAGTCCCAGGCTGCCCGCGAGTTCCTTCAGATGCTCTGCATAGTCGGGGTAAAAAGCGTCCGGGCCGCCAACAATGACGAAGCGTGCGGATTCATGCCTATCGTGAACGAATGCCGCCGCCTTGATAAAATCCTCAACATTCTTTTTGGGATCCAGCCGTCCGACCCATCCTACCAGCATGTCACCGTCGCGAATTCCCAGCGTGTTGCGCATGGTGCTACGGTCGTTCGCATCAAAGGTAGTGAGATCCACCATGGAGGGTATTTCCAAGGCATGATGTTCTCGCCCTTCCATCCTGGAAGCTGCTGCATCGCGGATGGTCTGACAGACACCAACATATCTGGTCGTGTAGTGCTTAGGTCCCGCCAGCGCCTCCGATACAAGCCCGCCGTGCTCGATTAGCGGCGGGCGCAGATGTAATAGCTCGAGTGCCGGGTAGATGTCAGCAACGTTCTGGCAAGATATTACGACGTCGTAGAGAGGAATTTTCCCGGCCAGATACTCGACCGTATCGTCGAAGGACAGCCCATAGGGTGTCGTGTCAACGTCGACGCCAAGTGCTCGGAGTTGCTCATGAGTTTGGTCTGTCATGCCAGGTCTATGGAAGCATGCTGTCACGTCGATACGATACCGCTTGGGATCCAGATTCTTTGCAAGCAGCCGTACTTCGGTTTCCTCACCGCCTACGACCAGCCAGGCAAAAACGAACAGAATTCGCACAGGTGCGGCCTCCCCAATCATTCGTTCACCTGGAAGACAATCTGCAGGAATTCCGGTCGATTCTTGATTAAGTCGTTTAAAAAGCCAGGCGCGTCATCGATAGGAAGCACATGCGAAATCATGTGCTCACGGATGATTTTGCCTTCAGTGAGTAGAAGATCCACCGTGGCTTGGGCCAGCCTGCGCCGATCCCAGAGCGGTGCCAGCCCGCGGGGAACTCGATTGATCTGTGCGCAGCGAATGTTCAAGCCATTGTGGTGAAACTCCTCACCGAGCCGCAAGTGATCGGCTCCGCCCTGATAGAACGCCAGGTCGATCACCGTGCCTTGAGGACGCAAGGACTTTAGCGCTGTGTGCAGACTGCCAGCATGGGCTCGCGTCTGAAATACAAGGTCAGCGCCGCGCCCCATCGCACCATCATGCCAGCGTGCCTTTGCATGCTGCCAGCCCTGTTCCTCTGTCATGGCCGTGAGGCCCATTGCGTCGGCTTTGCCCCGCCGGAATTCAGACGGATCAGTAATGATCACGTCCGAAGCACCCAGCGAGCGGGCAAACAATGCCGTCATCAGGCCAACGGTTCCCGCACCGATTACCATAATGGGGCGACCGTTGACGCCGGCCCCGAGAGCAGGAACGTGTAGCCCAAAGGCTTCCGCATCAGCATGAAGGATACCGTTGGCGCAAATAGGGCCCATCTGGGCGACCAGGACGCCAAGCAAGGGATCAAGTTCGTTCGGCAAGGGTACCAGCACGTCGTGGAAAGGGTCAGCGGTGTGGCCGGTTTTGTGCCCGTAAGCTGATGCGACAAGTGCGCCATCGGAAAGTCCGAAGGCGCGGGATTGAGATATTCGCGCCACCTCCATGTATCCCAGAAAGGGAACGGGATAATGCAGATCGGGCTCGTTTTCGATGAACACGCCACGATCGCGGTCGAACCGAGACCGGAAATAGGGATTGCTGTTCTTGAGAAAAGTCAGTTCGGTGCCCGCAGAAAGACCAGTATAGAGCGTGTCCAGCCTGACCTGACCATCGACGGGAGGGCCTTCTTCATATTCGAAGAAGTAGGTCCGGCCGGGCGCCTCCACACCGAGAGAACGAATATGGCGGTGGCCAGGGGGCATCACTGCATGCGGTTCTTCTGAACGCGGCTGGTGTGTCAGGGGTGCCAGTGGCGTTCGCTGCACAGGTGCTGCTTCGAGCCGCACGGGTTTCCCCGCACGTGCAGAAGACATGACAGCCAGCGCCAGCCTGTGCGTTGCAAGCGCGTCTTCGTAAGAGCAGCGGATACGGTTCTCGCCGCCGCGAACGGCGTCGACGAAATCGCGATCCTCGCGCCAGACGGGATCGCCGTCGGCACCACGCACCGGTCGACCGCTCCCAACGTCAACCATGATTTCGTGGTCTGTCAGTTCGATAGCAAGTCGATCGGCAAAGATATGCAGGCCGACGCGGTGGTTCCAGCCGAGCAGGCAGGTGGATGCGATGTTGGCGATCACTCCGGTCTGGAAGGTGAGGCTGGCTGTTGTGGCCGTTGGAACATCCAAACCGGGGAAGTCTGGTCGGTCTTTGTGTCCAACACGGCCGTAGACCTCGGTCACCTCGCCGAAAAGAAACCGAGCCAGATCAAGGAGGTGCGTCGCCTGCTCAATGATTTGTCCGCCTGACTTGTCCTGCTTCCACCACCATTCGGGTGGCGGGGTAGAATCCAGCCAGTAACCCGACAGGAGCTGGGCGGGATTGTTCTCCAGAAGAGCCCGCGCTTCATCAACGATATCGAGATAACGCCAGTGATAGCCGACGGCCGTGATCAACCCTTTGGCGATGACGGCCGCCGAGATTTCTTCGGCAGTCGGCAGATGGAGCGAAACCGGTTTTTCAACGAAGAACGGGATCCCGCGTTCGATCAGGTCATGTTCCGGTATTCCGTGGGCGAAAGGCGGGATGCAGATATAAACAGCATCAGGTTTTACTGCGTCCAACATGTCTCGGTGATGCTCGAACGATCTCGCGCCAAACCGGATCGCGGCCTGGTCTGCTTTGGCCAAATCAGGATCAGCAAATGCTGCCATCTCCACGTCGGCAAACTGCGCGAGGATATCCAGATGACGTTGGGCAATCCCCCCGGCACCGATGAAGGCCAGACGTGTTTTCTGCATGGAGTTGTCCTTGTGAAAGCGCTTCGCTGGCTTGCTGATAAATCGCTGATAAATCGAGGCCGTCTCCGCTGCCATGCGGTGGGCAGAAAAGTTGTCGCGGAAGCGATCGTGACCCATTGTCCCGGCCTCTGCCATGCGGCGAGGATCGGCGAGGGCTCCGATGATGGCGCAGGCCATAGCGTCTGGAATGCCCGGTTCTGCAAAGAACGGGTGAGTGTCGCCCAGCGCCTCAACAGTGCCACCAATACGCGTGGCAACGACTGGAACTCCAAGCGACATGGCCTCAAGTATCGCGAGGGGAAGGCCCTCAAAAAGCGACGGGAGAACCAAAAGTTCGGTAATTTCCATGAGCCGGGCAATATCTTGTCTTTGCCCGAGAAAGCGGACGTGGTCCTCAAGGCCAAGCTCTTTGACGAGGGTCTCGATTTTTTGTCGCTCGCTTCCGGAGCCTGCCAACAGCAGAATCACGGTCGGGTAAGTCCGAACAATCTTCGGCAGTGCATGCAGGAGGGTTGCATGGTCTTTTTGTGCCGTGAAACGCGCGACGGTTAACAGAACGATCCGTCCCTCAACCCCTAACTCCTGTTTAAAATTGGAAGTTTCGAGGCTGGGCTCGAAAGGAAAAATACCGTTACGGATGGTTGATAGACGGGCAGGATCGACGCTGCTACGGAAGCTTTCCGCTGATGCAGCGGAAACGACTATGTGGTGCGCGACGCCCAGGGTCTGCTGCCTGTAGTGCTCCTTTTGTGCAGGATCTGTCAGCAAATACGGGAGGTGGTCCGTTCGAATAACCGTAATGTTTTTTTGACGGCCGGCTGCTGCAAGATCATGTCCTTCCCATCCGATCCCGGCGTGGACATGCAGGAGGTCTATATCGGCTGTGGTCAGCCAGTTGCCGAATTCTTCGTGATTGCCAGAAAGCCGTATGCCGAGACCATGACGCGCAGCGCGGGGTAACACGCCTGTCCGGTCTTCCGTCATCAAAGACAGAGTTACATCCCAGTCCAAACTAAGTGCTCGACCAAGCGCAATCATGTGCTCGCCCATGCCTGATGGGTCGAGGCTGTCTGTGGCAAGCACTATTCGCAGCTTGTCAGTCACGATGGACATCGGCCAGTACCGCGCCGACATCGTGTCGTTTCTTCAGGCGTCTATACGTCGCAAGCGCCTGACCAACCACCTGGTCCATGTTGTAATATTTGTAGGTGCCAAGCCGACCGACAAAGGTCACATCACCCAGTTGACGCGCGAGTGCCTCGTATCGCTTGTAGAGAGCCTGGTTTTCGGGCCGAGGTATAGGATAATAGGGATCTCCGTCTGCGCAGGCATATTCATAGCTTATGCTGGTTTTCTCGTGAGACTGGCCTGTCAGATGCTTGTATTCAGTGATGCGGGTATGCTCGACTTCCTCTGAGGGGTAATTCACGACTGCGACTGGTAATACCCATTCGGCATCGTGTGTCTCGTGCCGAAATTTCAGGCTTCGGTAGGGAAGGCGCCCGAATTGATAGTCGAAATACTCATCGATCGGACCCGTGAAAATAATATGTTTTGCAAGGCGTGCCTGCTTGAGTTCGGCAAAATCCGTGCCCAGCATCAAGGTGATATTATCGTGATCCAGCATACGCTCGAACATCTGGGTGTAACCGTTGAGCGGCATGGCCTGAAATGTGTCGAGGAAATAGCGGTCGTCGGTGCTGGTGCGGGTTGGAACACGCGCGGTCACAGAGCGGTCCAGGTCGGAGGGATCAAGACCCCATTGCTTGCGGGTATATCCTTCGAAAAATGTCCGATAGAGCTCAGAGCCGACCTGCGAAATGACGACGTCCTTTGACGTCGAGATTGGATCACATGGTTCGGCGCGGCCGGCGAGGAAAAGTGCAGCTGCTGCTTCGCTCGGCAGGTCGAGCCCGTAAATCATGTTTAGTGTGGTTCGGTTGATCGGGATCGGCACGCGCAATTCGCCGATCTGCGCCAATACCCGGTGTTCATAAGGGCGCCACGCCGTAAAGCGGGATAGGTAGGCAAAGACTTCGTCGCTATTGGTGTGAAAAATGTGTGGGCCATACTTGTGAACAAGAACCCCTTCTTCATCATAGTGATCATAGGCGTTACCGGCGACGTGAGGACGTCTGTCGCAAACGAGAACCTTCTTGTCTCCGTCTGCAGCCAACCGCTCGGCAAGAACTGAACCCGCAAAACCTGCGCCAACGATCAAGTAGTCATATGTATCGCTCTGGACCTGGCTACTTTCCCTCAGGAGCGGCTTTTTAGCAGCATTGCGCGCGCTGCCATTTCGCAATACTGCTTCGTCCACCAGAGCGGACATGGAACGGAATGTTATATCCCAGGACGATAATGCGAGGACACTATCAACATCGCGCAGCCAGGAAGTACCTGACTTTGCAATCGTGATCGCTTTATCGCAAGCATTGCAAAAATCCTCAGTCCCGTCGGCAATGAACACCCCAGGCACATTTCCGTAGCTGCGCACAACGTCTGTCACTGCTGTACTAACGACCGGGCGACCGGCTGCAAGATATTCGGGGGTCTTGGTCGGGCTTATGAACCGTGTCGCTTCATTGAGTGCGAATGGCATAAGCGCAACATCCCACCCTGACAGATAGGCAGGCAAATCGTCGTAACGTTTCTGGCCCAGATAATGGATATTAGGTGCTTGCGGCAGGTCACTCGTCGAGATTTTCACCACAGGTCCAAGAAAGACGAATGACATCTCCGGACGGCTAGCGGCTAGTGAACCAATCAGTTCCAGATCAAGCCTTTCATCAATCACCCCGTAGTAACCAAATCTCGGGTGAGGAATCGATGCCTGGTCAAGCGGCTCAGGCAGCTTGCCTCGAGCGGATAGAAAATGACATTTGTCGACGCTTGAGGGAAAGGGGTGGATATTGTCGTGACGATGCTTCTTAGCCTCATACAGGCTTACGCCGCCCGTAAAGACAACATCCGCACGATCAATCAACTCGGCTTCCGTCGACTTAAGGTGTGGTGGTGCCAGTTTGAAGTTTGCAAGTTCGTCCATACAATCATAAATCACTGCTGCGGCATCAAAATGCTTGGCAAAACCAAACATCATTGGTGTATAGAACCACAGCACTGGCCGCTCGCCGCCGTGTAGCGCAAGGAGCTCGCCCAGAAGACCTGCAAGGCCAGCCTCGCGTTCGGTCTCGTTCCACCAGTGCGGAATCCGTGGGCGAACCGCCTTGACTGGAGTGCCATCGAAAGGGTGGATTTCGAGATAGGCGAGGTGATGATCCGTTGGGATGAATTCTTCAAAGAAAAATACTTGGCGATCTGCAGCGAAGCGCTGCATGAGATGCTGAGGTCTCTGCACCACGAAATCCCATCTCAGATGTGAAAAACAGATGAGCGGGGCATTTTCGGGTAGAAACTTCTCGGGGAATGAGCTCAGGCGATTCATAACTTACCTCGCAACAGACAGCCCCCTAACAACAATTGTCAGATAATGTTCCAGTTGCTGAAGATATCTGGCTATGTTTCGTCGATTATGTTTTGCAGCTTCTGGATGCTGTGTGGCCAGGTCCAGTTTTCCAGCACAGTTTTGCGCGGATGAAAGGCACCTGGGATATTCAACATAAGGCTGATGCCTTCATGGAAAAGTTCAGCCGTTGCGGTCCGGCCTGTGTCTTGGGTTATATACTGCAACCCACAGGACAGAAGGCTGTTGGCAAGGACAGGGATGCCAGCCAGCATGTATTCAGTAATTATCGCCGGAGCACCATCGTCGATACCGCATACGACCCCCATGCGCGACTGGTTCATCAGCCGATTTACTTCCGCGAAGGGTACGCCTGGAGGATCTACAAAGTCGACGTTGATGCCGAGTTCTTCCACCTGGCGGCGTAAATCGCTCATCATTTCGCCATAACCGCACACGCAAAGCGCTTTTAAGGTTCGCGGCAGTTTGTGGAGAGCGTGAAACAGGATGTCATGCCGTTTGTAAGGTTGCGCTGCCGCGACGTAGATCACGTCATGTATTTTGGGCAGGTTCAACGGTCTGAACGTGATCTCGGAAGCAAATTCAGGGCCGATGGGCATGACTGCAGTTCGCATTCCTGGATGACGAGCTCGAACAATCTCCGATTGCCACTCAGCCCCGGTGATAACAAGATCAAAGTGGCGGCTTACTTCTGCAGGCACCCGAAGGGCGGGAGCATCGATGGAATTGTAGATCTTGAAGCTTTCGCTGCATGCCAGAAGAATGTCCTCACTCACACCAAGACCCCAGACACACAATATTGCAGGTGGCCCGAAGGCCTGTATATGACCCAGCATGTCGTTTGACGAAAACGGGGCCTCTGGACCGTTCATCCTGAACGAGCGACGCCTCAAGAAAGGGCTAGCAGATATCAGGTCTTTCGGAGGGAGATCTCCACGCCAGTGTGTCCAGACTTCCGCGCAGTCGACAAGCTCATTCTTGAGCGCGGCGAGAGGAAGGCGTTCAATGTAACCGCCTTCAACGATGACCTGATGTGGTGACGATACAGGACTGGGAGGAGTGCCGCGTGAACCGCTGATCCACTTTTGGCGTGATAACTCGACAGATAGCGTGTCCACAGAACTGGGCGGCCCTTCCTGAAAATCACTGATCACCACTAACCGCTGCAGCTTCTTGCCGCTTGACTGGTCGCGAACCTTGATGGTGCTTTCAGTTGCCATGGTTTCCAATATGTGAGTTCGTGCTGTAACGGATTGCCTGAAAAAAGCGATCACAACCTGCGGGAGCCATCGTGAGCATCAGGTGACGATTTTGCCGGACGGGTCGGGCTTCGTTTTGGAAATCCAGGGTACCCGCTCAGCATATGCAGTAACACCGCAGATCTTTTTAAGTTTCCTCGGATTTGTGTTTAGAAAATTGTTTTGGCCTGAGGGTGCCAGATAACCGCCTCAAAGGACTGGATGCAGGTAAATTCCGTGGGCCATCCTGCCAACAGGTCTAAATGCCGCCGCTGCGGATTGCAGGGTCAGACCCAACTCCATGTTGCGCACCTTGTCGCTGGCCGGATTGTGCCAGTGGGTAATACCTTACGTCACCGAAGAGCTTGGGGGCCAGGGAGCTTCACATTAACCATCAAGCCCGGGTTCATCGGTGCCAATTCAATGCTGCCGCCGTACAGTTCTACAATCTCCTTCGATATGCTTAAGCCAAAGCCATCTCCTGCGACAGTTTCGTCAAGTCGAAATCCGGGGCGAAGCGCGTCTTCGATTCCGGAATCGGGCATACCTGGTCCATCGTCGAAAATACCGATCGTTACGGCTGAACCTTCGATCCGTGCACAAATCCGGATGGTTTCATTTGCCCACTTGAATGCGTTGTCGAGAATGTTGCCAAAAATTTCATCGAAATCTTCGTTTGCACAGCCTACAACAACAGAAGGGTCGACCTTGCATTCAACAGACAGATGTTTGTGTGCATAGATCCGTTCCAAAACAAAGAGCAGGTCTTTAAGGCGAGGTCTGACCGTTGATGTTGAGCGAGCCATATCGCCAGCTGTTGCTTTACGACCGTCGGCGAGATGATGTTGAATACGCCGGTCAATTCTTTCAATCAGCTTTCTCATGCTTTTATCAGGGTCATTTGTATCATCGAGAGCCAGCATCATACTGGCCACCGGTGTTTTAAGCCCGTGGGCCATGTTTGCAAAATGCACGCGCGTGTCGGCAAGACGCTGCGCACTTTGATCGATCAGTCGATTGATCTCGGTTGCGACAGGTCGAAGTTCCTCAACGCCCGGCTCGGGGAGGGTCGAACGATTGCCGGTCAACACAGATCCAATATCTGCCGTCATTTGGCGAAGGGGGCGCAAACCAAACCTAACCTGCAAGATAGTACCTGCGATGAGACTGCCGCCAAGCAGCGCCATGACGGGAAGAAGCCACATCAATGACCGGAATGCGGGGGAGGTCAGGGCAGTTTCTGGTGCGGTGGCGGTGATCGTCACGATCCTGTCGCCGACGGTTGCCTCTGCCCTTCTCGAGTGCAAGGCCTGTCCGCGTAGTGCTGTGGTGCCACCGGGCCTGGGCATGCCAGCGAAAAGCTGGCGCCATTCGAAAGCGTGACCTGGTGTCTCGATCGTACCGTTGGAAAGTGAGCGAGATGTAAGCCGAACGGACTGTCCGGAAACCTGCCAGTACCACCCGGATCCCGGCCTATCAAAGGGTGGCCCATCTAGCTGAATGGAAAGTGTTACTGCACCGTCGGGGGCGGTGGTGATGGCGCTCCGCAACGCCTGGATCTGAGTGTCGAGGCGCTGATCGACCTGCGAACGGACGACGCCGGCGACGATCAGCCAGAGGACGACTGAAGCGACGACGATTGCGGCAACAACAAAGATAGCGGAGAACGCAATCAACCGCCCGGATATCGTTGAGCGCTGCAGAAGCCTTGAGATATTCATGATGCTGCCGTCAGCATGTAGCCACGACCCCGCACGGTCTCGATATGCTGCGGGCCGATCTTGCGGCGCAGGCGTGCTATGATCACTTCAATCGAATTTGAATCTACCTCCGCGTCGCCGTCATAGACCCTTTCTAAAAGCTCACGCCTGTCGACCACTGTTTCTTTTCGCAGCGTCAGGCAGGACAGTACGCGCCATTCGAGCGCCGTTAACTTCAGGGGTACGCCGTTATGCTCGAACGTGCCAAGCTGTGCATCAAACGTCAGTGGCCCGCAGTTGATTCGAGCGCTTGCATGGCCCGTGGCGCGCCTCACAAGCGCGCGGATGCGCAGGACAAGCTCCTCAATTTTGAATGGCTTGGAGAGAAAATCATCGGCGCCAGCTTTGAAACTTGCCACCTTATCGGGCCAGCCATCACGCGCGGTCAAAACCAACACGGGGAAGGATCGATCTGCGTCCCTCCAGGATTTCAGGACTGAAACGCCATCAATTTTCGGAAGGCCGAGATCGAGAATTGCGACGTCGAAGATCTCTGTAAGGCCGGCATGCTCAGCGTCCTCTCCATTGCGTGCGATATCGACAACGAAATTCTCCGTCCGGAGGCTCGCTGCGAGACGGCTGGAGAGATCCATATCGTCCTCGACAAGAAGTACGCGCATCCAAAGGTCCGATCCTGGCTAAGATTAGCAATGTTCTATGAGTTTCAGGCTTAACTCAAGCTGAACCAATTGGTTCAGGCTGTTGCCGGGAAGAGTGGCGTAGAACGGTGTTGTCTGAACCAAAGGAGACGACGATGTCTATATCCGATAACATTAATTCCGTTGATCCAACTGAGCCGCATCTGCCACCTGATCCCAGACGTAGACGCAGGCGCGCTGGTGCATTTGGACTGGCCGCGCTTGGGCTCGTTGTCGGCCTTGCAGGAGGTGCGGGCGCCATGAAGTTGGCAAGGCCGAGCGTCGAGGTGGCTCCGATGACGCCTGTCGCAATCTCCGCTATGGCGGATGACAGCCTCGTTACAATCAAAGGCAAGGTGGCCGAGATTTTTGGCAACAAGTTCATCGTTCAGGACGACTCCGGTCGTGCACTTGTCGAAACTGGGCCACAAGGCGAGGGCGGTAAACTTGTCGCATCAAGTGAACTTGTGACGATACAGGGCCGCTTTGACGATGGTTTCCTGCACGGAAGCTACATCGTTCACGAAGATGGACGCACTGAGGCGCTGGGCCCCGCAGGCAAGCCGCCGCATAAGCGGCCGCTTGAAATGCTCAAGCACCTCAAGCCTTAAACGGGTAAGCTGGTGTTAGAGCGGGCTCGCGCGTGGAGCCTGCTCCAGCATCGTGCAGGGCCGGGGTCGCGTAGTTCCCAACATGGTCTCGCAGGTTAATAGGTGGTGCTCTGCCACGCACATCGCTCGACTTATCAATATCCTTCTTGGGGATGATCGGTCGCGATCCCGAGTTTCCAGCCGAAAGCCTGCGAGACATATCTACGTCCCAAGGCCATGTATGGTGACGCCTCGCCAAGTGTGGTAAAACTAACACCGTTTCACTGCTAGTCCTTTAGAGGCCGGATTGCATCGACCCGAACGGTTCCTTCCATTACACCTCGACGCACATCGGTCCGGCCATGCTCGATTTCGATGACGGTATAAAGCTTCTCGTCTCGAAATGCACTGGCATTGACGGTTGTGACGTCTTCGGCTGGAGCGGAATCGATTTCCATGAAGTCCACTTCACGGCTCGATGCGACAAATCGGGCGTCGCCTGAAGTGCGAGCAGCAACAGTGATGGGACCGCTCGGAGGAGCATTCTGCCACCTTGGATCGTCAATGCTGGCGGTTGGTTCCAGCCTGTAGATATTGAGGGGTTCACCGGCCGGTCCTTCGGCTGACGCGCTATCCCGCATTTGCGCCAGGCTTTCTACTGATTGCCCAAAATGTGTTTCACTCGTTTTATTATCGTTTTCGAGGCCGCTTGTTTTGGTCACATTTGACATCGTCCACTCTCCACTGCGCGTAGCGCCTGCTCCGTAACTGACTAGCTAGCAGGATCGCCGCCATGACCGTACCAGCATTGGTACGTAGCTCTAACAAGCCTGGAAGTAAGCGGTTCCCTTGCTGCTAAACATCGAGCAGATTATCGCTTCATGTAATCGGCTAACGCCTGCCGATTGTGATCCTGCCTTGAGCGCAGGCGCCGACGAATGGTGTCGCAAATCAGACGAGCGGTACGCAGCATTAAAGACCGCGCGTTGTTTGGCGATCCTGTCGCTTTCTCCTGTGTGTTCATCGATATCAGCCGCCGCCGGGCGAAACGCTTTTGTCTTCAACATCGGGCAAAGTGCCAGTGCCCGGTGTTTTGCTTTTGTCCATCAAGTGCTGCTTGGCGTGGGGACCCGCGGCTGGGTTGTCCGAGGCAATCGGTGCCTTTTTTGCCGTCTCCTCAACAGCCTCTTGCGCTGTTGTGTCTGCATTGTCCTTGGTCATGATTGCTCCTGTTAAGCGGTTACGCGATATTTGAAGGCATCAGGCATGACACGAGTGGTAATTGCCCGTTGACCCACGACTTTAACTTGGTTGACGGCTCACCTGCTGATCTCAGACGACGGGCTCGGACTGGCCTGAGGCATGGTGGTCATTCTCCATACGGTGCGTTCTCGACTGCGCGGACGATCTCGGCTCGGTTCAGCGTATTGACCCGGTTCATGAGATAGGTGGCGATATTGCCCTCACAATGGTCCGCGAGCTCCAGAGTTCCGTAGCCGTCTTCCCGGGCTTGAGTGCGCAGGATGTCCGCCTGTCGCTCGAAATAGACTGTGTCGTTGGAGAACCTTGAAGAAGTGGCCATTTCCTCGCACTTGTCATTGAGCCATTCCTGAATTGACTTCATGCTGCTTGTCCTTTGTTTTTGAAGGTCGAGGCTGTCGTCCGCAGCATCAGCAGCTACGCTTTCATCGCACAACAATCACGACTGCATGGGCATGGGCGTCCTGACCTGAGCGCAAAAGGCCAATAGTTATCCGCGCCTATCGGCCCGCGTTTCTGAGTAGATCTATTTCTTTGGCAACTGGGCCGAGGAGCTTCCGTAATCTGTTTTCCTCGATCTGATCCAGGCGAAACCTTCTTGCGAACTCGCTGACCAGGACGGTTTTTACCTCCGCTGATGAGGGAGGTGTTTCAGTGGCTGAATGGTGCACAGTCGTTCCTTCCCGTGTAATGATCTCCTCAGCGGAAATTCTCGAGACTGAGGGAAATGGCACTGCTTCCTTCTTTCGCATAGGCCGAGGCAGCTGCTTTCAAGATTCTCGGTCGCAGCGTGTCGAACGATGTCAGATAGTCGCTCTCGCTTGCGTTTCGGTGTGATTTCTCACAGGCGAGTACCTCAGTCGCGAGATAGAATTTCACCTCGAACATTCCGTCATAACCGCTGAATCGCACACACCTGTTTTTATCGTCGAAACTGCGTGCTTCATTGGGAAAGGTGATACCCATCAAAAGCTTCCTTTATCCTGTGACCGGGCGATGGAATCTTCCGTCGACAAGTGCCCAACGCGGGCCGTGGCTGTTGCAGAACGGTTTCTCCGAGTGAGAGCTTTTAAAAGGTGAGCTTTCGTCCTGGTTCCATCACGGAACTCGGTGGTAAGAAAAATCAGTGCCTCGCGTTTCATGTCGGAACTGGCGTCGGCTTCAATACCCCGAAGACCGGCAGCCCTCAGGACGTCCCTGATCAGCTTGAAGCCGGCATTGTCGATCTGCACTGTTTCTGCTGGAGTGGAAGACATGCTGGCCTCCTTGGTTGGGAGCAAGGTTTTGCCCCTCGGCGACAGCGGTCCGAAAACAAGCTGTCACTATAACCAAGGTCGTGCCAATTTATCCGATTACAAGGCCTCTTCGTTCGAGTGAACAAAGTTAGGCATCAGTTTTCCTATTGGCGCTCCCGTACAGCTCATCCGTCGGTCATGCCATGCGACAGTTGAGGTTCAAGTAAATAGAAGCCTTGCAGCTGCGATGTCCTCTAAAATCCCGCCGCGCAACCGTCTTTGCGTGGGTCTGACCCCGCAACATAGCCACCATCGATGCGATGGACCATTTGAGCGCCGCCGAACCCGAAGCTTGCCTCGGGGGCCTCGGCTGTAACGCGGTGGCCCAGTGCAGCAAGTCCTTCGATTGTCGCGGCATCCATTGAGTTCTCCAGCGCGACATCAAGCCCTGAAATCACCCGCCAGCGCGGAGCATCGGCGGCGGTTTGCGGGTTCTGTCGCCATACCTGCGTACGTAGCATCATCTGGAGATGACCTTGAGCCTGCATTGGTCCCCCCATAAGGCCAAAAGCCATGACCGGTGCCGATTTGCCCATCACGAAGCCTGGAATAATGGTATGAAATGGCCGTTTCGAAGGACCGACCTGATTTGGATGACCATCGGTGGTCGAAAAGCCGAAGCCACGGTTCTGGAGGCTGATACCCGTACCCGGCACAACCACGCCAGAGCCAAAACCGGCATAGTTCGACTGAATGAACGAGACCATCATTCCGCTCTCGTCACCAGTGGCAAGGCATACCGTACCACCGTCTTTCGGCGCGCCGGTCGGGAAGTTTGTCGCTTTTGTGCGATCAATTAGTTGGCCGCGTCGGGCCAGATAAGCTGGCTCTAGCAGGTGTGAAATGGTGACGTCGGTCATATGGAGTTGGTCGGCGACATAGGCGTGAATGTCGGCAAATGCCAGTTTCATGGCCTCGATCTGCAAGTGCATTGCTTCGGGGCTGTCGGGGTCCAGATCCGCAATTTCGGTGCCTTGCAAGATGCCGAGCGCCATCAGCGCTGCAATTCCCTGTCCGTTAGGGGGAATTTCATGAAGGCTTGTGTCGCCAAAGTTCTGGCTGATGGTCCCGCACCAGTCGTTTTTATGCTGTGCGAGATCATCAACATTCAGTACAGCATCATGTTCTCTTGCGAATGCCACGATCTTTTCAGCCAGGCTGCCGCTATAGAATGCCTCGCCTTTCGTCTGCGCAATCAGGCGCAGACTTTGCGCCATATCAGCCGAGCGGAATAATTCGCCAGCACCCGGAGCCCGTCCTCCAGGCATGAAGGTTTGCGCAAAACCCGGCTGGCTTTTCAGCTCATCAGCTCCGCGTTGCCATTGGTCGGCAATAATCGGCGTAACGTGAAAGCCGTGCGAGGCGTAATGGATCGCCGGTTCAAACAGAGTTTCGAACGGAAGTTTGCCAAAGCGCGACGAGAGATCAACCCAGGCGGAAACAGCGCCCGGGACCGTAACACTTTCCCAGCCTCTGCGGGGCATTGAAGAACCAGTGAAGCGTTCCGGCGTCCAACCTGCGGGTGAACGTCCCGAGGCATTGAGGCCGTGAAGTTCCTTGCCATCCCAAAGAATGCAGAAGGCATCCGAGCCAAGCCCATTACCAGTGGGCTCTACTACAGGCAGGGTAATCGCTGCAGCAAGTGCGGCGTCAACCGCATTGCCACCCTTGCGTAACATCGACAGACCGGCTTCAGTGGCCAGCGGATGCGATGTCGAAACGACATTGCGCGCCATGACAGGTGAGCGGCGGGAAACGTATTTCGGGGAAACCGGGAACTTCATTTTAATCTTTCAGAAATTGAGTTTCAACAGTTCGGCAGGATCAATCGCGGGAAGATCGGTTGTCTTTCCGGGATTACCGGTCATGACACCTCCATCGAACAGGTGCTCGATCAACTGGAGCGTTCTTGTGTAATGTGTGATGAGCGCTGCACAGGCATCCTGGCTGTTGCCGTCGATCACAACCCTCATAAGGGCTTCATGTTCGGCGGTGCCGTCACGGGGGACGGTGCGATACGCATTGGAAATGGAGACATAGCGTGCGGCGTGATCGGCAAGGATGTCGCAGAAGTCGAGCAACCAGGGCGAGCCGCAATTCGACAACAGCGCGCGATGGAAACTGCGGTGCGCATCTTCCCAGCCGGGCCTGTCATCGGGAAAACCCGACGATTTATAGCGTGACAGCCGATGGAATGCGACAACGATGCCTTCTTCCCAGACTGCGGTGCGATTGTTGATGGATTCTTCCAGCGCCCTGGTTTCAAGCCAGCAGCGTGTTTTCACCAAGATGCGCCATTCCTCTAGCGCTATGGACGGGACAGAAAAACCGCGCTGCTCGTGGCGATCGACCAACCGCTCGGAGGAAAGCCGCGACAATGCCTCCCGAACCGCATTGCTACCCACTTCATAATTGGCGGCAATCGTTTCAATGCGAAGCTTTTCGCCAGGCTTGAATGAGCCATTGATTATATCCATTCGCAATTTCTGGTACACTGCGGTTGCCAGCGTTGTCTTGTCGCTCACCTTTGCCATTCATTCTTTCCATGAGACAGAAGCTTCATTTTTTCTTTGTCTTTCTGACCGCATCCGGGCCTCTCTGCCAGAAAACAAACCGGTACTGCATCCATGAAACCAGTCCGAACATCAGCAGGCCCAGAAGGCTGAGATACATAATTAGCGAGAATACACGCGGCGTATCGAGTTGAGCAGCAGCGATGCGGATCAGTTCTCCAAATCCTTTGCCCCCACCCAGAAATTCACCGGCAATCGCGCCAGATACAACGCTTATCGAAGCAATT
This sequence comes from Rhizobium sp. BIGb0125, assembly GCF_024810055.1. Classification (NCBI taxonomy): domain Bacteria; kingdom Pseudomonadati; phylum Pseudomonadota; class Alphaproteobacteria; order Hyphomicrobiales; family Rhizobiaceae; genus Rhizobium; species Rhizobium sp. BIGb0125. The sequence goes on from NZ_JANUDV010000009.1 coordinate 78,866, forward strand.
TTCAAACCTGTAAAGAACTGTGGCAGTCCAGTGGGAATTTTGAGTTTGAGCAGTGTCTGCAACCGTGATGCGCCGATGCTTTTAAAGAGCATTCTGGCATTCTCATCTGCGGCATGCAGCCCTGCAGCCGTACCTACCACAATGGGGAAAACGGATATGAAGGCTGCAAGTGCGACCTTGGAGGTGATGCCGAAACCCAGCCACGCAACAAACAATGGCGCAAATGCAAGCTTGGGCATGGTATCGATTGCTACGACATAGGGCATCACTGCGCGTTCGCCGAACGAGGTCTCACCGACAAGCACTCCGAGAAAAACGCCGATTGCCAGCGCAAGGATAAAGCCCCAGAAGACTTCTTGCGCGGTGACCCACAGTGCGGGAAGCATGTACTGCCCAGAGAGCAGGTTACGGCCCACAAATCCCAGGTCGTAAAGTGTGGCCAGTGGTGATGGCAAGATCAGCTGGGAAACGATGCCTGCCGACGACACAAGCTGCCAGCATGACAGAAATGCCAGCATCAGGATGGTCATTGAGACCCACCTGGGGAGCAGGGATATCCATGAAACCCGCTCTGTCCATACGGTGTCGTCTTCCGAGCCTGACATCAAGCCGGAGGATGTTGCATCGGTCATAGGAAAGCCCCCTTGTCGAGAAGGTTGCGAATGGTTGACGTGTAATGCCCGAATTCCGGCAGCGTGCTCATTTCAAGTGTTCTTGGGCGAGGTAGGTCGATCTTGATGGATTTGACAACGCGTCCAGGCCTTGCGGACATGACGTGGACAATATCCGACAGGATGACAGACTCTGAAATGGAGTGCGTCACGAGAAATGCCGAGGCGCCGCGTTCGAGGCACACTCTTTGCAATTCCATGTTCATGAAATCGCGAGTGATTTCATCGAGCGCACTGAACGGCTCATCCAGCAGCAGTACATCGGGATCTGCAATCAGCATCCGGCAAATTGCTGCCCGTTGTGCCATGCCGCCTGAGAGCTGACCGGGATAGGTGTGTTCAAATCCCTTCAAACCGACCAGCGACAAAAGAGCTTCGGCTTTTGCTCGCGCCGCGGCAGCCACGGCGCGTCCCTCGCGGATTTCGAGGGGTAAAAGGATGTTCTCCAGTGTTGTTCGCCATGGAAATAATGTCGCTTGCTGGAACATCATGCCAATATCCGGACGTGGCCCCATAACCGGCGTTCCCGATAGCATGACCCTGCCTCGGGATGGAGGTGTCAGACCCGCCATGATCTTTAGAAGCGTTGACTTTCCGCACCCGCTGGAGCCAATGACTGAATGAAATTCCCCCTTGTTCAGCGTTATGTCGACAGCCTCCAGCGCAACAACGTCGCGCTGGCCATAGATCTTGCTGACATTACTCAACTGAAAGACCGGCTTGTCAGGCTTTTCCACCACAGCTTTCCTCTGTGCAGCTATCATCTCGGAGCGTTCCACTTTTCAATGAACTCGTTGGTGTAGGCCTGCTCGAGATTGTCCAAAGGCTGCTTCAGATCGCCTGCCGCCACAAGGGTGCTCTGCCACTGCTGCCACGCCACGGGGTTCTGGTATCCATAACCCTTCATGGGATCGAGCGGTGTGGTGAGATCGAAGTAGATATCCAGAAGTGCGCTTGCGAATTCCTTGTCCTCTAGCTGCTGCGGGTTGCCCATCTGTGCATGTTGCAGCGTTGCTTCGCGGTTTGCAGGATCGATGCCGAACTTCACTCCCCTGACGAGTGCGCGCCCGAAGCCCTCCAGTATATCTTTGTTGTCATCGAGAAACGCCCGTGTCGTCACATATCCATTGCCAAAATAGGCCTTGAAGTCGGGTGGTGTCAGATTGCGCAGTTTTACACCGCGCAAACGCAGCGTCGCGGTGCCGGCAGTATCGGCGGCGTATGCATCGATTGATTTGTTTGCGAACCCGGCAACGGCCATTCCTCCTTCACCTACGGTAATAAAGGTATAGTCGCTGCCTTCCTTCATTCCGGCGGCATCGAAGATCGATCGCACGAAAGCGACTTCGGCTCCGTCCGACGTACCCACACCAATGACTTTGCCCTTGAGATCTGCAGGTGTTTGGAAGGGCGAATCCTCTGTCGTTACCAGGTTAAACTGGCTGCGCGCAAAGTAGTTGTAGATATAGACCAGATCCTCACCGCGGCCACGGGCATTCAAAAGCGGGCCGGGGCCGGGATGGCCAAGCTGCGCCTGACCGGCGAGCAGGGCCTGGATTACCTGGGCGGAACCGTTGAGGCTTTCGGGACGGATCGTAATATTCTCCTCCTCAAAATATCCCTCTCCGATTGCGTTGTAGAGGGCGAAATAACCCAGTCCCATGGAGCTGGGATAGGCAATGACCAACTCCTTTTTCTCCTGGGACATGGCATGGCCGGATAGAAACATCGCGGCGGATGCCGTGAAGGCCATCAGTGTTCTGCGTGTGATCATCTGCTGTTCCCCTTCGTTGTCTTCTGCAACGTCTTCAGGAAGTCACTAACTTTGCGGACTGTCAATCAATATTCATATTTTTTTCTTTTTTTTAAAAATATGCAGATTTTTATAGACAGGCGCAGTAACATGCATATTGTTCTGAGGCGTATCAAACTCTCAGGATTGCCTAAATGAAGCCAGAAGCCACCTTTGCCGTGCCTGCACCGGAGCAACCGAGCCTGCCTGTCGTTGGCAGTGACAAACGATTTCCTGTCCGACGCATCTATTGCATCGGGCGCAACTATGTTGCCCATGTGCGTGAAATGGGCGGAGACGAAACACGCGATTTTCCGCTTGTATTCCAAAAGCCCCGAGACTGCGTGGTTCAGGATGGGGGGACCGTGCCGTATCCGCCCAAAACCAATGATTTTCATTTCGAACTTGAGCTGATGGTCGTCATGAAGTCAGGGGGATATGACATTCCCGAAGCGGAGGCGTTATCGCATGTATTCGGCTATGGCATCTGCCTCGACATGACACGACGGACGCTTCTCGACACCGCAGAAGGGCCACGTTCGCCATGGGAGTTGAAAAAGTCATTCGATCTGTCTGCACCTTGCGGTCCAGTCTATCCCGTTGAACAGGTCGGTCACCCGGCAACAGGCCGTATTAAACTGGAAGTCGACGGCAAGGCGCATCAGGACTCAGACCTTGGCCTGATGATATGGCGCACACCGGAAATCATCTCAACTCTATCGCGCTATTACTCGCTGGAGCCGGGAGATGTCATCATGACCGGTACGCCGGACGGGGTAGGGCCCGTTACGGAGGGAAATGTACTCGTGGGAAGCATCGACAATCTCGGCACGCTAACCGTGACGATCGGCGCGTCGGTCAAGGCTGCTGCCTGATCGGGGACATTTCTTTTCCGCAAGGAATAAGTACTGCTTTACATGGATCGGCCAGGCAGCAATGTCTGGCCGATTGCGTCAAGTCGCCGGGGTTTCATCTCATAATGCGTTATGCTCGACCATCTCACGAGACAAAAAACTGGGCTTGGGGTCGAGCGCGCGAAACGCATCGGAAAGCCTCTTCGCCTCGGTTGGTGAAAGAGATTTTGCAGCAGACTGTTGCTTTTCCTCTATCGTGATGGTGGGTTGCAACTGCCTTCGTCCGTGACGGTCTGGTTGGCAACGTTCTTCAATATGTTGGTCATGGAATTGCCACAGCGCGGGCGAGGCCGCTGCCGCCAGGCAGCATAGGCGCCTGCTTCTCAGCGATTGCATGGGGCTGAGGAACTAATTGGTGTTTCGATTGTTCGACTCTCGGTTGGGCAGCGTCTGCGGTTGACGCAAGTGGTCTCGACGTCAAGGAAAGGCAAACCCATGCTCAAGACAACATTTATGATTGTACTTGCTACTCTTGCAGCTTCACCAGCATCTGCCATATCTCGCTATGAAACGCCCTCAATGAACTGCGCAGCGGTACAAAGTGCGATTGACAGGGAAGGTGCCGTAATTCTCCGTTATCCATCAACACGCGTTCGTAACATGACACTCTACGACCGTTACGTCAGCAGTGCCCGGCAATGCGAGATTGGTGAATATGCTGCCAGAAACAGCGTTCCGACGCGCGATGTACAGAATTGCCCGGTCTACCGTTGCGAGGACCGTTGTAACCAGTTTTCGCTTAACAGAGATTGCTAAGAACGATTTCTAAGAATCATCTAACTGGGAAGCGTTGATACCGTGTGTTCCATCATCTATTGATGAAGTGGCACATTGGACGCCGCGAAAAACTCGTCAACGCTATGGGAGCGTCGTTAGTGCTGACATAATTAGACCTTGTCATAAGTGAACGACGTCAAAAGCGTCGTGACGAAGTTACTGGCCTTTTCCTTGACAAGCACTTCCGTCCATTCATCAGTCCCGCGAAGCATCAGTCCGGTGTAGATGCTGTCGACGGCGGCCTCTTCCACTCTCTTGATATGCGCTTGGAAGGACGCCTCATCCCCTGATTTGTACAGGTCTCGAACGACCATCCGCAGAATTTCCTGCACGGCAATCTGCCACGCCGTGTTGATTGCCTGAAGTTCGTTGGCTTGGTTCGTCATCGAGAACTCCTGTTATTGCGGCCACTGGCCACCTGGGCCACCAGCGCAGTTGCGGTGTCATCAGGCCAAAAAAAAGGCCAGGCAACTTGCCTGACCTCAGTAGGTATTGTGCTTTCAACAGTGCCAGTACATCCGTGGTCAAAGGAAAGCAGATACCGATTTAAGCAGCCTGAAGATTGCAAGCCGACATTTTGCCGGACTTGTTGTCGCGCTCCAGATCGTAGCTAAGCTTCTGGCCTTCGACGATTTCGCGCATTCCGGCGCGCTCGACGGCAGAGATATGAACGAACGCGTCAGCGCTGCCGTTGTCAGGCTGGATAAAGCCGAAGCCCTTGGTGGAATTAAACCATTTAACTGTGCCGGTGATCATAATGAACCCTTTCATAGCAATATAGATGACCTCAGCGCGACTGCGCTGCGGATGATGATAACGATTGTTTTAAAGGGAGGGTTCGTTGAAAGCGCGGTGCTAATCGCGCGGTAACCAAAGCTCAGCAAGAAAATATCGATAATGGATATATAGTGGATCTTAATCTGATTGTCAACTTTTAGTTTTGCGAGCAGGCAATTCTACCTATGGGTGTCAATGCGGCCGCCACGTCATTTCCATCTCGTCGGTGATCGGCAGATCGGGATTTGACGAAACAGCACTTTCGCCACCCAGGATCTGAAACGTCCGGGCAGGCCAGTTGCTTGAGGTGCGTGGTAGAAGGCAAATCACGGCAGAGCACCCTTGTCAGTTGACTATCGTGTTATACTGCTGTGCCTCCCGGGCAAGTATTTCGCGGGCCGCGTGATCGGCAATAGGGATGCTTAGATTTGCCGAAATTTCGCCCGCAGCGATGAGGGCGTGGTAACGGGCACAGCATACGCGCAAGAATGAGGTGAAGTTGCCGAGATCATGATCGGCATCCATCGCCTCATGCCATAGCCTTGTTATGAGCTGCGCGACAGTCATGCCGTCGCGCAGGCCGATTTCGCTGAGCGTATACCAGAAATGATTTTCGATCCGGATCGAAGTGGTCACACCATCGATGCGCAGACTATGGGTGCAGCTTTGCCACTGACTGGCATCGGCCTTGATAAAGAGTTCGCACATCGCAAGGGCCTCCCTTCCCATTAATGTTAGAGCAGTGTGAACATTCCTCGAGCTGGCAACAATCCTACTGCCCACTGGTTCGCCCGGAGTTGGAGACTGCTCTTAAAGAATCGCAAGAAACTGCTTGAGCCATGCCGGGTGTGCGGGCCATGCTGGCGCCGTCACCAGATTGCCATCGGTGACGGCTTCTGTCACTGCAATCTCGGCGAATGTTCCACCCGATGCCGTTACTTCGTAAGCGCAGGCCGGGTACGCCGAGCAGATACGACCCTTCAGAACGCCTGCTGCAGCGAGCAACTGAGCCCCGTGGCATATTGCGGCAACCGGTTTTCCCTCGTCAAAAAAATGCTTCACCTTGGCGAGGACATCGGGGTCCATCCGGAGATATTCCGGTGCACGGCCGCCCGGGACGACTAACGCATCGTAATGCGCTGGATCGACCGATGCGAAATCGGCATTCAAAGTGAAATTGTGGCCGGGTTTTTCCGAGTAGGTCTGGTCGCCTTCGAAATCGTGTATCGCGGTCTTGACCTTGTCGCCCGCCTTTTTGCCGGGGCATACGGCATCGACGCTGTGGCCGCAGGCCAGAAGCGTCTGGAACGGAACCATCGTTTCATAGTCCTCGGTGAAGTCACCGGTAATCATAAGAATCTTCGCCATCATACATCCCTCCCTATAGCCGCGATGATTGCAGCAACAGATTAGACGAAGTCCATTGAAACGGGTGTTATTCCAATACTACGACCGTAATATTTTCATGCTCGCAGCGCTCCGTGTGTCACTTTGGATGTGCGATCGTTTGCTGGTTGATGGGCGGGGACAACCCCGCCCATCTAGGCTACTTGATTGGCGGAGAAGCCTTACCAAGCTTTACCGATGGCTCACGGCCCCAGACACGAAGTTTGCCAAGTTCCGAAACGAAAGCTGACAGGCCCTCTTCTCCGGGCAAAGCCAGAACGCCTTCATCAAGGTCTGCAATCCCCGCTTTTTCAAGCAGCGGGAGCGCTGATTGATCGTAACCGATGAATTTGCAGTGCTGAAAAGCGTCGGCCACAAAGTCTCTGGCAGTCGCCTCATTCACTAGGTCGTCAATCGCATCGGTCGACGTGAGAATGGCCACGGCATCGAACAGGACCGACGGTCCGCCATCGATCATATGCTGAGCCTCGATCCAACTCCCATCAGAGGCTTCTACCCCACCTACCTTGGGCGCAATCAGCTCGACAACACCTTTTTCCTTTATGATGGCATCTGTCAGACCTTTCAGCAGCCTGGCATCCACACCATCGGTGACCAGAATACCAAGTTTTCGCCCTTCGAAGCGCTGGGGCCCGTTTTCGATGATACTGAGCGCGGGGGATGGCTCCAGATCCTGGCGCGTTGGTACCGCAGCGTCAGCAGGCTTTGGCAGTTTCTTGATGCCGAGCTTCTGGGAAACAGTCGTGGCAAGCGTCTCATCGATGTTTAAAAGATGGGATATCATGCGCTCGCGAATGACCGGGATTTCAACCTTGCTGAGTTCAAATGTCAAAGCAGCGGCGATGTGGCGCTGTTCCGGTGGTGTTTGGCTGATAAAGAATTGCCTTGCTTGGCTATAGTGGTCAGCAAAGCTCTCCGGACGTAGCCGGGCTTTTGCCCCCTGTTCTTCGGCGGGGAAATGCCGGTACCCACGGGTCGGCGATTCCCGCGGTCCTTCGCCAAACGAGTTCGGCTGGTAATTGACCTTACCGACAGGATTGCGCATTGCCATATGACCGTCCTGTTGGAAATGTGCAAACGGACACTTCGGGGCATTGATAGGCAGGTGCGTGAAATTCGGCCCGCCCAGGCGTTTCAATTGTGTGTCGAGGTAAGAAAAGTTGCGGCCCTGCAGAAGAGGGTCGTTACTGAAATCGATGCCCGGAGGTACGTTCTGCGTCATGAAGGCAACCTGCTCGGTTTCCGCGAAGAAGTTGTCTGGCATGCGGTCAAGGACCAGCCGCCCGATCGGCTGAGGCTTGATGATTTCCTCTGGGATGAGTTTCGTCGGGTCGAGTACGTCGAAATCAAAGCTGTCGGCGAAAGCCTGATCGAAAAGCTGGACCTGCAGCTCCCATTCTGGAAAGTTGCCTGACTGGATGGCGTTCCAGAGATCGCGACGGTGGAAGTCCGGGTCGGCGCCGTTGATTTTGACCGCTTCGTTCCAGGCCACGGACTGAAGGCCCAGTTTTGGCTTCCAGTGGAATTTAACGAAAGTCGACTCCTCCTTGGCATTCACCAGGCGGAAGGTGTGCACCCCGAAACCTTCCATGAAGCGGAAAGACCGCGGTATGGCACGATCGGACATGGTCCACATGACCATGTGCATACTCTCCGGAGTGAGACTGATGAAGTCCCAGAAATTGTCATGGGCCGTCTGCGCTTGGGGGAAGGCCCTATCCGGTTCCTGCTTGGCCGCATGAATGAGGTCCGGGAATTTGATGGCGTCCTGGATAAAAAAGACCGGAATGTTGTTGCCCACCAGATCCCAGTTGCCTTCCTGGGTGTAGAGCTTGACGGCAAACCCGCGCACGTCACGTGCGAGGTCGGCAGACCCCTTGTTTCCGGCTACGGTCGAGAAACGTACGAAGGCGGGCGTCTTTTCGCCTTTACGCTGTAGGAAATCAGCTTTCGTGTAGGCGGCAAAAGAATCGTACGTTTCGAAGAATCCATGCGCACCATAACCGCGCGCATGCACGACCCGTTCGGGAATCCGCTCGTGGTCGAAATGAAACATCTTCTCACGGAAGTGAAAGTCGTCGACGACGAGTGGTCCCAAGGCCCCGATGCGCAGCGAGTTCTGGTCGTCCGCAATTGGTCCGCCCTGGGCGGTGGTCAATATGGGTGTGTCGCCTTCGGCTATCTGGTGTAGTTCGCCACCCGGCCCGCGCTGTAGCGTCACATCGTGTATCGTGGCGGTATCGGGTGCGGAATGCGGCGATTTAGCGGTTGTGTTCTTGGCCATGGTGGGCTCCTGATGAACTGGGTTCGACGGGCGCCTGCGGCCCGAAAGCAGAAAGGCCGCCCCCAAAGGGCGGCCTGATCCGTAGTGTCGGTAGTCTAGCTGGCTTTTTTCATCGTGCCTTTGGCATTGGCTGAAGATTCACCGAGGGCCGTCAGCTTCTGGTCCGTGGCAATCTCTTCCTGCAAGGTGGCATCCAGTAACGAGGCCGCCTCCTTCATTCCAAGCTGGCTGGCCCAGGACTTCAGCGTGCCATAACGGGCGATCTCATAGTGCTCGACAGCCTGCGCGGAAGAAATCAGTCCGGCATCGAGCGCTGCCGTGCCTTTGTAGTCCTCCATGATCTCTTCGCCTTCTGCGAGAATGCCCTGGATCGCTTCGCATGTCTTGCCGCGAGCGGGCTTGCCAAGAAGCTCGAAAATCTGCTCCAGACGCTCGATCTGAACCTGAGTTTCGTCGCGATGCTGGAGGAAGCCAGCCTTGCCTTCTTCTGATTGCGCGGCGCGCGCCATTTTCGGCAAGGCCTTCAGGATCTGTTTCTCAGCGAAGTAGATGTCCTTGAGCGTATCGAGGAAAAGGTCGTTCAATGTTTTTTCGTTAGCCATTGGTGTTGTCCTATTTCTTAAAAGGGGTGAACTGAAACTTGAAAACACGCCTCTTATTGGCGGGCTTTGTCGGGCTAGAGACCAGCGCCTGTGCGGCGATAGCGGTTACGTTCCTGCTCGATTTCCTCGGCGGGGTAGGGGTCAAGGGTGTCGTCGAAACGCGTCCAACCCTGCTCCTGGTAAGCGGCTCGCCGCTCTGTCGGATCAACCAGGTTCGAGCGCTTCAAAATTTCGTCTGCTTGTGGAGCGAGCGTGTCCTCGACTTTAGCCGTTACCAGCGTTCCGCCCCGGCGAACGCCTTCGGCATAGACGTGCGCGTCGTCTTCGGTTACGCCCGAGCTTGTCATGGCACCGATTATCCCGCCGGTCGCGCCGCCTGCGACTGCGCCGGCAACGGCACCGGCAGCTGTGGCGGCCAGCCATCCGGCGGCCACGACCGGTCCAACGCCTGGGATTGCCATCAGACCGAGACCCGTGAGCAGGCCACCAGTGCCGCCAATGGCGGCGCCTATGCCAGCACCCGTGCCAGCGCCCTCGGCTGCATTTGAATTATCCGCGTGTCGATCGTCCGCATTGTGAGAAACGATACTGATGTCGCTGGATTTTACGCCCGCTGACTCAAGCGCGCCGACAGCTGCGCTTGCATCGGAATAGTTGTCGAAAAGGCCGGTTACAGTTTTCATAATTGAAATTCCTATGGTTATATTGGGTTACTTGGCGACGACATTGCCCTGATAGTCGAGTGCGATCGAAACGGACTTGCCGTCCTTCACGCCGGTGGCCATCCAGATGCCATTGTCATCCTTTTTCAGGTCCTTGACGGAGAACCCTGCTTCTTCGATCCGTGTTTTCGCCTGTGCTTCGGTGAAGCTGTTTGCCCCTTCAACGGGTGCGGCGGTATTCCTAGGCTGCGGTGTGTCGATAGCTGGTGTCGTTGCATCAGAGTTCGCGGTCGGCGCTGTCTGAGCGAATGCGCAAACCGCGCTGGCGCTGAGCAGCGCCGCGGCAAGCATATAATTTTTCACTGGGGTATTCCTCTCGTTTGGAGCTCGTAGTCACGAGCTCCTCAGTCCCTAACCCCAAGACCCGGCAATTGTTCCATGCCCGCTGGAGACTAGTTTAACTTGCCGAACCACGTGAGCGGGCCACACGCCCGGTTTTGAAGAGCGCTCGCAGACCAACAGCGGGAATAATGGAGTGCACGGATGTCGCCGGGACGCCAGGTCGACCAACCATTAGTGCTTTGACCATCTGCCTGACGACGATCTAAGGGGATCAAAGCTTTCGCCGAGTTCATGGTGGACGCGTGGAGTGCTGACGCATCGCTTCGATTCTCTCGTACCCCTGGCGCGACTACTTCGTTGTGGCGGGCACGGCATGAAAGGCCGAAACCAACTGAGATGGGACACGGCTTGTTCCAACTCAGCTTAGCCTGCTGAAAACCTTGGTACGATCGGCGACGTCAGTGTCGGAGTGCTTTGCACATGCCAGTGCCGCCGATTTGAGCGGTGTGGTCCCGGCGATCGATCGTCACCGAGAGGCTGGTGCGTTCGTCTTTTCGCCTCATCTTGCTCCTAGCGTAAGACATCAAGAAGGAGACAGACATGCTGAAATATCGCCTCATCTTTGCCCTCCCGATTACCGCAACGCTCGCCGCTTGCTCCTCTGCTGATGTGCCAAAAGAAACGGCGCAGGAAGTACGGCCGATGGACGAAGTGCCAGTTCAAAAGACCCTGCTGAACGGAGATCGGGAATATGCTTATCGAAGTGGTTGCTTGGTCGTATTGGAGCCAAAACGTGCCGTGGTGAAGAGTGAAAGTGCTAACTGTCAGCTACACCACCGCGATATTTCCTTACTCTACGCCTCTGGCGATTGATTTCACCACGCTCGTGAAAATGGCGATCGCGTCCCGCTGGATGTTCGTGAGTTCTTCGCGCCTCCTGCTTCCATGGCCTAACCAACATGCTGTTGGATTGCCGGTTCGAACCCGGCCAAAGGCAAGTTACCTCGAAGCCTCGTTGAGTTGTTTCGCTTGCACGGGAGCCGGCCCCGATGATCTCCGCTCAATGAATGTCGATGCAATAAGAATGCGTCTTGCCGGAACCGAGAGGTCGCGCGTTTCAAGCCGTTCCAGCAAAAGCCGAAGCGCCGTTGCACCCATTTCCAGGCCTTGTACTTTAATCGTCGTAAGTTGTGGAGATATCTGGGTTGCAGCGGAGAAGTCGCCAAAGCCGACAACCGACATATCTTCCGGAATCCTGAAGCCGCGGGCTAGAAGCTCGGAAACCGCGGTCAGTGCCAACCCGTCATGAGCGCAAAACATCGCCGTGGGGAGGACGCCGGATTTCTGGAGTGTTAAAAGGGCCGGGATAAAGCCGCCGTCTTCTGCAAAACGCAGGTCATGGAGTTCTGCATCCGGGCAACCCTCCAGGCTCTCCCTCAGACCATAGTATCGCTCCCGTCGTCCGCGATATCCTTCTTCACCCTGAAGAAAGACGATCTTGCGGTGGCCAAGACCAAGCAGATATTCACCCACAGCAATTCCGGCCTCATGATCGGTTCCGCCCACATGATCCGCCTGCTCCAGAGGGGAAACCCAGCCCAGCCGGACCACGGGTACACCTGACGCTTTGACGATATCAAGCGTCGTCTGCTCGTGAGGGCCAACAAGAATGATGCCAGCGCTATCTTTGGCCATTGCCTCTACGCGATTGGCATCGTGGGTCCACTGCAACCGAACCGGCTGGCCGAGGCGGTGGGCCTCCCGTTGCATGCCATCCTGCAGCATCGTGCGCAGCTCATAGCTGACACTATCCACTTTATCATGGAAGATGAGGGTGATTTCGCGCTGTTCCTCAGTCGGCTTTTGCCGGTTGTACCCGAGTGCGGTTGCAGCCTCCTCAACCCGCTGTCGCGTGCTTTCGCTCACACCTTCCTTTCCCGCAAGGGAGCGGGAGACGGCAAATTTGGACAGCCCAGTGTAGCTGGCAATGTCCTGCAGCGTGACCCGACCCATGTCGAACCCTCCTGAATATTGACGCATCGCGCAGTGAATAAAAAAATTTAACATAACGCTTTACCTAACAAAATACATAATGCAAGCTAACAAAATAACAAAACAAAAACTCAACGGAGAATGATCTGCAAGAAAGCTGAGGTGTCGGCCCAGAGGAGGGGAGATTCACTCGGCGTATGAAACGAGGAGGAAAACATGCAAGGATTAAAACGCCGCGCGTTTCTCGCTGCGGGAACAGCAGCTGTTTTGCTGCCTGCCCTACCTGTTTGGGCTCAAATGACTTTCACTGAAGCTGAAATGCTGAAAGACCTTGTCGGCGAAGGAAAACTGCCTGCGCTGGCGGATCGGTTGCCGCTGAACCCGTTGATTGTCACACCGCTTGAGCGGGTCGGCTCACACGGTGGCGACTGGAACAGTGCCATTGTTGGCGGCGGTTCCTTGTCGATGCTTTTCCGGTACCAAGCCTATGAACCGCTGTTGCGATATTCGCCAGACTGGTCGGGCGTTGTGCCAAACGTCGCCGAACATTATGAAGCCAATGCTGATGCGACAGAATTCACCTTCAGGCTTCGTAAGGGTATGAAATGGTCGGACGGTGAACCCTTTACCACCGAAGACATCCTGTTTTGGTACGAAGATATCTTCAACTATGAGGGGTTGGATGATGTCGGCCAGAACCACCTGCGTTCCGGTGGAAAGAAAGCACGGTTTGAAGCCGTTGACGACGTGACTTTCAAGGTAATCTTCGCCGCGCCAAACGGGCTTTTCCCGTTGAGACTGGCGTGGGCAAATGATGATCAGACAACCCGGGCGCCAAAGCACTATCTCAAACAGTTCCACATCAAGTACAATAAGAATGCGGAGGAAGAGGCGAAGAAAAAAGGCGCCTCCGGTTGGATCCAGTTATTCCAGCGCGAGGCCGGGCTGGTTGTCGACAATGAATTCTTCCAGAATTCGCAACGCCCCGTCATCCACGCCTGGAAGATGACCGTGGCTCCCGGACAAAGCACCGATAGGGCAATTGCCGAGCGCAATCCGTTTTACTGGAAGGTCGATACTGACGGCAAGCAGCTGCCTTATCTGGACCGCATTGTATACCAGATGGTCGCCGATCCGCAGGTGTTGCTTTTGAAAGCCATGCAGGGCGAGATTGACCTGATGGACCAGTACATCGCAACCCCGGCCAATCGCGCCGTACTTTATGACGCACAGGAGCAGGGCAACTTCGGTTTTTATACCCTGACGTCAACCGAAACTAACGAGATGGTATTCCAGCTGAACCTCAATCACCCCAACGAGTTCAAGCGCCAGCTTTACAACAACAAGGATTTCAGGGCTGCTCTATCGATGTCGCTTGACCGCCAAGCCATCATCGACACGGTTTTCATCGGCCAGGGCACAGTATCGCAACCCGCACTCAGAGCAGAAGATCCACTCTACAACGAGCGCCTCGCAACGCAGTTCACACAATATGACCCGGAAGGCGCAAATGCCCTTCTCGACAAGATCCTTCCCAACAAGGACGGTGAGGGTTACCGTCTGGATGACAGCGGTAAACGTGTAACGGTCATATTTGAAATTGATCAGGCGCGCGCAACCTTCCTCGATATTTTTCAGCTAGCGTTGCCTATGTTCCAGGCTGTTGGTGTCGATGTTCAAATGCGAACGATGGACCGCTCGTTGTGGGAAGTAAGGGTGCGTCAGGGTATCGAATATGATGCGACGGCTCACCGCTTCGGCGGTAACGGCGGAATTGCCGCCATTCTTGATCCTCGCTACTACATTCCAAATACCACTGAAGCGCTTTACGCAAAGGGATGGCAGTTGTGGTATCGAGATCCCAGTTCCAAGGGCGCAGTCGAGCCACCTCAACCGGTCAAGGATGCGTTGGCCCTTTATGATCGCGTGCTTGGCTCGGCAAATCCTGACGAGCAGAAGAAACTGATGGCTGAGATTCTGGAAATTGCAGCCGATCAATTCTACGTTTTTGGCATATGCCTGCCAACGGACAGTTACGGGGTTGTCAAAAAGGACATGCGCAACGTTCCTGAAACCATGCCGAATTCATGGGGCTATCCGACACCTGCTCCAGCCAATCCCGAGACGTTTTTCAAAGCCTGATTGCTCTCCCTCCCCGAACTGAGAAACCGGTTCGGGGAGAGTAAATCTCCACGTGTCGCACGTGCCGTCCCCGGCGCGACGGCAACCTATTGCCATGGATATCAACATGCTTCACCGACCAAATACGTCCACCGATACAGCCAGCCGCTCCCATGAGTGGTACAAATCTGCCACCCGATGGACACAGCTTACATTTGCGGAGGACGATCCGGAAAAATACGATCCAGAATTCTGGATCGATGTTTTCCGGCGCACGAAATCGAATGCCTTATGCCTTTCGGCGGGCGGTTACATTGCCTATTACCCCAGCGAAATCCCTTTGCATTATGTGTCCAAGTTCATTGGCAGCACAGACCCTTTTGGCACGATCGTTGAGGGGGCACGCAAATTGGGAATGCACGTGATGGCACGTGTCGATCCGCATGCAATTCATGCGGATGCAGCGCAGGCCCACCCTGAATGGGTTGCAATCAACAAGGATGGCAGTCCGCGCGAGCACTGGGCGTTTCCCGGCATTTATGTGACCGACGCACTGGGAAGCTACAACCGCGATTTTACGACAGACGTCATTCGTGAGATTGTTTTGAAATACGACATTGACGCGGTGTTTGCCAATCGATGGCAAGGTCATGGGGTGTCCTACAGCGAGGATAACCAGAGGCGTTTCAAGGATGAAACCGGCTTTGACTTGCCGCTAAAACCGGATGCGAGTGATCCTGCCTGGCAGGCTTGGGCTGCGTGGCGCAGGCGTATTCTGACAGAGCTGGTTGTTTATTGGGACGAGACCGTAAAAGGCATTCGGCCACATGCCAGCTTCATCCCCAACATGAGCGGCTCATCGCTCATGGAATTTGACCTTTCACTTATTCAGAAACATTGCCCTATTCTTTTCGTTGACCATCAGGCACGTCAAGGCGTTGAGGTTGGCTGGTCCGCGGGGCGAAACGGCAAACGTATCCGCGCTACATTTCGAGACCGGCCGGTTGGTTTGATTACGTCCATCGGGCCAGAGGAGGAATATCGCTGGAAGGATTCCGTTCAGAGCGGAGAGGAAATCAAGCTCTGGATCCATGACGGCATGGCGCAGGGACTTTTCCCGTGGTTCACGAAATTCAATGCATGTGTTCCAGACGATCGCTGGGTACAGCCGGTCGTCGAGGCCTTCAATCTTCATGCTGACATCGAGCCGCATATCGACGGCATGCAACCAACTGCCGAGATTGCGATTATCGATCCTTCAACCACGTTGCGGCACTGGGCTCCAGAAGAACGGCATATTGCCGAGCAAAACGATCTTGGCTTCTATCATGCTCTGGTCGAGGCACGTATTCCGTTCGAGTTTGTGTCCGATCAAGTCATGACAGCAGAAACGCTGGATCGCTTCAAGCTAATCATATTGGCAAACGCCGCCTACCTTTCCGATGAACAATGTAGCGCGATCGAAGCCTACGTCCAGCGCGGCGGATCGGTTGTTGCTGCATACGAAACGTCGCTTTACGACCAGGTGGGCAAGCCGCGCACTGATTTTGGTCTGGCAAACGTCTTTGGGGCACATTTGACCTCGTCGACCCGCGGGCCGGTCAAAAACACCTACATTGCTCTTTCAGGTACCCATCCAATCAACATAGGTTACGACGGTGCTGCCCGCATCATCGGTGGTACGCACCTGTTAGCCGTCAATGCAGAACAAGCTGCAGACACACCGTTTCTCTACGTTCCCGACTTTCCTGATTTGCCTATGGAAGAGGTCTATCCGCGACAAGAGCCGACGGGCGCAGCCGTTGTCGCGAGGGACACAGGGTATGGCGGTCGAGTGGTTTACATCCCCTTCAACCTCGGTGAAGTCTATTGGAAAGTGCTGGCACCGGACCACGGGCGGTTGATTGCTAATGCAGTCAACTGGGCTTTCGGTGAAGATCATCGCGTTAGAATTGATGGCAAGGGGATCATCGATATTGCGATCTACGAAAAGGACGACGCACTGGTGGTATTCCTTGTCAATCTGACCAACCCGATGATGATGAAGGGACCGCTGCGGGAGGTGTACCCAATCGGGGCGCAGACGCTTTCAGTAGCACTACCGAAAGGAAAGCGGTCAGCCGTCGCAAAGATGCTGGTGAAAGGTCAGGAGTGCACCTGCCGTATCGTGGGCGACCGGGTCGAGGTGGAGGTGCCATCGGTCGAGGCCATGGAGACGGTCCACCTGACCTGGCATTCATAAGCCGAGAAAACCAGTGGGAGGAAGCCATGCTGGCCTATGTGCTGAAACGTATTCTCTACATGATACCGACATTGTTCGGCATGTCGTTAATCGCCTTCATGATCATTCAATTGCCGCCTGGCGATTATCTGACCTCGCTTCTGTCCACCATGGCTGATGGGGGACAGAACCTAGATGAAGCAACCATTGCCCGCCTTCGCGCGCAGTATGGTCTCGATCAGCCCGTCTATGTCCAGTATTTCGTTTGGATGACGGGTATTCTGACGCGGGGCGATTTTGGCTACTCGTTCGAGTGGAACCAGCCTGTATCAACGCTGATCTGGGATCGCATGGGCTCGACCCTGCTCATCTCGTTTGCCAGTCTGTTGATGGTCTGGGCGATTTCACTGCCCATCGGTATCTACTCAGCGGTAAAAAGGCATTCGTTCGGTGATCACGCCTTTACCCTGCTTGGATTTATCGGCCTGGCAGTGCCCAACTTCATCATGGCACTGACCTTGATGTATATGAGCTACCGTTTTCTGGGCCAAAGCGTCGGAGGCATTTTTTCTCCTGCATTTGTCGATGCACCGTGGAGTGTTGCCAAATTCACGGACATGCTTAGTCACATGTGGATACCGATCATTGTCATCGCAATGTCCGGTACCGCGGCAATGATCCGCATTCTGCGTGCCAATCTCTCCGACGAATTGAGCAAACCCTATGTGATTACGGCGCGTGCAAAGGGGCTTCCCGAACGGAAAGTCATTGTAAAATATCCGGTGCGTATCGCGCTGAACCCCTTCGTCAGCTCAATTGGCTGGGTTTTGCCCGATCTTGTGTCCGGCGTGACCATAACTGCAATCGTCCTCAATCTGCCAACCGCAGGCCCACTACTCCTTCGGGCGCTTGTGGGGCAGGACATGTATCTCGCCGGCAGTTTCATTCTTCTCATGGGCGTGCTCACCCTGGTTGGCATGCTGATTTCCGACATTCTTCTGGCTGCGCTTGATCCGCGCATCCGTTTCAACTGAAGGGGCTCTCCATGTTGAGTGACACAAATAGCGTCTCCACGCTGGAAACAGGTCCCGCAATCAGTCCTCTGAAACGCAGCGGTAAGGTCGAGAGTCTGGTGGCGGCTGGGCAATGGACACTGATCCGCCAGCGCTTTTTCAGACATAAGGTCGCCGCCGTTGCTGGTGTGATCATTCTCATTCTTTACGTCATTGGTGTTTTTGCCGAATTCCTGGCACCGGGTCTGCCCAACGCATCAAGGCCGCAATACACATTTGCCCCGCCGCAGAGAATTGCCCTGTTTACCCGCTCGGCGGATGGTGGAAGCAAGTTTCTTCCCCATGTCAAAGGTTACAAGATCGAGATTGATCCAAAGGCCCTGCGCCGCAGCTTTGTCGTTGACGAAACAAAGATCATTCCCATTGGCCTGTTTGTGGAAGGTTCGCCCTATAAACTTTGGGGGCTTATCCCGATGCAAACTCGTTTGATGGGACCGCTCGACCAGCGGGAACCGATGTATCTTCTCGGCTCGGATCGTCTTGGACGAGATCTGATGAGCCGACTGATCTACGGAACTCGAGTGTCAATGTCGATTGGCCTCGTGGGTGTAGCCATTTCGCTCACCCTTGGGGTTATCATGGGAGCGGTGTCGGGATATTACGGAGGCTGGGTCGACACCCTGATACAACGTATCATCGAGATCGTCAGCGCCATGCCGACCATACCGTTGTGGCTGGGGCTGGCCGCCGCCATTCCTCTGACATGGTCACCCTTATCTGTCTATTTCATGGTCACGCTGATCGTTTCATTGTTGGGATGGACGGGACTTGCCCGCGAGGTCAGGGGGCGGTTCTTCTCGCTGCGTGGCGAAGATTTTGTAACGGCCGCCAGGCTGGATGGAGCAAGCGAGCGCCGCATCATCTTTCGTCACATTCTTCCGTCGCTTACCAGCCATATCCTTGCCGTCGTGACGCTCGCCATTCCCACGATGATCGTTGCTGAAACGTCGCTGTCATTTCTAGGGGTCGGCCTCAAACCGCCTGTCGTCAGTTGGGGCGTATTGCTTCAGGACGCACAAAATGTCCGTACGGTTGCAACAGCCCCGTGGCTGCTGATCTGGCCAAGCCTGGCCGTCGTGCTGGCTGTGCTGTCCTTCAATTTCTTTGGCGATGGTCTGCGCGACGCGGCCGACCCTTATGACACATGAGGTGTATCACGATGATAAAATCTGAAACATTGCTCTCGGTGCGCAATCTCTCCATCGATTTCCATTTGCGAACACACATCCTTCATGCCGTGCGTGACGTGAATTTCGATTTGCAACGCGGCAAGACACTGGCACTTGTCGGGGAAAGTGGATCGGGAAAATCGGTTACTGCCCGGTCATTGATGAGGCTCATCGACAAGCCTGGTCGCATGGTCGCCGGCGAGATCCTTCTCGACGGACCAGGCGGTCCGGTTGATGTCGCAAAAATGGCAGAGGGCAGTCGCGAGGTGCTTGCCATTCGTGGCGGTCGCATCGGGTTGATTTTTCAAGAACCGATGAGCTCACTTTCGCCCGTCCACACGATCGGATCGCAGATTGTCGAGGCTATCCGACTGCACAACAAGGTCACGAAGAAAGAAGCTTGGGAGCGCTGTATCGATCTGTTGAGGCAGGTCGAGATCCCGCAGCCAGCTTTGATGGCCAAGCGATACACTTTCGAGTTCTCGGGCGGAATGCGCCAGAGAGCTATGATCGCCATGGCTCTGGCCTGCGATCCTGAAGTGTTGATTGCTGACGAGCCTACGACAGCACTGGACGTGACCACCCAGGCGGAAATCCTTGACCTCATTAAACGCCTGCAAGACGAGCGTGGCATGGCAATGCTGCTGATCACCCATGATATGGGCGTAGTCGCCGAGGTAGCTGACGATGTTGCAGTGATGAGGTTTGGGCGGATCGTTGAGAAGGGACCAGTCGATGAGATCTTCCACGCCAGCCAGCATGCCTACACGCGCCAACTTTTGAACGCGACCGTGAAGCTAGAGGGCGCTGCCGAAAAACGAGCACTACCTTCGTCCCTCAGTTCTTCGGTCGAGCCGGTACTATCGATACGCGGACTGACGAAAATTTACGGTGGGGCATCGAAACTTTTCGGCGCAAGCGCTGGTCAGGGACTGGTTGCTGTGGACAATGCCACTCTTGAACTCTTTCCGGGTGAAAATCTGGGCATTGTTGGCGAAAGCGGTTCAGGCAAGACGACCTTAGGGCGCATGATGTTGCGTGTGATAGAGCCAACCGCGGGCAGCGTACATTTCCGCCCCGATGGTGACACTGCACCTGTTGAGGTCACCTCGCTCGGTAAAACTGATCTGCGTCGCTACCATCAGGATGTGCGACTGATCTTTCAGGACCCCTTTGCATCTCTTAATCCAAGAATGACAGTCAAGCAGATCATTGCGGATCCACTGATCGTATCGGGCAAAATGAGCGGGAAAGCTGTCGAAGAACGCGTTGCCCAACTGCTTGAAAAAGTGGGCCTGGACCCGCTGGCTATGGAGCGTTATCCGCACGCCTTTTCTGGTGGCCAACGGCAGCGCATCGGCATAGCAAGAGCGCTGGCAGTTGATCCCAAAGTGATCGTTGCAGACGAGGCAACCTCTGCACTTGATGTATCGATCCGTAGCCAGATCCTCGATCTGCTGCTTGATATCCAGAAGCAGCTGCATCTCAGCTTCATTTTCATTTCTCATGATATTTCGGTTGTGCGCTACTTCTGTGATCGCGTGGCGGTGATGCACAAGGGAAAGATTGTTGAAGTTGGAGATGCGCAGACGATCTGCACCAACCCGTCGCAGCCCTATACGAGGCGGTTGATTTCCTCCGTTCCAAATCCCGATCCACGCAACAAGCGCATGCTTCATCGTCTGCGCGCAGAGCAAACCTGAGGCCAGCACATGCCCAAATTCGCAGCCAATCTCTCCATGCTTTATACGGAGCACCCATTCATCCAGCGTTTTGCTGCCGCCGCTGCGGACGGTTTCAAGGCCGTCGAGTATGTCAGCCCGTACGAGGAGACACCCGAGGCGGTCGCCGCCGAATTGAAGAAAAACGGTTTAACACAAGCTCTTTTCAATTTGCCGGCCGGTGATTGGGCGGCAGGAGAGCGTGGCTTAGCCTGCCTGCCCGACAGGGTCGCCGAGTTCGAGGTGTCGGTGGACACTGCACTGGCATATGCGGGTGTTCTTGATTGTCAAAAAGTCAATTGTCTTGCCGGTGTCGCTCCCAAGGATGTGGCTCCCGACATTCTGGAGGAGACCTTGGTAAAAAACCTGCGTTATGCGGCAACGCGGCTTGCAGATGCAGGTGTGACCTTGGTGTTCGAACCGATCAACACCCGCGACATTCCTGGCTATTATCTGACCAACACAGATCATGCCGAACGTATCATCGGGCGCGTCAACCATCCCAATCTGTTGATACAGTACGATTTTTATCACATGCAGATCATGCAGGGCGACATCGTCAGAACGTTCGAGAGGCTGCAGAGCTCCATTGGCCATGTTCAGGTCGCCGATAATCCAGGGCGCCACGAACCTGGCACAGGCGAGATCAATCACGATTTCATTTTCAAACGTCTGGACGCGCTTGGCTACGATGGCTGGGTTGGTTGTGAGTATCGCCCGGCGGGCGATACCAGCCAGGGGCTCGGCTGGCTGAAGGCATATCAATAAGGGAGAAGGTACGTTGCAAGTTGGATTTATTGGACTGGGCGTTATGGGTCGCCCGATGGCGCAGCATTTGATTGAAGCCGGTCATGACCTTTATGTGCATCGGGTCAAGCCCGTCTCTTCGCATCTCGTTGAGAGTGGTGCTGTTGCCTGCGACACAGCGGCGGAGGTTGCGAAGTCGGCCGAGGTGATCATCCTTATGCTGCCCGACACGCCTGATGTCGAAACAGTTCTGTTTGGTCAGGATGGCGTTCAGCAAGGTCTCAGCAGCGGCAAGCTCGTCATCGATATGAGCTCCATTTCGCCGTTGGTAACCAGAGACTTTGCGGCTCGAGTTGAAGCCCTGGGCTGCGACTATCTGGATGCGCCGGTGTCGGGTGGCGAGGTTGGCGCAAAGGCAGCGTCTCTGACCATCATGGTTGGTGGAAAGACTGAGGTCTTTGAGCGTGCCAGACCGCTTTTTGAGCGCATGGGCAAGAACATCACCTTGATTGGTGGCGTCGGGGACGGCCAGATTGCGAAGGTTGCGAACCAGATCGTTGTTGCTCTCAATATCCAGGCGGTTTCAGAGGCACTCAGGTTTGCTCAAAAGGCAGGCGCCGACCCCGCGATCGTACGTAAGGCGTTGATGGGTGGTTTCGCCGCGTCTCGTGTTCTTGAAGTGCACGGCGAACGTATGATCAAGGGAACGTTTGAACCAGGCTTCCGCATGCGTCTGCATCACAAGGATTTGTCGCTTGCTATGGAATCTGCACGACTTCTCGAGCTGATGTTGCCGAACGCAGCATTGGTGCAACAACTCATGAACAGTGCATTGGCCAAAGGCCTCGGTGACAAGGATCACTCGGCGTTGTTTGAGCTTTTGTAGTCGATCGCCGCTGATGGCCTTAGAAAGGAAACTGCTGTGATTTTAGATCCACGCCGCTTTCTGACTTCTCTTTATGATGTGGCTGTACAAGCGGCAGATCCTGCAAATGGCATGACGAAATTCCTGCCTGTGCCACCGGCCAATGGTCGCGTCGTGGTGATCGGTGTCGGGAAGGGAGCCGCCCAGATGGCACGCTCCTTTGAACATGTCTGGGACGGTCCGCTCAGCGGACTTGTCGTGACGCCTTATGGCTACGAGTGCGAAACGCGTGATATCGAAGTTGTCGGTGCGGCTCATCCGGTGCCTGATGAATCCGGGCTTGCCGCTGCAAAGCGGCTGAAATCCATCCTGTCAGGCCTTTCTGCTTGCGATCTCGTAATTGCTCTGGTGTGCGGAGGAGGTTCAGCTCTTCTGCCATCACCACCGGATGGCTTTACTCTAGCCGACGAGATAGGTCTCAACGAGGTACTTCTTGCGTCAGGCGCACCAATCTCAGCAATGAATGTGGTACGAAAACATTTCTCCACCATCAAGGGTGGGCGCCTTGCTGCGGCGACGAAAGCACGCGTCGTCACTTTTGTCGTCTCGGATATTCCCGGGGACACTGCTGCTCTCGTGTCGTCTGGTCCAACGATTCCCGACGACAGTTCCCGTCAGGAGGCACTGGACATAATTGCGCGTTACCGCATGGAGCTGCCGTCCAAACTGCTGGATTTTCTTAGCACGCCCGCTGCAGATGCTCCATGTCCGAAAAGTGCTGCCTTTGAGGGCAACACATGGCACGTTTTGTCTTCGGCGCGTGTGGCGCTCGATGCTGCCGCAGAATTTGCACAGCATGATGGTGTCAACGCGGTGATATTGTCCGACGCCATGGAAGGCGAGGCGCGGGATGTTGCGCGCGTCCACGCTGCCATAGCCCGTGAAATTGCCACACGTGACAGTCCATTTGCAAAACCTTGCCTGCTGCTTTCAGGCGGAGAAACTACCGTGACATTAAAATCTGAAGGTGGCAGGGGAGGGCGCAATGGCGAATTTGCACTTTCTTTGGCGCTTTCCATCGACGGTTTAGAGGTGCACGCCCTGGCAGCCGATACTGATGGCATCGATGGTTCGCAAAACAATGCTGGAGCATTTGTCGACGGAACCAGTGTGGAGCGCTTTCGCGCGAACCACATTGATGGGCAGGCCCTGCTTGCCGCCAACGACAGTTATTCGGCTTTCTCCCTCGCCGGGGATTTGTTCGTCTGTGGGCCAACCGGTGTTAACGTCAACGATTTTCGCGCTATACTGATCACCTGATATGGGCCCTGTGGGGTTAAAGTCACTTGTACGGCTGGGCTAGTTGCGGCTGCAACAACAGCATGTCAGTTTCGATCAGCATATGGGACCGTTGGTCTACTGGATGTTTTTGCAAAGCCCTGCCGTTGAGTTCCTGCATGGTGAGATTGTATCAAACTCCGGAGGGATGTTCCGGGGCACCGTGGACAAGCTGCATATCGGGAGAGTTAACCAGATGCAGGTATCGTTCAAACTGGATAAGCACATCGGCTAGAATTTGATCTCGTGACATTCCCATCAGGTCGTACCCCCGGTTACCACTCGAAAAATAAGTCCTTGCCTCGTACCTGAGCTCCGGTTGCCCTGCACGTACTGTTGTGAAACTTGCAACACGGTGGCTCGTCAGGGACACGCCATATACGAAGTCGCGCACGCCTTCAGCTGGTGATCGCAGGACAATTGCATCGGCGTCTTCTGTCAAAATCTCTGAAATTCTGCCCTGTGCCGTGAGTTCCTCCGCCATCTGCACAAGGGCGGGCCGCACATTCTTTTCCATGAAGCGGCGAACGTCTTGTTCGGTGGCTGCAGTCAACATTAGACCAAGACGACGTTGCCATGTTTGTCCGCTGGCAGGCTGCGCCGGTGGAAGGACACTCTGGCCTTGATGAGCCTCCCGCTGTGCGAGATCTTCCCTCATACCCCTAAACAGGGACCATACCAAAGCGAGCATCACTACTGTAAAGGGTAGCGCGCTCGCAACTGTAACGGACTGCAGAGTCGCAAGGCCACCGGCCAGAAGCAGGCAACCCGCTACCAATCCCTCCATCATACACCAGAAGACGCGTTGCCCAGTGGTTGTGGTGGTTTCGCCGCCTGCTGCTATTGCGTCGACGACAAGTGCACCAGAATCTGCGGACGTGACAAAGAAGATCGAAACCAGAACCACCGCCAAGGTTGAGGTGATGGCGGGAAGGGGGAGATATTCGAAAAACCGGAAAAGCGCGACCGACATATCATTGGCCACAGCATCGCCCAAGGCGCCAGATGCCACACCGGTATCGATAAACATAGCTGTATTGCCGAACACCGTCATCCAGAAAAAAGTGAAGCCGGCCGGTATGAAAAGTACCGCCATCACGAATTCGCGCACTGTGCGACCTCGCGATATGCGGGCGATGAACATGCCAACAAATGGCGACCACGAAATCCACCAAGCCCAGTAGAACAATGTCCAAATGTCGATCCATGGAGTGGGTTTGTAGGCATATATGTTGAAGCTGCGCAAAACGATCGTGTCCAGATACATTCCGAGGTTTTGCACGAAGTCCCTGAAAATCTGGCCAGTTGGTCCGACGATCAGCACGAAGATCATCAGCAGTATTGCAAGTAGCAGGTTGGTTTCGGAAAGGATCCGCACACCCTTGTCGAGGCCAGAGACCACTGACAAGGTCGCAACCAGGGTCACAGCGGCGATCAAAGGCAACTGAATCTCTGTGCCAATAGGGATGCCCAGCAGGTGATTTAGCCCCGCATTGATTTGCGCAACGCCTACTCCAAGAGAGGTTGCTATGCCAAACATTGTTCCCACAATTGCAAAAATATCTACAGCATGCCCGATTGGCCCATTTATCCGATTTTTGAGAAGGGGATAGAGGCCGGAACGGATCGTGAGTGGCAAGTTATAGCGGTAGCCAAAATAAGCTAGAGACAGACCCACGACAGCGTAGATTGCCCAGGCGTGAATTCCCCAGTGGAAGAACGTCACTGTCATCGCTTCCCGCATGGCTTCAATCGAACGTGGTTCTGCTGTGGGAGGTGCCATGTAATGCGTCATGGGTTCACCTACCGCATAGAACATGAGGCCGATGCCCATCCCGGCTGCAAACAGCATGGCCACCCATGACGTGAAACGAAAATCAGGAACTGAATCGTCAGGACCGAGTTTCAGCTGCCCGAAACGTCCGAATGCCAGTACCAGGACAGAAAGCAGAAATATTGCAACTGCAAGAAGGTAAAACCATCCAAAAGCGCTCAAAATTGACTTTTGCACCGCACTGAACAGCAACCCGGCCTCTCCCGGCATAAAGACACCGATGGCGAGAAAGATACCAATGATGAAGAGTGACCCATAAAAGACTGGAGGGTTTATGACGAAAGGCTTCATAGGTTTTGATCTTTCCAGCGTCTGGTTTTCCAGGAAATCATGTCTACTACGAAGTATTTTGACGCGCGGATGTTACTCACGACGAATTCCCGAACTGTAATCAATATGCCTGAAAGTCTTTGAAGTATCGGTGGATAGAACGGCTTTGAAGAGGACTGCGTTCCACCCAATTACTGACCCGTAAAAGAAGGGGAGAACGCTGTGACGACAGGCGCACGTGTCCAGGTTCTTATCGATGATACGGCCGGACTAAATATCCAAGCGGTTGTGCAGATCATAGGGAAGTATTGTCGGAGACGGTGTTCATATGACCAACCATGCCATAGACGCAGCTTCGCCCTATGAGATCCTATCTGGCGGTTAGGTTTATGATGTCTGCGTTTGCGTTGTCAGAGTGTGACGACACTTGAGTTCGCTAACGGCCTCATTCATTTCCGATCATCCTTTATCGAAAACAGACGGATCTACGACTTCATTCCCCAGTTGGTCGTTGATCTCGTTTTTGGATTGCCCCAAAATTTGAAGAAGCGCCGTGTGCTCAGGTTTGCCAACACTCTCTTCAAGGAAATCAGAAAGTGCCTTGCGGGTCTGCTGACCTCCGGAAGGCTTATTGGCTGTGTGCAGGACAACTATGTCTCCGTCATTTGTCTCAATCGACCAACGATCACCATTACTGCTGATTGAAAACTCTTTATTATCGGTCATTATAGTTCCCTTCGACGGTGAGTACGGTTTTCACTCTCGGTCGCCCGGCAGCACTACAAATAGGCAGTGAAGCTAATATTTTTTTGGGTAGTTTGCCGCGGCTATCGGCCTCAAGTACAAAGCGCGTGCATTACGCACCATTCGTCGGTTCAACATAGTTTCTTGCTGTTGTGTTCCAAATTGTCTTCTCCGGACAATTAAATCGTCTGTCGTCAAACTCAGATCGCAAAACCGGGATGCAAAAAGGCGAGCCAGTCGTCTGCGGCCCTACATGATCACTTCGTCGGCTGCTTCATTTTTTTTGGCGTTCTGTTGTCGGCCAAAAAGCGACCATGCCGACATAAACAGGGCGGCAATGAGCGGCCCGATGACAAATCCGTTAATTCCGAAAAGTGAAATGCCGCCGACAGTGGAAACCAGAACAATGTAGTCTGGTAACCGGGTGCTTTTACCTACCAGCAATGGTCGCAAGAGGTTATCGATCAGCCCTATGACCAGCACTCCGATGAGTACCATGGCGAGCCCCTTCAACCATGCTCCGGTGAGGAAAAGCCAGATAGCAGCTGGACCCCAGACAAGAGCTGCTCCAACGGCCGGCAGCATTGACAGAAAGGTCATTACCACACCCCACAATGCAGGCGCTTCGATACCAAGAGATAGGAAAGCAATACCGCCAATCGTTCCCTGAATGATCGCGATGATGATGTTACCCTTCACGGTAGCGCGCACAACTGCTGCGAATTTATCGACGAATTGGCGCGTGTAGTCATCGCTCAATGGAATTGCCTGTTGGATTGTTCTGGCAAGTCCCGCACCATCCCTGAACAAAAAATACATGAGATAGAGCATTATGCCGAAACCAATAAAAAACTGCAGTGTGTTCTGGCCCAGGCTGAGAACTGTTCCGGCAATCGACTGTCCTGCTTGCATAAAGGCAGCAGAGACACTCTCCCGCAAATCTGTGAAGCCATCCAGCCTAATTGATCTTAGCCAGTCGTTGGCAAACGCGGGCAAAGCCTCCTCGATGCGCGTGGAGTAGGCGCTAAAATCAATCTCGTTGTTATTTATCCGTTGATAAAGGTTGGAGCCTTCACGAATGAGCGACCCCAAGATAATCATGGACGGCAGGATGACGAGAAAAATGCACAACAATACGGTTAGCAACGACGCTATCCCGCTCCTCCCTTTTAATGCATGCTCGACCCGCCTGTGTACCGGAAAGAATATGATGGCAAGAATAACTGCCCATAGCACGGCACTGTAATATGGCAACAAAAGCCAGAAAAACGCGATCGTCACTACCGCCAGCAAGATGTAGAAGCTTGTTCGTTGAATAGACATGTGTGCCTTTGTTGGCTAGCCGAACCTAGCTTTCTCTTCAGCAAGTACAGATTTTGGTAGTACTATAGCAGTGCCGTGATTTTCCGAGCAACACGGCTCGGTCTGTCTCAAATGGCTTCGGTCATGATGGAAGTTCGTCTGTAAAGACCTCGAAGCTCGTCAAAATCGCGGGGCCAAAAGCGGTCGATAGCGCAACGTCGGTCGCATCCCGCCCTATGGCCATCAGTATTCGTCCTACGCGTGGTGTGTTGTGGCGGGCATCGACCGTGTACCACCGTCCACTCAGGTAGACCTCGAACCATGCGCTGAAATCCATCGGGTGCGGGTTCTTGGGAACGCCGATATCTCCAAGGTATCCAGTGCAGTAACGGGCAGGGATATTCATGCAACGTCATAGCGTAATGGCCAGATGGGCAAAGTCCCGGCAAACACCTTTTCGGTCAGTGAACCCTCCGTGAGCTGTTCTGAGTGGATCTGCTCTATCATAATCGAAGGTTATGTGCTCGTGGACAAAATCAACAATTGCTTTCACGCGTTGCCAGCCGAGCGGGGTACCGGAAAATGTCTCCCAGGCGAAGTCTGCCAATCTGTCGGTGTCACAGTAGCGGCTGCCTAGCAGGAAAACCAGCACATCATCAGGTAGATCCTTTATGTCGTGCTGAAAGGCATTTTCAGGAACCGGATCTGGCAGGCCACTGTCATATATATCGAACTTGGTAGAAATCGTCGTAAGGCCGGGTGGAGCAGATATACGACTGCAGACATTACCGAATATGTCGAGATAACCCCAAGCCTCAACCGGCCTATCAAAGGTGAGCGTTTGTTCAGTAAGTAGGTCGGCGCGCCGGCTGGGGTGAATATTGAGGACGAGCAGCATCGCCGTCTCATGCTCGCACTGATAACCGATATTAAAGCCGGCACGTATTTTCATAGAGGTGTTCCTAGTGAAAGGCATCAAGCCGTTCAATTGCAACGCACTCAAGTAAGGGACGTTCCATCGGGGGACGACCGCCGTGTCGCCTTGCGGCTTTGGCGTGCTCAGTGTCGAGAGCGCATTAAGCTGTGGACATCGAATGCGTTCTTGGCGGTTCGAGCCTTGTCACATTTAAGTTGTGCGTTTGCGTTTCGCGACGAGAGCGGATGTTGCAGATACACGATCAGAATGCTCTTTTTCAAGGCGTGCTTGCCTGAGCCGCAAAGTCTTTGCTTCGCGGTTCTGCGTTATTGCCTCAAGCTCATCAAACGCTTTTTCCTTCCCGAAGAAGGGCGTTTGGATATCGTTGAAAGCAATTTCCGCTTTCTGTCGGGAAATGCTGTACTTTTCGGTCATTTGAATTCCTGTTGCAAAGTTGGCCAACGAGGCCGAGCTAAAAAGCTAGGTGATTTGCCTGGCCTTTTATAAAAAAAAGTGACGTGCTTTCAGAAGTGCCAGCACATCCGTGGTCAAGGGAAAGCACGATCTCCTCAGGCTGACTGAAGATTACAGGCCGACATTTTGCCGGACTTGCTGTCCCGCTCCAGATCAAAGCCGATCTTCTGGCCTTCGACGAGGTCGCGCATCCCAGCGCGCTCAACGGCGGAGATGTGTACAAAAGCATCTGCGGACCCATTGTCAGGCTGTATGAAGCCAAAGCCTTTTGTGGAATTGAACCACTTTACTGTGCCAGTGTTCATGATGAACCCTTTCATAACGATAAAGAAAACACAGCACTCGGTGCCGTATATGATGATAACGATTTTGAAAGGAGAGGTTCGTTCAGACCGCGGTGCCAATCGCGAGATAATCAAAGCTAAGCAAGCAAACTCGATCACACTTCGTAAAGTGTCTTGCAATGATTGTCAACCAAAAGTTTTTGGTCGTTATTTTGTTCGCGCAAAAGTGGCGATCCGCGTGAGTGAGTTGAAGAACTCTTTTGCGCCCCAGGCCGCTGTGGCTACCGAAGCATTCTGCTGCACGGGGGCTGAACTGAAAGAGATTGTTCCCGATGAAATGGCCAATGATCGCAAGTGGTTGGTCCCAAATACTTTCAATACGGCCTTGTTTTGTGCGCAATCAGGGCGCATGATTGGAAAACATACCGGCGTGTCTTGTGATATCTCGCCGGAACTTATTTCCATTACAGCCGCATTGTATGAATTACACGCGCTTTCGATCTGCTTTTTTTATCGGCTCGTCTTGTGCTGGACTTTCTCCAGTGCGCGCGCTCATGCTGAAAACTGGCTCTACGCGGACGAATTTGTTCGAACTGCTAAAGAAAGGCCAAAACCATGAAGACCAACGGCAAACACAGACGTCAAGCACTGAGCGTAGAGCGTTGGGAAAACGAGGGTGGGGCCTGCGTCACGGATACACCTGATAACCAATACGGCAGAAGGATCGAGAGAGATCGCTCATGGACGATCTACCATGTGTTCACGGGAGTGCCGGTACGAATAGGGGACTGCACGCTCATTGACCTGAGCATATCTGAGGCGACTGACGGCATGTTGTCACTCAATCGACGCAACGCTACCCTCAGACAAGAGCGCAGCAGGTGTCAATCATGACACTGGCTTTCCCCAACCGTGCGCGCAGCTTCGATGACGTGCGAAACGCCGTGCGGTTTCTCGGCTATGATGGCATGTTCGAAATTCGTTTTTTTGTTGAAGCCGAGGCCTTGGCCAAGGGCACGACGCCTAGAACGCGAATGTCGGAAGCCCAGTATCTCTCGAGTTTTGACACAATGCTCAAGCCCATCCATGAGGCGGCCAAGAAGGTATATGCGAAATACGGGCGCAATTTGAATGTTCTGACAATCAGCGATCTTGCTTAACTTAGATTGGCTGACCTTCTCTTGGCGCTCATTTCCTCGGCCATGGGAACGGAAAGCGTCCTCTTCGTGAATGTCTGGGCGAGATACAAGCAATCAAACCATCACATATGATGTAAACGTCGTGTCAGCACACCGTGTGGACGCGGGTGGGCATATGGTTCAATCATTTTCTACCTTAGTTCATCCGGTGATGACTTAGGGGAAGCCGCAGCTTTGACCGTGTGCCGTATATCTCACGGAAAAAGTCGGATGAGTTGTGATGCTGTGATTTTGTCGCGGGTGACAGAATCCGACGAAATGCAAGATTCGATGTTTCGACGTAACTCCGTGGGGACTTCCGGGCCGCCGGCTTGCAACAGTTTGTCGGTCATCGAAAAAAGCGTCTCAACTGCAACACGGCACTGTGAGGCGGACAGGATTGCAACGTTTGCTGCAGGGGAAGCTGCGTCCTGGGGGCTGTCCCGGTATGTAAAGACTGTCAAGCAATACCAAGCCAGAAACACCCCGCACCAGATGACTATACTGCCAATTATATAAGCGCGCATCGAGGTCCTCCACTGGTTTCTATTGGTACTGCAAAAATAACGACGGCACCTCAGGATTAGTGATTTGTTGTAAGAGCCATCGGATTGGTTATGTGACTGAGAATGTGTATACTCTGGCAATCGACAGCAAATTCATCAGGACGTTGCCGACTGCGGGAGCATTGTCTCGCCTTTTCTCACAAAAGGACGGACAAATGGTAACGCGTATACGTGTGAATTCCAGCGTGGTTCTCTATAGATCTCACGATGCCTGGATGGTTGAAGTCGTTGATGGCTTCGAAACACTGATGTTTGGTTATCGGAACAAACGAGATGCTCAAAAACGAGCGAGCAGTGAACAAAAACGTCTAGGGATAATAGCGCATGTTATCCCGTTTCCCTATCATCGGATTGGCAAACTTCGTTTTACCTCGGTGACTGGTGATCTACCAACATCAGTATGAAAACCATTCCGGCTGGGGTTGTACCCAGCCAACACCGGGGCCTACCGTTCGTCAGGGCCACGCTTTTGTTCATCAGACTTTGATCCACCCGATTTTTGGTTGTGGTCTTTTTTTGACGGATTAGCAGTCTGGGAGCGTTGGTCCGATTTCTGATCGGTCTTTTGATCAGGTTTGCGAGTGTCAGTCATAAGACGTACTCCTTGCCACGTGATGCGGCACTAGCAAACGCCATTGCAAACATATCGTTCCTCAGCTGCAAATAAACGTGCAGGGCACCGCGTTCGGTCGCATGGTGGTGTTCTTCCCGAGTCCATCTTTCCGCTGACAAGTGTTTTGCGCGAAGGTCGCTATGGTCACACGTAGTAGCAAAGGAAAAGCGCGGTTGATCACGGCCCGAGGAACAAGATACTGGTGCGTTGAGGCTACCAGGCGGTGATATCTGTGCTGCATCTCATCGACCGGATGATCGAATGGTGTCATCTCAAGAAGAAATCGGTGAATAATCTGCTCTTTCACAGCAGCATAATCGTGTCGCGGTTCGGGCGGGCACGTGCTCTCGGGCACCTGCGTCAGATATCGACAGGGTCAGTACTGCGCAACGATAACAGAGCGTCAGTTGCAGCAAACATCGCTCCGCATGATCAAGTCATGAGCTGTTGTCCATGGCTGCTAAATCCAAGCCGTTTCAAACCAGATTTCGTTTCCGGCGCGCCCATAAACAAGTCCCAAAGCAAGCCGCTGCGATAGTTTTCTATCATCGCGACAATTGGGCCTTGATTAATTGCGAGATGAGTTTTGGACACCCATCCCGTAGACGGCTTGAAAGAGTCCATGAGGCCAAAGCGGCCTTCAAGGCGTCCGCCTCTCCAATGCAGAAATTGATGTGCGGCCTCGATTGCTTCCGTTGGCAAAAACGGAATGCTGGAGAGGGCGGCTGTCGGAGCAATTACCCCGCTGTCATTGATAGGCGAATTGACCAAGTAACCTCTTGGGCCGTCGCAGGCAGACAATCCCCATCCGTCGGCATCTTTGTATCGAGATCGACAATGCAGATAGTTGATTTTGGCATGTGCATGGATTTGCATCCAGTAATCACTGCAATAGCCGTCTCCCAGACCCCTTGGATCTAAGGCGCAAAATGAATACTGGGATAAGAAAAGCGGCCCGCCAAACGGGTCGCCAAGCGGTAGGCGAACGCCCAGGTATTCGTTGCCATTTAATATTGCTCCATCTCGTGCCCACCCTGAATGATAGCAGGCGGGATCAATCCCATATTTCCAGGAACCGGCAGCAAGGACGTAACAGCTCAGAGCCTCATTCCAGCCCTGTATAGGCAGATTACGAGCCCAGGCGTGGCGAGGGCTCCAGTGCCACCATAAAGGCCCGGATTCTCCCTTTGTGTACCAGTCCCACTCCACAGCCTGCACCAACTCGTCAACTGCGGTCTGTAGTTTGCGTTCAGCGGGCGTCGATCCTGAAAAAAATTCACGTGAGCAGATAAGACCTTGCATAAGGAAGGCGGTTTCAACGAGATCGCCACCGTCATCAAATTTCGCAAATGGTATCAACTCGCATGTCTCGGCATTCACGAAGTGAGGAAAGGCGCCATGGTAACGCTTTACCTTCCCAAGGGATGACAAGATCTGGTTTGTCCGCTCCAAGGCATCGGCAGCAGTGATCCAGGATCGATACGCGCCAACAACGATTGCAATAAATGCAAAACCGATCCCGCTGATAGAGGCGATCTCGTGGATGGGCTTTCCATCCGATCGCAGCCGATCACGCGGAAAACCCGTACTGGGGTGACTTTCCAACCAGAAATACTCGAACGTGTTCCGCTGCAGCGCTTGGATCTCCTCCGGCAAAGCGCGCGTGACGTGGGAGGGCTCAACGGGTCTGGGTGGATTCAAAAGTGACAAATGTGCGGTCATCGATTGTGCAGGGTATTGATTTCGTGTGGTCGAAAATGTCAGAATCCATGCCGTTACGCTTTCAAATGCCAAAATGCTGATTATGAACTTTTCTTAGATACCACAGATTCCAGAATGGTTTCTGATGGGCAGCAGGCGAAATTCTCCGCACTTTTCCAGACAAAACAGCGCAGGCGTCATTTACCATCCAACTCTTTGCCCCCAGTCGCCCACAATGTGCCAGTTTCCAAGACGAGGGGCACCACCAGTTTGGCGAAAGCCCGGCTATGAAAGGCTGAGCGATCTGAATGCAATAGACAGCTTTCTGACGGCAATTTCAATTTCATGCGGTGTATAGGCGGCAAAGCCCATCAGTAACCCGGGCTTGGCGTCTCCGGTGGCATAAAGCGCAGACAGACCCAGAAGTTCCACTCCCGAGCGCCGGGCGGCGTTGACGGCAGCCTGCTCTGAAATGTCGCCGATGAGACGACAAGGCATTTGCAAGCCACCGGCGGGTGGTGCCGGTTCAACAAAATCCGAAAGATGTTTGCGAACCAGTTGCGAAGCGACGTCCAGCCGCTGCGCATACATGCTGCGCATGACACGTACGTACGAGCCAAAATGTCCACCTTCCATGAAACGGGCTAGCGTCAGTTGCGCTATGGAAGCGGTATGACCGTCCAGCAGGGTGCGTCCTACAGTCATCGGCTTGACGAGTTGCGATGGAAGGATAGCGTAACCAATGCGCAATCCCGGAAAGAGCGCCTTTGTGAAGGTGCCGATATAGATTGTCCGGTCATGAGGATCCAAACCCTGCACACACGCGGTTGGCTTCCCAGCATAGTGAAACTCGCTGTCGTAATCATCTTCGATGATCCATGCCCGTTGCCGGGCCGCCCAGTCGATCAAGGCCAGGCGACGGTCCAGGGAAAGCGTGGCACCGGTCGGGAACTGATGAGAGGGGGTCAGGAATACCGCTTTGACCTTGCGTGGCTCAGCCTTGATCTGGTCGACAACGATCCCGTTATGATCAACGCTGACCGGAATACATTCAAGACCCGCGGCGTCAAACGCCTTTCGGGCGCCATAATAGGCCGGATCTTCAATGAATATTCGGTCGCCATAATCAAACAGCATGTTTGCGCAGAGCGTCATCGCTTGTTGCGAACTGGTCAGTACCAGTACTCGGTCGGCTGTCGCGCTAGCACCTCGTTCGAGATTTACATAATCGGCGATAGCGCGTCGCAAGGGTTCCGTTCCCTGCGGGTCGCCGTGAAGAAGTGCACTGGTGCCATGCTCTTTCAGCACCTGCCGCTCCAGTCGTTCCCAAAGCTGCAGCGGAAAATTGCGTGTTTCTGGAACACCGTGCGCAAAAGGGCGAGGCGCCAGAATCTCTCGCACGCCACCGCCGTGCGACATGGCCGCTCCACGCTTGCTCAGGTCAGGGGCCTGATTGCGCGATAAAGTGCCACGCTGCTTGAGCCGGTGCTGCTGTGCAAACTCAGTCATCGCCGAGACGAAGCTGCCGCTGCCCACACGCCGTTCGATAAAACCTTCTGCATGAAGCTGGGCATAGGCCGATTCGATAGTATCTCTTGAAACACCAAGTGATCGTGCGAGCGACCGCGATGCGGGCAGTGGTTTGCCGGCGCGAAGTGCCCCGTCAATGATCATTTGGCGGATTGCCCGTTGTATCCTGGCATGAATAGGCATCGCTTCATGGCCGGGATGAGCAAGCCAAGCCTGTACGGTTTCCAGTTGTGAATGCCTGAACAATTGGTCTGCATCTCTCTCGAAAAATGGATGGGAATATCCGTCCATTTTCCGCCTAGAAGTCAAGCAGAAGAATTGCAAATGCCGCGATTGAAGGAACATCGAAAATCCATGTCCACTCGTCTGAAATCACCATATCTCACATACATATTCGATCTCGTGCACCCGATCGTTGCGGGACTGATCTCCGTCATCGTTAATTACGGAGGGACTTTCATTCTGGTATTTCAAGCCGCGCGCGTCGCGGGTCTCACACCCGACCTCACCGCATCCTGGGTCTGGTCGGTTTCGATCGGCGTTGGTGTGACGGGGGTGATCCTCAGTTGGCGCTACCGTGAGCCCATCATCACCGCATGGTCGACGCCGGCTGCGGCGTTCCTTGTGACAGCACTCGGTACAACCCCTTATGCCGAAGCGGTCGGCGCCTATATCGCATCGGCGGCTGCGTTTGTCCTGCTGGGGCTTTCGGGCGGCTTTGAGAGAATCGTCCGCCTGATCCCGCCTGGTATCGCATCGGGCCTGCTCGCCGGCATCCTTCTTCAATTCGGCATTGGTGCCTTCGCCGGTGTAACAGTCGATCCCCTACTCGTTGGTCTTCTTATTGTCGCCTACGTCCTGCTGAAGAGGTTTTCTGCTCGATATGCAGTTGTCGGTATTCTCGGTCTGGGGCTTGGGTTGCTGGTCATGCAGGGGCGAGTTGATCTGGCCGGGCTGCAGCTTCAGTTCGCTGCACCTGTCTTGACCATGCCGGTCTTTTCTCTGAATTCATTGTTAAGCGTTGCGCTGCCACTGTTTCTCATTACTCTGACAGGTCAATACATGCCGGGAATGCTTGTTTTAAGGAGTGATGGTTTCAGGACGAGTGCCAATCCCATACTCGCGGTGACCGGCCTTGGCTCGCTCATTATGGCGCCGTTCGGATCGCATGCGTTCAACATTGCCGCGATCACCGCCGCCATCGCCACAGGACGGGAGGCCCATGAAGACCCTTCAAGGCGCTGGATCGCCGGTATTGCGGCGGGCTTCTTCTACGTGCTGGTCGGCGTATTTGGTGTGACGTTGGCGGCCGTTTTCATGGCGTTTCCCTCGACCTTCATTACCGCGCTGGCAGGGCTTGCCTTGCTAGGTACCATTGGTAACAGCCTTGCTGCCGCCCTGGCAAACCCCGTCACCCGTGAGGCAGCACTCATAACCTTCCTCGCGTCGGCGGCGAACATCAATCTGCTTGGGATTGGTGGCGCATTCTGGGGACTGGTTATCGGCCTCGTCGCCTATGTCGGCTTGAACGGCCGCTTGCTGACCCGAGACCGAAGCATAGCCAAGATGAAGCAAGAGACTGCCAAATGACGGACCTGTCATGAATATAAACATCGATAGCAACTGCGTGAACACGGTGCGCGAAGACAATTGGGCACCGTAAGCCATTTGCTTGACGAAGATAGGCGGCTTGTGTGCCGACATGGCCATTTCTCTTGGCTTCTGGTAGTCGCCTGCATATCCGTCTCTACAAGGGGGCATATGAATAATCGCAAATGGTGTCGAGATCGCAGTTATCGACGCGGGCAGATGTTTGCGCCAGTCCCGATCGTTGCAAGTATTGTTCACTGGAGTTGTCGTGACACGGTGCGCAGCAACACTGTTTAATGGTGATACCATTATCACCTATTGAAAACTCGAAGTGGCTCAGTGGCTCACCTGCAATGACATCGCGCTTTCGTTCTGCAAACATTGAAGAGCCTGGTTGGCAACATCAACGGTTTTTGAATATTGATTGCTTAATCAAAAAAGGGCTGGAACCATTCGTGTGCTTCCACGTTGTGGCAAGCGATCAAATCGCAGTCATGTCTTGGAATCGCGATTTTCGAGAAAAGAACTGGTACGGATGCAAGATTTGAAAGAAGCGATCTCTCCCCCCATTACGGTCCTCATCGTCGAGGACGAGGCATTTATACGCATGGATGTCGCAGATTATCTGTCTGACGATCAGTTTGTGACCATTGAAGCTGCGAATGCTGACGAAGCAATTTCAATACTCGAGCATCGCGAAGATATTGAGGTCGTGTTTACCGATGTGAACATGCCTGGTTCAATCGACGGAATGGAACTGGCAGGGCTCATCCGGCAGCGATGGCCCTCGATGAGCGTGGTTATGACTTCTGGCATGGTTCGGCCATCACAGTCTGCTCTGCCAGGTAGCGTCAAGTTTTTTGAAAAGCCCTACGACCTTTCCGAACTGAGTGTTTGGATGCGCAACGCCAGACAAGGTGTGGAATAAATCTGGCTGGCATTTTCTCGTGTCCGGTGGTTATTGACACACCACCATCCAACTGCGACGAAAGCTCATGGCCAATAAATTCTCATACGACATTTTGCTGACCTCCGAGTTCGAGGCGTTCATTGATGAATGCCTTCAAAAGGGGGAGTATGCCAACGCAAGCGAAGTGGTTTGCGCGGCTCTTCAAACCCTGCGTGCTGCACCAGTTCAAGCAAAGCCGGTTAGCACAATAGAGTGGCCAATCGGCGGCGGGGAGTGTGGCCAGCTGATCCGCGGGTTTGATTGGGCATCAACGGCGCTTGGAGCTGTTCAGACATGGTCTGTTGAACTGCGGACCACCGTTGCAAATGTCGTGAATTCACCTGTGGCAAAAGTTTTAATGTGGGGTGAGAGCCACGTGATGATCTACAATGATCGTTACGCGGAGATAGCCGGTGCCAACCATCCACATGCTCTGGGTGGTACCGTCCCGGGCATATGGCCTGAGATATGGGACTGGAACAGGGAAATGCTTGAAGCTGGCTTTCGCGGGGAACTCCGTTCCTACCGCGACCAGCCCATGGAACTTGTCCGAGAAGGCATTCCGAAAACATTTATTTTCGACCTCTTTTACACGCCAGTTTACGAAGCGGATGGGACGGTTGGTGGCGTGCTGTGTACCGTGGTTGACAACAGCGATCGCTCTGCGATGAAAGCCAAGATTGCGGCAAATGAAGCAGAACTTCGTCGCGTGACTGACGCTATTCCCATGCTGATTGCCTATGTGGACCGGGACCATGTCTATCGTTTTGCAAACGCGGCTTACGACAGTTGGTTCGGGTCCAAACCTGCCGATATGGTGGGGCGACATGTGTCGGAAGTTGTTGGTGATGAGGCCTATTCCAATCGCCGTCCGGACCTTGATCGTGCTCTCGCCGGAGAGGCATGTATTGCAGAGGCAGATATGCCATATGGGGGAGGTGCGCCCCGACGGCTGGAAATCCGGTATGTTCCTCATGTCGAGCCTGACGGTTCGATACCAGGCGTGCATATCCTTGGCATTGATATCGAGGAACGTGCGGTACGCGAGGCCGAACTCGAAATCAGCAATAGCCGTTTCCGAACTGCGATGGATGCGGTTCATGGAGTGCTGTGGACCAATTCCGCGGATGGACAAATGGTCGGCGAACAACCGGGTTGGGCGGCACTCACAGGTCAGAGCTTTGATGAATACCAAGGGTTTGGCTGGGTAAATGCGGTTCATCCAGACGATCGAGAAGCGTCAACGGTGTCATGGAATGATGCGGTCGCCACCAAATCCATGTACGTGCATGAGCATCGCGTGCGTCGGCATGACGGCGAATGGCGGCAATTCGCAATAAGAGGACTGCCTTTGTTAGGCTCGTCTGGCAGAATTGTCGAATGGGTCGGCGTCCATACGGACATCACTCATCAAAGAGCTGCCGAAAGAGCACTCCGTGAACAGGCAGAAAACCTGTCGCGTCAGATTCGACATCGGGAGCGAGCGGAAGAGCAGCTTCGACAACTGAACGATACTCTTGAAACAAGGGTGATCGCAGAGATTTCCGAAAGGCGGCAAGCGGAAACCAAACTCGCCCAGTCGCAGAAGATGGAGACCGTGGGCAAGCTGACCGGTGGAGTTGCGCATGATTTCAATAACCTTCTTCAGGTCGTATCTGGCAATCTCCAGCTCTTGTCGAAAGAAGTTGTCGGCAACGAACGTGCCGAAATGCGGATCTCGAATGCATTGGCGGGTGTTAGTCGCGGATCAAAGCTTGCCAGCCAACTTCTTGCTTTTGGTCGACGACAGGCACTTGAGCCCAAGGTTGTGAACGTCAGTCGTTTTGTGCGTGATATGGATGACATGATCCGCCGGGCGATCGGGGAGGCTATCGAGGTTGAAACCGTTGTCGCAGGCGGTTTGTGGAATACCTTTATCGACCCCAACCAGATCGAGAATGCCCTTCTCAATCTGGCGATCAACGCCCGCGATGCGATGCAGGGAACAGGTAAACTGACGATCGAGCTGTGCAATGCACATCTAGATGATGCCTATGCACGCAGTCACGACGAAGTTTCACCCGGCCAGTATGTTATGATGGCTGTGACAGACACCGGCAGCGGGATGGCGCCAGACATCATTGACAAGGTTTTTGAGCCGTTTTTCTCCACCAAAGGAGAGGGAAAGGGGTCGGGGCTTGGCCTCTCAATGGTCTATGGCTTCGTCAAACAGTCAGGCGGCCATGTCAAAATCTATTCCGAAGTAGGTCACGGCACGACGATCAAACTTTACCTGCCTCGCGCACTGGAATCCGAGGATGTCGAGGTTGTCGTCGACAATGGTCCGATCACCGGTGGAACGGAGACCGTTCTTGTCGTTGAGGATGACGAGGAAGTCCGGGAAACTGTGGTAGCGCTGTTGGCTGACCTCGGATATCGCACGTTGAAAGCAGTGGACGCGGCGAGTGCTTTGACAGTAATCGACAGCGGAATACCGATTGACCTTCTGTTCACCGATGTCGTCATGCCCGGGACCTTGAAAAGCCCGGAACTGGCACGCAAGGCCAAAGAACGCCTGCCTCATATCGCAGTGCTGTTCACATCAGGCTATACGGAAAATTCGATCGTGCATGGGGGCAAGCTTGATGCGGGGGTCGAGTTGCTGTCCAAGCCTTATACCCGTGAGGCGCTCGCTCGGAAGTTCCGCCATGTATTGGCAAACCAGAAACAGCGGGCCGTAGAGAATACGGCGACACCGGTTTCAGATACCGTGGAGCAGATTGCCACGCCAATCACATCGGCTCGGCTTACAGCTGACGCAAAGACGGTGCTGCTGGTCGAGGACGATGGACTGATCCGACTGACGACAGCTGAAATGTTGCAGGATGCAGGCTATATAGTCGTCGATGCCGCAAGCGCTGAAGATGCCCTCACGGCACTGCAGACGTTGCCGGTCGATATTCTGGTCACTGATCTCAATCTGCCGGGCGCGTCAGGCGTTGAGCTAGCAAGCGAGGCGAGGAAACTACGACCATCAATAACAATTGTATTTGCGACTGGCGATCCGACGGCGGTGAAGGGGCAGCATGACGCGCTCATTCTCGCAAAACCTTACGATCACGCAGATTTAACGGTTACTTTGTCGAAGGCGAGCGCATTATACGTGGCCAACCCTGTGCCCCTGAAAGAAGAGGAAGAGTCTGATCGTTAACGAAAGACGTGAGTTTTTCTCCTGTATATGCCGACGATCTATTGTCTGTTAGGGGCGATGCTTCTCAGGACGTGGGTGATCCCCTCACTCAACGGCCTGTGGCGCTGACTTTTCTATTTGCTAACTAGGCCAATACATGTGGCTAACTAGCCAATACATGGCGGAGAGATTTTTCGATCTCCCCGCCGCAATAAGCATTTCCATAATCTTGGAAACTTTTTTGATTTAACGCGGCCAAGCGTGCGGTATCTCCAACTCGTTTGGAAAGTGACCATATCGTCGGCGAGGTGTCTTCGATTATACGCCTGATGACAGAAAATCGGTCAGCGACAGTTATCCATAGGATGGAGGTAACGATATCAGCAACACCGGGATTTTCAGTGCCAAGCATAAACCCTGATCCTGCCGAAAGACCATTTCGGGTTCCACTATCCTCGAAAATAGTGATCCACCTCTGTAAACGGGGGACAAAATTAGTCCATTTTTCGATCGTCCACATTTCTCGCCCGCCGTCGAGGGTGAGCTCATCAAGGACGTCATTGGCATCGTTTACGATTTTCGCAGTCAGGGCTCGACCTTCTGGGGTGGTGGGGAGGAGATCAAGGCGCTCTCCAAGATACATCGCTGTGGCCGGCATCTGAGAAATTGCAAAGCCACTATCTCGGTCAATGAGAACTGGCGGTCCCATAAACCCAATCGGCTGCTTGTCGACGTCACGGCCCATGATTTCTTCAATGGTGTTGGCATCATGTTCATCCCAGGAGCATTCTCCATGGGCCAGAATGCCTCTGACGAATTGTCCTCGGAAAGGAACCGGCCAGTAGTAAAGATCAAAATTTGCCATGCTTTACTTCCAATTGGCGCGCCGTGCGATTATCTGAAAACCGAATGAGCACTTGTCATTCAAGAAGCCACTCGCTGTATCTAGTTGGGTTCACGGATCGGACAGCGATTAAATGACTGGCGAAACTCTGCGGAACGTTGGTACGTGGCTTTTCGGGCCCGGTTGATGTTACCCAGCGGTTGGTGAGCGGCAAGCCCTGTCCATACGCTGAAGCGCATCATTTCGTCGACTTCCTGGACGCTTTCTGCACGCCACGTGTCTTGAGGGTCGGCCGCGACCGTCGCGACAGTGACGAAAGGTGTGTCACTTTCGCTCCATTCCACTGTTGGATCTTCTATGGGTTGTTTACTCACGTCGCGACAGAGCTGCACCTGGAACTCCCATTCGGCCCGAATGCTGAGCATCTCGGCCTGAACAGTGTTCCGGATTGCATCGTCACCGGTACTCGTGTCGACTTCCCGGCCGGAAAGTTCAACGAGACCAGCTGAGATAGGCTTCAATCGGAACTTCGCGACAAAATCACCATATCGGAATGGCGTGACACTGAAGTAAGTTTCGCCAAGTGGATCAACGTTGGGCGCGCCTCCTAGTGACTGGATCGCGGGGCTGGAAATACCTATGGCTTCCATACCTTTATTGACTGTTTGCAAGACGCTGGAAAGGACCTCCTTTGTCCCTTCCAGCCTGTCGGTCGTCTTCACGAGCAGTTTGAGATTACCGAGAAACTTCTCTGCATTTACCGCTTGAAAGACCGGGCCGTTGACCATCACGAAGTCTTGGCTTGTACCATCTGCGTCAGGCAGGCGCTTGCCACGCACGCCCACAACCTTCATCGCCAACCCCCGCGGTAAAGCAATGGTGTCGGGGAGGATGTCGCCGGCGTTCGTAGAAAGCCGCATATGGACGCCGTAGGTGCCAGGTTGGGAAAACAGACCTTGCGCCAACTCATTGCTCAAATCCGAGTGAACAGTCATCTTCGCGCTGAGAATGCCGTGAGATTTTGCGTGAACAGACCGGACAGCATGACCATAGTCGTTTGCTGTCTTATCCATTATCGCGTCAAAAGCATCTTTCAGACCGTCGATTGTTTCCGTTTCATTTGCTCTGAAGGTTTCGAGTTCTGGAGAAAAGGGCACAGGTGGAGAAAGTGTCATTTGGATCAACCCTCAACTAAGAATATTGGTATCCGATCCCGAACTCCGGATTGACCGCTTTGTTCGGCACTAGGTTGCGCAGCATTCAAGATATTGTCTTATGAGGGAATGCTGCAGTCTGCTCTTGTGAGAGATACCGGTCACACCAACCCGATCGCTGATCTGTTGACAGTGCGACGCTCTCCATAGTCACGCTCATGTGCCGTTTCGCGACGCTTGAACTGATTGCTTGGTACAATTTGCTGCTTGTCGAAGCGGATCAGACCGTCGGGGAATGTGCCAGTATCTTGTTCGTCAGGGGATGTGGGCTGGTTAAAGATCATAATGATGTTTCCTCCAAAACACTTCAGTCAGTTTTGAGACTGATCTTCGGGGCTAAATTGTTTTGCGTATTGGATTGTTCCATCGCCAAGCGTGATGGACCTTAGCTTTCAGCCGCTCTCGGCCGAAGAGGTGCTTCTTAGCCATTGAAATGTCTTAAGCGCAGCCTGCGCTTCATGGAACTTTCGGGACCGCAACTGCTTTTGTCCAGGGTCATGAAACTCAGCGCCAGCGGCACTTCTTTGGCGCGCCCGTTTAGGGAGTGGTAATATTGCAAACGAAAACCGAAGTTTCTTTCCAGGTCAACGAAAACGTCGTTCATCTCACATTGGATAATCGAACGACACTGCTCGACGCATTGCGCGAACATTTACACCTGACTGGGACAAAAAAAGGCTGTGATCATGGCCAATGCGGCGCTTGTACAGTGATCGTAGGAGGGCGTCGCATCAACGCCTGCCTGACGCTGGCGGTGATGCATGAGGATGATAAAATCACCACGATCGAAGGATTGGGAGCCCTTGGCAACCTTCATCCGATGCAGGCGGCATTCATCAAGCATGACGGTTTCCAGTGTGGTTACTGTACGCCCGGACAAATCTGTTCGTCGGTGGCGGTGCTGGAAGAAATGAGGTCAAATATACCCAGCCACGTCACCAAATGCCTGACAGATCCGGTCGTTATAGGATCGGAGGAAATCCGGGAACGTATGAGTGGCAATATCTGTCGGTGCGGAGCCTACTCAAACATTCTTGACGCGATCAACGAAGTCGCAGAGGTGCCAGCATGAGAGCGTTTTCGTATGAACGAGTTTCATCTGCGCAGGCTGCTGCGGCTGCGGTGTCAAATAATCCGGATGCAAAATTTATCGCCGGCGGTACCAATCTCTTGGATCTGATGAAGCTGGAAATCGAAACCCCAAGCCACCTCGTTGATGTAAACGGTCTCGGTCTCGACAAAGTGGAAAAGACCTCGGACGGTGGCCTTCGAATTGGGGCGCTCGTGCGCAATACGGATCTTGCTGCCGATGACACCGTCCGGCGCGACTACGGCGTGTTGTCTCGAGCCCTTTTGTCCGGTGCCTCT
Organism: Rhizobium sp. BIGb0125; assembly: GCF_024810055.1. Taxonomy (NCBI): domain Bacteria; kingdom Pseudomonadati; phylum Pseudomonadota; class Alphaproteobacteria; order Hyphomicrobiales; family Rhizobiaceae; genus Rhizobium; species Rhizobium sp. BIGb0125. The sequence continues at coordinate 122,887 of NZ_JANUDV010000009.1, forward strand.
GGCCAGTTGCGCAACAAGGCCACCACCGCGGGCAATCTTATGCAGCGCACACGCTGCCCGTATTTTTACGACCCTGCCCAAGCCTGCAACAAACGTAGTCCCGGAAGTGGCTGTTCGGCAATTGGCGGCTTTAGTCGCCAGCTTGGTGTTGTGGGTGTTAGTGAGGCTTGTATTGCGACGCATCCAAGCGACATGGCAGTTGCCATGCGGGCTCTGGATGCCGTGGTTGAAACCGTGAAGCCTGATGGCCAGAAACGCTCAATTCCAATAGCCGATTTCCATCGGCTGCCAGGAGACAAACCCCACATCGACACCACACTGGCCAGAGATGAGTTGATTACCGGCGTTGTGTTGCCGCCACCAGTCGGTGGTCGCCAGATTTACCGCAAGGTTCGTGATCGCGCCTCTTACGCCTTTGCCCTGGTCTCGGTCGCTGCGATTATCCAACCCGATGGAAAAGGTGCAATCGCCGTTGGGGGCGTAGCGCACAAACCATGGCGGGACGAAGCCGCCGACGAGGAGATTTCAAAGGGATCGCGTGACGTGAACGCCATACTCATGGCGGGTGCCCATCCCACAGATCAGAACCAATTCAAGATCGAGCTGGTCCAACGAACAATTGCGGCCGTTCTGGCTGAGGCAAGGGGATAAGTCATGCAATTTGACAAGCCAGCAACAATCAACCCAATCGATCAGCTCAAAGTGGTTGGACGACCTGTCCACCGGGTTGATGGCGAGCTGAAAACCAGTGGGCGCGCAGTTTATGCCTACGAGTGGTCAGATCCAGACCTGCGTTACGCCTATGGTTATCCTGTCGGCTCGACCATCGCCAAAGGCCATGTCATCTCTATAGACACAGCGGCCGCCCAAGCCGCTCCCGGCGTTCTGGGCATCATCACCACCCTCGATAATCCGGAGCTAAACAAGGGCAAACTCAATACGGCAAAGCTGTTTGGTGGCACTGAAGTTCAGCACTATCACCAAGCTATTGCCGTGGTAGTTGCCAATACGTTTGAGGAAGCGCGCGCCGCCGCAGCTCTGCTCGATGTTGAATATGCAACCGAAAAAGGGCGATTTGATCTCCGGTCGGAAATGGCAAATGCGACCGCACCTGATCCGTCAACCGAGCCTGAATCGTCGTCAGGGGATTTCGAAGCAACCTTCGCAACAGCACCAGTCACGCTAGAGGCCGAGTACGCCACTCCTGATCAATCTCACGCAATGATGGAGCCGCATGCATCTATCGCTCAGTGGAACGGCGATGAGCTTACCGTTTGGACTTCAAGTCAAATGATCGATTGGTGGCGATCTGACCTGGCGATCACGCTTGGAGTAGACAAAGAAAAAATTCACCTGAAGTCGCCGTTCATCGGCGGAGGTTTTGGGGGCAAGCTGTTTCTCAGGGTAGATTGTGTTCTCGCCTGCCTTGCAGCAAAAGCAGTGGGGCGCCCGGTCAAAGTTGCCCTTCCACGCCCTATGATCGCAAACAACACCACCCACAGGCCAGCAACAATTCAGCGAATTCGCATCGGCGCCGAAAACAGCGGGAAGATCACGGCAATCGCACATGAGAGCTGGTCAGGCGATCTGCCAGGCGGTGGACCGGAAACAGCGGTCATGCAAACACGCCTTCTTTATGCAGGCGAAAACCGGATGACTGCGACGAAACTGGCGACGCTTGATCTTCCTGAGGGCAATGCAATGCGTGCACCTGGCGAGGCTCCGGGATTGATGGCGCTCGAGATTGCAATGGATGAGATGGCTGAGAAGCTTAACATGGATCCGATAGAGTTTCGTATTTTAAACGACACACTCGTGGACCCCGAAAATCCCAGACGGCCATTTTCCCATCGTGACCTCGTCGGCTGCCTCAGACGAGGTGCCCAAGAATTTGGATGGGAAAAGCGCATGCTACCTGCTCAACGGCGCGAAGGTACTTGGATGATCGGGCAGGGAGTAGCGGCGGCATTTCGCAACAATCTCGTCATGCCTTCCGGCGCTCGGGTGATGCTCGATAAAACCGGAATGATCACCGTCGAAACCGATATGACCGATATTGGAACTGGCAGTTATACCATCATTGCCCAGACCGCAGCAGAGATGCTTGGCGTTGATGTTACACGTGTCGACGTGCGGCTGGGGGATTCCCGCTTTCCAGTGTCGGCAGGGTCAGGTGGACAATTTGGTGCCAACTCTGCAACGTCTGGCGTTTACGCTGCCTGTGTAAAGTTGCGAGAGGCGGTCGCGAGCAAACTCGGTTTCAACTCCTCTGAGGTTGTTTTCGAAAACGGACAGGTGAGAAGTGGCAACCGTATGGTAGCTCTGGCAGATGCTGCGGGAGCTGAGGGGCTGGTTGGCGAAGACACGATTGAATGGGGGAAGTTGACCGAAACGCACCAGCAATCGACTTTCGGGAGTCACTTCGTTGAAGTTGGCGTGGATATCGCAACCGGCGAAACGCGGATCCGGCGCATGCTCGCGGTTTGTGCAGCGGGCCGTATCTTGAACCCGATCACGGCTCGAAGCCAAGTCATTGGCGCAATGACAATGGGGGCCGGAGCGGCCTTGTCGGAGGAACTGGCTGTCGATACCCGCCACGGTTTCTTCGTCAATCATGACCTCGCTGGTTACGAGGTGCCTGTCCATGCAGACATTCCACACCAGGACGTTATTTTCATGGATGAAACGGATCCGTATTCATCACCCATGAAAGCGAAAGGCATAGGAGAGCTTGGCCTGTGTGGTGTGTCAGCCGCAATCGCTAACGCTATCTATAACGCTACCGCCATCAGAGTTCGGCAGTACCCCATCACGCTGGATAAGCTGATAAGCAAGCTGCCCGAAGTCGGATGATTGGACTCAAGGAGTGGACCGAACAAGCGTCAAGTGTCGGAGGCAACATGTTGTGTGATGTCACATCAACGACGAGAGTTATACCTGTTCGAGCTCGTGCTGGAGATGATCCTGCAGAGATTCTGCAGTTCGCTGTGGACGCAATGCGGTGTGGCGGGGCGGCGCTTGCCACTCTTGTTGAAATCAGGGGAGGTGCCGCTCGCGCACTTGGTGCGCACGTTGTGGTCGCGGCCGACGGCAGATATTGCGGTTATGTCTCAGGGGGCTGCGTTGAAACCGCTGTTGCTGCAGAAGCTTTGGAAGCCATTGCTGAGGGTGTTGACCGCATCGTCAAATTTGGTGAAGGCTCGCCGTTTTTCGACATCGCTCTGCCCTGCGGTGGAGGCATAACGGTGGCGATCCATGTGCTGCGCACGATTGACCCTATCTCTGGAATACTTGCGGCAATTTCCGAACGTCAGTCGGTCGGACTTGTCCTGGACACTGAGGCCCAGCAGCTTACGCTCTCTGACAGAATACCTGCCAGATGCGGATGGCGAGGAGGCGAGTTTCTGACGGTTTATCGCCCGCAGACGCGTCTGGTCGTTTCAGGCCAGACCGCGGAGGTGGAGGTGGTCTGCCGCCTTGCTGAAGCTGCGGGTTATCAAGTCGTTTGCGGTGATCAGGGAGTACCATTGAATATTGATCCGTTTACTGCGGTTGTTCTACTGCATCATGATCTCGATCGGGAAACGCGCGTTCTGGATCGGGCGCTCTCATCGCCGGCGTTTTACATCGGGGCGCTCGGCAGTACGCGTACCCATCGCCTTCGTGTAGAAAGGTTACGGTGCACTGGCGTACCCGCAGAGAGTTTCAACCGGATCAAAGCACCTATCGGTATATTTGGGCCGACACGTGATGCCGTTTCGCTGGCCATTTCGATCCTGGCCGACGTCGCCGCAGCCCGGCTTGAGGCATTTGCATGACGTCGATGAGACCAGATGGTATCAATGTCGCAGGACTACTTCTCGCTGCGGGACAATCAAGTCGGGTCGCAGGAGGCTTTCATAAATTGCTATCTGAGTTTGATGGCATACCCCTTGTTCGGCGGTCTGCATCAACATTATTGGAGAGCAAACTGTCGCCTGTTGTTGCCGTTACCGGGCATCGGGGACATGAGGTAGAAGCGGCCCTTCGTGGACTCCCTGTCATCACCTTGAACAACCCCGATTTTGCGAAAGGCCTCGGAACATCGATCGCCAGCGGATTTCGGTATCAGGGTTTGTCCGACTGTGGCGGTGTCCTCATTATGCTGGCGGATATGCCCATCATAGAGGCCAAGCACATCGATCAGTTGCTGCTAGCATTCACGTCGACTGACGGGCAAGTTGTTGTGCGAGGAGCCAATGGCAGTATCCCCGGCCACCCGGTCATCATTCCAATGACATTGTTTGGGGCCATGCAAACGCTGGGGGACGAAGATGGGGGTAAAATGGCGATCAAAAGGAGTGGGTTGGATACCAGGCTGGTCGATATCGGATCCGCTGCAACGTGTGACGTAGATACCGCTCAAGCTATCGCCTCGACTGGCGGACTGCTACGTATGTAGCAGCCCTGTCAGTCGCTCCATTTTTGAAGGGCTACTGTAAGAACCTGACGGCTTTCATTCGCTGCTTGCCTTAGTGTCGTCAACGATCTCTGTGTCTGGCCGGTCGCCACCCGATGCATGTTCGGTCTTCCAGCTACCGTCGGCGAGTTGGAATGAAATTTCTGCATCGCTGCCTTCAAGCTGCTGTCGCTCCGCCGCAGATCTGGCAGCGGCCAGCGCATTATCGTGAGTTGGAAATGTTTCAGACCAGACATCGCCATACCGGTATGCGTAACCGCCGTCATGCTCGTCGACGTGATAGGTAACAAGTGCCATTCAATACGCTCCTTTGCAATATTCCCCACTTATAATGCTCGCGCTAATGCTGTGGTTCCTGTTAAGCGATAAAGTACGACAAGAAGGGCTGCGCTGGTTGTGGCGAAGCTAATGACGGGCCCGTTCTCTCCGACCAGATTCTGTCGTTCTAGCGCCAGTATTCCAGCACCCCACCGTTCGAACCAAACACAGGGTCTATATCGGGAATTGGCAGTGTTGAAATTGTCGTTTGCATTGCCTGCGTAGGGGCGGCCGTTTGAATATCCGCGTACTGGTCCTTCGGATAAGCCCCAACAATCTCGAAGTCGGGTGATGCTCCCAAATTCTGATGACCGGTACCTGCTGGCAGAATGAGACAGTCACCTTTCACGACATTGAAGACGTGACCACCAACACCACCAATCAACAGCTCTGCGTCACCGCTGGCCACACCAAGCACTTCATGAGCGCCAGAATGATAATGCTGGAAATCAAATACGCCGTCTCGCCATATTCCCGTCCAGCCGTTGGCGGCGAAGGCCGTTTCGAAGTCCGACCAGTCTAACTCCTGCAACGCGGCTCGATAAAGTAAAACCGGGAGGTTTGGATTGTTCGGGACCCAGGCGCTTGATTGAAAAATTACGTGTTCAACGTTCATATGGCCCCGTTTGAGATAAAGTCGGCCGGAATTTTCACATTGTCAGCCGCCGGCTTGCTTCGGAAGCAGACATAACCCTCGGAAGATGTTTGCAGTTCCGTCACAAGATCGAAATGCGCCCTCGCAGGTCGGTAGTTGGTCATACTTGCTGTGAGATCCAAGTAGAGCGAAGATTGCTCCCGCGATAATCGATCGATGTCATTGGCTGAGTAGCGCGCCGCCCAACCGGAACGGAGCAGAGACAACCGCACCCACTCCATTCAGGACAAGCGAGCCGGTTCCGGCCACGGGATTGGCAATTCTTTCATTCCGCAGTTGCGGGTAAGCTGCCGCCAGTGCTGCGAACCGGTCGTGGTTACTCCCATTGGCAGATGGAAGGCTTGAAATATCAATGATCTGAAGGTTTTCCCGTACGGCAAGAGCGCGAGTTCGTGGGTCATTTACATCAAGAGCCCCAGCGTTGAATTCCGAGCCTGCGAGCCTGCGTGACAAATTAAGTGCGAGATCGTCCTTGGCCGCCAGAATGACGATCGGGTTTTTCAGGCGACCGGTCATGGCAAGTTGTTTGCTCAAAAGATCGACATCGATGTCTGGCGCCGCCAATACAATTTGATCGATCTTACTGAGGCCATCCTTTCGTCCTGTCAGGCTTAGTTGCCTGACCGCCTCAACGGCAAGCCAGGCTCCCATGCTATGGGCCAGCACGATGCTGCGAACATCTGCTCTGCCAAGATCGGTCAGTACGGATGCGAGATCATCTCGCGCAAATGCAGCAGAATCTCTGTCGGCGAGGTACCCGGTCGCGGATCCCTGCGACGGCCAGTCAAACAAAATCGGAACATCTGCGGCGGAAGAATCAGCGGCCATCTGCGCAAGCCGGAACAGAGCCTCCTGATAGCTGTAGTTATAGCCGTGCACAAATATTCCGGTTGGAGTTGCCTTGGCGCGTTCTTTCGCACGCGAGATGAACTCGGTCTTCGTAAGATTCCGGTGCGAGACGACTGCGAAAGATGTGCGGGGATCAGGCTTGGCGGTAGGCCATTCGATGTTCGGCGCCTTGTGGCCCGGCGGGATGGACACCGTCACTTCCAGATAGCGGAGCCGATCCGACCTGCCGGAGGTAAAAGACTGGAAGTCATCTTTGGCGGGAACGCGATTTGAAGCCACGAGGATCGATACGGTCTTCGCATCAGGGAGTGGTGCCACGAGGGCGAGGGTGGCTGGCCCAGGACGCGCGCATGCACTGAGGAAGAGAACGCAGAACAGGACCACGATACGGAGCACGAAAAAACCTCTGACTGAAACTGCCTGATATCTATCTCGAATTTTTGAAAAAAGAACCCCTCGTTGGGATCGGCAAAAATACGGTGCTCACCGTAACGTGACATAAAAAAGGTACTGATGAGTTTATATTGTCGGGAACAATATTTATCCATCGATAGTTAGGGACTTGGAAATCAGGAGAACGAGATGCTTTTCAAGAAGACTTTGATCGCAGCATTGTCCGCTGTCACCGTGATGACATCTGTCATTCCCGCATCCGCGGTACCAATGACTGTGATGAAGCCGGTAATCTCAGACCATAAGGACGTGGAGACTGTTCAGTACCGTCGCGACCATCGTAATTTTCGGCGAGACCACCGAGATTTCCGACGCCATGATCGTCATGATCGTAGAGGCTGGTATGGTGGTCACCGCGGACACCGCGAGTATCGCCACGGCTATCGTCGTCATTCCGATGGCTGGTGGTATCCGCTGGCCGCCTTCGGAGCAGGTGCGGTGATCGGTGGTGCAATCAGTAACTCGCGGCCATCAACTTCTGGTGTAAACCCACGTCATTATCAGTGGTGCTCTGCGCGCTACCGCACATATCGCGCCTACGATAACACATACGTACCGCGAGTTGGCGTCCGTGCAACGTGCCAGTCGCCCTATTATTGATTACGTTGATTACCAGTAGTCGTGATTATGACCTCGGTCTGTAAGGGCCGGGGTTTTCAAGGGTCGCCATAGCCGCAGCCTCGTAAGAAAAATTCTACAGATGATCGGGCACTCGCGAGCACCTCATCGGTGACGTCTGTGTCGCCTGCAATGACGCGACGCGTCAGTGGCCAATAGAGGAGAGATGAAAACTGCTCAGCAAGGAAGCTGTGGTCCCCCTCAATTCCACCTTCGGCGAGTAAAATCATGATCCGCCTCTGAGCGGGTTTACGCCCTGCCTCCTCGACGATCCGCACCAACTCTGGAAACATGTCGGCTTCCCGATGCACGAGAAAGTACAGTGCCCTTACATCCTCCTGCAAAAAGCCTTCAACCGATTTTTCAGCCATGTTCATCAGCCGTTCTCGCAGCGTCGTTCCAGATAGAACATACGGATCTGCAATAGCCTGTTTTTCTCCGATGAAGCGTCGGACCACGGCATCAAACAATTCAGCCTTGGTCGCGAATTTCGAGTACACAGTTCTTTTTGAACTCTTCGCGAGCGCTGCCACCTGGTCTATGCTTGTGCGCTCATAACCATTCTGGAAAAATAATGTCTGGGCTGCGGTAACGATGTCCTGAACCACCGCCATCTCACTACCTTTGACAGGTCGACCACGAGGTCGGCAAGAAAGAGCACTCTTTATGTGCGTTTTTGCGATGGCTTTTGTCGAAATCATATCTGCCGCCCCTTTTTCTCCAACTTGGCGGGAGACATCAATGATAGCAATATTATCCGTCTATGATGAGTAAATTCGTCACGAGGTTGGTGTGCCCGGTTCGTATCCAAGGCGGAGATTACAGATATCCAACGTGCTCGCCATCCGGAACATCGTCATCCCAATTACCAGTTCCAATTCGAGGGCTTTCGCCTGACAACAGTTTATCGTCGTTGGAGTTGTCGCCGTCGGCTGAATTCTGACTGGCGTCATTTTCTTCACTGGGTGAGCGATCATCACCAGTGTCTGCCAGCACGGAACGCTTGTGCAGATTTTCATTTATTGTCGACTGGCGTTTGGCAAACCAAGTGTTGTCCGGCTCTGACGTGATCGACATGCTCTCGCCGACCCGTGTTGCGGTTGATCGCTCTGTGCCTCGTGTGGCCTCGACTTTCTCAATCATCCTCACCTCACCAGTCAAGAATTCGTTCGGGTTGTTTACCAGCAGACAATGTCGGGCGCTCACTGACGGGTGAACGCCCGATATTTTGTCATCGATCACGGTTGAGGATTTGATCCTGCCGCAGTCCGTCAATGTCCTGAGACTGACGCATCTCCCTCTTGGCCGTGTCGTTAGCTTCGTCTACCGAAAGCTGATGGCCAGTCGGTAGGATATCGTCTCTAAGATCGTCCGGGATCTCCGAAATATCGACATCATAAGACCTGACCCGCCCCGAGCGGGGCTCTGCTGTGCGCGTAAGCCGCCCGACGCCAGCATTGCCTGATGGATCTCCGGCAAAAATATCATCTGTCGCGCCTGCGGCTTGTTGACGTCGGTCCGCGTCAGCGACAGTGGAAACCGGGTCCGTTTGCACTTGTCTGAATTCCGAGATTGCCTTGTCGGTATCCCAGCCCTCACGCCGCCAGAGATCGGCCCGGTCATCGATGTCGATCGTGCCGTCATCATCGAGGATGTCATGGGCGGTGTCGTATCTTTCGCGATCGACATCGACTGAAACAAGGAAACCGCCTCGTTTCAATCCTTCAGCATAAGTCGCCCGGTCATCGTCCGGAAAAAACCAGTCCTCCAGCTTGGCCCAAAAGCCACTTTGATCGAGCGTCGTTGCCGCGCCTTCGCTGGCTTCATATCCGGGCAGTAGCCGGACTTCATCAATTCCAGCCGCCTTCAGTCGCTTTACGGCACTGTCGGCATCGGCGCGATTATCGAATAGGGCGGTCAGGTTGCTCGTGGTCGCTGCGTCTCCCAATCGAGGCGCATCGTTGTTATAGCTGATACTCATGGGGGCATTCCTCCTGTTGTGAACAACAAACCGGATGCGAGGCATTCTGTTCCGTCGGATACAGTCGTTCTTTGAGGAATGGGGTGGTGCCAACACATCCTCCCACTTCCACTCACGTTCGACTTTCTATAGTTGAGCTTTTGGTCGCGATGATCAATTCACTTCGCTGTTGGCGAAATTCCGCTTAGGATGGAAACCAGTGCGGAGGACGGTTGCGATGGCACGTAAGGACTTTGATCCCGATACAGTCAGACAAGATGGTCGGCCAGCGGCTAAAGCTACGCTTTTCAGTCTCGAAACAGATGGTCCATGGCGTGGCTCGCTGCCTGGAGAAATGCTGGGCTCACCGGTTACCGTTTTGGCCTATGGTAACGACACGCCGGGTGAAGGTCCGCGCCTTCACGTTCACCCCTATGATGAAACCTTCGTCATTGTCGCCGGTCGAGCCCGCTTTTTTGTCGGAGATCAGGTCATCGAGGCCGAAGCCGGGCAGGCAGTTCTGGGACCAGCAGGCTTACCGCATCGTTTTATCAATCTTGGGCCTGGTCGACTTCAGACGATCGACATTCACCATTCGCCGCGCTGGATTCAGACAGACCTGGAGTGAGAACCGCTGTCGCGTTTGCATCGCGGGAACCATTTTCGCCTGATGTGGTTATGCCAACCGTGAACCGGCTGTCTTTCGGTTCATCGCAGGCTGATCAGCTTCGCGTGTCTTCATCTCTTTCTTGTTGGATCTACGCGAGGTCGATCGATGCCGAAAAACAATGCCCGCATAACGGCGGGAGACTACACATCCTTAGGGGCAACGCTCAATGATGACGGCGTGAATTTCGCAATTTTCAGCGCCCATGCTGAACGGGTCGAGCTTTGCCTTTTCAGTGAGGATGGAAAAAGTGAAATCGAACGCATTGAGCTTCCAGAATACACCAACGAGGTCTGGCACGGTTTTGTCCCCGCTTTAAAGGCGGGCACCCTTTATGGATACCGCGTCCATGGCCCCTATGAGCCCGCAAAGGGTCACCGTTTCAACGCCAACAAACTGCTCGTTGACCCCTATGCACGCGAAATTGTTGGCGACATTGAGTGGGGCCAACCGCATTTTGGTTATGGTCTCGACAGTGAAGACAAGGATCTGTCATTCGATGAAACGGACAGCGCGCCCGTTATGCCGAAGGCGCGGATCATCGATCCCAGGGACTATGATTGGGCGGGCGATATCACGCCCGGAATATCATGGTCCAAGACCATATTTTATGAGACACATGTCAAAGGGTTCACGCAGCTCTTCTCTGAATTGCCGGAGGAGGTGAGAGGCACTTTCGAGGGCCTCGGTCACCGACAGATCGTGGATTATTTCAAAAGTCTTGGCATCAGCTCCGTCGAGTTGCTGCCCATCCACTGGTTTCCAGATGATGCGCACCTGCTCGACAATGGGCTTAAAAACTTCTGGGGCTACAACACGCTTGGATTTTTTGCCGCCGCACCCCGCTATTACGGGCCGCGCGGCCTTGCGGGCTTCCGTGATATGGTACGTGCCTTCCATGACGGCGGGATCGAGGTGATCCTCGATGTCGTTTACAACCACACAGCCGAGGGTAACGAGCTTGGGCCGACGCTTTCATTCAAAGGCATCGACAACTTTTCCTATTATCGCACGATGCCCGATGAGGCGCGGTATTACATCAATGATACCGGGACCGGGAACACGGTAAACACCTCGCATCCGCGCGTCTTGCAGCTGATTACGGACTCGCTGCGTTATTGGGCGCAGGAGATGCATGTCGACGGTTTCCGCTTCGATCTTGGGACGGTTCTGGGACGTGAACCTGAGGGTTTTGATCAACGCGGCGGATTTTTCGATGCGGTCGGGCAGGACCCGGTGCTTTCTCGCCTGAAACTGGTCGGAGAGCCGTGGGATATTGGCCCAGGGGGCTACCAAGTCGGTGGTTTTCCACCGGGATGGGCAGAATGGAATGACAAATACCGGGACACTGTGCGCGAATACTGGAAAAATGAAGATGGCACTGCCCCGGAATTCGCGTCGCGACTTTTGGGTTCAGCCGATATTTATGACCAGCGCGGCCGGCGTCCGTGGTCCAGTGTGAATTTCGTGACGGCCCATGATGGTTTTACGCTGCACGACCTCGTTTCGTATAATGACAAGCACAATGACGCCAACGGCGAAGACAACAAGGACGGCCACGACCATAACCGCAGCTTCAACTACGGCGCGGAAGGCCCTACCGATAATCAGGATATCATTGCGGTACGCGAAAGACAGAAGCGCAATTTCCTCCTGACGCTCCTTTTCTCTCACGGCACGCCCATGCTCCTGGCAGGCGACGAGTTCGGCCGCAGCCAGATGGGTAACAACAACGGATATTGCCAGGATAACGAATTGAGCTGGGTGCATTGGGACAACCTTCCTGAAAGCACGCATGGCTTGCGCGAGTTCACCAGGGAGGTCATTTCGCTGCGGCAAAATCACTCCATCCTCCGGCGCGACAGCTGGCACGACGGAACAGTCGTGACGTGGTATAATCCCGATGGAAGTGAGCGTGGTGGCGAACAATGGGCAGATGCGAGAAGCAGGACCATGGCGCTGCGTCTATCGCGAGATGACAGTGACGAAGAGGGCTGGAAAGACGTTCTGATATTGTTCAATCCTCATGATGCCGCTGTGCCCTTCGTTCTTCCTCAAGCGAACGGGAAATGGACGGCGGTGCTGACCACGACCGATCCAGATGTCAAGGAGCAGCAGCTAGACGCCAATGAGTATGTGGTGGCCGATCGCAGTGTTGTTTTGTTGCGATCAGACTGAGGCGTGAAATATGTAGGGGATCACATGCTTGCTTGAGGCAAACCGGGCGAGGTTAAGGTCGATGTCACACCAACAGTTTTTTGCCAGACATGCTGCTGATGTCGCGAGAGACCTTGTTGGTGCGACTTTCACCGTCGACAAGGTTGGCGGCGTCATCGTCGAGACAGAAGCCTATACAGCCGATGACGAGGCCTCTCACAGCTTCAGGGGTAAAACGCCAGGCAACAGCGTGATGTTTGGCAAGCCGGGGGATATTTATGTCTATCGTTCCTATGGCCTTCATTGGTGTCTCAATTTCGTTTGCCTACCTGCAAGTGCCGTCCTGATCCGGGCAATTGCACCCGAGCACGGACTGGCCCAGATGTATGCGCGCAGGAAAATGCATAATGATACACTACTGTGTGCAGGGCCGGGCAGACTGTGCCAGGCACTGGACATCACCGGAAAGTTCAATGGCCTGTCGCTCGAGTTGCCAATTTTTTCGCTGACGATCCCTGTGTCGCACTCGCCGCTGCAATGCGGACCTCGGATAGGAATTTCAAAGGCCAAAGATGTGCCCTGGCGGTTTGGACTGAGCGGATCCAACTATCTCAGCAAGTCTTTCCCGCCATGCACGGTTTGAACTTGCAAAGCTCGCTCCGCTCGGCATCGATGCCTTAGGCCGTCATATCCACCCGAGTGGCAAATTGTGGGGGTGCTAGAGGCCGATCAAAACACGTCATTTCGCTGACGAAGATGAATTTCCGCTTGCTCGCACAGATAAATGAACGACGATAGCTTGGTATCCCGCCCATCAAGGTCACGTTATGGCGATGCAGCCACCGAGGTGAAGTACTGTATTCGCAAAGCTGACAGCGGTGAAATCACAGGGATCGCGCGAAAGGGAGAGTTTTAGCTCTATCACTAGGGTAAACCAATAGGTTTTATTGGAATTGCCAGAGATGTCACTGCCCGGAAACTCCGAAAACAACTGGAGAAACTCGCGCCCCCTTGAGGCAATTGGTGTTGAAACATTTGACTTTGATCGCCGGCATCAAATGCTGCGGGGACGGCGGATGTCGTAAATTGTTCGGCTGCCGCCAACGGAAACGATTTCATTCGAAACCTTCGTCAAGGGGTTGCATCCAGATGATAGTGTGACACGTGATGCAAGCCCCAGGATATGTATCAACTTGGTGATGTAATCTTACCCTTCCATGATGGGTCGAGTGCGAAGCCGGACAGGTGGGGCGCTCGTCTGCCGTTTCGTTGGCCATCGCGAGAAACCGGAAAAACCGCGATGTTCACCATCCCTGTCGCGTCCGGTTGACACGGTTCGCGCTCTCTAGGGTAACTGAAGGGGCCGTGGTTGGTTCCCGGCGGCCCTTCAATACAAGAGGCTTGGTACGCTAGGCGACATTATTCGGAATGTTCGCCAAGTTCTCCTCTGACAACCACGATAACAGGATGATCCTCCAGTCAAACAAAAAAAGTCGGAACAATGTCAGTCCTGCGACGTTCGCAAAAAGATACAACTGGAGGTGGATGATGTCGGAAGTGACAGGAACGGTTCGAGACGCGCGTAATGGATCTTGGTGGCCAGTCGCCGTCGCAATTGTCCTGATACTTTTCGGTGTCCCGATATTTGCGGGTGGCATATGGCTTATAACACTCGGCGGGTCCTGGTATTACGTGCCGGCTGGACTGGGATTGCTGGCGACCGCCTATTTCTTGATACGCCGGGACAAAGCGGCATTTTGGGTCTATCTCGTCACATTTGCTGCGACGGTCATTTGGGCTTTGTGGGAAGCCGGTTTTAACGGGTGGGCACAAGTTCCGAGGCTCGTTGCGCCGACTGTTGTTCTTCTTCTTGTCGTGTCTGCATTTCCGATGTTACGGGGCCCAACCAGGCTGCGAACCGCATTGACTTCGATAGGCATCGGTTTTTTCCTTCTGGGAGGTGCAATAGTCCTGAGGGACGTCGGCGCTCCTCCGTCACTTGCGCAAGATGTCTCCCCCTCACAGCCGCAGCCCGACAACTCTGAACCAAGCGACGCGCAAGGTGTTCAACCACCTTCTTCCGCTGTTCAGCCATCCGCCACACAGGCAAACTATGAAGTGTTGGAAGCCGGATCTGACTGGCCCGCCTATGGCGGGACGCATGAAGCAAAGCGCTATTCGCCCCTTGATCAGATAACACCTGACAATGTTGGAAAGCTTGAGAAAATATGGGAGTTCCGGACCGGCGACCTGCCCGAGGGAAATGAAGCTTTCGGTAATCAGAACACGCCGGTAAAAGTTGGTAGTCGGTTGTTCGTATGTTCAGCGCTGAACAAGGTAACAGCACTTGATGCTGCAACGGGAACAGAGTTCTGGACCTACGATCCCGAAGTGTCCACGGACGCAATTGGATACAACGCCACTTGCCGTGGTCTTGCGTATTACAAGAACCCGGCAGCTGAAACAGACGAACTGTGTGCTGCTCGTGTAGTTGTTCAAACCCTTGATGCGCGCTTGATTTCCCTCGACACGGAAACCGGTCAACTTTGCTCCGGCTTTGGTAAGGAGGGCATCGTCAACCTGATGGATGGCATCGGCGACTCTGCGCCAGGCTTTTATTCGCCCACATCACCACCAACCCTTGTTCGAAACATCCTGGTTGTCGGCAGCCAGGTCAGTGACGGACAAACACGGGAAGCCCCCTCAGGCGTTATCCGTGGCTACAATGCAGTGACGGGCGAACTTGCATGGGCCTGGGATATGGGAAAGCCCGGGCAGACCGGAGCTCCGCCAGAGGGTGAAATCTACACGCCGGGAACACCCAACGTGTGGACCATAGCCTCTGGCGATGACCAATTGGGACTGGTTTACCTTCCCATGGGTAACTCAGCTGTCGACTATTGGGGTGGTGATCGCTCCGACGAAGAAAACACCTACTCGACTGCCATCGTTGCCTTGAACGTCGAGACAGGGCAGGTCGCATGGCATTATCAGACCGTGCACTACGACGTATGGGACTATGACTTGGGTGGACAGGGAAGTCTGGTCGATTTCCCTACACCGAATGGACCGGTACCAGCCATCATGATGCCGTCGAAACAGGCACAGTTCTACATTCTCAATCGGGCGACTGGTGAACCTCTCGTTAATATCGAGGAGCGAGCTGCACCGACCGGTGGTGTGGAGCCGGAGCGTTTGTCGCCCACCCAGCCGTTTGTCACCGATTTTCCGAACCTACTCAAACCACAGCTGACTGAAGCCGATATGTGGGGTGCAACACCACTTGATCAGCTTTGGTGCCGGATACAGTTCCGCCAGGCTGCCTATGATGGCGTCTACACCCCGCCGACGGTCAACAGGCCTTGGATACAGTTTCCCGGTTACAACGGCGGCTCGGATTGGGGCGGCGTTGCCGTGGATCCGGTCAACAACATTATGATCGCCAATTACAACAATATGCCCAATTACAATCAGCTGGTTCCGCGAGAGGAAGTTGATGCCATGGGTGTGTTGCCGATTACCGATCCCAACTACAATCCTGACGCCGGCTCCGGTTCGCACGGCAGCATCAATCCGCAAGCCCTTACGCCCTATGGAATTCGTGTGAATGCAGGTTGGCGGGTGCCGTTGACAGGTCTTCTTTGCAAACAGCCCCCCTATGGCGGTTTGACAGCGATCGACCTCAACACCCGAAAAGTTCTGTGGGATCGTCCATTCGGTTCCGCTCGAAAGAATGGGCCATTTGGTATCCCTTCGATGTTGCCAGTGGATATCGGAACACCAAATAATGGGGGTGGGGTTGTCACTGCATCAGGATTGTTTTTCATCGCTGCCGCGACGGATGACATACTGCGTGCCGTGGATATCCGCACGGGTAAAGAGGTTTGGCAGGAAAAGCTCCCGGCTGGTGGCCAGGCAACGCCGATGATCTACGAAGCCAACGGCCGACAAATAGTGGTTATCAACGCGGGTGGTCACGATTTCATGGAAACCCCGATAGGGGACTATTTCATAGCCTACGCATTACCTGCCGCAAGTAACTAGCGAAGTCCTGCAGCCATTTAAACCTGAAAGATTGGATGGGCTGCAAAAGCAGCTTAAACGCGGTCTAAAGTCGCATATCGGAATATACAGCCATCGTAGAACTTGCGATCGTGCCCGGTCTGTCAGGTTTTTCGGTGAGACAAAAAGAAATGGCGAACTTTTGATCCGCAGAATGGTTAGCCCTACTGCTAGAACCGGAACAGGAGACAGATCCATGCATATGACGAGACGCGACCTGATGGTCGTCACAAGTGCAGCTGCGGCTGCTGGCATTTTGAGCAGTCCACATGTAGCTGCTGCCGCAGCACCGTTTGAGCTTCCTGCCCTTCCGTTCAAGGAGGATGCGCTTGCGCCGCATATCTCGGCCAAAACCGTCGCCCTGCATTACGGAAAACATCACAAGGGATATTTTGACAAGCTGAACCCCTTGGTGAAAGGCACGCCCTACGCGGATATGGACCTGGAAGGCATCGTCGTTGCTTCCGCCAAGAACAAGGACACTAAGATTTTCAACAACGCTGCACAGGCTTGGAACCACGTTGTATATTGGCAGCAGTTCACACCGGGTGGTCCCAACAGGCCCGACGGTAAACTTGCAGAAGAGCTGACCTCGACGTTCGGCGATTATGAAGCTTTTATCGACAAGGCCGTGGCGGCCTCCGACGAGGTATTTGGGACCGGCTGGGTGTGGTTGACACGAGACAATGGCAACAAACTGGCACTTGTCGGATATGAAGACGGCAACAATCCCGTGGCAGTCGGACGCCCGGCCTATCTCGGCATCGATATCTGGGAGCACGCCTATTACGTTGATTATGAAAATCGAAAACCAGAACACATCAAAGCTGTGCTGACCAATCTGATCAATTGGAAAACTGTCGCTGATCGGGTCAATGCTGCCTAGCCGCAAAAGCCACGGTTTAGTATGCCCTCGGTGACACCATGCCGCCGAGGGCATTATCGTAACCGGCTTTGACGGCTCCCGTCTAAAGCATGTTTACGGTCTTCTGCGCCACCCGGCCGCCATCTATCAGCACAGTTGCAGCCAGAATATCCCCGGGAACACCAGTATGGTCGATGCCATTCCGGCGATGGCGCAATACCGTCCTATACGGTTGATGCCGCCGCTTGCCGCTTCGCTTTTGATCACCGCGAAATAGGCATAGGCCGACACGATCAAGGCCAAACCCAGCACGGCGACGATGAGGACGCGCAACTGGCTGATGTCTCCCCACAAGACGAGATCCCAACCGGCGCGGCAGCCAACGGATTGCACTGCATAAAACAGGCTGAAGAACATGGCCCAAAGCAGGAGAGGTCCGATCAAAATCATCATGATTCGATAACGCGTCATCGTCAGCTCCCCTTCAGCGCGACCGTGAAAATGAAGGGGTAGATGGCTGCAACGATAGTGACTGCCAGACAGTAACCGTGCCACAGGCGTGCAATCAGCAGGTCATTTTGGCGGACTGACGAAATGTAGCCGCGATACAGTCTGAAGCCGCAAAAGGCGGAAAACACCGCCCCCAGCATGAGATGAATTGTCAAATAGGTGAAAACGGCGAACTTCACCGCCTCAAGCGCGTGCGAGGTTGCCAATGTCTGTTGAAGCAACTCATTCAACGTCAGGGCCGACGCGATCAGATAACCGACAAAAGCGACTGCCGGAAACGCGTAATTCCATGTTTTGCGATATCCGGCCAGTATTCCGGATAGGCTCGCGGCCATGGCGGTGGCCGTGATCCAGATAATGTTGTTTTCGGACGCGATCGCGCTTGTCGCCGGTGCTGCGGAAACCCAGAGGAAAAGACCGCCAAACAGCAGGGACGAAAACAAGGTGGAGTTAGCGACCAGTGTCAGGCGCATTGCAAGTATGCTGGGCGCATCCCGGCTCTCGAAGTTCAAGGGAAGCGTGCTTTCAGGTGACGCAGACATAGGGCCGCGATCCCGGCGCGCATCGCCATTTCTTGTCCACAGCAGAAAGATGCCGAGCGTGGCGAGCAGAAACACGACCGCGAGGCCGTATAATTTGAACAGGAGACATACGAAAAATCCGCCAGTCGCAATAGCTGTCAGTAGCGGCAGGTAGGTCGGTCTGGGCAAGATGATGATCTGATTGGCCTCTCCGGATACCGCATCCACGCCGATGGATTCCATCCAGCCGTTTCGTGCGAAACCGAGGTAGCCCTTTCCCGCTGCCAACTCTGCTCCCAATTGATCGATTGGCAAATCGTCCGCTCTCTTTGAAACATGCGGGATCGATGCAAAACTGTAGGACGCTGGCGGCGTAGGCATTGCCCATTCAAGTGTTCCGGCCTTCCAGGGGTTTCTCCTGAAGGGTTTGCCGTAGAGGAAGATCAGCACGATATCCAGGGCGGCGAGAACAAAGCCCATCGCCATGACGAAACTGCCAAAGGATGACAACAGGTTCAGCCACTCCCATGGTGACGCTTCGGGATAGGTAGAAATCCTGCGCGGCATGCCAAGCAGACCGGTCAGATGCATCATGAAAAATGTCAGGTTGAAACCTGAAAATATCATCCAGAATGCCGCACGAGAGAGGTGCTGAACGGGTTGGCGACCACTCATGTGGGGCACCCAGTAATAGAGGCCTGCAAGCATGGGAAACAGGAATCCGCCAACCAGTACATAATGCAGGTGAGCCACGACAAAGTGGGTATCATGGGCCTGTTGATCGAACGGCACCATTGCCAGCATGACGCCGGTCAAGCCGCCGATGATAAAGACGAAAAAGAACCCGAAGACGTGAAGCATCGGGACGTTGAGTTGAGGGCGCCCCTGGGCAAGTGTCGCCAGCCAGCTGAAAATCTGAATGGCCGTTGGTATGGTAACCAAAGCGCTGGCGGCAGAAAAAAACGAGAGGGCAACGTGCGGAATGCCCACCGTGTACATATGATGTACCCACAGGCCGAACGAAAGAAATGCCATGGCGATCAGAGACGCAACAATCAGGTGGTAGCCCGTTAATGTCGTGCGGGCCAGAACCGGTATAATCGTTGACAGTGCGCCGGCTGCCGGAAGGAATATGATATAGACCTCGGGGTGCCCGAACAGCCAGAACAGATGCTGCCATAACAAGGGGTCACCACCCCTGTCTGGATCGAAAAATGGCAGATCAAATGCCCGCTCTGCCTCAAGCAGGATTGAGCCCAGAATAAGTGGCGGAAAACCAACCAGCATCATGCCGCCAACGACCAGCATATACCATGCGAAAATTGGCATTCGAACCAGCGACATACCAGGCGCGCGCATGCGCAGGATGGTCACGACGATTTCGATAGCGGCGCTGATTGCCGAGATTTCAACGAAGGTGATGCCCAGTAGCCATATGTCGGCATTGATGCCAGGACTAAACTTTGACGACGATAGCGGTGTGTACATGAACCAACCGCCCGATGGCGCCACGCCACCCAGCAGGGCAAGAACAAGCATCGAGCCGCCAAACAGGTAACACCAGTAGCCGTATGCTGACAGGCGGGGAAATGCGAGGTCTCGCGCGCCCAGCATCTTGGGCAAAAGATAGATCGCCAGACCCTCGAAGAGTGGTATGGCGAACAGGAACATCATGATGGTGCCGTGCATGGTGAACACTTGGGCATACTGGCCAGCGTCCATGAAGGCGCTTGCAGAGGTTGCAAGCTGTGTGCGGATTAGCATGCCGAGAAAGCCACCAATGGCGAAAAAAGCCAGGGCCGTTACCATGAACCGTTTGCCTATGACATTGTGATTGACCGCTGAAAGGCGGCGCAGACCCGTTCCCGTTTCCCAGATATGTTCCAGCTGGCGGTGCAGTGCCAAAGATGATGTTCGTCGGGTTTCTGTTCGATCCATCACTGGCGCAAATTCCTCAGCAATTCTTCAAAATCATTCGGGCTGTGCGTGTTGACGCGGAAGCTCATCTGGTCGTGGCCTATTCCGCAATATTCTGAGCAGATACCGCCAAACGTACCCTCGACATCTGCCTTCAGGACGATGCTGTTGACCTGTCCCGGTATGGAATCGATCTTGCCGCCCAGCCTTGGCACCCAGAAACTATGGATGACGTCGATGCTTGTCGTGTCGATCTGGACTGTTTGTCCTACCGGCATATGAAGAACGTCACGGCTGTGCACCTGGTCTCCATCGATGGTGTAGGTAAACTCCCAACTCCACATGCGCGATGTCGCCGTTATCGTGACGTCGGGTTTCGGCGCGTTAGCCCCAAAAAGCGTTTCGCCCTGAAAAAATGCAAAGATCAGAAGCGCGATAAGGACCGGAACAGGCATGCCGATGCCGCCAATTCCAATCCAGTGTTTTGCGCTGATGTGGCGTACCTTGTCTGTGCGCAACATCACCATCGCGAACAGAGCCATGACCAGTACAAAAATAACCGCGGCCCCACCGAACATGACCCACCAGAGATCGGCGACCATGCTTGCGGAAGGTCCAGCAGGGTCGAGTGTCGACAGATCACTGCGGCAGCTGGATAACAGGGATGTGGCGAGGCCTGCAACCAAGAGATGCTGGAACCTGATCAGTGCTTCGCGTGTTGGTCTGAACACAGGAGAGAAGATATGCCAGATACTAAAGGTCCGAACCCGGTCATTTCCAAACTTGAAGAGAAAACGACCAGTTCTGCAGTGGCCGTCGCCGGTCATCCACTTCATGCCATGACGGTTCATTTTCCCATTGCTTTGGTCATCGCCACCCTTGCTGCCGATATCATGTTCTGGTGGACGGCTGACACCTTTTGGCAAAGAGCAGGGCTGTGGGCGGCGGGTGGTGCTTTTTTTAGTGGTGTTGCCGCTGGTTTGATCGGTACCGCCGAGCTTTTGCTGGTAGCCGGCATAAGGGCGCGGGTTGCAAGCTGGGCGCATGGCATCGCAGCCATGGGCCTTATCGCTGTAGCGGGAGCGAACTGGGGAGGGCGTGTCACGGATGTGATTGCTGTCTTGCCACATGGCTTGGGTCTGTCGGTGCTGGCGACAATGCTCACAGGACTGGCAGGCTGGCACGGCGGTAAGCTGATATTTGATCACGGTATCGGCCTCATGGTATCTCCCAAGGACTGACTTCCGACACGAGTTTTTTCAGCCCACCAGGTTCAAAAACGCCAGGTGGAAGGGTCAAGTTGATATCTGGCCGTGCCAACACCACAAAAATGATGCCGCCAGCCACCAGGCAGCTCAGCATGGTGGCAATGATAAATCTCCAGACGGGATATACCTCTCCCTTTCCAAACAGGCGGATAATCACGAGGCCCGTCAGGACATGTATGACAATCAGCATCCCGACGAGTACCAGCTTCAAAGAGAACCAGCCACTATAGGGATGTTGCAGGAACGTCAGGCCTGTGCCTGTGGCGATGGCGACGAAGGCTGCGGGAGACAAAATCCTGACATAGGAAAACCGGACGATCTTCTGCAGACGGTACAGTTCATCATCTTTGCGGATATGGGCTCTTTGAACATAGAGACCCGGCAAACTGACGATGCCGGCGGCCCAGATCGATATTGCAGCCAAATGAATAAATTTGACGAGCATCACCATCAGTTGCCGCCCCGTCGCTCAACGGGGGCCATCAACCGTGAACTTACCATCCAGATCGCAGTGACGGCATAAGGCAAAATACCAACGGTCCACATTAAAAGGCCGGCAAGTTGCTGATCCTGAAGTGGATTGAGACCAAATGCTTCGGTCGTCAAAAAGTGCGCTTCAAAAATCGGATAAGGCGCGAAGGTTATGACTGCGGCCAGAAATCCCATCTGGACCATCGTGCCGACTGACAGACCGATCGCTGCAAAAACAGATGTGCGCTGTGACAGCATGACAGTCCAAAGCCAGACAGATGCGAGAATTAGCCCGCTTTGCATCAGCCAGTATTGCCATGAGCCAGACAGCGCAAAGTCGTAGGCGACGGGAAAGTGCCACAACCAGTAAATAGCGGTGTGCAGCACAAACACCAGCTCAACCGGTACTTTAACACGAGAGGTGAGCATAAGGGGCAGCATCATCGCAATCATCGGTGCGGCGACTGCTCCAACAAGAATATGATGTACCGCGCGGGCTGAAAACAAGGCGCTTGAGAGGGCACAAAGCGGAGAGATGAAGGCGGCAAACACAACGATGCCAAGTGCTGTCGTCAATCCGCGTTGCGCGCGCGGTTGCGCGAAATACAACGCAGTTAGCCCCGCAGCCAAGATGATGATCAGGGCGGGATCAAAATTCCACGAAGAGGACAGGTTAGCAGGCATGGGAGCAGCGCCGCAGTAGGGCTCAAACACGCGCGACAAATTTTGGTGCCCCCTTTGGTCCGATTTCGGAGATCCGTTCAGTTATCGCAACGCGTCTGGCTCCCAACGGTTCCAAGATTTGTCGGGAAAATGTGAGAGACAACCTGAAATAGGTATTTCATCGGAACAATGCATGAGTTTTGCCCGTTACCTAACCTTGGATTGTGCTTAAGGAGGTTCGTATGCCAGATGTCACAGGTTTGTTTCAACATCTCAACGGTGCCCGCCGCGCGGTGAAATACCTTGAGGATATCGGCATCAATCCCGCCGAAATTTCAATCATCGCTTATGACCCAACTGCCGATCTGGCCCCGCATCCGGACGCCAAGCAGGGCGCAACAGCCGGCGCTGGTATTGGTGGAGTTCTGGGTACAGTTGGCGGTGCTCTCACGGGCCTTGGGCTGGTCGCCATACCTGGTGCTGGCCCCCTCGTTGCATCCGGTTGGCTGGTGACTGCGATCACAGGAGGTATGGCGGGTGCTGCGACCGGGGGAACCGCAGGGGGGGCACTTGGGTTTCTGATGAGCAGTGGCATCGAAGAACCCGAAGATGTGGACCGTAAACTCAAACATGGCTCGACCATCGTCAGGGTGATGGTGCCCGAAAAGCGCTTCTTTGAAGTGAAGGATGCATTTCAAAAGCTGGCCAACGCCCAATAGCGCGGCTGCCCAAATCGAGCCCAGCAGATTGTCAGAATGGCGCTCTCCCCGCCAGTTGCGAAAGGTTGTACCAGTGAAAGACAAAGTCAAATATGCCAAATACACTATGCCAACGGGAGGATGGGGCTCCGTCAAGTCGCTGGCAAAAAACGCGGTGCAGCAACGGGCCGTGAAAACTTTGCCAGGACTGTTGAAGGATCATAACAAGACCGGCGGCTACATGTGCACTAGCTGTGCGTGGGCAAAGCCTGGCAAGCCACATCTGGCGGAATTCTGCGAAAACGGTGCCAAAGCAACCTTCTGGGATTTAACGGCGAAACGAACAACACCCGATTTCTTTTCGCGTCATACCGTTACTGAATTGCTTGGCTGGTCTGATTACGAACTGGAAAACCAGGGGCGCCTGACGCACCCGTTACGCTTCGATCCCTCAAGTGACAAATATGTCGAAGTGAGTTGGGCGGAGGCCTTTTCCGATATTGGTCAAAAGCTGAAAAGCTACGATCCGCAGAGCGTCGTATTTTATGCCTCGGGGCGGGCATCTCTCGAGACATCTTACATGTATCAGCTGTTGGCCAGACTTTATGGCAACAACAATCTGCCCGACAGTTCCAACATGTGTCATGAGACAACCTCGGTTGCACTTCCCCAGAGTATCGGCACGCCTGTCGGCACCATTCTGCTGGAGGATTACGCTCATACGGACTGCATCCTTTCCTTCGGTCAAAATGTCGGAACAAATGCGCCGCGCTTGCTTCACAGTTTGCAGGAGGTGCGGGAGCGCGGCTCTCCAGTGATCGTTTTCAATCCGCTGAAAGAACGCGGCTGGCAAGAGTTCGTCAATCCACAACGACCCGGCCAGATGATCACCAACAAGCCTACCGAAATTGCCACGCAATATTATCAGGTCAATGCCGGTGGCGATATCGCGGTCATGATGGGAATGGCCAAGTTCCTGTTGGAATGGGATGATGAGGCACAGCTACATGGCCGCGAAAGGGTCATCGACCAAACGTTCATTCAAGAGCATACACACGGTTTTTCTGATTTTGAGACAATGGTCCGCACCACGAGCTGGACGGATATTCTCCACGTCAGCGGCTTGAGCCGGGCGTCGATCGAGGCCGCTGCACGTACCTACGCGAATGCGAAATCCGTCATTGCCATCTATGGCATGGGGCTGACACAGCATCGTTACGGTGTCAGCAATGTGCAGATGTTGATCAATCTGCTGTTGATGCGCGGCAATATCGGTCGACCGGGCGCCGGCATCTGTCCTGTGCGCGGGCACTCGAATGTTCAGGGCCAGCGAACAGTCGGCATTGCGGAAAAAACCGAATTGGTGCCGCTGGACCGGCTCGCAGAGCAGTATGGCTTTGAGCCACCACGCAATGACGGCCTCAACACTGTCGAGGCGTGTGAAAGTATCGTCAAAGGGCACATCAAGGCATTCATCAGTCTCGGCGGCAACTTCGTGCGTGCCATTCCTGAGCGCGACCTGATGGAAGAAAAATGGCGTGACCTTGATCTCTCAGTGCAAATTGCCACCAAGCTCAATCGCAGCCACCTGATCACCACCGCGACGACCTATATCCTGCCCACCCTTGTGCGCTCCGAGATCGACAAGCAGGCATCGGGACCACAGATCGTGTCGATGGAGGATTCGACGACATGTATTCACGCATCACGTGGCAAATACCAGCCGGCAAGCCATACGCTTCTGTCGGAGCCGGCCATTGTTGCAGAGATTGCCAAGCATGCACTGCCACCAAACCCGGCGGTTCCGTGGGACGAATGGGTCGGTAATTACGCCCTGGTTCGAGATGCGATTGAAGCGACCTTCCCAGAGCAGTTTTGTGAATTCAACAAGCGACTGGACATTCCAGGAGGATTTCCCAGACCTGTGGCGGCGCGTAACCGCGAGTGGGAGACGGAAACCGGCAAGGCGAACTTCCTGCTGCCGAAGGCGCTCTCTTCGAGTTTCGCAAGCATTGACGACAGTGACATCTTCCGGCTGATAACCCTTCGATCGAATGACCAGTTCAATACCACGGTCTATGGCTACGATGACCGTCTGAGAGGCATTCACAAGTCCCGATTAATCATCATGATGAACGCCGATGATCGAGTTCGCGCAGGCATTCAAAAGGACGGATTTGCGAAAGTGTCCACTGCCGTTGATGACGGCATCGTCCGGGATATCGTTCTGCAGGTTATCGATTACGATATTCCTCCGGGCAGCTGCGCAGCCTATTACCCCGAATGCAATAATCTGATCCCTCTGTGGCAATTTGCTGAAGAGAGTAAAACACCCGCCGCCAAATCGGTCCCGGTGCGCGTGGTGCCGGTATGAGTACATTCCCGACACCTGCAGAATTGACAGCGTCGAATTTTGAAACGCTTGAGGACAAAGCCTCTCAACCGCTGAAGACGATAGCAATCCTCGGCACCCTTGCGGGCGTGTTCATTGGTCTGGGGGGCGTTTTCGCGATCACAGTTTTATCGGGTGCTGACGCCATGCCGTTTGGTGTTGCCCAGTTGCTTTCCGGACTGGTTTTTGCGCTTGGCCTAGTGGCGGTCGTAATCGCGGGAGCGGAGCTTTTCACCGGCAATACTCTGTTCTTTGGGTCAGTTGCCTTTGGCAAACTGGCCTTCTGGCCGGTTATGCGTGTTCTCGGCGT
Source organism: Rhizobium sp. BIGb0125 (assembly GCF_024810055.1). Lineage (NCBI taxonomy): Bacteria > Pseudomonadati > Pseudomonadota > Alphaproteobacteria > Hyphomicrobiales > Rhizobiaceae > Rhizobium > Rhizobium sp. BIGb0125. The sequence goes on from NZ_JANUDV010000009.1 coordinate 148,700, forward strand.
GGCCTACCTGGCGAATTTTGCCGGTTCTCTGCTACTGGCAGGGATAGTGTTTCTCTCCGGCTTTCATCTTGGCGGCGATGATGCCGTGGCCGGTGCTGCAGTGGAACTTGCCGTCACCAAGGGTAACAAGGCATTCACCGCGGTGTTTTTCAGCGGCGTAATTGCTAATTTCCTTGTGTGTCTGGGTGTATGGCTGGCACTTGCCGGACATACTGTTTCACATAGGCTGCTGGGTTTGCTTTTGCCTGTTGCTGCCTTCGTGGCAGGTGGGTTCGAGCACTCGGTTGCAAACATGTTTTTGCTGCCGTACGGGTATATTGTTCAGCTCAGCTCAGATGAATTGTCCGGCATTGCGATGTCGGCAATCGCCAGCAACATCGCAGCCGCGACACTTGGAAACATCTTCGGGGGTGCGATCGTCGGCGTGACCTATGGTTATCTCTATTTGCGAGACCGATAACCACACCATAACGGCGAGTTACTGCCTATGTCTCGGCGCCGCTCTTGACGGAGGAAACCACCTTTTCGCCAGTGCTATCACCGGCAGGTGGCTCCTTGTCATTGGTTTCCGACTTGAAGCCGGACAAGAGCCGCAAGGTTGCAAATGTCATAATCGATAATACGATTGCAGTGTCGTAAGCCCCTAAGCCTACAGCGGCGCCCACTGCCCCGGTTGCCCAAAGACTGGCGGCTGTCGCGGTTCCACGGGTACTTGCCTTGCCCACAAGGATGGCGCCACCACCAATGAAGCCAACGCCATTGATAAGGCCTTCAACAATTCGTGCTGTGGCCTCGGGATTGTCGGCTGTCACTGTTTCGGCTGCCTGGATAAAGCCACAGGCAGCAATTGCCACCAGCGGAAACGTTCTAAGGCCTGCACTCCGTTCGTTGCGTTCCCGGTCCCACCCTATCGGCAATGCGAGGAGGTAGGCGAAAAGGAGTGCGACCAAGTGTGGGACAATATTGATTTGAACGCCTAGCGAGTTGAGCCATTCGATCATAAGGATAAGCCCCCGCATTGCAGGGGCTCATTTGGAAGCTCGAGGTGCGAAGCTGTCAGCGATGAGTCGTGGCAATCGGTCGATTTAGACACCTAAGCCCCCGAAACACTGAAGCCGATGAGAGCTGCGTAAATTATGACGACCACCACGCAGACAATGATGATTGCCGCCATAACGAATTTACCAGCCCGCCGCTTTTCCGGTTTGCTGTCGTTCGGTTCCGTTTTGCGCAAGATTGGGTCGTCAGGGGCGTTCGGCGTCATGAAATACCTTTCTTTAAATACTCTCATCACAAACGCCGCGAACGCCCTGGAGTTCCAAAAAGGAGACGTTGTCGAGATTTTGGCTCGTTAACTGCATCATTTATCATGGTGCGAGACACTCGTCGCAAATACCGCAGCCATCGGCGTCCATGGTCGAGGCGGGTCGCGCTTTTTGGCAGCAAGGGCAGGTGACGGTTTTGGGACCCGGTGCGCATCTGCGGTCAGGTGGCAGGATTTCGATCTTGCATTCCGACAGAGTATCGGCTTTGGACTGTTTCATGACGATGCTCCCTTCTGTAATACCGCTCAGATGGGAAGCATTAAACGGAGTGCAAGGCCTTGAATCGCACCCAACGATACCAGTCAAAATAGCGATACGTTCTCGCCGTCTTTACTTGCTCACAACGTGCCTCAATTCGCGCTTTCTCCGGGATATTGTTTGTTCTTGAGCAGCGTGGCGAGGTGAACCGTGTTGCGCGCCAACATGGAAACCATGGTTGTGACCGTTTCAGGCGGCTTTTTGAAATCCACGAAGTTCTTGTTGCCCATGGCTTCACCCACCCAATATGACACTGCGTTGGCGGCAAGTGTAAAACCGACGTCGTTCATGGCCTGGAATAACTCGGCAGATACATGGTGGGCTCCATCTTCGTTCCCCACGACCGCAACCGCAGCGACCTTTCCGTAGGACACCATTCTTCCGTTGTCGTCGGTTTCCTCGAGAAAGGCATCCATGCGTTCAAGTGCGCGTTTGCAGACGCTGGATGGATGTCCAAGCCAGATTGGAGTTCCGACAACGAGTATATCGGCGGCAAGAATCTTCCCACGAATTTCCGGCCATGCATCGCCGTCGCCTTCGTCTGATGTGACGCCCGGCTTGATGTCGTAATCGGCCAGGCGCAGGATTTCTGTTTGCACATCATGGGCGGAGAATTCGTCAGCGATAAGCTGCAGCATCTTTTCCGTGGAGGATTTGTCTTTCGTCGAGGATGGTTTCAGAGTTCCGTTCAGGGCAAGAGCTTTGAGTGGCATGTGGCATCTCCTCGGTCGAACCGTCGGCTGTTGGTTATTGAGCCGAACCATCGAGGGCAGATGTTGTTCCCGCTTTGCAGACACATAGACATTTGACGGTGGCCGCAACGGCCGGGATCAGCGTTTCCTACTGGTTCAAGCGCAAAATACCTGCCGCAGTCGGCATGTCCGTAAACAGGTGGGTAGCATAGCCGCCCAGCAGTGCTGCGTGGATCGCCTCAATCTTGTCCGGACCACAGGAGACCAGTATTCCAGTCTCAAGTCCGCGTACCCGGTCCGGTGTTACCCCGATCAGCCGATCATCAAGGTGGCCTTTGATGTGCTGACCACGGTTGTCAATGAAGCGGCCACAGACGACACCGACTGCGCCGTTGCGCTGATATTCCGCGAGATCATCAAGTGATGCTATGCCGCTGGAAACGATATGGCTGTCTGCATTGCAAGACCCGGCGGCAAACAGCACCTTGTTGATATGCGTCAGCTCTTCAAGTTGCGATGCAATAATGGCCTCCTGCTGGATGGCGACTGCCATGGCATGGCTGGAGACGATGGCGGGCACATGCAAATTGACGCAGCGCCCACCCAGTGATGCGGCAATCTGGGACGCGCAGCTTTCGGTATCGAAGCCATAAGGCGAACTCATCGCACCAACCATCTGCACAACGGTCAGTTCAGGAATAAGCCGCGGCACGATATGTTCGGAGAGCGTGAAAACGGTTTGTCCCCAGGCAACGCCGAGTGTATCGCCTGCCACGACGAGATCGGGCAGACAGCGCGCTGCCAGTATAGCGACCCGATCCAGCGAAAAACCGTCACCTGGCGCAATCTGAACATCAATGAGGCCATATCTTTCCTTCAACTCACGGGCATATCGATGGCGTGCGAAGCTGGAAGGATCGAGGCGGACCTCAACGATACCGCGCTCGCGGGCATGCTGTAGATAACCAACCACTGAACTTCTGGAAACACCAAGAGCTTCAGCGATCTCGTTCTGGTTACGCTCTTCATAATAATAGAGCCATGCCGCCTCGAGGATGATGTCATCAACAAACGGCTGGCCGCGGCTCATTGATACTGCTTTTTTTGGCGGCACCTTTTGCTCCTGAAATCTGGCTGGGGGGCTGTGATTATACCAATGCCTCCTCGTTTTTGCCCATGAATGTGAAAAGTACAATAAGGGGTAAAAATGTCAGCAAAATTAGGACGCCGCCCAGTGCCGATGCGACCCCGAAATTGCCATTGACCACCTCATTGAAGATTTCGATGCTCACTGTCGTGGTTGCTCCCGATTGCAGGATCAGGGTGGCGCTGAGTTCGCGGATCGTGTTCGACCAGGTAAGAAGCACGCCCGACAGGATTGCCATGGAGAGAAGGGGCACCGTGACTTTTACAAACGTCATGGCTGGCCCGGCCCCCAGATTGACCGAAGCCTCTTCCGTGTCGCGTGACAATTGCTGAAGCGTGCTGACCGACGAGCGGACAGAGAATGGCAAGCGACGGATGAAATAGGCCAGGATAAGGATGAGTGCTGTCCCTGTCAGGGCAAAGGGAGGATGATGGTATGTCACCACCAGCCCAACGCCCAGCACGATGCCTGGAACCGCGTAGGAGAACATGACGATCGTGTCGAGCAGCGCACTGATCCTGCCCGGTCTTCTGACAATGATGTAGGCTATCATGGTGCCAATTATTGCGCACAGTATTGTCGCGCTACTGGTGTAAAGAATGGTGTTCCAGAGGGGTTTCGAGATCGTGGCGGCAATCCTGCGATAGTTATCAAGCGTGAACTCTGCAGTCAGAACGGGTCCGTTGGATTTGAGGAACGACGAGACGAGGATGTTGATCAGCGGTAAAACCGCAATACCCATCAACGTATAGACATATGCTGCTGCGGCGAGCCGCTTGCCAAATGTCTGCTCCTGCAAGGTCAAAGGACGTATGGCCGCCGTCGCATAGGAAAAGCGGGCCGAAAACCAGCGCTGTAACAGCAATGCCGCAGTTGTCACCGCCAAAAGTAAGACTGAAAGTGTGCTGGCAAGCACCGGCTGTCCGCCAAAATCATTCACAAACTCGCCGTAAATCAGGACCGGCAGAACACGGAACTTTTCGCCAAGAATAATTGGCGTTCCAAGATCGGTGAAGGATGCGATAAAAACCAGCAAACCCGCTGTTGTGATCGAGGGCAAAAGCAGGGGAGCAATGACCTTCACAAACGTTGCAAACTCCCCTGAACCGAGATTGCGTGCCGCGTCTTCAACACTCTGATCGATGGATTTCAAACCGGACGAGACCAGTAGGAATACGAAGGGAAAATATTGCAGCGTGAAGACAAAGATGATGCCAGGTGCGCCATAGATTGAAGGGAGCGGTATGCCGTATTGTGCAAAAAATGTCGTTAGCAAGCCGCTTCGGCCGAGCAGGATCACCCAGGAGTAAGACCCGATAAATGGCGGCGAAACAAAGGTTAGTACAACAACCGTCTTGATCAGGCTGCGCATCCAGATGTTGTAGCGGTTGACGTAATATGCTGCGGGTATCCCGACCAGAAGCGCCAGTACGGTCGCACTTATGCTGACAATGAAGCTGTTTATGATGGACCGGTAGTAATACGGTTCAGAGAAGAACATGATGTAGTTATCAAAGATGCTCTGATGGGCATCCTTGCCGGAAAAACTCAGGCCGATAATATTGTAGACTGGCAACAGCAGCAGCAGGGTGGTGATAACCAGCGCCGACACGGTAACAATGGGCCAGAAGCTGAAGATTCTTCCGATGGAACTCTGCCCGGATTGCATCTGGCTTGTCTTTGAAGGGCTCATGATTGCGCCCCCTGTTCGAATATTCTGACAGCCTGTCGCGACACGTTGAGGAGATATCGCCCACCGATGATTGGCATTTCCATGCCGCGTCGTCCCTGAAGCGAAACTGTCAGCAATCGTTCTGCACCGATGTCGAAGATCAACTTCAATGCTCCGCCCAGAAACTGCAGGTCAAACAGCGTTCCCTGAAATGCGTCGACGAGTGAACCGTCGATGGGCGAAATATCGATGTCTTGAGGGCGGATGGATACCGTACAGCTGCTGCCGGCTTGTCGGTTGCCAAAACCCGTGCCCTTGATGCGTCCGCCGCCCGGAAGCTCAATCAGAGTTGTGCCATCCGCGTCCGTGGCAATAATGGATGCCGGAAGAAGATTGTTTTCGCCAATGAAGCCCGCAACGAACAGCGTTTGTGGTTCCGAGTAGGTCCTGTGCGGCGTGTCTATCTGTTCGATCTGCCCGCCGCTCATCACCGCGATGCGATCGGACATCAGCAGGGCTTCTTCCTGATCGTGTGTAACGTAAATCGTGGTTATGCCGATCTGCCGTTGCAGGCTTCGAATTTCCGAGCGCAAATGCACACGCATTTCGGTATCGAGGTTGGAAAGTGGTTCATCCATCAGCAACACGTCCGGCTGGATGACCATGGCACGGGCCAATACCACCCGTTGCTGTTGCCCCCCGGAAAGCTCACGCGGTCGCCGGTGCGCAAGATGGCCTAGGCGGACGAGATCAAGCATTCGGCGAACTTCTTTTTCAATGTCGGCAGCGCTACGCCTGCGCGCCCGCAGACCGTAGGCTATATTGTCAAAGACGGTGAGATGAGGAAAAATCGCGTAATTCTGAAACACCATGCCGGTATTTCGCTGGTGCGGCGGCACATCGTCGATGATCCGGTCCCCGAAGCTGATATTGCCGGATGTTTGACGCATAAAGCCGGCGATCATGCGCAAAAGCGTGGTTTTGCCACAACCGCTGGAGCCGAGCAGCGTGAAGAATTCACCCTTGGCGATCTCGAAATTCACGTTGTTGACCGCGGTCGTATCGCCAAAACGTTTGGTTACAGAATTGATCGTGACAGATGTCGTCATCTTGCAGGCACCTTGATTGCATGAATGTCCCTGTCCGCGCGGAGAAAACCACGAGGCAAGCGAAGGGTAGAAAGCCGCTGGAGAAGATGCAGGGCATTCAAACCCTGCATCGTTTTAATCTCACTGGGTTTTGATGATGATTTTCTGCATCCGTGCAAGAATCTCGCCGCGCTTTGCGCTTGCCCAGTCACTATCGTAATCGATGATCTTGATTTCGCTCAAAGGCGTCATCTTGGGATGGCTCTCAATGCCCTTACGGGTCGGCCTGCGACCTGGGAAATGCTCAACGAGTTTCTTCTGAGCCTCTTCTGACAACAGATAATCCGAAAAAAGCTTGGCAGCATTGGGATTGGTGGAGCCTTTAATCAGGAACATGCCTTCCGGCTGTGCCAGGGTGCCGTCTTCCGGGTAGATAATATTGGCGGTGTTGGCGAGCACGTAATTGAAGGCTGCTTCTTCATATGTGACGCCGAGAGGGTATTCGCCACGGCCGACCTGCTGGAAAACAAGGCTCGACTTGAGAACGATGTTCATATTGACCGTCATATCCTCGACGATTTTCCATGCCTCGTCACCGCGACCGTATATCATGAGCCAGGTATTCAGCGCTGCAAGCGACGAGCTTGATTTGGATGGATCGGCGTGAACGACCTTGCCCTTCCATTGAGGAGCAGTGAGATCAGTCCATTTTTTCGGTTCGTCCTCCTGCTTGACAAGGCCTGAATTGCTCATGATGACCATGAGACTGGCTGCGAACGGTGTGTTGTAACCTTTCGCGTCGAGCATAGCAGGCTCAATATTGGCAAGTTCCGTTGACTTATACTGCTCGAAGAGTTCAGGGGCCGAGCCCCCGGTGTCGGAAAATCCACCCCAGAGCACATCACCGCCCGGACGGTCCTTTTCAGCACGAATACGGTTGAGCAATTCCCCCGTTCCGGCCTTCACAGTCGTGACGTTGATGCCGTATTTCTTCCCGAATTCCTGCGTGAAATAATCCACCATCTCCGAGGGGTGGGAAGCATAAACAACGAGATTTTTCTCGTGATCGGCGCCTTGCGCCCAAGCAGCAGTCCCCGCCAGCAACGATAGTCCTGTCAATGCGAGTACGTTCAAAAGCGTATTTGACATGATTTCGGTCCTCCACAAACCAGAAATTGGTCCGGCATTTAACCGGACGAGCCGGTCTCTCCTCCCGACTGTCACAATGTTAGTCACGGCTGTTGACAGTTGTCAATGCCGTATGACATTTGTGTTTTCAGCGTTGAGGGAGAGAGCAAATGCGGGAAGTACTAATCGGAATTGCGCAGCAGGCTGGCGAGATCGCACTGGCCTATTTCAACGGAGACATCGCTCCAGAAGTTGAAGAGAAGGGACACCTCGATCTTGTTACCCGCGCCGACAAGGATGTGGAGAGCTTCCTCGTTGCAGAACTGCTGAAACGCTATCCCGACGACGGAATAGTTGGAGAGGAAGGATCCGTGATCAACCCTGCGGCGGCACGGCAGTGGGTGATCGACCCGATAGACGGCACATTCAATTTCGTACGAAGAATGGATCAATGGGCTGTTTCAATTGGCCTTTTTGAAAACGGAAAACCCATTTACGGCGTGATCCACGCCCCCGCACGGCAGGAGACCATTTCGGGGGGGGTAGGTGCTGACGTTGTCTTCAACGGAAAGCGATTGGACCAACTGGCGGTTCTTGATCGTTCAAGAGGGGTGGTATCGCTTGGCTTTAGCACCGACACCCCCGTCGCTTCGGAAGTTGAGGCACTGCGCTTTATCCTCGAGGATCTGAAGTTTTCCTACCGCAACTGCGGCTCCACGACAGTCGCCTTCATGATGATGGCCACGGGTCAAATCGATGCAGTTCTTGGCTTTGGCGCACGCAGCTGGGACGTGATGGCAGGACTGGCAATTGTTGATCGAATGGGCGGTAAATGTTCAATCGACTGGAATGCGACAGGCCTAGAAGATAGGCTTGCATATGTTGCAGGGACGCCCGAAATTGTCGATCTTTTCGAGCCAGCACTCTAGGCTCAGTGCGACAACTGCGAAGTCGACTGCAACACAATTCCACGGCTAATTCGCGCAAATCGGCGAGGTCATCATGGGCCTCGTTCTGTTCGCCGATGTATCCCAGACACACAGCAGGCTTTAGCTCAGAAATCGTCCCTTTGCGGCACCACATCATGGAACAATGATTCGTCGAGCGCATTTTCTGCACAGGTTGCTGCCTTTTTTATTGATCGGTCTGTGGCCGCTCCAGGAAATTGCTGAGGAAATGACGTTGACGAAAAAAACGCTAATCGAGGTGTCCGTATCTGACTCGGACGGAAATCTCACGCCATTCGGCATCATGAATACAGAGCAAGCGGCGGAGCTTTCCGATGACAGCTATCACAAGACTGTCGCACATTCGGCTGTTGAAGAAGAGAGCAGCCAGAACGAGGTAGAGGAGATCTGATCCACTTCGGTAGGTGTTTCAGCTTTTCTGCGTCAACTGCGTTCGCTATTCGAGGTCGTTTTCGAACGGCTGACGGGCTGGTCGCTGGGAGTTAGCCAGCCCGGTGGCAGACGCTCGTCTTACTTTTAAGAGCGGCGGCTTGCCCGCGCATCATCCGCCAATACAAGGCTTGCTGGCGGCTCAAGACTTTCGTCTCCGTCGACGATTGCCGAGAGATAGGTCAGAGCATTTTTCATCCCGTTTGCGGTGTACGGTTTTTCGATCGCACCGAGTGCTCCGGCAAAATCGTCCGGGATTTTTTTGATGTTTCCGCTGACGAAGACGTAGGGTACGCCGTTTTGGGATAGTTCGCGTCCGAAATCTATGCCGGTAGCTCCGTCCATGAGATGAATATCGACAAATGCAAAATCTGGTTTTGTCGAGGCTAGTGCCCTTCGGGCTTGGTCGCTGCTCATTACCATGTCAGTAACCTCATGACCTGCCAGCTCGACTTCGCTCTCAAGCTCCATTGCGAGCAGCATTTCATCCTCAACTATCATTACCTTCAATGCGTCGTCTCCAAGTTTACATCAACAAGCACAGTAACGCTTACACTTGTCTTTCGGTTCTGTACGGTCCGCTCGATTTTTGCACCAAGCTGCAAAGCGGAAGCTTCGAGCAGCTTTCGACTGAACTGCGCGCGCTCCTTATCCACCTCAATCGGCTCTGATGTATCTTCAACCACGATGATAAAATGACCGTTAGTCCGTCGGACGACAACATGTATATCTCCCCCTTGGCTCAGTCCTCGCAATACCGCATCACCGACCAGCTCGTTGACGACAAGCGATAGTGGTGTTGCTTTGACGGCCGGAACATGCACGGGTGAGAGATCAAGGGACAGGTGTATGTCTTTTCGGCCAGTTGCCTCGACCAGGTCGGTGACGAGTTCACGGGTGAACTCGGAAATGTCGAACTTCGAGACATCATCCAAGGTGAAAAGTTTGCGCTGAACGGTACTCAGGGCCTCGATCCTGTTAAGAACGGATTCAAGCGCCTGCTTCTGCCCCTGGTCAGTGGTTACGCGCGCCTGCATTTTTACGATGGAGGCCATCGTCAGTAGGTTGTTTTTTACGCGGTGATCAACTTCATGAACCAGGAGTGATTTGGCAGACAGTGCAGACCGAAGGTTGGCAGTCTGGCTGGCAACTTCCTCCTCGGCCTTGTGTCGAGCGGCGGCAAGGTCTGCCTCACGGCTTTTCACATGCGTGAAGTCAAGTTGCGAAGCGAAGAAGTATATGATCTTGCCACTATCGTCTCGCACGGGGCTGATGAACACTGCATTCCAGAATGTCGACCCGTCCTTGCGGTAATTGGTGACGTCGACCGCGACGTCTTCACCGGCCGCAATTGCTTTCCGCATCTTTTCAACGGCCGTGGGATCACTTTCGGGACCCTGCAAGATGCGACAGTTCTGCCCAATGACTTCTTCATTGGTGTAGCCGGTGAGTTTATTGAACGCAGCATTGCAGAAGATGATGGGATTGTCGTGTTGATTGGGGTCGGTGACGATCATCGGCATCCGTGTTGCCTTAAAGGCTGCAGCAAATGGATCTTCGCTAACGTGCCCGGACACTAGGCGATCACCGGCACTGCGGGCATCAGTTTGTTGCTGCTCTTTATCCGTCATTCTGGTTCCGTACTCTGCACAACTTACTTCACAATGAAGCTGGTTGATTTTGGTTCCTGAGCCGCAAAAACTAGAATAGGCCAAAGTTGTACGCAACCCTTAAGCCAAGAGGCTTACTGGCCTTTGTAATTTTTCGAATCGTCAAGTGTTTTCATTGACTTCGAGACGAAGCCACATATCTATTAGCGGACGAGTGTGCCTTGAGGATCATCGGTGACAAACGAAAACTTGGTCAAGCAGCCCGAACGTGATGACGATGATGCGCTATTTCGCAGCGACGCTCGCAGGCGTGCTTTGTTCGAAGCGATTGATGACGGTTTTTGCATCATAGAATTTATCGACGGTCCCGATGGCCCGATGAGTGATTATGTTCATGTGGAGTCCAACACGGGCTATGAACGCCAGACTGGTATCAAAGGAATTGTGGGAAAGCGTCTTCGCGAGATCGAACCTGATAACGCCGACGTTTGGCTGAAGATTTACGGGGATGTCCTGACAACTGGCGTGACGGTGCGCTTCGAGCAGGAGTTCAAGGCGATCAATCGCCACATTGAAGTATCTGCAACGCGACTTGAGCCTGCAAGCCTCAAGCAGGTTTCTGTTCTCTTCCGGGATATCACAACCCGCAAACAAGCGGAAAAAGCTCTGCGCGAAAGCGAGGCTGTGGCAAGAGAAAATATCCAGCGTGTTCAGCTTGCGCTGGCTGCCGGGGCCATTATCGGCACATGGTCTTGGGATGTTCAAGCGGACAAATTCACCGTCGATGATGCCTTTGCAACAGCATTCGGATTTGACCATTCTCTTGGCAGGACAGGGCTCAGTCTGGCGCAGGTTGTCGAGACGGTCCATCCTGACGACCAGGCCAGTTTGTCCAAAGCGATTGATGAGGCGCTGAAACGGGGAGGACCGTTTCTTCACCAGTATAGAACAAGGCGCTCGGACGGACACTACCGATGGCTGGAGGCAAATGGTCGTGTTGATCTTGGCCCCGACGGCCGTGCGATGCTTTTTCCCGGAGTGCTGCTCGACATCGAAAATCGCCGTGCCATTGAGCAGGAACGGGACAGGGCGACAAGTGAACTTCGTGCCTTGACCGAAACGCTTGAACAGCGCGTCGAGGATCGAACGAAAGCCCTCATGCAGGCCGAAGATGCTTTGCGACAGTCTCAGAAAATGGAGGCCGTTGGGCAACTCACGGGTGGACTTGCTCACGACTTCAACAACATTCTGGCTGGTATTGGCGGTAGCCTTGAGCTGATGAAGATGCGAATGGCTCAGGGGCGTATTGGTGACATTGACCGCTATCTGACGGGAGCACAAGGCGCTGTTAAACGGGCCGCGGGTCTGACACAGCGTCTGTTGGCGTTCTCAAGGCGCCAGACACTTGATCCAAAACCCTCGAATATCAATCGCGTCGTCACGGACATGCAGGACCTGGTGACGCGCAGCGTCGGGCCGGCAATCGATGTCGAAATTGCCTGCGCAGGCGGGCTTTGGACGGCCTTCGTTGATGTGGGCCAACTTGAAAATGCACTGCTTAACCTCTGTATCAATGCCCGAGATGCGATGCCTGACGGTGGCAAGCTGACCATTGAGACGGGAAACCGCTGGCTCGACGAACGTGCCGCCAGGGAGCGCGGCGTCCAGCCCGGCCAATATGTCTCAATGTGCGTCAGCGATACCGGGACGGGTATGACACAGGACGTTATATCCCGGGCCTTCGATCCATTTTTCACGACAAAACCGACCGGGCAGGGAACCGGACTTGGTCTTTCAATGGTCTACGGCTTTGCGGGTCAATCGGGTGGCGCGGCACGAATATATTCCGAGGTTGGCAAGGGCTCGATGGTCTGTATCTATTTGCCGCGACATCACGCTGATGGCGAAGTGGTAGAGGTTGTTGCGCTGGAAACCCCTGCAGCGCCAGCGTCAGGAAAAACAACGATTCTGGTCGTTGATGACGAACCTCTGGTCCGTATGGTAGCGGTCGAAGTGCTTGAGGAACTTGGTTATTTTGTTCTTGAAGCGGAAGACGCACCCTCCGCGTTGAAGGTCCTCGCGTCCCGCAATGACATAGACCTTCTTGTCACTGATGTTGGCTTGCCAAACGGTATAAATGGACGACAACTTGCCGATGCCGCGCGCAGCAGTCAGCCGGATCTGCCAGTGTTGTTTGTAACGGGTTATGCTGAAAACGCCGTTTTGAACCATGGCCATCTTGAGCGAGGCATGCAGGTGCTCACCAAACCAGTGGCAGCCGATGCACTTGCGAGACGCGTTGCGGATTTGACGGGTAAGTCATGAGAATTCCTGTTCAAGTTGCATTTTTGCGCAGGCCTCTTTCAGCGCCGCAATTGGGATGACTTTTGATTCAAATATCCTATTGTAACAAACTTGCCGCTGTCGTTGACATTCGGCTCTCTTCAACAGAGAAGAACGGACGATGACATACATAAACAGCCCGTCGGTCTCGTCTGACCTGATAATCGCCGAGCGAGACATTCTCGCACGTGTTGCCTTGGGTGGCCCACTCAAGGATGTGCTGAGGGACATTATTCTTCTCATTGAGAAGCCGGCGAATGGCGAGTTGCTTGCGTCGATACTTCTGACCACAGAGGATGGCAAAAATCTCGTTGAAGGAGCGGCGCCAAGCCTGCCTGCGGAATACAACGCGGCGGTAGACGGTATCCCGGTTGCCATCGGGGTTGGATCCTGTGGTACTGCTGCCTTTACGGGAGAGCAGGTCATGGTCAGCGATATCGCTGTCGATCCGCTTTGGACAAACTACCGTGATATTGCGCTGAAGCATGGTTTACGTGCCTGCTGGTCAATGCCGATCCGCGCTGCGGATGGCACCATCCTGGGAACCTTCGCCAATTACTACCAGGAACCACGTGAGCCGACCGAGCGAGACCTCGAAGTTATTGGCATGGTGACGCGAACGACCGCGATTGCCATTGAGCGCTATCGCAACGAACTGGCCCGCGAACGTGCTGAAGAGCAGCGTCTTCTTCTCATCCATGAACTGAACCACCGGGTGAAAAACGTGTTTGCGCTGGCAGATGCGATGGTCGCAATGACCGCGAAATCTGCGACCGGCGTAGATCATTTTTCTGCAGCGGTCAGGGGGCGTCTGCGTGCACTCGCACTTGCCCATGATCTCGTTCGTCCCAAGACTACCTCTGCAACACAGGACCTTTCGGACGCTGCCGTTCCGCTTCGGCAGATTATGGCGGATATTCTGGCACCGTATGACGGTGAAGCGTCCTCTGAAAAAATCACCTTTGTCGGAACAGATGATATTCGCGTTCCGTCGGCGCACATTACCGGTATTGCCCTGATCCTCCATGAGCTTGCCACCAATGCCGCGAAATATGGGGCGTTAAGTTCTGATCAAGGCCACCTCGTCATTTCATGTCGACATGTTGACAGCGTGCAAATCACCTGGAGTGAACGGGATGGACCGGCAAAAAGCGTGTCGGATCATACCGGATTTGGTTCGACGCTGATCAAGCGCACCGTGGGCAATTTGAATGGCAGGATTACATACGAATGGCGCAATGACGGTGTAGACATCATCATTGACCTGCCGTTCGGCACACTTCTGGTCTGACTGCTTCTTCTAGGAACCCTGTCCGGTTTAACGCGATGATGCGTTGAGGAGTTCAGGCCAGCGTTTCCTATAGCGGGAGGCGGCCATGGTGACGTTGACCGGTGCTGGGAGTATCGTGAATTGCATACTCGCCTGCTCATATGATCACGTGATTGTCAAAATGTCCGCTGCCAAGGCATCTCTCACATTGTGCGGGCCATGTGCGATCTTTCGCAGCAGTCCTGTCGATGAGACGAACCACTGCGGTTATCCGATTTGCCGTTGCGACAGGCAGCAGAGCGGGGCGTTCAATTTGCCACAGACAGGCTAACAGTAACGCAACCTGATTAACGACCATCACAGCCTTGAGCACGCGCGAGACACCCACCGGCGCGCCTTGAAAAGTAACAAGCCTCGTAGCGGGAATAGAGGCAAACGTGTCAACGTGATGGGGTGCAACAGTAAAAATAGTCAGCGAAATCAAAGTGATCTACACACGCCTACCGTGACTTAAAACGATGGCCAGCGCATGCAGGTTCTTGGAGGCGCCTATAAAGTAGATAAAAAATCCAACATTTTCGAGATCGGTTGATTAATCTATTGTGCAATGCAGCATTGACATTTATCACGTTAAATAGAGGCTGATGTGACATTCTGCCTCAGCACTCATCTCGGGACTTTCAGTCCTCCCCAATGAAATTAAATAGGAGTTTGAGCCATGCTAGCTCGGTTAGGCGGTATTGTATCCGCACTACTGGGAGCTGCGATCCTTTATTATGGAGCGCGGCTTGCAATCATCGGCGGCAGCTTTTTCTATGTGGTTATGGGCATCGGCCTGTTGATCGCAGGAATTCAAATCGCCCGGCAACGTCAGAACGGCTTGGGCATATATGCATTGACCCTTGCTGCGTCATTCATCTGGACCCTCTATGAAGTTGGGCTTGATAAGTGGCAGTGGATTCCACGAGGCGCGCTGATCATTTTCATCGGCTTGCTGCTTTCCCTGCCATTTGTCGTCAATGGTTTGCGCGACAAGCCTGCAAAACTCTGGTCCTTCAGCCTCACCAACGGTCCGCTTGCATTGCGCACTGTGGTTGCCCTCATCGCCGTCATGGGACTTGCCGTCTGGTTCATCGATCCGATGGAAAAGCAGGGCACCCTTGAAAAGGTTGCGACGGCTGGCGACACCGCAGTCGATCCCAGCGGTGTGGCCTATCCTGCCAATGACTGGATTGCCTATGGCGGCACAAATCTCGGCCAGCGTTATTCCGCGCTGAAAGACATCAACACCACCAATATCACCGGTTTGAAAGTCGCGTGGGAGCACCATACGGGCGATCTTCGCGAAGGTGACGCAGTTGACGCGAAAGAATACACTTTTGAGGCGACGCCGATCAAAGTGAACGGCCTGCTTTATTTCTGCACGCCGCACAACATCGTCCAGGCTTTGGAGCCGGAAACCGGCAAGCTCGCATGGTCCTTCGATCCGAAGATGCAGCGCGACAACCAGTTCCAGCATCAGACGTGCCGTGGTGTATCCTACGACGATTCCAGCGCCTATGTTCCACCTGCTGACACCGATCCTGTCAAGGTACAGGCGATTTCTGCCGCGGTGGCCGAGTGCCCACGCCGCATTATCGCCTCGTCTGTCGATGCGCGCCTCTACGCCTTGAATGCTGATACCGGTGCGCTTTGCACGACCTTCGGCGAGAACGGCTATGTTGACCTCAAAGCGCAGATGCCGAACCTGCAACGGGCGACCTATCAGCAAACGTCCGCTCCACTCGTGACCAAGGATCTTATCATCCTCGGCAGCGCAATTGCCGATAACTACTACGAGAATAACCCATCGGGCGTCATTCGCGCATATGACGTGCGCACCGGCGAAATCGTCTGGAAATTTGATGCTGGCAAGCCGGACGACACACGTCCGCTACAAGCCGGTGAACTCTACGAGCCAAACTCGGCAGTTGCCTGGACACAGTTTGCAGCAGATGAAAACCTCGGTCTCGTCTATGTGCCGTTTGGCAACAAGTCTCCAGACCAGGTTGGCGTGTTCCGTTCGGAAGAAGATCAGGCCTATGTCGATGCTCTTGCAGCACTCGATGTCAAGACCGGCCGAATGGTTTGGAAATTCCAGACGTCCTACCACGATCTCTGGGACCGTGATAACCCGTCACAGCCAGTTCTGCTGAATCTGCCACATGATGGTGCAGACGTTCCTGCGATCCTCATCCCGACCAAGATTGGTAATATTTGGGTTCTAGATCGCCGTGACGGCAAAGCAATCCAGCCAGTTCGGGACATGAAGGTATCGACTGAAACCGATATACCGAACGAAAAACTGTCACCTGTGCAGCCCATGTCGGGCCTGAGCTTTACGCCTGCACCGCTGACAGAAGCCGACATGTGGGGAACAACACCTTTCGACCAGATCGAATGCAGGGTCACGTTCCGCTCAAACCGCTATGACGGCAATTCGTTCACCCCTCCAACAACGACTGGTTCGATTGTTTGGCCGGGTAATATCGGTGTCTTCAACTGGGGTTCGGTCGCGGTTGACCCGGTCAACCGGTGGATGATCGCCACACCGCAATATCTGCCATACGTCTACAAGCTGTTTCCGCGTCCGGAAGGCGACTTGAACAAGCGTATGTTCGGCAAGCCGGGTGAAGCAGGTGGTGAGTCCAAACCGGGTAATGAAAACCTTGGCGGTCCATATGCCGTGTCCATTTCCCACATGCGTTCGTCGCTGCAGGTGCCATGCAACACACCGCCATGGGGTGTTAGGGTTGGGGTCAATCTCGCTGATGGCACGACCGCATGGAAACACCGCAATGGCACTGTTGCCGGCCAGAAGGTCGCCGGCATCCAGTTCCCGATCCCGTTCGAAATGGGCATGCTTGCCCATGGCGGAACACTGACAACGGCAGGTGGCGTAGCATTCACCGGCGCGGCTCTTGATGACATCATCCGCGCCTATGACATGCAGACCGGCAAGACGCTTTGGCAGCACAAGTTGCCAGCAGGCGGCCAGGCGACCCCGATGACCTACCGTGGTAAAGACGACAAACAATATGTTGTCATTGCCGCAGGTGGCCACGGATCGTTGGGCACCACTGCCGGAGATTCCGTCATAGCCTACAGGCTGGATTAAGTTAGCCTATGAAAGATCGGCGCGGGCAAACTCGACCGCGCCGGTTACACGTCGGTCGCAGGTGATATTCTGTAAAATGCCGTGTCGTTTACGGCGGGATGAATTTCATGACGTCACTTAAGGCATGGATATGCAACGAGCTGGGTTCGCTCCGCGATGACCTGGATTGGCTTTGGCGTGTGCCATTGCATGTCTGGCTTCGCCTTCCTGTATTGCTGCTTGTCTTGTTGGCATGGATATGGCTGTCCCGCATCCTTCCAAACGGCTTCTTTGCCGGGCCAACACTGACCGTTGATGCCTTTTTCCTGATGCTGGCTGACAATCGTCAGGATTTCCTGATCGCATTGGGGACAACAGTTTTTGTCTATCTCTCGGGATTTCTGCTCGCCGCCGTGGCAGGAATTTTGCTCGGTGCGCTTTTTGGCAGCATACCGCTTTTGTCGAGAACCTTCGCGCCCTTCATCCATGCCGTGGCAGCGTTGCCCGTCATTGCACTGATACCGCTTATCGTTCTGCTTCTTGGGTTAGGCTGGCAGGCAAAGGTTTTGATTATCGCTCTGGGTGCGGTCATGCCTGTGCTTGTAAACACCCAGACAGGCGTACAAAGCCTGGACTCCGATTTGCGCGAGATGGCCGCCGCGTATAATGTTTCTTTGACAGGCCGCGTCAGGCATTTCTACCTGCCTGCAGCATTGCCGCAGATCATGGCCGGGTTGCGCCTTGGAGCGATTGCTGGACTTGTCACATCGGTTATTGCGGATTTCTACACCGCAATGACCGGTCTTGGAGCCCTCCTGCAGGCATATGGCAACAGTTTCCGCATGGACCGTTATCTGGCGGTTGTCCTGACTTATGCGGCTATCGGCACTGTGTTCACCGGCCTGTTATC
Source organism: Rhizobium sp. BIGb0125 (assembly GCF_024810055.1). Taxonomy (NCBI): domain Bacteria; kingdom Pseudomonadati; phylum Pseudomonadota; class Alphaproteobacteria; order Hyphomicrobiales; family Rhizobiaceae; genus Rhizobium; species Rhizobium sp. BIGb0125. Next base: position 166,676 of record NZ_JANUDV010000009.1, read on the forward strand.
CTTGCTCGAAAATCGTCTTTCACCGCCATCGCGACGCCGCTACCTGGCCTGAAACCTTCCAATATCCCTGATAGGCAACAAATGAGATGAAACAGATTATCAAGGCTATCGGTGTCACCATAGCGTTCGGCCTGAGCTTTTCAGCGGGGCCTGTGCTTGCTGATCCATTTCGCATTATTGTGACGGAAACCGAAACACCGCTCGTTCCAAACTCGCTTCTTTATCTGGCCAAGGAAGAAGGTTACTTCGACAGGGCTGGTGTCGACGTGAAGCTGGTGCCAACAGCGCAAACGCCCATGGCCGTGGCGGCCCTTCGCTCGGGGCAGGGCGAAATGGCCAACATCTCCGTTGATGCGCTGATTTCCTTGCATCGTGAAGGCGTGAATGATGTGGTTGCCATTCATTCCTCGGGCAAAACAATTCCTTATGTGATCGCCGGGCGAAAAGATTTGACGCTTGAAACCATGGCCGGATCCTCATTTGGAATAGGCCGTATTCGTAGCCTCGACCATGAATTGTCCAGCCGAGTTCTGGAAGGTCACAGAGTGAATATCGACACCTTGCAACTTGTGCCCCTTGGTGAACCGAAGGTGCGAGCCCAGGCGCTAGCGACAGGACGTATTGATGCAACCACCTTCTCGATCGGTTCGTTTCTTGCCATGCCGGAGCGCGACCGTTTCAAGATTTTGGTCGATGTGACGGATTTCTTTGAGACCGTTCCGCTGGTGACAAAGGTTGACGTCGTGCGGCGCAGTACACTTGAGACACGCGCAGACGAGGTGGACAAGGTTCTGGAGGCCTTGACCCTGGCGGCCAGGGATTATGCACAGTCACCTGAAAAATGGGTGAAAGCCATGGAACGGGCACGACCCGACGTCAAACTCGCAACACTTTCCGAATTGGCAAAAATTTATCGGGGTAGCTGGACGGTCAATGGGGGCTTGCAATTTGGAGAGCTGATTTATACTGCCAAGAACACCCAGTCAGGTGTTGTTCTGAAAGTGGATGGCGAGGATACACCATTTCGTATCGAAGTTGAAAACTGGGCAAACTTCCATCCCATGGATCGTGTCCTCACAAAAATCGGCACTTCCGATCTTGGCGATCCGTTGGATCGTGAATGACCAGTGTGCAACGCCCCCTTTTGGTTGTTAAGGCTCTGAACCATGACTACTCAGGTGTCGCGGTATTGAGCGACATCAATCTTGAGGTTGCAACGGGAGAAAGGGTCGTCATTCTGGGACCTTCCGGTTGCGGCAAGACGAGCCTTTTACACATATTGAGCGGTCTTATGTCCGCTCGCAGCGGTACCGTCGACGTTGACGGAAAAGCGCCACAGCCGGGTGTAAGTTCAGCGCTGGTGTTCCAGAATCCGCGCTTGCTGCCATGGCGAAATTCTTCAGGCAACATCGACGTGGTTTTGAAATCGCAATCAAAACAGCAGAAAAAACAGCGCGTTGATGAGTTGCTGTCGCGAGTTGGGCTGCGGGATCATGCATGTAAATGGCCACATGAACTTTCGGGCGGCATGAAACAACGTCTGGCACTGGCCAGGGCGATGGCTCTGCAAGCTCCTCTTTTGCTGCTTGATGAACCCTTTGCCAATCTCGATCCGCTCGCGAGGGAAGACATGCAGGGCGTGTTAACGAACCTGACATCGCTATCATCGGAGGCATCCATGACAACTGTTCTTGTTACCCATTCGGTAGAAGAAGCATTGATTGTTGGCGATCGGATCGTCTTGATGGCCGGATCGCCGGGGCGCTTCGTCAAAGAGATCCGTTTGTCATTGGGCACAGATGGTGAAGATCGTCGTGCATCTCCAGAGTTTTACACACATCTGGCAGACATTTCGAACCAACTCCGATCCATCGCAAAGGCTCGATAAAGGATAGCGGCAGCACAAGTTGGAACATACGTCAGTACATTTCCACGAATGCGGACCGTAAAAAATCGCGATTTCCGGAAAGTCAGGGCGATTGTTCGCCCTGTAGAGACTTTTGCAAACCGATATAAAATTCGTCAGTTCGCATATTTTGAAATTCAACGACGACCTTCTACAGCTGCGAGAATGTTCGAACGCGATACACCGAGATCTTCCAATGTGCGATCGTCAAGCGACGACAGTTCGCGGAATGCGCGGCGATTTTGAACCATTTTCTTAAGCTTTTCACGAAATTTCATGATCGTTCTCCAGTAACTCTGTTGCCTGTAAAATAAGCAATTTGAAGGGAGGATTGTAGGCATCTGCTTGCACGGGAGGCATGCAAATGTTGGCGAGCTTCCGTCCACCTTCATCTCGCGGATTGCTGACTTTGTCGCGAAAGGCGATCTTAAGAATGTGGAAATGTCAGCAAACGACACGCTCGTTGGCTTATATGAGCACGCCGCCGAGCGGTTACTTCGTTGTATTACACGGAAAGAAGCCATCCACAAAATTGTAACAAGCGCTCGTCATCTTCGAATACCTCCAACAACAGAAAGCTTACCGGTTGCCCGGTAGAACGAAGTATGTCGAAGCTGACATTACGTGGCTCCCGTCGAGTTTCGCACTGTAGCCAGCAATGCCTCGGACAGTGTTTGGGTCTGGGACGCCGTACAGCTGATGCGCATGCGGACCGTGATCCGTTTGATTTTATCTTCATCATTCCCCGAGTTGAAATAAATTGCATAGATGGAAATATTATGCAGGACCATTGACGTGAGCTTGGCCGTAGGTTAGTTATCACTTCGTGCAATAAATTTCTCATAGAGATATTTATTTCATTGACTGAATTATCTCTGGGAGGGGAAAATGCTGAAGTCTTTGAAAGCCGCGACCGCTATGGCTCTGATTGCTGCAGTTGTTGCTGCCTGGTCTGTTAAGTCTGCCAATGCTGAGGGAAAGTTTGCCTGCGAGCCAGGTGAAACCTATGCGATGAACGTGATGGTCTCGAGCCATCCTTATTGGGTGCCAGTCTTCGAAGGCTTCAAGCAGGCAGCCAAGTCTCTTGGCTGCGAGGCCGTTTTCACCGGCACGCCGGAATATGACATCACCAAGCAGATCGCCTCCTTCGAACAGGAAGTGGTCAAGAAGCCGAAGGGCATCCTGCTGCACCCGATGCAGGCCGACCCATTCATCGAGCCGATCAACAAGGCAATCGAGTCCGGTATTTCCATCACAACCTTCGCCGCAGACTCTCCGAAATCCAAGCGCACGGCTTACATCACCTCCGATAACGTCGCTGAGGCCAAGTTTGCCGCGGACGAAATCGTCAAGGTGCTGGGTGAGAAGGGTGAATATGCCGTCCTCGAAAATCCCGGCCAGAGCAACCATGACCTGCGTGTCACCGCACTTGTCGATTACATGGGCACCACTCATCCTGGCATGAAGCTCGTTGCCCGCCAGGCGACGAACCAAGATTCCAACGCGGCCTATCAGGCGGTTTCCGCCATGCTGCAGGCCAATCCGAACCTCGGCGCTCTCTGGATTCCTGAAGCGGGTTCTGCCGAAGGTGCAGTTGCTGCCGTCCTTGCCGCCAAGAAGAAGGTCCTTATTCTGCACGCGGATATCACGCCCGCAACGCTTGAGCAAATCAAGCAGGGAAACATCCATATGGCGATCAACCCTAACCAGGGCATTCAGGGCTTCATGGGGTTTATCAATACCTTCCTCGGCGCGCATCCCGATCTAAGCGATCCGTTCAACGACTATAAGGTCTCCGGTTTCAATCCGATGCAGATCCCGTCAATGGACAATGGTTTTGCTGTGATCACCAAGGACAACGCCGACTCCTTCGACCTCAACACCTACATGAAGGGTCGCTGAGCGACGTCCCTAGAGATCTCCGGCGGTGCGGCTTGCACTGCCGGGGGCATCAACAATGATTGATCGGGAGGGTGTCATGGCAGAGGTCGTACTCAGCATGACGAATATTCACAAGTCATTCGGGCCTGTCCGGGCCTTGCGGGGCGCCGAGCTTGAATTGCGCCGCGGCGAGATCCACGCTTTGGCGGGTGAAAATGGTGCCGGCAAGTCGACCCTGATGCATATCATCGACGGCATTCTGCAGCCGGACAGCGGTGAAATCCGTCTGGACGGTGCGCCAGTTCGCATATCCTCACCCAATGCCGCCAATCGCCTCGGTATTGGTTTCGTCCATCAGGAGATTGCACTCTGCCCGGAAATCTCGGTCGCAGAAAACATGTTCATGGCGGAAACAGGTCGTAGCCGCACGCTATTGATGGACTATCGTTCGCTTTGCGTGCGTGCCGAAAACATCCTGACGGAACTTGGCGATATCGATCCGAGGTGCCGTGCCGGCGATCTCTCGATCTCGCAGCAGCAGATCGTCGAAATCGCCAAGGCGCTGACGCTCGATTGCCGCATTCTCATCCTTGACGAACCAACCGCCGCCTTGACCGAGTCCGAGGCGCAGACACTGTTCAAGATCACGCATCGCCTCGCTGAGCGCGGCATTGCGATTATCTATATTTCCCATCGTATGGCGGAAATCTTCCAGCATTGCGACCGGATCACCATCATGCGCGATGGCTGCCATATCAAGACGGCGGATATTGCTTCGGTCAACCCGCAAGATGTTGTCAACAGCATGGTCGGGCGCGTGCTCGACAAGCTCTATCCGCCAAAACAGGCACCGAATGCAAAGTCCGACGAGGTGATCCTGTCGGTGCGCGGACTTAACGAGGGGCGTCGCGTCCGCGATGTCAACTTCGATCTGCATAACGGTGAAATTCTTGGGCTGGCGGGCCTGATCGGGGCAGGGCGCAGCGAGATCGTGCGCGCCATCTGTCGGCTGGAAGGCAAGCCGGAGGGCGAGGTGAGACTCAGAGGTCGAAAGCTTTCGTTATGCGACTATCGCGACAGCATTCGCGAGGGGCTGGTTTACGTTTCGGAAGACCGCAAGGGAGACGGTCTGTTTCTCAACATGTCGATTGCTGCCAATGTTTCGGCTCTCGATGTCGGACGCGTCTCGAACGGGTTGGGCCTTATCAGCCGACGGAAAGAGGCTGCGCGTGCGAGCGACTTCGGCGACCGGCTGAAGTTGCGCTCCAATGGTGTCGGTGAGGCGGTCAATACGCTGAGCGGCGGCAACCAGCAAAAAGTGGCCTTGGCGAAAATGCTGTCGGTCGAGCCGCAGGTTGTTTTTCTCGACGAGCCGACGCGCGGTGTCGATGTCGGCGCCAAGGCGGAAATCCATCGACAGATCCGCGATCTCGCCAATGAGGGTGTCGGTGTGGTGGTCATATCGTCCGAACTCCCCGAGCTCATCGGTGTGAGCGACCGAATTCTCGTGGTGCGGGAAGGGCGGATCACCGGCGAGGTCACCGGTGCGGACATGACGGAAGAACAGATCATGCATCTCGCATCGATCAGCAGTCAATCGCAGCTCTGCGAAGCGTGAGGGGAATAGCAGACATGGCAACGATCGATACACAGCATCACGCACCGACGGCGGCAGAAGCCCGTGTGCGGTGGTGGACGCCCGCGATCAAGGCGCGCGAGACAGGCCTTATCGTCATCATCCTGGCGCTCTTTACCGTGATGTCCTTCATCTCGCCCTACTTCCTGACGGTCGACAACCTTCGAGCTATGGCCATGGCCTTCGCGGTGGAAAGCATCGTCGTCGTCGGCATGACGATCCTGTTGATTTCCGGCGGCATCGACCTGTCGGTCGGTTCGGTCACGGCACTTGCCATGGTGGTTGCCGGTTGGCTGTTCCTAAACGGTGTAGACCCCTGGGCCGCCGCCGCTCTCGCAATTCTGGCCACCACCTGTATCGGTATGGCCATGGGCTTTCTGACGACGGTCGTTGGACTGCACCACTTCATCGTCTCGCTTGGCGTGATGGTCATTGCTCGAGGCGTGTGCCTGCTTGCGACGGGTGGCCGGCCACTTAGCCTCTTTTCTCTGCCGCCGGAATTCAAGTTCATCGGCCAAGGTTCGGTCTATGGCGTTCCGCTCGTGCTCATCATCTTCGTGCTGGTCGTCGTTGCCTTCGATCTGATGCTGCGCCGCACGACGGCCTTCCGTAAAGTCTTCTACGTCGGCAGCAACCCGAAAGCCGCCGCCTATTCTGGCATCCGGGTCGGCCGCGTCGTCTTCGCCACGACCACGCTTTGCTCAATGCTTTGCGGCGTGGCAGGGGTGATCTACATGGCCCGCTTCGGCTCGGCTCAACCAAGCTTCGGTGTCGGCATGGAACTTAACGTGATCGCTGCTGCAGTCATCGGTGGGGCAAGCCTTTCGGGCGGATCTGGTACGATCCTCGGCGCAATTCTCGGTGCCGTTCTGCTTTCGGTTGTTTCAAGCTCGCTCGCCTTGCTCAACGTTTCCGTTTACTGGCAGGACATTATTCGGGGTAGCATCTTGCTCGCCGCCGTGCTCTTCGACCATTACCTGGTCAAGCGCCGCCGCTAAAGTGCCGACGATCAAGAAGGAGACGATACATCATGGTGGACTACAGGGATGAATTCGATCAGCAGCGCCAGATGTATTCCGTTCTCGTTCTGCATTTTATCGAGGGTGTGAAACAGTCTGAGATCGCTGAAAAGCTCAATCTCTCTCACACGAAGGTCAACAGAATGATTGCCGCTGGCCGCAAGGCGGGCATGGTCAAGATCAGCATCTCAAGCCCCTACCAGCGGCTCGTCGATCTGGAAAATAACGTCGTCGGACGGTTCGGCCTCAAGCAGGCCATGGTGACGCCGACCGTTTCGGACAATCCCGAGACAACCTTGCAGATGGTCGGACGCGTTGCCGCGAACCATCTGCTTGAAACGATCCGTGACGGCGATGTCATCGCCATCACCGGCGGCAAGGCAGTGAGCGCAGTCGTTGACAGTCTGGAGGCGGAGCGGCGCTTTGACGTGCGGGTGGTGCCGCTGACAGGGGGGGTGCAGGGGAAGCACTATACCGACGTCAACCATCTCGCCACCCAGTTGGCGGAAAAGCTCGGCGGCACGGCACAGTTGGTTCATGCGCCTCTGTTCGTCGAGGACAAGCAGCAACGTGATGTGCTGATGAATGTCGCCTCGATCCGCGACGTGTTCGATTTGGCGCGTCAGGCAACGGTAGCGCTGGTCGGCATCGGATCTGTCCAGGCTCCGGGCTCGGGCTACTACGATCTCTTACCGGATCCGGCCCGAGGCAGCCAGGCGCTGATGGATGCAGGTATTGCAGGCGAGTTCCTGGCGCACCTGATCCGTGCGGATGGTTCGCTTGCCGACAGTGACTTGAACTCGCGGGTCATGGCTCTCGATCCGCAGCAACTGGCCAATTGCCCTTCGGTCATCGGGGTTGCTGCGGGTGAATTGAAGGCGGGCCCGGTGTCCGCAGCGCTTGCGGGGCGGTTCCTGACATCGCTGGTTGTCGATGAGGAAATCGCCAAGGCGCTTGAAACTTTAGGGGAAGGATAACACGAATGAATGACGCACCTGCCTTGAAGCGGCCGATCGGAAAAAGCGGCATCGAAGCGTCTGCTGTCGGGCTCGGTACCTGGGCGATCGGCGGCTGGATGTGGGGTGGCACCGACGAGACGGCATCGATCGATGCAATCCGAGCCTCCATCGACGCTGGCATTTCTCTCATCGACACGGCGCCTGCTTACGGCATGGGTCTCGCAGAGACGATCGTCGGCAAAGCCATTGCTGGCCAGCGCGACAAGGTAGTGCTCGTGACCAAATGCGGCCTAGTCTGGAATGTGGCGGAAGGCGCCTATTTCTTTCACCAGGATGGCAAGCCAGTGCACCGCTACCTTGGTCCGCACTCCATTCGCTACGAGATCGAACATAGCCTCAGACGGCTCGGCACTGACTACATAGATCACTACGTCACCCATTGGCAGGACGCCACGACACCGATCGCAGACACAGTCGGTGAACTGGCGAGGCTTAAGGAGGAGGGCAAGATCCGATCGATTGGCGCAAGCAACGTTTCGAAGGAAGAGCTTGCCGCCTACATCGCTACTGGTGCCCTCGATGCCATCCAGGAAGAATACTCGATGGTCAAGCGCGACATCGAAACCAGTTTCGTGCCGACTTGCCTTGCCAATGACGTCTCCATCCTCAGCTACTCGTCGCTGGCGCTTGGTCTTCTCTCTGGCAAGATGGGGCCGAATAGGATCTTCACTGGTGATGACCAGAGGAAAGACAATCCGCGCTTCAGCCCCGGCAATCGTCAGAAAGTGGCGCGCCTCATGGAGGTCGTAACTCCGGTGGCGGATCGTCATCAGGCAACCATCGCGCAGGTGGTGATTGCCTGGACGGTGGCCCAGCCTGGGATCACTTTTTCCCTGTGCGGGGCCCGTGATCCCAAACAAGCCATCGAGAATGCTGGAGCGGCGCGCTTGCGCCTGACAGCGCACGAGGTGTCGATAATATCTGATGGCATTGCAAAGCATCTGGTCGAGCTGGACCGTTAGAGCATTTCCTGAACGCTTACTCGGCTTTGCGCCCGGAAATGCGTAAAAACAAATAGTTAGAGCAGTGCAGGTGAACTCATGTTCCCCGGAGGTGCTCTAAGTCTCAAACACCGCAACACCAGATTGGGACGTTGGCTTGAAAACCAGCGAACGGTATTTTCATGTCCAATTTCCGCGAGGACGCGCTCAGACAAATTCGACAAGATGCCGATTTTGATGTCGTCGTTGTCGGTGGCGGGATCAATGGTATCGGTGCATACCGCGACCTGTCTTTGCAGGGTCTGAGAGTGCTTCTAGTGGAGCGCAATGATTTTGCTTCCGGGTGCAGTGCCGCTCCGTCCCGCATGATCCACGGCGGTCTCCGCTATCTGGAAAATGGCGAGTTCGGCCTTGTGCGGGAATCGCTGATGGAGCGCGATACACTGCTGCGCCTGGCGCCGCATCTGGTCCATCCCTTGCCCACGACCATTCCCATCCATTCGACTTTTGGCGGTCTCTTCAATGCTGCGGCGACGTTCTTCGGTTCATCGGGCAAGCCAGCGAGCCGTGGGGCGGTGGCGATCAAGATCGGGCTTGCGCTTTATGACTTCGTCACTCGCAAGAACCGTCTCCTGCCACGGCACGAGTTTCACAACAATCGCACCACCAGATCGCGGTGGCCAGAACTCGATGTGCGCGTGCGCTCCTCGGCAACCTATTACGACGCCTGGATCCGTCAGCCCGAGCGGTTGGCATTGGAACTGGTGCTGGATACGCGTCGCGATGCGCCGCAGGCAATCGCCCTGAACTATGCGCAGTTGAACCGAAGCGGCGACGCTTATCATCTCTTGGCGGAAGAGGCGGATGAACCACTGGTGATCCGCACAGGGATGATCGTCAACGCAACGGGGGCCTGGATCGACGAGACGATCGGCGCTCTTGGCAATGCCGCAAAAACCAGTGAGCCGAGCGTTACCGGCACCAAGGGCTCCCATATCATCCTTGCCAATCAGGCGCTCTATGAGGCGTTGAACGGGCACATGATCTTCTTTGAGAATGTCGATAATCGGGTCTGTATTCTCTTTCCCTATCTCGGACGCGTCCTTGCCGGATCAACCGATATCAAGGTGAACACGCCTGGCCGGACACGCTGCGAACCGGAAGAGCGCGACTACATCCTGGATGCGGTGCGCACCGTTTTTCCCAACATCAATGTTGCGGCCTCGGATATCGTCTTCAGCTATAGCGGTATTCGCCCTCTGCCGCGCAGCGAAGCGGAATTCACGGGAAAGATTTCGCGCAGCCATCTGATCCATCGCGTCGATTCCAACCCGCCGCAATTGTGCATGGTCGGCGGCAAGTGGACGACCTTCCGCGCATTTGGAGAGCAGCTTACCGACGAGGTGTTGGCTGGAATAGGACGGTCTCGCGTCACCTCGACGAACAATCGCCCCATTGGCGGCGGCATGAACCACCCGGGTAACGCGGATCTCTTGTCCCAACAGCTCTCCCGTGAGTTCGCCATCGGCAAGGCGCGTGCCGATCATCTGGCAACCACCTATGGCTCGCGGGCCTTCGAATTGATGACCTTCTGCCGTTCGCGCTCCGATGATGTCTCGTTCTCTTCCGCGACGGCCATGACGCTCGCCGAGATTGCTTGGCTTATTCAGGCAGAGGACGTGCGGCACCTGTCCGATCTGGTGCTGCGACGCACTAGCCTCGCCATTACCGGCGAGCTTGATCTCGACATCATCGACACGCTGCTTGCCGTCGCATCGCGCGAACTCGGATGGACAACTGACAACGCATTCGCCGAACGGCGACAGGTGATCGACGAACTTCAGGCCTATTACGGCGTGTCGATCGAAATGCTTCAGGATAGATGTAAAGCAAAGGATAAGGCATCATGATACGCGTTTCCCGCAAGGCAAGAATGAACAGGCTGTTTCGTCAAGGCGGCTGCCTCGATGTCGCACTCGATCACGGGGTCTGCAACGAGCCGAGCTTTCTCGTCGGTCTGGAAGACATGGCCGGTGTTGTTGGCAAACTCATTGAAGCCGGACCAGATGCCATTCAGATGGCCTATGGTCAGGCCGACCTGCTGCAATCCAGACCGGAGCGCGACAAGCCGGCACTCGTGATGCGCATTGATATGGGCAATCCTTACAATTCCACGCGCCACCGCAGCATGTGGTCGCAACTGCAAAATCACGAAGAGCCGATCATTGGCGCGCTCGAAATGGATGCGGCCTGCGTTGTCGTCAACCTGTTCATGCTGCCGGACGAACCGGAACTGTTTCGCCAATGCGTCGAAAACATCAGCCGCGTGCGCGCAGATTGCCATCGCTACGGCATGCCCCTGATGATCGAGCCGCTGGTGATGCTGCCCAATGATGTACGTGGCGGTTATCAGGTGGATGGAGATGCCGAAAAGATCGTAACCCTGGTGCGCCTGGCATCAGAAATGGGCGCCGATATCATCAAGGCCGATCCGACGACGGACCCTGCGGATTTCCACAAGGTGATCGAAGCGGCCCGTTGCCCGGTTCTGGTGCGCGGCGGCGGGAAGGAGGATTTGCGTACCGTGCTGGCAAAATCTGCTGCTATCATGGAGCAGGGCGCAAACGGTATGGTCTATGGCCGCAATATCTATCAACATGATAATCCGAAGGCCGTCGTAAAGGCGCTGATGGCTATCATTCATCAGCGTGCCGGTGGCGAAGAAGCGTGGGATATCTACAACCGTGGCTGAAACAAATTACGTTCTGGGCGTCGATGTGGGCAACACGGTTATCAAGGCTGTGCTGTTCGACACAAAAGGGCATCAGGTTGCGCAATGCGCGCTCGACGGAAAATCGAGCCTCCCGGAACCCGGGCATGTCGAACGCGATCTATCCGAGCTCTGGGAGAATGGCTGCAGGGCTATCCGCGAGGTTATTTCAAGCTCCGGGGTCGATCCCAGCCAGATCCTCGGCATTGGCTGCGCTGGCCATGGCAACGGGCTTTATCTGCTCGATAAGGAGATGCGCCCGTTGAAGGGCATCCAGTCTCTCGACAGCCGCGCCTGTGATATTGCCACCGAACTCGACCAAGAAAACGGCGCGGCTCTTCAGGCGCGGTGCCTGCAACGACCCTGGCCATCGCAAACGCCGACACTTCTTGCTTGGGTCAAACGTCACGAAGCAGCGCTTTACGCCCGGATCGGCGCCGTGCTGTTTTGCAAGGACTACATCAACTTCTGCCTGACGGACCGTCTGACCAACGACATTTCCGACCTGAGTGGTGCCGGGCTTCTCGCCATGCCGGAAAGCGTGCTCGACGAGGCTTTGCTGAGCCTCTACCATTTGGAGGATGCGCTTTCCTTCTTTCCTGATCGCGTTGAATCGGCGGAGATCGTTGGACGTGTGAGCGCCAAGGCGGCGCAGGCCACCGGACTTGGCGAGGGAACACCCGTCATCGGCGGCTTCTTCGATGTGGTGTCGAGTGCGCTGGGCTCCGGCGTCATTCACGCAGGAGAGGCCTCGGTGGTGGCTGGAACTTGGAGTATCAACCAGGTCTTTGCCGATAAGCCGGTTATCAGTGATGAGGTCTTTATGGTGACGGTCTTCGGCAAGGACCGATATGTCAACATCGAGTCCAGCGCCACCTCTGCTGCCAATCTTGAATGGTATGTTCACCGCATGCGCGGCGACCATGGCGATCGGGCCTTCGAGCGCTGCAATCAGGAAGTCGGCAAAGTCGTGCCACGCGCCGACGATCCGTTCTTCCATCCCTTCATTTTCGGCTCGCGTTTAGGGGCGGAGTTTCGCGGTGGCTTCTATGGGCTGGCGGGCTGGCACGGTGAAGGGCATATGCTGAGGGCGCTGTTCGAAGGCGTATGTTTCGAGCATCGCCGCCATATCGAGGTACTGGAAAATGCCGGACTGTCTGTCAGTAGGGCTGTCATGTCGGGCGGTGGCTCTCGAAGCCCACACTGGCCGCAAATGATGGCGGATGTTCTGGAAATCCCGCTGACCGTGGCAGAAGCGAGGGAGACGGGAGCGTTGGGGGCTGCGATTGGCGTGACAGTCGCCGTTGGCCATTATCCTTCTTACGAAGATGCCGTTCAGGCAATGACCCGGGTTGCCCGCGACTTTCGCCCTGAAGCCAAGCGGTTCGAGCATTTTCGCAGACGCTATGCCATCTACGCGGCGCTCACAGGCCAGATGCGGAATTTCTGGAACGCATTGAAAAATTAGGGTGAGGTGGTTCGCAAGGATGTAACGCGACTACCCTTGCCAATGAGGATAGGAACCATGGCGGAAACGACTGGCTTGGATGGCCAATATGACTATGTGATCGTCGGGGCAGGGACGGCAGGCTGTGTGTTGGCCGCCCGCCTTACGGAAGATCCAACCATACGTGTCCTGCTGCTGGAAGCCGGAGGCTCCGATCGGTATCATTGGGTGCAGATCCCCGTGGGCTACCTCTATTGCATCGGCAACCCACGAACCGATTGGATGATGCGCACAGCTGCCGAGGCAGGCCTCAATGGGCGCAGTCTCGCTTACCCGCGCGGCAAGGTGCTGGGTGGCTGCACGTCGGTCAACGGCATGATCTATATGCGTGGCCAAGCGGCCGATTATGATGGCTGGCGCGAACTCGGCAATGACGGTTGGGGGTGGTCGGATGTGCTGCCCTATTTCAAACGCTCCGAAGATTTCCATGGTCCGCAAGGCGACATGCATTCGACCGGTGGACCTTGGAAGGTCAGTCGCCAGCGGCTGAAGTGGAAGATCCTCGAGGCGGTGCAGACGGGTGCCCGCGAACTCGGCATTGAGCCTCGTGCGGACTTCAACGATGGCGACAATGAAGGATCGGGTTTCTTCGACGTGAACCAGTATAAGGGCGTGCGCTGGAACACGGCGCGCGGCTTCTTGCGACCCGCTCTGAAGCGCCCAAACCTGCGCCTCATCAAACATGCGCTGGTGGAGCGGTTGACGATAGAGGGAAGCCGCGTCACCGGTGTCGAGTATCGCACATCCGAAGGCTCATTTCATGCGAAAGCCAGCGGTGAAGTGATCCTGTCGGCCGGCGCCATCAACTCACCGAAGCTGCTGGAATTGTCCGGCATCGGTGATCCCGGCCGTCTCGGATCGCTTGGCATCAAGGTCAATCTGGCGAAATCCACTGTCGGTGAAAATCTGCAGGACCATTTGCAAATCCGGACCGTCTTTAAAGTCAAGGACACCATCACACTCAACCAGCTTGCCAACTCCTGGCGGGGCAAGATCAGGATCGCAGCGGAATATGCGCTGATGCGCTCCGGACCGATGTCGATGGCACCGAGCCAATTTGGCATGTTCACGCGATCCACTCCTGGCGCAAACCGTCCTGATATAGAGTACCACGTCCAGCCGCTCTCCACCGACAAGCTCGGCGATCCGCTGCATCCGTTCCCGGCCATTACCGTTTCGGTCTGCCAATTGCGCCCGAGCAGTGTGGGCACATGCCACATCAGCTCGACCGATCCGCACCAGCAACCGGAAATCCGGCCAAACTATCTGTCGACCGACCATGACCGCTCTGTTGCTATCGCAGCGATCCGTCAGGCCCGGCAAGTAATGGCGGCCAACGCATTGCGCCCCTACCAGCCCGAGGAGATTCTTCCCGGCCGCCAGTTCGAAAGTGATGACGCGCTCCTGGAAAAAGCAGGCGACATTGCCACTACCATCTTCCACCCGGTCGGCACATGCCGCATGGGAGTGGACGCCGACGCGGTCGTTGACCCGGCGTTGCGGGCAAAAGGCATTCAAGGATTGCGTATTGTCGATGCCTCTATCATGCCGCGTATCATTTCCGGCAACACCGCATCGCCAGTGGTGATGATTGCCGAAAAGGCAGCGGATATGATCCGGATGGACCGCAGGGGCGCCTAGGGTGGGCTCAAGAATAACATGCGCTCATAAGGTCGTCCCAAGACGGTGCCAGGCAATACCGGCCCTGGTGTTGGCACGTTGTTTGAACATTGCGCGATGAAGTTGGTCAGAGCGCCGCAATAGTGCCAATGGAGTACGATGATAGAAGGGCCGCCGGTTATTGCCGCGGGAAACCCGATTGTCATACCACCTGCAGACGAAAGTCTATGGATCGTGTTTCGAGACGTCGCGATCACGTAATTTTAGCGCAACGCTCACGAAAAAATGTTCTCTGTTTGGAAATCGAAGGATGGCGATCCCTGGATCTATTGCAAGCATTTGATTCCGTTGTCTCTCGCGTTCTGCCCCCCTACACTATTGCGGTGTGAGCCACCGTATAAGCCGACCAATTGAACACTTCATCTCGGCACCTCGCCTCTCTCGGTTAACAGGCTGTTAATGTTTTAATGAAAATGAAAGGCATACCGGTGCGGGTGTGCTTACGGTCAGCGACTAAGCTGTTCCGATTTGAACTCACCCGTGGCGAAAGCCGATGTTTCGCCTGCGCATTCACCATCTGCGGGCTGTGTATGGAGTAAAGTCATGATCAAGAAGTACATCGCATCAGTGCTTGCAGCCGCTGTCATTTCCGGTCCTGCTTTCGCAGCCGACCTCACCAATTCCTATGAAGCACCGTCGTACAACGAGCCGGCATCCCAGTCTTCCGGCTGGACCGGTGGTTATGTCGGTCTTCATGCCGGTACGGCTTCGCGCCATGGCAATCCTTTCTCCGGCGACCGTGAATTCATGGGTGGCATCCAGGGTGGCTACAACATGGAAACGAACGGTTTCGTCGTCGGCGGCGAAGGGGAACTGTCACACCTGGGCGACACCAAGGTGCTCGTACCAGGCGGCAATCTGGAAGAGCGCTACCGCGTCTCTGCCAAGGCCAAGGCAGGCATGCCTCTTGGCGATACACTGGTCTACGGCACGGCAGGCGCCACGATTACCAGCATGCGCGACGGTACGGCGCAGGGTCCCGACGGCTGGAAGCCCGGCTGGTTGGTCGGCGCTGGCGTTGAACACAAGTTCAACCAGCAGATTTCCGGCAAAGTAGAATACAACTACGCGCGCACTGGCGATGTGCGCAGCAGCACCGGTGGCCCGCTTAGCGAAACGACCGTAAGCGATCACACAGTCAAGGCTGGCGTGAACTACCACTTCTAAAATCTACACTCGTATGGGGCAGGAGCAGCGCTGTGTGCCCCATATGACGACAATAGGTGCTGAAATGTTGATCCCGTATGGGAGTGCAATATTTACCACCTGTCGATGATCACCCTTGGCCAGCCTGTCGCTGGCCGGGGTAATAGAGGGTGAGTCCAGTGCGGGTGAAACCGCGCACGTCGTGGCTAGACAATAGAGCGAACAGTTCTGCACCCGTATCACCCCAGCTACAAAACGTAGATGCCACACTTATCATTAAGCCACCGTGGTGGCATTGCGTTCCCTTGCCATAGCGAGGAGATAGCAGCGTTCCGGTCGCTACGACAATGACGAGTTCCTCAACACGACCGGTCCAAAGTCGTCTTCGCAGGCGAATGTTATCTAGGAGGTTGTGCAGGCCGAATTTGCCGGCTCCCATGATCTCGGCTCCGATGTTATCGAAGTAGGCCCAAGCTGAAGAGGATATCTGCGACAACGCACGGTCGATCAGATGGACGTGCGAGCCATGATATTCGGCCCGGAAGTGGATGAGATGGAAGACGCGAGATCATAACTAGTGACGTCGTTGGCGTCTTCGTTCGCTTTGATGCCGTCAATGCGTTGAGAGTGCCGAGTTAAAGATCCGCGTTAGCGGAAGTCTGGAGCTCTAGAAAGGGTCAAGAGCCGAAGTTTTCATTGTGAAAAGGTTCTGATTGAACAACCCCGCTGTCTCGCGGGGTCGATATGATGCGCTAAAGTTAACTGCTTTGAATTAACCCTTCGGGCTGAGATCCGCCTTAAACCATTTCGTCGAAAGTTCGGCGAGCGTGCCATCCTTGGCCATTTCGCCAAGTGCCTTGTCGAGGATGGCCTTAAGTTCCGGTTCTTCCTTGCGCAGGCCGATGCAAACATTGGTCGCCTGAATGCCGCCGACAAGCAGTGGACCGCTGGTTGCCAGCGTACCTTTGCTGGCCTCTGCGCGGTCGCGGGCAAACACGACATTGTCGAACTGCCCGTCAAGGCGGCCGCCTTCGATGTCAAGTTGCACCTGCTCGGAGGACTTGTAAGTCTTGATTTCGACGACGTCTCCGAAGTTCTGCTCAACAAATTTCAACTGGCTGGTGGAAAGAGAGGCACCAAGTGTCATGCCCTTTAGCGCATCCTTGATTTCGGCAATCGCCTTTTTGCCTTCGTCGGTGTCGGTGTTGAGATGCTCGCCGGTGTGCGGCAGCTTCGTCAGCGGACCATCTGCGGCAACCAGGAACGTGTTGGGCGTGATGACGTAAGGGTCAGAGAAGTCGATGACCTTGCGGCGCTCCTCGTTCGGACCCATGGTCAAGACGGCGTCAAACTTGCCGGCAAGAAGCGACGGAATCTGGCTATCCCAGTCCTGTGCAACAATATTGCATTCGAGTTGAGCGCGCTTGCAAACCTCTTTGATTACATCGAGGTCGAGGCCCTGGAGTTCACCGCTGGCGGTGGTGGAGTTAAAGGGCGGGAATGCACCTTCGACACCAATGGTGACCTGCTTCCAGTCTTTGGCGAGTGCCGTGCTGCCGAAAAGCATCGAAAATGCGCAGAGCGCGGTGGCTGTTGCGAGAGCGGATTTCTTGAACATGGTTCCCTCATTTTTATTGGTTGGGTAGCGGAGACCGACATCCGGCACCTGGATTAGGTGATGCCGGGCCTGACTAACAATCAGTTTGTACCTGCGCGTTGTCCCTGAAAAGAGAAATGGCGTTCATGTATGTGAATTAAGTTCAGAAAAACAACTAATGTTTCGATGCAAAACGAAAACACCCGGTGCAGCTGAATGCGCCGGGTCGGGGCGTTTGGTAAAACGCGGCCTACCCTTATGGGCAGGAGGATTTTGCGTATGTCACAACATCCGCATGCGTTGCAAACCAGACATCCTGGCGCGTCTGGATGTGCCCGATCAGCTCCCTCAAAATCCACAGCCGGCTGCGATGTCCTATGATGTCGGGATGCATGGTCAACTGGAAAAGGCCACCTTCATCATAGGCCTCGTCAAATTCCCGCATGAATATTTTCAGAATATCGTGCGGTGCGATCTGGGGACGAAGTCCGCCCCAGCGATCCATGACCAGATAGGCGGCGTCATCGCGGATCCACTCGACAGGTAGTTCGATGACGCCTGATGGTGCGCCGTCAAGCAGCAGCTCATAGCAGTCCACGTCCGCCATCAACGAAGAGTCATAAAGCAGACCCATCTCGGCCGTTATCTTCAATGTGTTTTCGCTGAAATCCCATGACGGCGTACGAATGCCGACAGGGCGGCTGCCAGTGATCTTTTCTAAAGTATCGGCAGCGCGATACTGCAAATCTCTTTCCGTCGTTTCATCCAGCAGCGTGTTGCGTTCGTGGATCCAGCCATGCAGGCCGATTTCGTGTCCTTCGGCAATCACAGCGCGCTGTTCGTCCGGATAGTGCAGGGCGGTGATGGCTGGCACAAAAAAGGTTGCCGGGATGGCCTTTTCTGCCAGTAGCCGACGGATACGCGGTATACCTTGCCGGGGACCGAAATGACCCTGCGACAGGGCGGATATCGACTTGCCGCCATCGCGCAGTTCGAACGTATCGTGGTCGGAATCAAACGAAAGCGCGACGGCACATTTCGCATCATTTGGCCAGGTTGTCGGTTTGAGACTACGCCCGGCGCGAGCACGGTTCATCAAACCCTGAAGCCGGTCTTCAGGCCAGGTCCATGTGGGAAGTACTGTGTTTTCGGTGCTCACGAGGCCGGTCCTCCGCTGACTGAAAGGGTCTGGCCGGTAATCCAGCTGGCAAAGGGTGAGGCAAGGAAGAGGACGGCGTTTGAGATGTCGTCCGGCTGACCGATACGACGCAGTGGGATCTGGTCGAGCATGGCCTGCTGGCCGTCATCGCCATATGACGCCCATTGGCGTTCGTAGTCCGGGCTGGTGCGCAGGAAGCCGGGCGCAACCGCATTGACGTTGATACCGAAGGGGCCAAGCTCATGGGCAAGCTGCCGGGCTAGACTGATGAGGGCCGCCTTGGCACTGGCATAGGCCTGAATGCCAGTGAGGCTGACACCGAGCCCAGCACCACTCGAAATGAACACCATCTTGCCAGCGCCCTGCGCCTTCATGGCGGGAACGACGGCGCGTGCGACCAGGAACGCGCCGCGTACGTTGACGTTGTAGATGCTGTCCCAGTCCGCTGCGAGGACGGTCTCGACCGGCTGACGTTTCTGCCCCAATACGCCGCCTGCGACATGAACGAAGATGTCGAATTCACCGCCTTGTTCGGCTACCACTTCTGAAATGCTATCCTCATCTGTCACGTCCAGCCTGGCAGTGATGATTGAGCCTCCGCGTTTGGCGATCGAGCTGTTGCGCAGGGGTTCCAATTCGGCCAGATTGACATCCGTTGCCACGACTGCTGCACCATCGGCTGCAAAGGCTTCGCAGATGGCGCGTCCTATACCGCGGGCAGCACCCGTGACGAGCACGCGCTTTCCTTCAAATTGAATATCCATGTCACTGATTTTCCGTGTTTGGGCTCTTGTAGCCGAGCCGGGAGCTGAGTTCGTCCGCATTGCGGATGACGGCGGCGATCATTCTGTCACGGCTTGCATCGAAGCGCGCCGTGACAGTGGCGATGTTGAGAGCAGCGATGACCTCACCCGTTGCGTCGCGAACTGGTGCGGCAACGCCGGATCCGCCCGCAACGGCCTCCTGGTCGCTGATTGCATATCCGTTTTGACGGGCTGTTTCGATAATCCTGCGGATTTGCACACGGTCGATGACGGTGTGATCCGTAATCTGCACGATGCGTTCGCGGGCTAGATAGGCTGCCGTTTTTTCCGGTTTCCAATAACCGAGCAGAACACGGCCCATCGCGGTGCAGAAGGAGGCATCTGACCCGGTCAGGTCAGAATCAAACCGCACCAGTTGGTGGCTGACGCTTTTGGCGAGAAGCTTGATGCGACCATCGCGGCGACGTGCGCCAAGAAAGACTGTTTCTCCCTCGGCATCGCGCAGGGCATCCATGATCGGCTGTGCCGTCGCGATCAACTGCGCATCACGCCCGCTTGACCAGCCGGGTCCGTTACGGAAGGCCTCGTGGATACGATAGGCTTCGGACTCGTCCCGCGTGACGTAAGCGCGGGACACCAGGGTCGCTAGCAAATTGAAGGTGCTGCTCTTGGGGTATCCCAGTTCCGAGACAATCATCTTCAGGGTCAGGGGTTTCTGTGCGCGGGCAAGAAGCTCCAGAACTTCCAAAACACGAACGGCGGACTTCACTTCAGAGTCAGTATTGTTGTTCATATATGTGAACCAAATTCTCATTGAAGAATATTGTTGCAGCCATACCATGTGTGGGAAATTTTGAAAAGGAGTAGTTTGAGACATGAGTGCACATGAGAAGGTCGCAATCGTCACTGGCGGTGCGCGCGGAATCGGCAAGGCGTGTGCCATGGATCTTGCACGAGCGGGATACACGCTGGTTCTCGTTGATCTCCTGGAAAAAGAACTTGCCGAGACAGCAGCATTGATTTCGGCGGAAGGTCGCAAGGTCCTGACATTCGTTGCCGACGTTTCGAGCCATCAGCGTGCGGGCGAGGTTGTTGCGCAGACCATCGAGGCTTTCGGCCGGATTGACTTTCTCCTCAATAATGCTGGCCGTTCGGCGCCAGTGGGTATCCTTGATATCTCCGAGGATGAGTTCGACCGGGCCATCGCGATCAACCTGAAGAGCTGCTTCAACTATATCCAGCACACTGCGCCACACATGTTGAAGCAGGGCGGGGGTCGCATCGTCTCCATGTCGTCCCTCAATGCACTATCGGGTGGTGTCACTGCGGCCGTCAGCCGTTTTGCCTATGCTGCCGCAAAGGCCGGCATTCTCGGTATGACACGTGCACTGGCCAAGGAACTTGGGCCCGTGATCGCGATCAACGCTATATGCCCGGGTGTCATTCGCACCGAGATCGACACCAACGTCACTGACCGTGCCGATGAGGTGATCAAGGGCATTGCACTCGGTCGGCTTGGCTGTGCCGATGACGTCGCGCGGCTGGTAACATTCCTCGCAACCTCCGAACCGTGCTTCATGACTGGCCAAACGCTAACAGTCGACGGTTTCCAGTTCAACGTTTGAGCCGCTGCCGGAACGATTTTAGAAGGACAGGGCAGAGATGATGGAGCTATTGCAACTGGTGAGTTTCGGTCCCGATGGATGGGGCCCAGCCTTGCTCACAGCCGCTCTCATGACTGTCGCGGTGGCGGGATGTGGCTTCCTAATCGGTGTTATCATTGGTGCCTTCATCGCCTGGGGCAAGCTGGCTGGTAATTTGCCGGTCCGCTTGTCTGCCGATGCCTACACCACTGTCCTGCGCGGCATTCCCGACCTCTTGGTGATTTACCTTTTCTACTTCGGCGGTAGCATGGCCGTGACCGGGCTCTTCAACCTCTGGGGCGAGACCGGCTTTGTCGGCGTGCCACCTTTTGCTGCCGGTGCAACGGCCATCGGTGTCGTTTCCGGTGCTTATCAGGCAGAGGTGTTCCGTGGGGCGTTCCGCGTGCTCGCAAAGGGCGAGATCGAGGCAGGCAAAGCGGCGGGCATGAGCCCTATTTTGCTGTTCCGTCGTATCATTGCACCTCAGGTTTTTCGCCATGCACTGCCAGGTATCGGCAATATCTGGCAAATGGCCCTGAAGGAATCTGCACTGATTTCCGTCACGGGTCTGGTCGAATTGCTTCGCCAGTCTCAAATCGCCGCTGGATCTACCCGCAAGCCGTTTGAGTTCTATCTCATCGCGGGGGCGATTTTCCTTGTCATCACCTGGGTGTCGCAACGGGTGTTTTCATGGCTTGAGAGACGGGCGCGCCGCCGCATGGCCGGAGGGCTTGCCTGATGGATCCGCGCTTCGTCTACGACAGCTTCGTCCAGCTTATTGCCGGTGTGCCCCTGACGCTCGAGCTAACCGTTTTTGCTTTCAGTCTGGGCTTGCTGCTGGCAGTGCTGATTTCACTGATGCAAATTTCCAGCTTCTGGATATTGCGTGCTCCGGCCAGTGTTTATGTCTTTGCCATTCGTGGCACCCCGCTGCTCGTCCAGATCTTCCTGATCTATTATGGTCTCGGCCAGTTCCGGCCGACCTTGCAAAGCTTTGGGCTCTGGCAGTTCTTCCGCGAAGCCTATTGGTGCGGCATTCTTGCGCTGGCGCTCAACAGCGCTGCCTATGGAAGCGAAGTACTGCGTGGCGGCCTGATGTCAGTCTCCAAACGCGAAATTGAGGCAGGTCGTGCTGGCGGCATGTCCGGCCTGTTACTCTACCGTCGTATCATCCTGCCACTGGCACTGCGTCAAGCGTTGCCGGCTTATGGAAACGAACTGATCCTGATGGTCAAGGCGACCTCGCTCGTCTCAATCATCACCATGATGGAAGTCACTGGCATCGCGGCGCGACTGATCTCCGAGACTTACCGTCCGGTGGAAGTGTTTATTGCTGCAGGGACAATATATCTGATCATCAATTTCCTCCTGACGCGCGCAATCTCGATTTTGGATTGGTGGTTGACACCCCATCTGCGCAGCATTCCGACAACCGGCAAAATGGAGCACGCCCAATGACTGAAGAGGCAGCCATGCAACCCGTTATCTCTCTGCGCAGCCTGCGCAAAAGCTTCGGGACGCTCGAAGTCCTCAAAGGCATCTCGCTGGATGCCCGTAAAGGCGAGGTCATCGCGATCCTTGGTTCTTCGGGTTCCGGCAAGAGTACGATGCTGCGTTGCATCAACATGCTGGAAATTCCGACAGCTGGTGAGGTCGTGGTGACAGGGGAAGCCGTCAAGCTCAAAAAGCAGGGTAACGGTCTTGCCATTGCCGATGGTCGGCAGATCGATGGTATTCGTGCACGCGCCGCTATGGTCTTTCAGAGCTTCAATTTATGGTCTCACATGACCATTCTTGAGAATCTCATCGAGGCACCGGTCCACGTCCAGGGGCGCCCGCGCGCAGAATGTGTTGTTGAAGCTCGTGCCCTTCTGGAAAAGGTCGGGA
This sequence comes from Rhizobium sp. BIGb0125, assembly GCF_024810055.1. Classification (NCBI taxonomy): domain Bacteria; kingdom Pseudomonadati; phylum Pseudomonadota; class Alphaproteobacteria; order Hyphomicrobiales; family Rhizobiaceae; genus Rhizobium; species Rhizobium sp. BIGb0125. The sequence continues at coordinate 189,231 of NZ_JANUDV010000009.1, forward strand.
TTGCCGACAAAAGCGATGCCTATCCTGGTCATCTTTCCGGTGGGCAGCAGCAACGTGCTGCGATTGCCCGGGCGCTCGCCATGCATCCCCAGGTCATGTTGTTCGACGAGCCGACTTCGGCACTGGATCCCGAACGCGTGGGCGAGGTTCTGGCCGTAATGCGTGCGCTTGCCAAAGAAGGAAGGACCATGTTGCTAGTGACGCATGAAATCGCTTTCGCACGCGATGTGGCAACACGTATTGTCTTCCTCCACGAGGGCGTCATTGAGGAGGACGGTCCGACTGAAGAGGTGTTTCGTAATCCTAAATCAGAGCGGTTCCGAAAGTTCATTTCCAACACGCAGCACGCTCTCTTGGAGTAACGTGCCGAGAAGATGACGGAATCAGCTGGATCGAAAGATAAGTCAAATTTACCGGCTTGATGGCTTCTCGATGGTCCGCATCTCTTCTCAGATTTCTCCTTAACGACAAGCTTTAAAAGCTCGGGAGGACCTGATGTTTGAATTGAAATACAATCTATGATTGTTGTCGTCAGGCTAAATTTGTAGACGCTCAGTTTTCACGGAAGAGGCGTGTCGGCCTCTTTGTCTGATGCTTTCATTCCGAAAAAAATGGCATATTTTTGCCGTAATTCGACCAGATTTCTAACACAATTCGTTGTTTTTCAGATGGATATCGAAATAAGTGACGATTGATGCCGCTTCATTACTTTTGTGTGTATTTTGCAACGTCTCGGCGGGAAGCGTCCAAAAACTTGCACTAATTGAGGCGACGTGATTGCAACCGTGGGTGCGTCGCGTATTTTAACGATCAAGAAGCGGGCTTCGTCTGTTTTTATTTAACTGGTTTAGGTTTTGAGATGATTTTCTCAAATCTAACCGATAGCAATCTAATCCTTCACTGGAGGTCATTATGAACATCAAGAGCCTTCTCATCGGCTCCGCTGCAGCACTCGCAGCAGTCTCTGGCGCACATGCCGCTGACGCTATCGTCGCTGCCGAGCCAGAGCCTCTGGAATACGTACGCGTTTGCGACGCTTTTGGCGCTGGCTACTTCTACATCCCAGGCACTGAAACCTGCCTGCGCATTGGTGGCGAAGTTCGTGCGACCGTCGCATTCGGCGAGGACATTGGTGGTCTGGCTCCAGGCGGTCGTTCGTCTGACTGGAACTCCCAGGTTCGTGCTCGCGTGTTCTTCGACACGAAGACCGACTCAGAACTCGGCACCATCGGCACCTACATTCGTTTGGAGGGTGACTACCGTCCTCGCGATGGAAACGCTTCCTCGTCTCTCGAGCTTGAGCAGGCCTGGGTCAGCATCGGCGGCCTGACTGCAGGTAAAGTTCTGACCTGGTGGGATGACATCGGCATTTACGGTGAGCTTGACGCGTTTGAAGCTGCAACAAACTTCAACACTGTCAGCTACCTCTACGACGCAGGTACATTCCGCATTGGTGTTGGCATCAACGATCTGTCTGGCGAATACTCCGACCGTGCAGGTTCCGAATTTGGTCTGCAGGGTTACGCACAGGTTGATTTCGGTTCCGCAAACGCTGCACTGCGCGGTGTTTACGACAACGAAGCTGAAGAAGGCGCCATCTACGCAACGCTCGTTGCTCCGATCGGCCCAGGCACTCTGGAACTCGGCGCAGGCTGGTCTTCGGGTGACAACGTTTACGTCGACCGTTTTGACTCTGACTTCGCCGCCACTTCCTACGAGTGGACCGTTTCCGGTTCGTACGCTCTGAAGGCAACAGAGAAGCTGACAATCGCTCCTTCCCTTGCTTACTGGAGCACGCAGGACAACAACGACATCTGGGGTGTTGGTGTATTGGCTGAATACCAGCTTGCAACGGGCCTTAAGGTTGGTGCGACTGTTGACTACGTTAGCCCAGACGTTGGCGACGACAACACTTCTGGCTTCTTGCGCCTGACACGTTCGTTCTAATCTGACGAAAAGTCGATTAATGAAAGCCCGGCAGAGATGCCGGGCTTTTTCTTTGCGCATAATTTGCGTGAATGAACCTTGTTCCGCAGTTGACGCGTCGTGAATAACTCGATTTTCTCAGCGGAGTCGTCTGGAGACGGTCGATCGCCTTTTCTACGACGGCAGCCCCGACAACGCCCTGATTTCCTTGGCTAGGTGTGCTACCAGGGCACATCTTTGGTTTGCGAGGCCAGGACCTAATCGTTTGCCTCGGCTAACCGAGGTAAATCATGGTGGCGATATCGCTTATGTCCGCAGTGGCTGATGGGCTCTTCCTGCCAATGGACCTTGCGTTTCTTGCGTGTATGGTGTCGTCGCCAGGCCCGAGGCCGATCAAGCACGAAGGGTCGAGTTAGTTGTCGAACTGCTTCGGCTGTAATCGACGATGAGAGCGGTGTGACGCCCTTGTACTTGGTTCACTTGATGAACAGTTCGCCTACGATACGGTTCGAGCGGCACCAATCGATACAGCGTGCAGGTGGCTTGCAAGCTCGATCCGGTTACGGCCCGCGCGTTTGGCGATATAGAGTGCCTTGTCTGCCGCACTCAGCATAGCGTCGAAATCCATCGGGACAGAACATCCCAAGGCGATCCCGGCGCTGACCGTGGACGTGAAGGTGTCGCCTTCCACATGGATTTTGTGATCTTCGAAGGCTTTGCGAATGCTCTCTGCCACCATCTCGGCACGATTCGGCATGACGTCGGTCAGAATCAGTGCGAATTCCTCGCCACCAAGACGCGCAGCAGTGTCGCCGGGTCCACAATTAGCCGCAAGCTCAGCAGCAAAAATCTTCAACACCCGGTCGCCGGCAGCGTGCCCGAAAGTGTCGTTGATGGATTTGAAATGATCGAGGTCGAAGACCAATACTGCCGTTTCCGGCCCGATCAAACGCTGACCGTAGCGCTCGAATAGCGCACGGCGATTTAGGAGGCCGGTTAGTGGATCTGTGATGGCTTCCAGAAGGTGACGTGCGGCGAGCCGCCATTGGTGAAGGGCCAGTGAAAGGGCGCCGATGCCGGTCATGCCGGCGATGCAGACAGCGATGTTGAGATCCTCGGCCCAATTGTTTGGCGCAACTCCCAGTACGGTCTTTCCGTCGGCAACTAGAACGGCGGCGCAGACAACAAAGGATGTTGCCGCCAGGCAATAGAGGATGGAAATACCGATGAGAGGAACAAGTGCTTCCCTGCGGGCGCGCCAATATTGCGAGGCAGTCGCGAAGAGCATTGCGGCAATCGCCGTATTTTGAGCGATAAATGCGATCCCGTCATAACCGATCAGCAACGGAGGGATGGAGACAAGCATTGCTGTCAAAGCCCAGGCAATTGTCACTCGCAGCGGCAAGATGTTGCTGCGAAATTGGCAGCCCGCTCCCCAGATAATTGCGAAACCTGCATGAAGAAGTATGAACGACACAACGCCAAACGACACAGCAGGATCGTCTACATAGAAACCGTAGGTCACAATGCCGCCAACGATAAGCACCAGCCCTAGCGTACAGCTGAGTAGAAAGGTCTCGGAGCGGCGTGCGAACCAACTGCCAAGCAGGGTCACACCAAGACACGTCGTTGAGACGGCAAGCGCAATCAAAAGTGAACTGTAATCAACGATCATGCCCATAAAACCATGGCAGCCACCGCCTTTCATATCGGTAGAAGCCTATGGGGTTTCCATGACCAATCTCTTACTGGCGCTGCTAAAAACTCACCCATCGGCTCACGCTGCTGGATCATTGCATCTCGTTCGACTTATCGGTGAGCACAGATCTGTAAGGCAAAGGCGCCAGAGCCTGCGCCTCAACCGTTCCGGTTCTGTCGCAATCGATCATGCCAGCCAAATGCACCAGTTAGCAGAAAGACCTTATCTGAGGATGATGTTATATGGTTGCTTGCTTTCCGAATGGCGCCGCTGCTTCTTCTTCTGGAAATCCGTGACTTCGCGGCAAAACCAGGAGCAAAAATATTGGCCGTGGCAGAAGTTGGTGGCACCCGCATCGACCCCACGCCCGATCATCAAATCCTGGTGTCTCGCGGAGACCGAGGTTAATCGCAGTTGCTTGTCGTGCCCATGACAATTGCCAATACTGTGATACTCGATCTGGCATCGATAGATGACGGTAAATCGATAAAATCGCTGAGTGATTTTAAATCATCCAGAGCGTCATCGCGTTTGACGGTGAGCTGACGGGGCTTCGGGTCAACACCCTACAAAGCCAGCAGAAATAATCACCAATGTGCGTGTTTTGTCGATATCGTACTTCATCATTCCGCCGACCTGCCTCCTATACAGGCCTGCCGATAGTTTACTAAGCAGAGGCCGTGCGTTCGAGCACGATCATGGACTGCCCTTTATAATCTCTCGTATCGAAGGCGGTGTAGCCCAGTCGACCAGCCATTTTAAGAGACGCTGCGTTATCGGGATCGATAAGGCACACGGTTCGGTTCTGGTGTAAATTGGCATTGTACCATTTGTGCGCTGCCTCGGCCGCTTCCAATGCGAATCCACGCCCGTGCACCCGCGAAGCGAATGTCCAGCTGGCTTCACCGTACCCATCAAAGGCGTCACCAAGTCCCCGGTGGAAATCCGCGATCCCGGTTTCACCGATATATTCGCCCGAACTTCTCTCAATGACGGCGAAGATGCCATAATTCAGCAATGACCAGTGGCCCGTGTAGCGTAAAATCCGATGCCACGCATCCTCGGGTGAAAAGGGTTTTCCACCCAGGAATTTGAGTACGAGGGGATCGGAGCACATTGCCAGATAAGACTGACATTCAGCCAACACGTATGGCCGTAACAACAGCCTATCAGTTTCGATCATATGTCACTCGTCATCAAAAAGCCTATCGGGCTATTTGTCTATCAAACTCCTTACGCTTTGCAACGGAAGATTGTAATTTCTCTGCCCCATGATGCGCGCTGGCTCTCATGCTCGGGCGCATTTGCCGCGCCTCTCGGGCTTGATCAGCAGAACTTCACTGATTGAATTGGAATTACAAGGTCATACCCAAAGCGCGAATATCGACGACGCGACTTCCGGTTGGGTTCGTCTGACCCGTTCGTTCTGATCTGACGCTCAGTCGATTAGTGAAAGCCCGGCAGCAATGCCGGGCTTTTTCGTGCTGATAAGACCGCGATGGTTTCAGCCTCGGGCCAGATGCATGATCTTGACCACGCCAATCGCTATGCGCCACACATTCTCACGAAGAACAATGGAATGACTGTTGATGGCGGACATCGGATGGACGTCGTCGATGTCTATTATTCCTGACCTTCTTAAACTTGCCCTGCATCCTCATTCCCGCCCCCCATTTCTCAAACCCCGATGATTGTGCAGAGGTGCAAACTCCAATCGCATTAATTTTTTAGTGTTGAGCCGTTTTTGAGAACCCCATCGCTTTAGAATTATCATTCATCAAAATAGTCTATTAAATTAGTAGATTATTTTGAGGTTTATCATGAGTGCGATTGTAAATGTTTCAAAATCCAAGGCCTTGCTGACGGGCGCTTTACTCGCTGCCACGGTGTGGGCAGCACCCGCTGCCGCGCTTACCGTGACAGACGAGGCGGGTCGCACGGTTGAACTCAAAAAACCTGCCGAACGTGCCATCGTCATTGGCAGCTACAATGTCGATATCGTCGCTGCGATCGGATCTCGAGACAAAATCGTGGGCGTAACCGGTCGCGATGTCCAACAGTACAAGTTGGCCGGTGGTAAATGGGACAATTCCTATAATATTGGCGAGACGGGCGAGGTCAATTATGAGGCGATCGTCAATGCCGATCCGGATGTTGTCATTTCCTATGCCAATGGCGGTTGGGAAGAGATTGAGCGGCAGTTGAGGGCCTTCGGGATCCCTGTTGTTGTTGCCAGCGGCTGGCGCAATGATCGCTTCAACGAAAATGTCGAATTGTTCGGCTCGATCTTCGGTCGCGAAGACGGAGCGAAAAAGGTTCTGGATTTCCGCAGCGACATCTACGCCGAGATTGCAAAACGCACAGCCGGTCTGACGCCAAAATCTGTCTATTACGAAAACGAAATCGCCTACCAGACTCCGACCAAGGGGTCTGGTTTCTATGAGGCAATCGTCAAGGGTGGCGGACGCAGCCTCTTTGAAGATGTCGTTTTTGGTGAGGCAGGCCACACGCAGGGGACTGTCTGGAAAACGCCGATTGATGCGGCTGAAATTCTCACAAGAGAACCCGATCTCGTCATTCGCGAATTTGGCAACAACTATACGGGCTCTACCAAAGATGTCTTTGACGGAGAGTGGAAGGAACTTCAGTCTCGGCCAGGCTGGGTCAATCTCGAAGCGGCCAAGAACAATAATATCTATATCGTCAACGCCTATCATCTGGGCCAGCAGGCGAAGACCCTGACTTCCCTTTATGTGGCCGATTGGCTTTATCCCGAAGCGTTCAAAGATTATCGCCCCGAGGACATTGCCCGTCGCTGGGATGAAGAGTTTCTTGGCGTGCCGTACAAGGGTGACAACGGCGTTTACTTCATCAAGGCCGGGACGGCCGGACAATGAACATGGCTTTTGCAGGCCGGAAAGATGTGGTGCTGTCGCGTGACAGCATCCACCGCCACAAGCGAACAGCATTCTGGATTTTCGTTTCCATAGCGTTTCTGATCGCCTTGGCTGTTTATGCGACCTTATCGGGGACATCGAGCTATTCGCTCAGCGAACTTTATCGACTTGCTTACGCAAAGCTGTTGGGCGTCGAGCTGACCCGCGAAGATGAGCGGCTTGCCAATGTGCTTTTGCAGCTCAGGCTGCCGCGTGTTCTCCTGGCGATCTTTGCCGGAGCGATACTGTCATTGTCCGGCGCCGCCATGCAGGGGCTGCTGCGCAATCCCCTGGTCAGCCCGTATACGTTGGGTCTTTCGCCAGCCGCGGCCTTTGGTGCGGCGCTTGCTATTCTTGTGGCGCAAACCAATGGAACAAGCGTCGGCATCACCATCAGCCTCAGCGCCATCGCGTTTTCATTGGCTTGCTCACTGATAGTGCTCGGTCTTGCTTCGGCAAAATCAATGAACATCACAGTCCTGATCCTGCTAGGCACTGCATTGACCGCGATTTTCAGTGCGCTGACATCCGGTCTGCAATACATCGCCAATGATGAGGCGCTTGCGGCAATCACACGCTGGACCTTTGGTTCGGTCAATGAAGCACGCTGGACCCATGTCGTAGTGCTGGCGGCGACAATCCTTGTTATAACGCCATATTTTCAGTTGAAGGCGGGGCAGGTTAACAGCCTGGCCTTTGCTGGTGATGACACCGCAAAAAGCCTTGGCGTAAACGTCAATCTTTTGCGTATCTCGCTGATTTTCCTGGCCGTCAGCGGATCGAGCCTTGTTGTCAGCTTCATCGGCGTGGTGGGTTTTGTCGGGCTAGTGGCACCGCATATCGCCCGCCTGATCGTCGGATCGGACCACCGTTTCCTGTTTCCGTTTTCGATGGTCACAGGCGGCGGTTTGCTGCTTCTTGCAGATACGGTCGGGCGGATGATCCTGCCCCCTCGCGTCATCCCTGTGGGGATTGTCGTGGCACTCGTCGGGGCGCCGCTGTTCATCTACCTCATCTTACGGAAAAGGAATACGCTATGAGCCTTGAGATCGAGAATCTGAATCTGCACTACCGGCGCAGGCAGGTCTTGCATGGCATTTCGTTTTCGCTCGAACCGGGTGACTTTTGTGCACTGCTGGGGCCGAATGGATCCGGAAAATCGACCTTGACGAAAGCCGTGCTCGGGCTTGCTCCCATATCCAACGGTTCTGTCAAACTTGCCGGAGAAGATCTGCTGGGACTATCGCGTCGTGATCGCGCCAAACGTATCGCCTATGTGCCACAATCCTCACCCGTGCCATTTGATCTGAGGGTGTATGATGCGGTGATGCTTGGCCGCAGCCCTTACGTAGGCATCCGCTTTAGTGAGGAGGACCATGCGAAGGCTTGCGCCGCCATCGACAAACTCGGCCTTGCCGCACTGGCTGATCGCTATGTGAACGAGCTATCTGGCGGCCAGCAGCAACGGGTGATGATCGCACGCGCATTGGCGCAGGGAACACGCGTTATGCTGCTTGATGAGCCGACCAGCGCGTTGGATCTCCGCTATCAAGTTGAGACCATGCGGCTTGTCAGAGATTTTACCCGCAGCGGCGGCATAGCGCTTATGGCTGTCCACGATCTCAATCATGCCGCCCGCTACTGTAACCGGGCAGTGATTATTGCCGAAGGGCGGCTGGTTAGTGACGGCTCGCCGCAAGCCGTTTTCAACGCTGATATTCTCAGCCAGGTTTTTGATCTGCAAGTCGATGTCAGCACGCAGGATGGCATCACGACTGTGCGGCCAGTTGAAGATGAGGACGTATTGGAGACGTCGTCGTTCCGGCATACCGAGCGCCAGTTCCATCAACTTTCCGCCTAACGGGAATTATTATGACGCAGCAACTTGAACTCAATGCCTGGATCAATTCGTCCGGCTCGGCAAATGATTCCTGGCGACGCCCGGATCTGCCGCTCGATCGTATCTTCAGCCTGGATTATTATGTCGATAACGCGCGGATTGCCCATAGAGGGGTGTTTAGCAACATCTTCATGTCGGACAGGCCGCAGTTGTTAATCAATGAAAATACCCGCCCTGAACAGACATTTGACCCCTTCGTCATTTTCGCTGCGGTGCTGTCGCAGGTCCCGGATATCGGGGCTATCGTCACAGCGTCGACGACCTATGGCGATCCCTACACGATGGCTCGGCAGCTGCAGAGCCTCAATCTTCTGACAAACGGTCGTATCGGCTGGAATATCGTCACAAGCTGGCATCCTGAAATTGCCGCCAATTTTTCAGCCGATGGGTTGCCGGGTCGCGCGGCCCGTTACGCCAAAGCGGAGGAGTTTGTGGACGTCGTGCATAAGCTCTGGGACAGTTGGCAATTCCCATGGAATGGAACAGCAGGAGATCAAAGCCCGTTCTACGGCGATGTAAAGCCTATCAACCACCAAGGCCAGTATTTCAATGTTGCCGGACCGCTCAATCTTCCAAGCCCGTCCTGGGGTCGGCCCAAGATCGTGCAGGCGGGTGGCTCGCGCGACGGCGTTGCTCTTGCTGCGCGCTACGCCGATTATGTTTATGCGCCCAGTGGTTCGCTCGAAGGATCTCGCGCTTTCCGTACCGAGTTGCGAGACGCGGCGCTTGCCCTGGGACGACCGAACAATACCTTGCCTAAGTTGATGCCGGCGATATCGCCGATCATTCGATCGACGGAGGAAGAGGTCGCTGCCTTTAAACGCGAAAGGCTTGCCGCAGCACCGGTCACCGACAAGGATATAGAACAGTTGGCGGGTGTACTTGGTGTCGATTTGACGCGAACAACTGCTGAGAAGGTTCTGTCAGTATCAGACTTCCAGGATGTGTCGCAAAGCGTCATCCCCATCGGTGTGGTGCGGGCAAGACGGACCGTCGCCCTTGATAATGGGCTGTCCTTGCGCGGACTGGCGGAGGTTGAAAAACTGCCCGGTTTGATCGCCACACCCGATGGCATTGCAGACTATCTGATTTCCTGGTGGCAGGCCGGTGCCGCCGATGGGTTCACCATCTCGCCTCGTTATCTGCCAGATGATCTCGTGTTGTTCGTTGATGAAGTGGTGCCGATTTTGCAACGGCGCGGTGTCTATCCGCGCACCTACGGCGGCCGCAGGAAAGATGCTGCCTGATTTCCCAATGAGGAAACGCAAGGGGGCGATAGTATCGACTTCGGAAGAGATAGTCAGGCTGCCTTTGTCCTTTTCGGACAAAGGCTTTGCGCTAACCTGACCGCACAAATGGTTTTGATGCCGGCGAGCGTTCGTTTGGCGACTTCGCTGATAAGAGGCTGCGGGCGGGTCAACATGTCTGGCTTCACGTAATCATCCGCTTCTCAAGTCAGGGCGGTTGGATCTGGTGCGGATTGTCTGTCAGCGGAGACGCTGCGGGGTGGCGTCTGCCGGGATCAGTGGGATGTAACTTTCGCCGCCCAACTGCTCCTGGTGTTCGCGTTTTGCGACGGCAATCAGTTCCGGGTCGGTCAATGCGCGAACAGCGGATGCAGCCAACACCTTGCCAGCCTGCAGCATGCCCTTATGGGCATAACCCGAGGTTCCCTGCGTCACCATCTGCCATGTGTGTGGAGGTGTGCCATAGGCTTCGGTCGCCACATAGACCTGGCCTGTTGGAACAAGCCAGCTGACGTCGCCGACATCGGTCGAACCATGCAGGAATGTTGGCACATCCTCAAATGCGTTCAGGTCCTCTGACAGGATCTTGCCGCGTTTGGCAATTCGGGCCTGAACTTCACTCGAAAACGTTTTCTGGATGCTACCGGCAAAATCCTTTTCGCTGTTTGAAAAACCGGCAACACCGAACTTTTCGAACTCCTGATGCATCATCCGTGCCAGCGTGACATTCGGCACAAGATCAGCCGATGCCGCATCAAAGGTAATTTCCAGTTGAGTGCCGGTCATCAGCGCTGCACCGCGTGCCACGTCCTCGACCCGTTCGGTAATGTCACGGACCTGATCCATGCGCGGGGCACGCACCTTGTAAAGTACCTGTGCCTGCGACTGCACTACATTCGGCGCGCGCCCACCGGTATCGGTGATCGCGTAGTGAATGCGGCCATCCTGAAGGATGTGTTCGCGCAGATAGTTACAGCCGACATTGGTCAGTTCGACTGCGTCCAGCGCCGAGCGTCCCAGATGGGGTTCAAAACCTGCGTGAGCGCTTGTTCCACGGAAGGTGAAATACAGCTGATTGGTCGCCAGCATGCGGGCATTATAGGCGAGATTTTCATCCCACGGATGCCAGGTGAATGCCACATCAACATCCGAAAACAGGCCTTCGCGCGCCATGTAGGCCTTGCCGCCGCCGCCTTCTTCTGCGGGGCAGCCATAATAACGGATCGTGCCTTTCAGCCCTAGTTCGTCCTTGCAGGCCTTGAGCGCCAGAATGGCAGCAAGCGCGCCGGTGCCGAGAAGGTTGTGGCCGCAACCATGACCGTTACCGCCTGCAACGATTGGATCGTGGCTGGTGACACCGCTCTTCTGGCTCAGGCCGGTCAAAGCATCGAATTCACCGAGGATTGCGACGACTGGGTGGCCTTCGCCGTAGCTGGCGACGAAGGCGGTTTCGATGTTGCCGGCATTACGCGTCACATCAAAGCCAGCCTTTTCCAGCTCATCGGCGAGAAGGGCTGCGGAGCGCGTTTCTTCATAACGGATTTCAGCAAAGGACCAGATCGCATCGGATACGGATTTGAGATTGTCGGATTGGGACGTGACGGTCCGTTCGATAATGTCGAGGTAAGTCATTTTATTCCTTCAGGCGGTCTGTTCGACAGGCTTTTTGCCGTGCACGGCGGGAAAGGTGGTGGCGATGATGCAGACCAGAACCGCACAGGCGACAATCACCGAGAACGCGATGCCGTAATTTTGATTGGTGGCCGAAAGGACAGCTCCGATCAGCATCGGGGATGCAAAGGAACCAAGCTGGGCGAGCGAGTTGATCAGGCCAGTCGCCGTTCCGACGGTGTTCTGTGGGAAGTGCTTCATAATGCTGACGAAGACGCTGATCGAGATCGCATTGAGGAAGACGTTGGAAACCGAGAGATAGGCAAAGGCGAGCGGAATGGATTCTTCATTGGCCATCAGGTAGATGAAGATCGCAGACACGGCAGAGCCGATGCAGATGAGATACTTTTCCTTTTGGTGGAAGTAGCGGTCGAGCAGCCAGCCGCAAGTCAGGAAGGAAATAAACCCGAGTGCTGGTGGGATCATCGAATAGGCGCCCATCTGCACCATGCTCATACCTTTCACTTTCACCCAGTAGGACGGCAGCCAGGACTGCAGACCCCAGAAGACGATGTTGGTGAAGAAATAGACGAGCGTGATTTTCCAGGTCAGCGAGTTTTTCAGCAACGCACCAATGCGTTTCTTTTCGGAAACCTTTTCAACCTTTGCCTTGGCAACGGACTGGTCATCTACTGGCTTCATGACGAAGAAAAGCGCGATTGACATGCAGATGCCGACGCCGCCCAGTACATAAAACATCATCTGCCAGCTATGGGCGGCAATCAGTGCTGTAATGACGATGGAGCCGAGGGCAAAACCAACCGATGCTCCGGACTGCAGCACCGACTTGGCGCGCGCCATCTGCGACTTTTCAAAATGTTCCGTGATGGCAACCGATCCGCCTGCCGGAAACACCGCTTCACCTGCTCCAGTAACGGCACGCGCAGCGGCAAGACCCACTGCGTTACTCACCGCGCCGGAGACTGCCGTTCCAAGCGACCAGACGGCGACAGCGGAACTGAGAACACGCCGCGCTCCGAAACGGTCCACCAGATAACCGCCGATCAGCTGGGTCATCGAATATGCAAGAAAAAACGCGCTGATGATCATGCCCTGATGATCTGAGCTAAGGCCGAACTCCTCACTGATCGGGATGATGGCGATGTTGATTGCGGTCTTGTCGATAAAACCGACAACCCAGCACAGGAACAACATTCCTATGATCACATGGCGACGTTGTATATTCGAAAACATGTCTAGAATTCCCCTTGCTTTGGCTTTTGTTCTTTGTGGCACCCCCTCAAAATAAAGCTATGTTGAAACATACATGAGAATGATTATTGTTATGTGTGTTCAGCCATAAAGGTTTCTATGAAAATCGATTTGCACTCTCATTCTCGGCTGCGCGAATTGGCGAGATCCGGGATGATCCGTTTTCAGGATTTTGATGTCGACATTGAAAACGCACCGCTGTCGTTGAACCACTCAATCACGCGTGCGGGTGGCAGTTTGTTGCTGGTCGTTGACCACTCGTATTTTACTGCAAAGCAAACGCGGTTTGAAATTTTCGGCAGCAAGAGTGAGATGATTGTCGCCGAAATCCTGCAAATCGTCAGGGATGAAATCATTTCCGTTCAAAGCAAGACGGTCAGCATGCTGGCATCGGTTAACGCTGCTGTCATCAACTCGCTGGACGACAATGAAATTGTCGATAACGTCTTGCGCGAAGTGATGCATGTCTTGCCTCATTCGGATGCCGGGGTATTTCGCTTGTTTGATGAAGACAGCGGTTATCTCATCCCCGTCTCGTATGACGGCCTGCCGGATGACTACAAAGACTATCGCCTGCAACCAAACGAATCCGTTTCCGGGGAAGTGTTCACCACCGGCCGGCCATCGATCCATAACGGTCGTCAAAACATTATTGATGCCCACCGTGTCATGCGCCCTGAAAATCAATCCTTCATGGAACGTTCGCAAATTTCCAATGCGCTACTGTGTGTGCCCGTCATGGCCGAAGGTAAGCGCCTTGGTACACTGACGACGCTGTGTTTTTCACGCGACGGTGCTTTTTCGGTATTTGACCGGCAGGTTCTTGAATCCCTGGCGGCACAGGTCGCGATCGCTTACCAGAGGTCGCTTGTCTACCAGAACGCGCTTGCGACATCTGACCGGCTGGAAGCGATGCGTAGCGATCTTGCCCGCAAGAATGCAGAGCTTGATCGTGCGGTTCAATTACACGACACATTGCTGCGGATATTCTCGACCAGCGGCGGACTGGCTGAACAACTTGCCATGGTCGCCAAGCTGTTCCATGTCGAGTTTCGGTTCGAAAACGTTCTTGGTATGGACTATCACTCCGGGCAGTGGAGCAGCGAGCGCGAAACACTGCAGCAAGTCGTGGAGGTGGCTGAAGCGCCGGTTGGATATTTCCATTTCGATGTGTCTGGTGACACGAGTTTTCACCGCGCTTTGTTTGGTACGTTGGCCGCCTTTGTCGCGCTGGATTTCGTTCGAGACATGTCCCGCGTCAATGTGCTCAACGCCAGCAAAAAAGCCTATTTCGAGGATCTGGCTGAGGGCATAGAGGGCGACGTTCTCAGATCGCAATTTGGCTTCAGACCGGATCGTTTCAGCCAAATCCTAGTTGCGACGCCTCCCGGTGAGCGGGCGCTCGTCGGAGCGCAACTGGCCTTGCACAAACATGAGGTCGAACTCCAGAACGCAACCAAGTTGACAAATGCTCTTGTGTTTCATGAGCGCGAGCAGATCGTCATGCTTTTTTCGGCCTCGACCATGGCGGCGCTTGAGAGAAACCTTGCGGTATTGGTGGATGTGACCAGTGCAGTGGCAGTATTCATTGGGGCGAGCGATATTTACGAACAGCCGGGTTTTCACAGATTTGCACAGGCCCAAGCCATAAAGGCGGCCGAGTGCCTTTTGCGACGGGGCCGTCCAGGCATTCTAACCAACAGGGACATGGGCATCGAACTGCTATTGGGTGGGCGTGACCGGCAAGAAGTATTGCGCTTTACCCGCCAGGTCCTGGATCCACTTCTCAATGACCAAAAACATCGCGTCCTTTACCAGACCCTGTTTCGCTACGTGCAGGAGGGAAAGTCGGCGGGCCGCACAGCTGATGCGTTACAAATTCACACCAATACGCTTTATCAGCGGCTGACCCGTATCGAGGCCTTGACGGGGCGCAACATTGCCGATGCTGCGGATTTTACGTTGCTGAGCGTCGCCTGCCAGCTTCATGTTGCCTACGCAGATTGAGTTGATTGTATCTCTGACGAGCGAATTCTGTCAGTGGGACGCAAACGAATGGCGATAGTGGCAAGCACCACACAAAGCCCAGACATCAGCCACCATGCGGGTGTCAGGTCAGAGAGGTTTTGTCGCAATATGCCGGCGACAAAGGGGAGTGTAGCGGCCAGTACATATCCTCCCCCTTGGACAAAGCCTAGGATTACACCAGCTTCACTACCCTCACCGTGGTCCAGCGAGACGATAAGCGACAAAGGAAACAGTGCGCCGATCCCCAGTCCCGCAAAAATTGCAGCTGGCCAGGCAAATGCAAGAGGCGCAAGGCAAAGCATAAGCATTCCGACAAGCAGAGATGCCAATGCGGTTAGCAATGCCGGTCTGCGATCATGGCTGCGATCCACACACAAGGAGACGGCAATTCCCGCGACGACTTCAGCGGCTGTGAGGGCGCCGAGAATGTTTCCTGCTGCCTGAGGCGACCAGCCCAGCTGTGTGAAAAATGGTGGTAGCCAAGCCAGAACAAGGGTGTAGGCCCCGGTTCCCAATCCAAAAAAAGCAAGCAGTGCCCAGGCCCGTGGCGACCTGTGAATGTTCAAAGCTGATGAGGTTGCTATGACCTGCGGGCCGTCTCGCGTTATCAGCCAGCTGGCAATTGCCAAAAGGGCAGGGAGTGCCCATGCGCCAAGTGCTGACGGCCAACCCCAAATATTTGCAAGCCACGGCGATATCATGCTGGCGAGCAGCGCACCGCCCATAATGGCGGTTGAATATAACCCCATGAGTTGAGCGGTCTGAGAACCAGCGCGTCTCCTGACAACGGTCGGCATCAGTGCTTGCACGATTGCGATGCCAATGCCACCTAATGTTGCCGTGAGCAGCAATTTTGTCGACGTCGGCCCGCTGATCCGAGCGAGAGCGCCTAAGAAAATGAGCGCCAGCCCAAGAAGGATTCCTCTGTCTTCGCCGATAGTCCGTCGAAGCCATGATGTTCCAAGAAGGCAAACGCCCATCATGACGACAGGTAATGTTGTCAGAAGGCTTGCGGCGCTGTCGTTAAGGCCGGTCTCTCGTTGTATGCCATCGAGTAAAGGGCCGATGGATGCAAGGATGGGGCGGAGGTTAAGGCCAACGAGTATGACGCTTGTAAAAAACAGGAGAGAAGAAGGAGACTTGTTCATTTTTCTGCCAGAGCTATTGCCGGGAAGGCTCGAGGATTATATCTCTATGTAGAGCTATATGTTTCGATGTAGAGGCAATATATCTTGACGTCAAGATAGGTGGGGTATGGATAGAGCGATGTTTGCGGCCACACAGTGGGCCAATGAAATGCCGACGATAAAGACTGGTCCCATGGTCCTTCTTGGTCGGTTGAACGAGGCCGCTTTGGTCATTGGTCGCGACCGGCTTGGCCCGGTCTTCACAAGCTTTGGTCTGCAACCCGGCGAATTCGATGTGTTGGCGACGCTCAGACGCAGTGGTGTTCCCTACGCGCTGACGCCGACTGAACTTTACGAAGTGGCGATGATCTCCTCCGGCAGCATGACGAACCGAATTGATCGGCTGGAAAAAGCCGGGCTGATCGAGCGTCGTCCAAACCCATCCGATAAGCGCGGTACGCTCGTTGCGCTTACCGCAGACGGGTTGGAATTGATTGAGAAAGCTGTCGTTGCCCATGTTGCAAACCAGCACCTGATTGTGGAGGGTTTGAACAAGGATGAGCAGGAAACCCTGTCTGCGTTGTTGGAAAAGCTGCTGTCTTCGCAGCGATGAGATTGTTCATGTGAAGCGATCGCACGTTTGATGGCATGCGCCATGAGCTTCAAAATGATCAATGCTGAGAACCTGCTTATCTCGTAACGCCTCAAAAGAAAGGCCGCCCTGAGGCGGCCTTTTTTTAAAAACGTGTTCAAAGATTATGGCGTGACGTCGAAGCCGAACCACTTTTCAGACAGGCGCTTCACGGTGCCGTCTGCTTTCGCAGCGTCGATCGCCTCATTGAACATCTTCTGCAGCTCAGGTTCGCCCTTGCGCAGACCAACGGCAACGCCACGTCCGAGAATGCCGCCCTTGAAGAATGGACCGGTCATAACGATGTCTTCGTTGCCTGGCTTTTTGACGGTGTCGCTCAGATAGGCAAGCGATGCGACAACGAGATCAACACGACCAGACTTCAGGTCGAGATCGTGCTGGTCGGTGGTCTTGTACTCGCGGATATCAGTGGAATCCTTGAAATATTTTTCGAGAAGCGTCAGGCCCAGCGACGCAGTCTGCACGCCGATCGTCCGTCCCTTGATTTCCGCAGAAACGTCGTCAATCGCCTTCTGGGCCGCAGCTTCGTCCTTGGCAAGATAAAGCGTTTCACCAGTGTGTGGCAGCTTGGCGAACGGGCTGTCCTTCAGCGTCGCAAAGGTCTGTGGTGTTAGGCCGTAAGATACCGAGAAATCGATGGTTTCTTCACGCCTCGCGGTCGCTGTGAGGCCTGCCATAATCGCATCGAACTTGCCAGCGTTGAGTGCCGGAATGATGCCGTCGAACGGCTGCGCAATCATGGTGCATTCCACCTTCATGCGTGCGCAAAGGTCTTTGCTCAACTCAATTTCATAACCATCCAGCGTGCCATCAGGCTTGGTGAAGTTGTAGGGCCGGAAGGCGCCTTCGGTCGCGATGGTGATCTTGGTCCATGTCTTTTCTTCAGCGTGTGCCGAAGCGGCGGTCACAACGATGGCTGAAACGAACAGGGCTTTCAAAAATCCCTTGGTCTTCATTTTACTTCCCTTACTGCAGTTAAATGCCAAACCGCGTTTGGCATGAATGAATGCCGTTTAAAATATTCAGCCCGCATTTTCGTGGCTGATGAATTTACGAAACCGCTCCGATCTGGAGTTGGCGAACACGTCTTCCGGCGCGCCGTCTTCTTCCACCACGCCCTGATGAACAAAGATGACACGGTTGGATACGTCGCGGGCAAAACCCATTTCATGGGTGACGACCAGCATGGTCCGTCCTTCTTCGGCTAGCCCACGCATGACACGCAAAACTTCGCCGACCAGTTCCGGGTCGAGTGCGGATGTCGGTTCGTCGAACAGCATGACTTTGGGTTTCATTGCCAATGCACGGGCAATCGCGGCGCGCTGCTGCTGTCCACCGGACAGGTGAGCCGGGTAAAAGTCACGCTTGTCCGCGATACCGACCTTGGCCAACAAGGCTTCCGCCTCATCGACACATTCGGCACGGGGGCGGCCCTGAACATAGATCGGCGCTTCGATAATGTTCTCGAGAATAGTCTTGTGTGACCAAAGATTGAAGCTTTGGAAAACCATGCCCAGCTCAGAGCGGATGCGCGAAACCTGCTGTTTGTCGGCAGGAAAAGCCTCACCCTTCGAATTTTTGGCCATGCGAATGGTCTCGCCGGAAACAGTCACCGTGCCGGAGGTCGGGATTTCCAGCAGATTGATACAGCGCAACAACGTGGACTTTCCCGAGCCCGACGAGCCAAGAATTGAAATGACTTCGCCTTCTCGCGCTTCAAGCGAAATGCCTTTCAGCACTTCATTCGGGCCGAAGCTTTTTCGCAGGTTCTCAACGTTCAGCGCCACCGGGGCATTGGCAGAGATAACTTTACTCAAAGTGATTTTCCTTCGGTGAGGATGCTGACCGTTGGCTGGCGCAGATAGGGTGTAAGCCTGTATTCCGCGATCAGAAGAAGGCGGGTCAGAACGAAATTGATGGCCAGATAGATTGCACCGGCAATGACGAATACCTCAATGACGCGGTAGCTTTCCGAGATGAGTTTCGCCGCAATACCGGTGACTTCCATCAATGTAATGATCGAGGCAAGCGATGTTGCCTTGACCATGGAAATCATCTCATTGCCGTAACCGGGCAGGGCCTGCCGGATGGCAAGTGGCATCACGATGCGTCGGAAGCAGGTGAAACGCGACATGCCGCAGGCCCTGGCTGCTTCAACCTGGCCGTGAGGCACGGACAGAAGACCGCCACGGATGATTTCACCGGCATAAGCGGCATTGTTCAAGGTCAGCGCTATGATCGCACACCAGTAGGGTTCGCGCAGAATGGGCCACAGGAAGGAGTAACGGATCGCCGGAAACTGGCTAAGCCCATAATAGATGATGAATATCTGCACCAGAAGTGGTGTGCCGCGGAACACGAAGATGTAGAGGCGTGCAATCCAGTCAAGCACAGTGACGCCGGACAGGCGCATCAGCGCCAGTAACAGGGCAAGCACTGCGCCGCAGATAATGGCGCTGGCTGCCAGTTGCAGAGTAAGGGGCACGCCACCCATCATTGCCATCAAGGCTTCGGTGTAAAATTCCAGGTTCATTTTGCCCTCCTGACACCACGTGAGAAGTGTCGCTCGGCGGCCTGCAGCATCGTGCCTGAAACCGAGGAGATCAGCAGATAGAGCGCGCCTGCGATCAGGAAGAAGTTGAACGGCAACCCCGTAGACCCGGCACCGATCTGCGCCTGACGCAGAATATCAACAACACCAACGACAGAAATGAGCGCGGATTCCTTCAGGGCAACTTGCCAGACATTGCCAAGACCGGGCAATGCGTGGCGAAGCGCCAGCGGCGCGATGATGCGGCGAAACTTCAGTGCCTGTCCCATGCCGCAGGCGGAGGCTGCTTCCAGCTCTCCCTTCGACACGGCACGGAATGCACCGCGAAACACTTCGGTATGATGGGCGCCACAGGAAATGCCGATGGCCAGCACCCCGGCAAGGAAAGCCGGAAAACCGAGAAAACCTTGCGCCCCGAAAAACTTGCCGATGGCGGTCACGGCTGCGCTGCCGCCGAAATAAAACAGGTAGATAACCAGCAGGTCGGGAATGCCACGAATGATCGTCGTGTAACCATCAGCGATTGTCCGCAATGTACGCCCGCCGGAAATCTTTGCCCAGGCGGCAAAGACGCCAATGGCTGCACCAAGCGCAAAGCCCATCGCCGCCAGCGATACCGTCACAAGGACCGCCATGGTTAAAACATAACCCCAGCCGTCAGGACCGAAGCTGAGAATGTCGAAAAAGGCCTTCATGGTGTATCAGGCCATAATTTGAGGGGGCAATTGAACGTCATTTCACTTTCCGTCAACTCCAGGAGCTGTCTTTCATTTCGTTTCGACGGGCAGAGCCGGCTGCACGCTGTCAGGGATCGGATTTACGAACGTAACGCCGTCCAGCTTACGCGCGTGGTCTCGCTTGGCTTCTGCAATCCGATCGGGATTTCGAAACAGTTCGACCGCCGTGCTGCCCATGACTTTGGCAGCATGAGCCATTCCTTTATGAGCAGCAGGCAATTTTCCCTGCGCCACCATCTGCCACGAATGAAGCGGCGTGCCAATAGCGCAGGTCGCACCACGCATCTGCACGGTGGGGACAACCCAGCTTACCGTGCCAACGTCGGTCGACCCGACTAGGGAATTATCGCCGTGGTAGGGCTGATAAATAGCATCGCATAGCACGAGATCGGTCTTTGGCTCGACACCAAAACGGCGGAAGGCGTCAGCGATATCTTCCTTGGTCAGCGTTGCTTGAAAGCGCCGCGCTGTTTCCTGATCTTTTTCATCGAAGACAGGCGGCCCGAGCCGCTCAAGCTCGCGCTGCATGAGGAGTTCGAGCGGGACATTTCCGATCAGATTGGCGTCACCACTGACGATTTCGCTTCGTACTGTGGTTTCGGTCATCAGGGCTGCACCTTCCGCAATCTTTTTGACACGTTCGAGCAGGGATTGCATGTCCGGAAGGCTGCGGGCGCGTACAGGTAACGGACAACGGCCTTTGCCTGCACGACATTGGGTGCAAACCCGCCAGTATCCATCACGGCGTAATGAATACGTGCAGATGAGGGCCTATGCTCGCGCATGTAATTTGCGCCGACATTCATCAGTTCGACTGCATCCAGTGCGCTTCGGCCCAGGTGAGGGGCGGAAGCGGCATGAGCGGCACGGCCGGTGAAATGACGTTATCTCATTGCAGGCGAGTGAAACTGGATCATTGACGCCGGCAGACGGTGCCGGGTGCCAACAAAAAGCAATGTCCAAATCGTCGAACAGGCCTTCACGGACCATGAAACCTTTGCCTGAACCACCTTCTTCGGCGGGGCATCCATAATATTTGGTGTAAGGCGAAAAATCGATCTTAACTCGTGAGAGTCGAATTGGCGTCTGCTGAGCAGGATCGCACTCAATTTATCAGAGTGATGGTTTCACGCGCGGTTCGATTTGGCAGATAAGTTTCTGCGCTTTTGGCCCATTGAGAGCATCGATGACATTATCAGCATCAGTTATCAGATAGAAAGTTACGTTATAACAATACATAATGCTTGACGCACGTAATGTCATAACATACTCGGGTTGCGTTGACCCAACGCACCTAGTTCAGCGAATCTGGGTGCCGCGGACAACAAGACTATTCTCATGTCCTTACTGCAAGATGGTAATGCTCCACCAGCTGTTCAAAAGATCGCAACCGTCTGGTCCGTCTCAAGTCGATGGCCACAGCAACGAAGCTTCCGTGCCGGTATTGCTCCTGACGGGTTTTCTTGGTTCTGGAAAGACCACTTTGCTCAATGAGATTCTGACTGATCCACGCATGGCGGGCACGGCTGTTATCGTCAATGAATTTGGTAGTGTGCCTATTGATCACGGTTTGGTGCGTGTCGGATCGGAACGGTATTTCCAAACAACAACCGGCTGCATTTGTTGTACCGCGACCAGCGATATTCGCGTGTCGCTATATGAATTGCACGATGCTATGCAAAAGCGGAAAATACCGGCTATCGATCGTGTCCTCATAGAAACCACCGGACTGGCCGATCCTGCTCCCATCATAAACAGCATCATACCCGGAGGTGCGCCTGCCACCGCTCTGAGAGATCATGTGGTTGCCAGGCAATTCCGACTTTCTGGAGTTGTGACCACTTTCGATGTTTTGAACGGCCGCATGACACTTCAAAGCGTCATCGAAGGTTGGAAGCAGCTGGCTTTTGCTGATCATATTGTTTTGACAAAAACAGATCTGGCCGATGAGAGGAAGGATTGGGTGCGTGAGCTCAAGTTGCTCAACCCGGCAGCACATTTTCACGATAAAAATGATACCGATTTCAAGATTGCGGATCTCTTGGACGGTGATGCTTATTCCATTTCAGGCAAGGCCGAGGATGTGGCCGGCTGGTTGGCAATGGAAGCGCTGACCAAACATGCAGATCATACACACGACATTCATCGGCATGGTGACGAGATAGAAGCTGTGGTGTTGACGCATGATGTGCCCCTGTCTCCGCAAGCCTTGCAAACTTTTCTCCATGTTATCACGACGAATACCCGGTCCGGCCTGTTGAGATTGAAAGGCATATTCGCCCTTGCGGACAATCTGGAAAAGCCGGCCATTGCTCACGCGGTGCAGCACCGGGTCTATCCGATTGAACGGCTGAGTGCGTGGCCTGATCACGACCGTTCCAGTCGTGTCGTACTGATCGGACTGGATATGCCGCTTGGTCCAATTCGCGACCTGTTTCGCGCTGTGGCAGCAAGTCCTTCGCGAAAACGAGGTGCAAGGACATGAGTGCAGCATTCCACAACCCGTTGGCGCGTGGCACCTCAGATATCATCGCAAAGGCGCGGTCCATCAAACAATGGGCCCGGCAGGTGTTGGCAATTCCGGATGTTGCGGTTGTTTCTGTCAATGAAATCTCATGTGCTCTGCCGGATTGCCCGCCAAAGGAAACCGTCATTCTCGTGATGAGCAATGGCGACACGATCCAGGTCTCCATTCACAAAGCCATGGCGGACGTCTTGGAACACGATGTCACTGATGCTTTTCGAGCGCTTCAGCATTCGTGAGGTGTGGAATGAAACCTCGACATTGGCCGCTGCGATAGGCGGTGGCTGAAACCCCGATATTCCCCGGTTTCAAACAACCTTAAAACGTAATGATATATCATTAAAAAGGAGAGAAACGTGAGACACTTAATTTTGGGCGTATCCGCCCTTGCGCTATCGGCAAGTTTGATCGGACCCATGGCCTTTGCCGATGATAGAGCTAGTGAGAATGTAACATTGTACCGCGTCTTTGTTGGAGACCATGCCGAGGGCAAGATTACCGCGTTTGATCTTGAAAAGCCTGGTAATCGCTGGACATTCGATACCACCGGCCAGAACAAACTCTATAGCGTCAATGAGGGTGCAGGCATTGTTGCCGTCCAATCAGACAATGATGCGGTCAACTTCATCAATAGCGGTATTTCGCTTCATTCGCACGGCGATCATTCCGATATCGAGATTGCTGACCCGGCTGCCGTAAAAGAAACGCTGACCGGTCCGCGCCCATTCCACGTCATCGATCATGACGGCAAGGTGGTCGTTCACTTCGACAAAGGTGGATATGCCGACATCATCGCGGCACACGATTTGTCCAAAGGTGAAATAAAATCAACACGGTTGACACAAGCGCGTGCCCATCATGGATTTGTCGCACCGGTCGGCAAGGGTTGGGTAACGACGGTTGCCTCTGAAGCACCTGTAGAAGGCGACGCAGCACCATCACGCGTCGGCTTGCAAGTTGTAAGCGTCGACGGCACGCCCGTTGGCGATGTTGCAACGTGCACCGGCATCCACGGCGAAGCTTTTTCAGGTGCCTATCTGGCAGCCGGGTGCAAAGAAGGGATCATCACGGTGACATCAGGTAAAGGTGGTTTGGTCACCAGCATGCTGAACTATCCGGATGACCTTCCTCCAGGCGAGACCACAGGCACCTTGCTTGGTGCCAAAAGCATGCAGGTGTTCCTTGGAAATTATGGAGCAAAGGGCCTCGTTGTCGTTGACCCTGTCGATGCCCCCAACTTCCGTTATATCGAGCTTCCTTTCCGTCGCATCGATTTTGTCCTCGATCCGGCCAATGCCCGGTTTGGATATGTCCTGACAGAAGATGGATCCCTTCATCAGGTTGATGTGCTGGACGGTACACTGTCCAAGAGTGCCAAAGTGACCGAACCCTACTCCATGGATGGCCACTGGAATGATCCTCGCCCCCGTATCGCGATGGCCGGTGATGAGATTGTCATGAGCGATCCGAATGCCGGCTTGGTACGCCGTATCTCCAAGGATGACCTCAAGGAAATTGGCACGATCGTTGTTGAAGGCAAACCGTACAACATTGCGGTAGCAGGTGGCAGCGGCAAGGTTCATGAACATGGTGAAGACCATGACCATGCTGGCCACAGCCACGGTGATGCGAAGGTCTACGCAGGCTACTTCGAAGATGCGCAGGTCAAAGACCGCCCACTGTCCGACTATGCCGGCGATTGGCAGTCGGTTTATCCGTTCCTGCAGGACGGCACGCTTGATCCAGTCTGGTCCCACAAGGCCGAGAAGGGCTCCATGAGTGCCGAGGAATACCGAGCCGAATACGAGGTTGGTTACAAGACCGATGTGGATCGGATCACCATCGAGGGTGATGTTGTCAGTTTCTACAAGGACGGAAAGCCGACAAAAGCCAGCTATGCCTATGATGGCAAGGAAACTCTGACCTACAAGAAGGGCAATCGTGGTGTGCGGTTTATCTTCAAGAAAACCGAAGGTGATGCCGCTGCCCCGCAGTTTATCCAGTTCAGCGACCACGGTATCGCACCGAAAAAAGCCGACCATTATCATCTCTACTGGGGTAATGACCGTGCCGCGCTTCTGGAAGAAGTCACAAATTGGCCGACCTATTATCCGTCATCGATGAACGCAAAACAGATTGTTAGCGAGATGAAGGCTCACTAAACCAATTAAAACCTGCGCCCGGCTGGAAAGGCTGGGCGCAGGGCTCCTGTGAAAGACCATGTGTGTGCTGTGCATGCGGGAGCGACGGAGACATTGCCGCCGCAAATTCTTCGAAATCCATTTCTAGCATTGGATGACATCACCCAAGAGGTGGAACAGGAGGAAGCGATGAGCGAGCGCACTAGCAATGCAGGTTCTGCGCAGAGCCGTACTTCAGTCGAGCGCAGAGGAGATCGCGAACTCGTTGTGATCAGGGTGTTCGATGCGCCGCGGAGCAGGGTGTACGAAGCGTGGAGCCAGTCTGAACTGTTCCAGCGGTGGTGGTTCCCACAATCGGTGTCCAGTGTTTCGCTTGTCTCGTGTGAGCTGGATGTTAGAGCCGGCGGTAAATATCGGCTGGAGTTTGCCGTCACAGGCGCGGAAACGATGGCCTTTTATGGCAAGTATCTCGAGGTCGTACCGAATGTGCGTATTGTCTGGACCAATGACGAGGGCGAAGAAGGCGCAATCACGACGGTGACCTTTGAGGATCGAGACGGTCAAACACTGCTGACTTACCATGAGGCCTATCCTTCAAGTGACGGGCTTGAAGAAGCGCTACAGGGATCGGCGACCGCTTTGCCGGAGCAATTGGATCAACTCGAGGCATTGCTGTCCGGTCACGCGGAGTAAGGTCGTTTGAATGATAAAAAAATGTGATTTTTGGCTCAGTCCAATTTCGCCTTTTCTCTATCCTTCGCTTTCCGCCACCTCAGCAGATAGCCGAAGCCGGGACCGATCAAAATTCCACCGATTACCCATTGCGTGAGTGTCAGTGGGCGCTCATCCGGATCATGGCCGATGATGAACAGGTAGAGGAAGAATATCGCCACGCCAGCAATGATAAGCGCCACAGGAAACAGCAGGCCTTTGCGAAAACTCCCCATATATATTCCCCCTTGTTGCCGTGTTTTGTGCAGAACCAAGCTACCGCAGGAGAAGGTCCTGGCAAGCGGCTTTTGAGGAGCGACGAAGGCAAAGGCATGTGCAAAACAAAACCGCGGCTGACGCAAGGTCGACCGCGGCTTGGGGCAATAAAGGGTTGCTTTTTACATTCCCAGTAGCCTTGGCAAGAAGAGCGTGATTTCCGGGATGTAGGTGATCATCATCAGGAAAACGATGGCTGTCAGCAGCCAGGGCACGACAGATTTGGAGACTTCCGTCAGACCCAGTCGTGAAATCGCGGAACCAACATAGAGGTTAAGTCCAACTGGCGGCGTGGCGAGACCGATTTCCATATTCACGATCAGTATGATCCCGAAATGGACCGGATCGACCCCCAATTTGACGGCGATCGGATAAAGAATTGGCGCCATGATGAGGATGATTGCCGATGGCTCCATAACCATGCCGATCACCAACAGCATGATGTTGACGATCAACAGAAAGCCAATCTTGCCGAAACCAAGCGAGACGATCCAGTCGGACATCAGCTGCGGAATCTGTTCCGATGTCAGGATAAACGCAAACATCACGGCATTTGTGATGATGTACAGCAGCATCGCTGACATGGCTGCGGACCATAAAAGGATACGCGGCACATCCTTCATGCGGATGTCTTTATAGACGAAGACGGCAATCACGAAGGCGTACACGGCCGAGACTGCAGCCGCTTCGGTTGGCGTGAACAATCCTCCATAGATGCCGCCCATGATGATAACGACCAGCAAAAGGCCCCACACCGACTTTCGAAACGCGACAAATCGTTCGCGCCATCCGGCTCTTGGCAGACGCGGATAACCATTTTTCCAGGCACGCCAGACGGTGGTTGCGGCATACATGGCGGCGAGGATCAACCCCGGCACCACACCTGCGATAAAGATCTGTCCAATCGATGGAGAAAACACCGTTTCACCATTAGGTCCAACTGCAAGCATGCCGGATGTTGCGACGGCATACATGACCATCACGATGGAAGGCGGAATGAGAATTCCCAAACCACCAGCGGCGGCGACCGGACCGACGGCAAACTGAGGTGGATAACCCATTTTGACCATAGCCGGGATCATGATGGAGCCGACGGCCATGACCGTTGCGGGGCTTGAGCCTGAGATCGAAGCAAACAACGCACAGGCTAGAACCGCCGCGAGGCCCATGCCGCCATGCCAATGACCGACCATGGAGGTGGCGAACCCGATCATGCGTTTCGCGACACCGCCATGGGTCAGGAAATTGCCCGCCAGAATGAAGAACGGGATTGCCATGATTTCGAACTTTTCGATGCCTGTGAAAAGTTTCAGGGCAATGGAATCCATGGGGATATTGGTGAAGGCGAACAGGAAGCTGAACACCGTCAAACCGAGGGCGATCGAAACTGGCATGCCTGTCGCCAGTAGAATGGCAAGGATCGTAAAAATGATGAGGGCGGTCATTATCGATGTCCTCCATGCTGAACGGCGGCCTCGTCTTCAACACCATCCACGTGTCCAAGTTCGTGGTGAATGATGATGCCCTTGGTGATGTAAAGGTGAAGCGCCTGAATAAACCGGAAACACATCAACGCGGAGCCCAGGGGAACCGCGAGATAGACGATCCACATTGGCATTTCGAGATCGGCGGAAATCTGGCCTCCGACACCCACGTGGTAGACAAATGTCGAGCCGATCCAGACAAGTATTGCGGTGAAGATCACGCCGCCTGACATTGCAATTATCGTCACAACCCGACGACGGTTGTCGTCCAGCATGTTGACGAGCATGTCGACACCGACATGGATGCCGATACGTACGCCGTAGGCCGCGCCAAATTTAGCCATCCAGACGAAAAGATAGATGCAAGCCTCCTGGGCCCATGTCAGCTTGATGGCGTTGATGTTGGCAAACACCCAGCGCGCCCATGCCTGAAGTTCGGGCATGTTGTTGGCACGAGCAAAACGAACGAGATCGGCAGCATAACCAATCGAAAAACGGTGAAGAACAGCGACGAAGATCAGTGTCACGGCAGCCGCCATTAGCGCCGCGATAAGGATTTCTTCGAAACGGTCGAGCATGCGCAGCATAATCAAACCTCACGAATAAGAGAGGGGGCGCGATAGGCACCCCCTTGGGCAACTGACAAGTTGTTTGAAGAAATTACTGGATACCTAAAACGCTATGGGCCTGTTTGACGAGGTCCGCACCGATGCGAGACGACATCTTTTCGTGCAGTGGACGCAGACGTTCGATCCATTCGGCACGCTCTTCGTCGCTTAACTCGTGGAACTTTGTCGCTCCGGTCTTGACCATTTCGGCCATCGCCCATTCGTTTTCTTCGCGGGCGATCGAGTTTGCGTAGGTCGTGGATTCGTCCATCGCACGGTCAATGTGTGTGCGAATTTCCGGGTCCAATGCGTCCCAGAACCCCTTGTTGACGATAACGGCATAACCGAGATAACCGTGGTTGGTCAGGGTCGCGTGCTTTTGTACTTCGTGCATTTTTTGCGTGAACATGTTGGACGGCGGATTCTCGGTGCCGTCGACAACGCCCGTTTGCAGTGCCTGATAAACTTCCGAGAATGGCAGAACCTGCGGGACTGCATCAAGAGCCAGCATCTGCCCCTCGATGATCTTCGATGACTGAATACGCATCTTCAGGCCGAGGAAATCATCGGGTGATGCAATCGGCGAATTTGCCGACATCAGCTTGAAGCCGTTATCCCAGTAGGCCAGGCCCTTTATGCCCTTGCTGTCGAGCAGGCCCAGAAGATGCTGGCCGACCTCGCCATCGGTTATTTTACGCAGATCATCGTAGTTAGACATCAGATACGGCAGATCGAAAAGCTCAAACTGCTGAACGCCCAATGGACCAAATTTGGCGAGGGATGGTGCGAGCATCTGGACGGCACCAAGCTGAAGTGCTTCCAGTTCTTCCTTATCCTTGTAGAGCTGGCTGTTGGGATAAACTTCGACCAGTACTGCGCCATTAGTATATTGCTCTGCCAGTTCCTTGAACTTTAGCGCGCCTTTGCCCTTGGGGGTATCTGGAGCGACAACATGGCTGAACTTGATGACGACAGGGTTTGCCAGAGCTGGCAGGGCCGAAGCCAACGAGATGATAGCAGCGCTGGCGAGGGCCGCTAACGAACGACGAGTGAACATTCTTTTCCTCCTGAAAGTCGCAACCCTCCAGCTGCGACACAATTATCATCCGCTTCCTTGCCACCATGTTTGCAATCTCGCTATTGTGGATTCCCGCAATAGTGGCCTGACGCACAAAGGGCTATGGTGCGGACAAAGCCTGGAAAGGCTTGCGGACGTTTGGGGGGACGGAACCGGTATTGAGAGACAAGAAAACTCAAAAAAAAGCGCGTTCTTCTCTAACGGAGACCAACAATCCTTCAAATGCGGCCTGGTATCCATGGTCGGATGATAATCCCGGTCCACTGGCCATGCGCATTGATTTGTTGTCGATTGTTCCATTGATTGCAATCATCGCTTTGGCAGGAATGGTCTGGGCATTCGTGTGGGCTGTTGCGCGTGACGATAGCGAAAGTGCGCGTATCAAGTTGGCGACGGATGCCTTGTGGGTCGAGCAGACACTGCGGTTTCAGCTCGGTGTTGATGAAGATATGCTGGTTCGCCTGGCTATGGATCATGCCGGAGAAACGGCAGATCCGGTCATTGCGGCCAGAGCACGTAGTCATATCACGAGCAACCCTGAAGTTCTCTCCATTCTCTGGTATGGCTCTGACGGTCAGGTACAAAAAGGCCTCCCGGATAACGCAGCACCCGGTGACCCGACACTGGCGGCGCAGATCCTGGATGTTGCGACGGTCACATCGAGACCCGTTTATGGACAAATCACACCCGAAGGCCATGTGACTTTCGGCATCTTTCTGGCCGACCAGCGTGGCGTTCTGACAGCCACCATTTCACTGCCGTCGGTGCTTGATCGGCATCTGCCCTGGTGGATTGCCGAGCAATATGGCGTGACGCTGGTCGATCTGTCCGGCAATGTGCTCGCTAGCCGGCAACGGTTGGAAATCGATCCTGAAAACCCGACACATGTGATCAGTATCGATCCGCCTCTACACGGCACCTGGCTTCGCATAAGCGCCTATGGTCGCCCGCTGACCTTTCTTTCGACGGCTCTTTTTGGAGCAATTGCCGGCCTTGCTGCATTCGCTGTTTTGACGATGATTATCCTGCACCGGTCGAGCAAAAGAAGGCGGGCGACGGAGATGCGTCTTTGGGCAGAAACCGCGTTCAGGCGCTCAATGGAAGAAAGCTTGACGGTCGGATTGCGCGCCAAAGATCACGATGGCCGGATTCTTTTTGTAAATCCGGCATTCTGCAAGCTGGTTGGATGGAGCGCAGATGAACTTATCGGGCGCTCTCCACCCTTGCCTTACTGGGACCCGGCCCATCTGCCTGAAACGGAAGAGCGCCATCGTCGACTTGCGGCGGGCGGTGCCGTCAGCCAGCGATTTGAGACCTATTTTGTGTCACGCGATGGACGCGAGATCGAAGTCGAGGTCTATGAGGCGCCATTGATTGACGCGCGTGGTGAGCATCGTGGCTGGATGGGCTCGATCATCGATGTAACCGAAGCACGACAGGCCGCCCGGCGGGCTCGTCTCCACGATGAGACGCTGGCGAGAACTGGCCGGCTGGTGACGCTTGGCGAGATGGCCTCAACATTGTCGCATGAGCTTAATCAGCCGCTATCGGCAATTGCGTCTTATGCGGCTGGCATGCTCAATCTTATGCACCGGCCGGACACGGATCTCACACTTTTGCGGGGAGCGACGGAAAAGCTGGCGCGTCAGGCGGATCGGGCAGGGCTCATCATCAGACGTATTCAGGATCTGGTCAAAAAACGCGAGCCACGGTTTACCAATCTGCAGTTGTCCGATGTCATCGATGAGACACTCGATTTCCTTCAGGCCGATGCGCGCGAACATGGCGTGCGGCTTCTGCGCGAGGGGGAGGGAGCCTGCGCGGTTGCGGCTGACGCCATTCTGCTTGAGCAGGTTCTCATCAACCTCATTCGCAATGGAATGGAGGCGATGGCCGACACGCGAAGAGATGGTGCGGTCACCGTTCGTTTGTTTGAACGGGACGGGCAGGCGGTGATTGAAGTTGAGGATGCAGGCTCCGGAATTCCCGCTGAAATGGTCGATACGATCTTCGATGCCTTTGCGAGCACAAAAACGCAGGGCATGGGCATGGGGTTGAAAATCTGCCGGACGATTATCGAATTGCATCGAGGCCACCTGATGCATCAGCCAGTGGAGGGAGGAGGAACCATATTCAGTGTTTCCATTCCGCTTGCTGAAGCGGGCTACTCGAAGCAGGAGGAACTGGAGGATGTATGAGGGAGGATGTGGATGGGTAACTTGATTGACATCGTCGATGATGAGGAGGCAATTCGCGACGCACTGTCTTTCCTTCTTGCCTCCCGTGGCGTGCAGACTCGGACGTGGGCTTCAGGGAAAGATTTTCTAGCGGCGCAGCCGTTGGACGACATGATTTGCGTCATCATGGATGTGCGGATGGGAGCGCTGTCCGGGCCTGAGGTCTACGAGCGATTACGCATCATGGGATCTGAGGTTCCCGTCATTTTCCTAACCGGTCACGCTGACGTGCCGGTGGCGGTACGTACCCTGAAAGCGGGAGCTTTCGATTTTGTCGAAAAGCCGTTTAACGACAATCAAATCGTTGATCTCGCGCTTAATGCCATCGAAGCCGGCCAGATGATGCAAGCCCAGGCAGAAAGCCGCCGCGATCTGGAGACCCGGCATGCTTCACTTTCTGCGCGCGAGGTCGAGGTCATGGATTTGATGTTGACTGGTGCGATGAACAAACAAATCGCCGACACTCTTGGCATCGCCATGCGAACGGTGGAGGCTCACCGCGGCAAGGTGTTGATGAAGATGGGGGTTCGCAATGCGTTGGAACTTGCCGCAATCAATCGGAAGCAGGAGAGACACAAAGCCTGAGGAGATTAGGGCGTGTGCAACACGATAACCCTGAAGCCGTAATCAGCCTGCCGCCTCACTGCTTTCCTGCACAGGAAGCCATCGTCTGGTGGCGCTTCATAAAATGCTGGGCTGCCATTCGGCGCGTGCTTTCCGCAAATGGCGATTTGGAAATCGGTTGCTCTTTGTCGTTAGTGTTCAACCCGAGGGAAGGAGGACAACGCGACCTAGGATGGAGTTGTTTTCGGCGTAGGCATGGGCCTCTGCAGCCGCGTCAAGCGGGAATGTCCTGTCCACGACCACTTTGACAGTACCGGCCGCAGCCCACTTTAGCATTTGGGAAATTGTGTCGTAGACATCAGGCTTTTCCAATTGCGTTCCCATAAAAACACCAAAAAGCGACTGGTTCGCCTGCAGTGCTGGCCACAGGTCAAGGCTGAGCTTTGAACCGCCGGCATTGCCGACGAAAACCAGACGTCCCTCGGGACGCAGAACCGCCAGAGAATTTTGCAGGGTTGCTCCGACCGGGTCGATGACCAGATCGACGCCACGACCTGCCGTCAGGTGCATCACCGCGTCGACGACATCTGTCGCGTGATGGTCGATTGCATGGTCAAGGCCAAGCTGCAGAATGCGTTCCGTCCTCTCAGCCCCCGAGACGGTTGCAAGCACCGAAGCACCTGCCTGATGCGCCAGTTGAATGGCGGCAAGCCCCACGCCGCCAGCGCCCGCCTGAATGAGGACCGTCTCGCCGCGCTTGATATCTCCCCTTGCGAAGAGGCAGTGGTGCGCCGTGCCGAATGCGATTGGCAAAGCAGCGGCGGCGGCCATGTCCAGCCCATCAGGCACAAGCCATGTCCGGCCAGCGGCAACAGCGCGCAGCTCTGCGTGTGACCCGGCAAGATCAAAACTTGTCACCTTCTGGCCAACGTGACGGTCCGCCACGTTTTTCCCGACCGCAATGATTTCTCCTGCGGCAGCATAACCGACGATGAAGGCTGCATGGGGAGGAGGGGTGGACGCACGATTGATCAGATCGCC
The DNA here is from genome assembly GCF_024810055.1 of Rhizobium sp. BIGb0125. NCBI lineage: Bacteria > Pseudomonadati > Pseudomonadota > Alphaproteobacteria > Hyphomicrobiales > Rhizobiaceae > Rhizobium > Rhizobium sp. BIGb0125. The sequence continues at coordinate 221,581 of NZ_JANUDV010000009.1, forward strand.
ACCTTCAATGGCGGCGGCCTCGACGCGGATCAGAACACCATCGCTTGGGCAGGCTGGATCGGGCACATCCACGTAACGGAGGACATCCGGTGTCCCGGCGTGGTCGTAGACCGCTGCTTTCATGGTTGCTCTGTCATTGCTTGAGAGAAAGGCGGTGAGGGCGGCTTGTTCTGACCCTCACCGAGGTGCTTGCTAAAGCCGCCTAATCAGTCAGCGACTGGCGTGTTGAGGAGCTGTTGCTCCCAAAGATAGGCGATGCCGCTGCCGCCGAAGTGCTGAATGAGAATCTCAGTCAGCTCATCGACATGCTCGGTGCGTGCCCAGTCGCGTTGAAATTCACCAGCAAGAGCCATGACGGTCATGACGTTGGCACCGGCCGAGATCATGCGCTGAACGGCAACTTCGTGGGATTCCTTTGAGATCCCTCCCGATGCGTCGGTGATCACGGTCACGTCCCAGCCCTCTCCGGCGGCCTGGATCACGGGCATTGCAACGCAAACCTCCGTCCACAGACCGGCAATGATCAATTGCTTCCTTCCGGTCGCCTTGACGGCGTTGACGACATTCTCGTCCTGCCAGGTGTTTACCCAAGTGCGATCGATGACATCCTGGCCTGGAAAGACGTCGGTGATCTGCTTGAAAAGCAGTCCACCGCGCGTCGCGATGACGCTGGTAAGAACGGTTGGAACATTGAAGGCTTTTGCCAGCTTCGCCAGCGCGGTCGTGTTGTTGACGACAGCTTGCGGATCGTGGCTGTTCAGGTTCGCGAGCTGATAAGGTTGATGGTCGATCAGAACGAGGACCGAATCTTCGGGACGAAGAAGAGAATCGAGGCCGTTACGAGGGGTCATCAAGAGTTCCTTTTTTTTGCCGTTGTGGACGGCCATGGGTTCACAGGAAACACACGCCAGCGAGCGATGCTGCCAGAAGACAATTTGCCGTTCCTGTTGATGTTGTAATAGTATCAAGTTCGGACTAGCTGTGTCGCGGAATCAGGAACGCTGAGATGGATATTGAGGACCTGCAGACATTTGTTGCCGTGGCTGATGCCGGAGGAGTATCGGCTGCTGCCCGTCGCCTGGGCCTGTCTAAGTCGATTGTCAGTCGCAGGCTTTTTAGGATTGAAGCCGAGCTTGGCGTGCAGCTTCTTGCGCGGACGACCCGAGGTGCTGCGTTGACGGAAGCGGGAGTAACATTCAGGGATCACGCAGCCCGCGCCAGTGCTGAGATTGATACTGCCCGGGAAACCATCCATCCTACAGGCCAACTGCATGGTCGTTTGCGGGTTGCCATGCCGCTTACCTTCGGCCCAACCCACTTTGCCCCCGTACTTGCGGAAATGGCGCGTTTGCATCCGCAGCTTCACATTCATACGTCTTATAGCGATCGCTTTGTCGATCTGATCGCAGAGGGGTTTGATTGCGCGATCCGGGGCGCCTATCTTCAGAACTCGAACCTGATTGCCAAACGCGTTGGGCCTATCCATGGCAAGCTTGTCGCCAGCCCGGCTTACATCAAGGAACACGGCTCGCCGGACAATATAGAACAACTTGTCAACCATCCGGCCCTCATGCAGGGAACGGAGGCCTGGCAGTTCATGGACGGCGACAGGATCGTTACGGTGCAGCCGCAGGGCAAGTTCAAAGCCGATAGCGCCATAGCACTTGCCGCCGCCGCCGCGGCAGGTCTCGGCGTCGCCTGGCTCCCGCAGTGCATCACGCATGAGTACGAAGCCGCCGGCACCCTGGTTCCGATCATGACGCGTTTTCCGGTTCCTCCGGGTGCAGTCTATGTCGTGCGACCACCCAGCCAGCATCCCACCCGGAAAGTGCGAGTACTTACCGAAATGCTGGTCGAGTACTTCAGACAGAACCCGGAGCTTTGGGGAGCGGACAGTTAAAAGGCCCCGGAAAAGCGTTTGGGATGGAGTTTCAACCGCGTCATCTCAATGAGCAGCTGTCGTTGACAGTTATTCCCTGGTTATGCCGACATCAGCGACGATCTCACGGATTTGCTGACGCAGCCAGGCGTTGGCGGCGTCGCCATCAGCGTGTTGCGCCCAGACCATGTTAACGGGTGGAAAGCTGAGTGGTACTGGCAGCGGGCTTACTTCTAGACCAAGCAGAGGCCCGTAACGCTCGGCAATGCGGCTTGGCACAGTCGCGATGACCGGGCTTATCTGCGCTGCGGAAAGTACCGACATGTAACCCGGCCCTGCCATCACCACGTCGAGTTCGACGCCGGCAATTTCCAGTGCGTCCTTGATGCAGCCCTGCAAGGTTTCGTTCTGTGAGATCGTTGCATGTTTGGCGGCAAGATATGCTTCAAGATCTACCGGGTTCGATAGATCCAGAAGCGCAGGGTTGAAACAGCAGGCAAAATCCGTCGCATATAGTGGTTCGAAGGCACGGCGGCTGGTTTTGGTGTAAGTGCAGCCGACGGCCAGATCGATGCTGCCATCCTCCAGCGAAGGCTCCATCGCCTCATAGGGGAAAACCCGGGCAAGCACCTTGATGCCCGGTGCAAGCTGCCGCAGTCGTGCGGTGAGATCAGGGATCAGCAACAATTCTATCTCCGGCGACATGGCGATACGAAATGTGCGCTCCTCGCTCGCCGGATCAAAGGCAACGCCGCCTGACAGTGCAAGTTGAGCCTGCCGCAACGCGTGGCGCACCGGGACAGCAAGACTGCTTGCCCTCGCAGTCGGCTGCATGACCTGGCCGACACGGATAAAAAGCTCATCCTGTAAAAGTACCCGCAAGGTGGAGAGCGAATGGCTCATGGCGGGCTGCTGGATTTTCAGCCGCTTCGCCGCCTTGGTCACGTTGCCTTCCGACATCAAAGCATCAAAAGCGATGAGCAGATTGAGATCAAAAGAGCGAAGATTGAAATGATCGATAGTTACCATGAGCCGCATCGATTTGTTCACTGATAGTCCGATACATAAATGCTCTCCGGGTCATTTCAAGACCATGTCAACACAATCCCTGGAGCCTTTTATGCAAACCCGTCGCAACCTACTGAAATCCTCTGCCGGTATCGCTCTTGCCGCCGGTGTCATCACTGCCTTGCCGCCCACGGTGCTTGCCAAGGCAGCAATCATCGGCAGGCAAGCCGCCAGCTATTACCGTCTGAAGCTTGGCGATTATGAAATCACCGCGCTTTCCGATGGTACAGTCATATTGCCGATGGCGAAGATTTACCGGAATATCAAGGAAACGGATGCCGAGGCCTATCTTGAAGGTCATTTTCAGGCCGGTGACGCCGAAACCTCAGTCAATGCCTTCCTCATCAATACTGGCGAAAAACTTGTGCTTGTTGATGCCGGGACAGGTGATCTGATGGGACCGGCGCTTGGCAAGCTGGTCGCCAATATCGAAGCATCAGGTTACAAGACGTCTGAGATCGACCACGTTATCCTCACCCATATCCATGCCGATCATTCCGGCGGTCTTGTTATTGGCGGCAAGCGGGTGTTTGAAAATGCCGTGCTGCATGTAAACCAGCGCGAGGCTGATTTCTGGTTGAAGGCAGATGCTAAGGCAAAGGTAGACAAGGTACTCGGCCCGCAGATTGCCCAGGCAGAAAAATGCGTCGGTCCCTATGTCGAAGCTGGCAAGTTTGAGACTTTTGCTGATGACGCTGCGCCAATTCCGGGCTTCGGTTCGGTGCTGCATGCCGGCCATACGCCTGGACACAGCGGTATTATCGTCGAGAGCAAAGGCGAGAAGATCATCTTCTGGGGAGATATCGCCCATGGCGACGTCCTGCAATTTGATCAACCCGAAGTCACCGTTGATTTTGACGTCGATCAGAAGGCGGCAGCAACCAGCCGCGCCATTGCATTTGCGGAAGCCGCCGATCAGAAATATCTGGTGGCCGGCGCCCATCACGCCTTTCCCGGGATCGGCCATGTCCGTCGTGATGACAGCAATTACGATTGGGTGCCGCTCGTCTATAAGGCTGGCTACTGAATAAAGCCGGGCGCTGTCGGGGGATGGCGCCCTTTCGCCTTGCCAGCCAGGGATTTCGGCGGGTTTTGAAGTCCCGTTTTCCACAGGTCGTCATAATAAGCGAATATTTTTTATGATTTTTTTCCAAAGGCCTATTGACGATAAGGCAATGTCCCCTCTATAAGTCCGCTCACTGAACGAGGGCGGCGGCGCTGCTGGCGACGGACTGCTTCGTTCTAGAGAAATCACGATAGATTGGCTTTTATGGCTGGTT
>NZ_JANUDV010000010.1:0-161571 GCF_024810055.1 Rhizobium sp. BIGb0125
CCATAAAAGCCAATCTATCGTGATTTCTCTAGAACGAAGCAGTCCGTCGCCAGCAGCGCCGCCGCCCTCGTTCAGTGAGCGGACTTATAAATCTAACCAAACAAACAAGTCAACAGCCCTTTTTCATATTTATAATAAAATCACACAAACTACTGTTTTTATTAGAGAAATGTATGTTTTTCGATCGTTTCGCACGCCACGATAGTTTTAGACCCTACTCACATGCACTGCAAACAAGGGAACATACGAAATCTCTAATGTGTCTGCCTTTATTCTGCCCTGACTCCGCCACATCTCAATGGTCAAAGGAGCGTTAATATCGTCCCGCGCTGATATGTATATATGTAAGAGCTTACGCATTTGACTCGCGGCATTGAAAGTTGCACACCTTCGGCAGTACCTTCTGGAGATTAAATGAAAGACTGGTCGCAACAAGCATGATAGCGGACCGCAACACGATCCGTTCGCTTGGCAATGAGCCTCCAATTCTGGCAGATGGGCGTCGCGCGCCTGATCGCCGGGAGATTTCACTGCGTTGGCTGTCCGGCACATTTCTCACCGGTATCACCTCTTCTATATTGATGGGCGTTGCACTGTTTGCAGCTCTCGACGGACGCCAGCAATTGGCCATTCCTGCCGAAGCCTTTGCAAAAGCGGATATGAACAGCGCATCAGCAGATGTTACACGTCGCGGCGGCCGTATTCTTGAAAGCAATATTGCAGCGCGCCCGTCTGACCGTTCCGTACTGGAAGTGTCAACCGTCATTCATGATGGCGACAAGGAAGTCGTCCGCCGCGTACCATTTGCGCATGTGAAGATCGCACTCGCGTCCAATTATGCGACGCAGGATGATTATCCAGCCTTTGATCCCCTAAATATCTTTGCAGCCAATGGCGCACCGCCACCGGCGGCAAGCCGTACCGGCACTATTTATGGCTCTGATGTGGAGTCAGAAGTCAGCCTTCGTACCGTGGCATTTCCGTTGAAGAACCCGGATTTTGCTTATGCAGGCGCAATGAGCATTGATGAGGTTGAGGAAGCTGTAAGATCAAACGGCTCCATTTTGACCGATGGCAATGAGCAGCTCGCTGCGCTCTATTATATCGACCCACGCCGTTTCGACACGTCCGAAAGTGATGTGGACATTACCGCTGGCCTTTCGGCGCGCGTGGTTGAACAGAATATGTCTGTTTCCACACCTCAGACAATTGTCGCCAACCAGCTTGAATATGCAGATGATGTGATACCGGTTCGTCAAGTCAGCAAAATCGCCGAACTTCTGGGAGCCAATGGCTACAGCAAAGAACAGGCCGATACCGCTGCAAACAGCCTTGAGCCTTTGTTGCGTTCTGCTGAACTGGCACCTGGTGACGTATTGCGGGTTGGCATTCTGCAAGGTGAAGGCGAAAGTGCCGCCAAAATCGTCCGCGCCAGCGTCTATCGTAAAAACCGGCACGACGTCACCGTGGCGGTCAATGACAAAGGCCAGTTTGTAGAAGCAAGCGAGCCTCCGAAACTGGATGCCGTAGCGAGCGCTTTTGAGAGCAATCCGGCGGCCGCCATGGCAAACCGTGATTTGCCGCGTGTTTATGACGGCATTTACCGCGCCTCACTTGCGTACGGCATGAACAAGGACATGATTGGCCTGATGATCAAGCTGCTAGCCAGCAGCGTCGACTTTCAGGCACAGTTGCGTCCAACCGACACGCTGGAAGCTTTCTTCTCCGTACAGGATAAAGAAGGCAAAGCCACCGACGATTCAGAACTGCTGTATGTGAATGCCAAGTTTGGTGACAACGAAACAAGGTTCTATCGTTTCCAGAACCCGGAAGATAACAGCGTTGACTACTTCAATGAAGACGGCAAGAGCATCCGTCAGTTCCTGATCAGAAACCCGGTGCCAAACGGTCGTATGACCTCCGGTTTCGGCATGCGCCGTCACCCGGTTTTGCGCTTCAGCCGCATGCACACCGGTACAGACTGGGCAGCTCCGCGCGGCACGCCCATTATTGCCACCGGCAACGGCGTTATCGAGAAAGCCGGATGGGCAAATGGTTACGGTAACCAGACCCTCATTCGCCACGCCAATGGTTATGTCTCGTCTTATAATCACCAGAGCGCCATCGCCAAGGGTGTGAAAGAAGGCGCGCGCGTCACCCAAGGTCAGGTGATTGGCTATGTCGGTTCGACCGGCCTTTCGACCGGCGCCCATCTGCACTACGAACTGATCGTCAATGGCACCAAGGTAGATGCCATGAAGGTTCGTCTTCCCGGCGGAAAATCACTGAGCGGCGATGCACTTGCCAGATTTACCGATGAACGCCAGCGTATCGATGCCTTGCTCGATTCCGAAGGCAAGCCGGAACAGGTCGCCAGCCGCTGAGTCAATTTGTAATCGAATGACAAAACCGGCTTTTTAGCCGGTTTTTTTGTGCGTGGATTTCAGGACACAAGCTACGGTCGATCTCTAGAAACCTAGCCACCCCAATGAAAAAGGCGGCCACATCGCTGTGGCCGCCTTGGTTTCTGGTCAAACATTAAATGCTCGGGCGGCAACCTGGCATGCCGGGCATGCATGGTTCGCCCCGATCATTGGCGCCGCCACGTTGGCGGTCCGGATCATATTGGCGGCGTGGTTGATCGCCATTGTTGCCACCGGGCCGGCTGTCCTCGCTCCAGCGCGGAGGATCCCGGCGATTATCGTCTCTCCGGTTATCGTCTCTGCGGTTGTCGCTGCGTTGGTCATCGTCGCGCCGGTCATCACGGCGCGGCGGACGCTGACCACTATCCCACTCCTGACCGTAACGCTGTTCCCAACGGCCATCATTGGGACCACGTGGCGGCGGCGGGCGGTTCCAGTTGCCATCACCGGGACGTGGTGGGGGGCGATTCCAATCGCCAGGGCGTGGTGGCGGAGGTCTGTTCCAGCCGGGAGGTGGTCCACCCCAATCATTACGAGGTGGGCGCGGACGGCTCCAACGATCGCGATCACGATAAAAATCACGGTCGCGATAATAGCGATCCCAGTAGGTACCGACATCGAAGGTGATGATCGGAACGCCCAGATCGCGGTAATAACGTGGTTCCACATAAACGCGGTTCTGGCGATATTCGGCCTGAACATAACGGCCCGCTACCCAGCCACGTCCACGACTGAATGAAACGTCGCACCATGGCGTGTCGGAAAGGCAGCCATAAATGACCAAGGGTGCCCCTTCCGGTATCACCACAACCGCTGGATATGCGGTGCTCGGGCCTGAGCGCATGTTGACGTTTGCGGTTGCAAAGCCTCGAGTGGCCGCCTCCGCAAGCGCCGGCATGGCGACAAGCGCCAGAAGCGCAATTGCACCATATAATTTCTTCTTCACGTTCGTTCTCTCCCTGGACAAGGCCCGCCTGCCGATTTCCGGCATCCTTCTTAATCATCGTTGGAACGCAATTTGGATTTTTTGATGATGATAAAATTCTGCTTCCAAACTGCGTGATATCATGCCGCAGATGTCTGGAAAATGCCGACTTTTCAGTCTTTTATTACGGCGTTAACGAACTGGCCGTCAGGTTGTTCCAAAGGTATCTCTTGACTTCACACGTCAATCATTGGACTCCAGTCCGCAAACAGCTTGGAGCATTGCAGATGAACGAAACAGCAAAAACGACCATCGACCAGACGGAAGTTGACCGCTTTTCGGCCATGGCCGCAGAATGGTGGAGCCCGACCGGCAAATTCCGTCCGTTGCACAAGTTCAATCCGGTGCGCCTCGAATATATTCGCAACCAGGTCTGCGAAGCATTTGGCCGTGACCCTAAATCCCATAAGCCACTCGCCGGACTTCGTATTCTTGATATCGGGTGCGGCGGCGGCCTGCTCTCAGAGCCCGTTGCCCGTATGGGTGCGGACGTTGTTGGCGCTGATCCATCGGAAAAGAATATAGGCATTGCCTCGACCCACGCCCGTGAAAGTGGCGTCTCGGTCGACTATCGTGCCGTGACCGCCGAACAGCTTCACGAAGCAGGCGAGACATTCGATGTGGTGTTGAACATGGAAGTGGTGGAGCATGTCGCGGATGTCGACTTCTTCGTGACAACATGTGCAAGCATGGTACGTCCCGGCGGCCTGATGTTTGCTGCCACCATCAACCGCACGCTCAAGGCGCGCGCCCTCGCCATCTTCGCGGCTGAAAATATTCTGCGTTGGCTGCCGCGCGGCACGCATCAATATGAGAAACTGGTTCGTCCGGAAGAGTTGGAAAAGCCGCTGACCGAAAGCGGCCTGCAGATCATTGACCGCACCGGTGTGTTTTACAATGTGCTGCAAGATCGCTGGAACCTGTCCAGCGATATGGACGTAAACTACATGCTGCTGGCAAAACGCCCCGCATAAGATTTACGCAGTTCAGTTCACATCATCCGGGATGAAGTTTAGTTCACATCATCCGGGATAACAGGCAACGGCGCAATATCGATGCCTTCTTCGACCAATGCCTGGGCTTCCTGCAAGGTCGCCTGCCCGATAATGCCGCGTTGGTCTGTCTCACCATAATGGATCTTGCGGGCTTCCTCGGGGAACCGCTCGCCGACATCTTCCGTATTGGCACGAATTTCCGCCAACGTTTCTTTCACCTTGGCCAGCACCGCTTTTTGCACTGTATCCATCGCCAGGGTGCGCATTTCATCCTGTTTGCGTGCAGTAGATACAGAAGGCGCCATCAGCGCCTTCGTAACCTGAAGAGAATTGCAAACCGGACATGATACGAGACCACGTTCGACCTGCTGGTCGAAATCGGCACTGCCTGCAAACCAACCTTCAAACTCATGCGCCTTTTCGCAACTAAGCGAGTAACGGATCAAGCCGCCTCACCTCCAGCTGAAGACGCTGCTTTAACTGTGTCCAGTTTGAAATCACGTGCGTTCTTGAGGTTCGGGATTTTTCCACGTGCAGCGGCGACTGCCGAAGGATCGATCTCCGCATAGATGATTTCCGCACCTGCTCCACCGGCAACGGCCAGAACCTTGCCCCATGGGTCGACGATGATCGAATGACCGAAGGTTTCGCGCTCGTCTTCGTGAACACCGGCTTGTGCCGCGGCAATCACAAAAGCACCATTTTCAATGGCACGGGCGCGCAAAAGCACTTCCCAATGTGCTTCACCGGTCTGGCGGGTAAAAGCGGCCGGAACCGTCAGCACCTCAGCGCCTGCAACGGCTTCCGTTCTGAACAGTGACGGGAAACGCACGTCGTAACAAATGGCAAAACCGAAGGATGCCAAAGGCAGCGTCGCAACGCGCGCATTAGTACCCGGCTCATAGGCTGCACTCTCACGCCAGCTCTCACCATTGTCGAGATCGACATCAAACATGTGGATCTTGTCATAGGTGCAGATCCTCTGACCATCAGGCGCAAACAGGAAACCACGATTGGCAATCTTGCCATCATCTCTGGCAATGGCCGTTGAGCCGACATGCACGTAAATACCAAGCTCCTTGGCAAGTCTTGCAGCAGTCGTTGCAATGATATCGGTGTCTTCATCTTTCAGGACAGCACGCAACGCAACGCGATCCTTCTGGATTGCACCGGTCATTTCCGGCGTCTGAACGTAAACAGCGCCATTGGCCGCCGCTTCACGGATCAGCTTTTCCATCTCAACGGCATTTTTCTCCGGATCAACACCGGAGCACATCTGAATTGCGGCAGCCTTGAAAGTCATCTCGCTATCCCGTTCTCAGTTCGCAAGCAACGCGTCAAGTTTGCCATCCCGTTCAAGGGCATGCAAATCATCACAACCACCGACATGCTGGCCAGCGATGAAGACCTGCGGGAACGTATTACGTCCGGATTTCTCTATCATTTCCTGCCGATATTCTGGCGTTACAGTCGCGTTATACTCCGCATAATCAACGCCCTTCTCATCAAGAAGAGCCTTTGCGCGGGCGCAATAACTGCAAAAATCGCGTGTGTAGATCGTGACAGATGCCATAGGTTTTCCCCAGGTTATGCAACATCATCAATGGAAGGCGTTTCAGCCTGTTCACCCCGTCATATAGGGCCGGAAATAGCCATTGCAAAGGTCAAAACGGTGACATCTGCGGCGCCCGCTTTCTTTAATAGTCGCGATACCGCTGAAACGGTCGCACCGGTGGTATAAACATCATCCACCAGCACCACTCTTTTCCCTGCAACATCCAGTTCGCGTCCCGGCGCAAAGGCAAATGCACCTCGCATATTGTCCTGTCGCCCCTTTGCAGTGAGGCCAACCTGTCGTTTGGTTGGTTTGGTCCTGATAACGGATGAAGACAGAAAAGGCTTTCCTGAAAGGTCCGCCAGATGGCGTGCCAGTTCTGCAGATTGATTGAAGCGCCGTGATATAAATCGTCTCCGGTGCAGTGGCACGGGTATGATGTAGTCACATTGTTCGATCATGCCGTCACTGGCACGCAGCATCCAGACTGCCATCGTGCTGACAAGATCCAACCGATCGAGATATTTCAGTTGATGAACGAGCTTGCGTGCTGCGCCCTCATGAATGACAGCTGATCGCAAACGGTCAAAAGGTGGCGGATTGGCAATCGCTTCGGAAGAGAGCATGCCTGGGCCCGGATCACTGGAAAATGGTAGACCCAAAATTTCGCAATAGGGACGCTCGATAAATCCGATGCCACTCCAGCATTCGCTGCAAAATGCACCGCCTCGCGAGATGATAATGCCACAACCAGCACATTGTGGAGGATAGACAATATCAACTACCGCCCTGCCCCATTGGCGTAGCAGTCCAATTGGTCCCGATGATAAAAAACGTAACCTGCCCGACCCCATGATGTTGACATTACCTTCGAACGGGTGCCTTTGCGAAGCAAATATTCTGAAGGCCATCCCATGGACATACTTTTCGACCAGCGGCTGATTGAAGCCAATCGCAAACGCGCCCTGCGCACACTGGATGAAAAGGCGCTTTTTCTGCTCGATATCGTCGCCGATGAAATTGCCGAACGGCTTGTTGTCGTTGAGCGGCAGTTTGAGACAGCGGTCGAACTTCATGGCGCAACCGGCATCACCGCACGACGGATCATGCAGATCGGCAAGGTCGAAACGTTACACCGTGTTGAAATAGACGCCGCTTTCGCCCAATCAGGCGAAACAGTACAGGTCGCTTCGCTGGAGCAATTTCCACTCGAAGAGGCCTCGGCCAACCTTATCGTGTCGCCACTTGGCCTACACCTTACCAATGACACACCCGGTGCCTTTATCCAGATCAGACGCGCATTGAAGCCAGACGGCCTGTTCATGGGGGCAATTCCTGGAGCCGGTACCCTTGCCGAATTGCGCGACGTGCTGCTCAGCACAGAGGCCGAGTTGACGGGCGGTGCCAGCCCGCGTGTCATTCCTTTTGCGGATGTGCGTGATGTTGGCGCCCTCTTGCAACGTGCAGGTTTTGCCCTGCCGGTAACCGACACCGAAACCTATACGGTACGTTACGATTCCATTTTCCCGCTGATGCGTGATTTGCGTGCCATGGGCATGGCCAATCCGTTGATGGGCCGCAGCCGTGCGCCGCTCAATCGTCACTTCTTCATGCGGGCTGCCGAGATTTACGCTGAGCGATATTCCGATCCGGACGGTCGCATCCGCGCCACCTTCTCATTCATTTATGTGTCAGGCTGGGCACCCCATGACAGCCAGCAGAAGCCGCTTAAGCCAGGCTCGGCAAAAATACGGTTGGCGGATGCCCTGAAAACCAAGGAAATAAAGCTTTGACCTCGGTCATGCCGAGCATGGCAGGGTGAACAAGTTGCAATAACGACAGGAAGAACGGCCTGAGCTTTCAGGCCGTCGAACTTGCCAGTGCGTTATAGATGATATCGAATATCTTGCCCAGATTTTCGGTGATCGCCCCAAAGCCCAGAATAATGGCGATAGCGATCAAGCCACCGATCAAGCCATATTCAATAGCGGTCGATCCCTTACAATCACGCAGCATCTCAAAAAGCTGGCGCATTGATTTTCCTTGTCCGGCAAGCCGAGCCTGCTGCTGCTTGAATGATGTCGTCATTTCGGCGCGCGCAATTGCGGCCGGAACATATGAACAGGGTCATTTCATGCCGATAATGTCGGCACCGGCCTCCCGGCCGCACTGCAGGTACAATCAGCAGCCGCTTTCGTTGCCATAGCCTTCAACAATACAAACCGAACCGGGTGTTTGCTGGAGAATACTGCGCCTTATGGAATAGGTTTTTTTGCCGTCTACCGAAGCAGCAGGCTTGATCGATCCGGTGGTAATCATGTCGAAATTATCAGGAACCTGCGCCAGACGCGGCTCTCTATTCTTGCCAGCCACCATCGGTGTGATGATCAAAGACAGCGCAATGGCTGCCGTACCGAACAGCAGGGCAATGTTCAAAATGCCAGTTTGGCGCGCCTTACGAGAATAAGGCCGACGGACCTCTACGGTCTTCCAGAAATCCTCGTTCATCGTTACGCCTCGTTTACCAATTCTACACAGTGGAATGTGCCAGATGGTGCTAAACGATCTATTAACGGACGATCAATTTTAGAAAGATCTAAAGCAAATCCTGAAGGTAAGGGATAAGCGGTTCGTCGGCGGGTGGCATAGGGTAATCACGCAGTGCATTGACCTTTACCCATTTGACCAGCTGACCTTCGCGACCGTAGGGGATTCCCTCATAACGACGGCATACGAAAAGTGGCATCAGCAGGTGAAATGTCTCGTAGGAATGGCTAGCAAAAGTCAGCGGCGCAAGGCAGGCAACCTTGGTGCGAATGCCCAGTTCCTCTTCCAACTCCCGCACCAGTGTTTCCTCAGGCGTTTCTCCTGCTTCCAGCTTGCCGCCGGGAAATTCCCAAAGGCCTGCAAGAGACTTTCCTTCAGGACGTTGTGCCAGAAGAATACGGTTGTCACTGTCAACGAGCGCGCAAGCCGCAACCAGTACGATCTTCTTTCCCGCTTCGCTCATTGCGCATCGCCTTTTCGCCAGTAAGCATAGGTATAGGCTTCGGTGAAACCGAATTTCTCGTAGAGTGCCAACGCCGGTTTGTTGGTTGAAACCACCTGCAACCAAGCGAGCTTGGCACCGCTCAACCGCGCCCAACGCAGCGCCGAAGTCAGCACCTGCGTCGCGATACCCAAACGACGGCTGTCCTCTGCCACATCCAAGGAGAGAATGCCGGCAAGATCGATGTCCTGTACGCAGATGACGGTCGCCTGCGGTTCGCCCTCGACGTCTTCCTTGATAAACAGACCAAGCGGCGGCACGATCGAGCTGACGATCTCGGCAATAGCCGGACGCAGCCCGGCATCATCGCCAGAGACCTTGAGGTGAGCCTCAACGAAACGCCCGACATCCTGGCTTGGCAAGTGTGAGATAGTTTCCGGCAATTCCGCGCTTGAAATGTCGGCGGTCATCACCTTGACCTCTTCAAAGGCAGACCAGCCGCTTTTGCTTAGATGTTCGCGCAATTGCGGTGGCATCAGTGGCGTTTCGCGCACCAGAAGCGGCCGTCCGTAATCTTCGAACCTCTTGCGCGCTTTTTCCAGCCGCATATCGGTATTGCCGTAATCCGAAGGATCCAGCGGCACGACACAGTTGATGCGCTTGGAAGGATGCGAACCTGTCATGCGCACCTGCCAGCTGCCATCGTAAACAACTGATGATGCTGGCCATGCACGGAAGCTGACCGCCTCTAAACGGCGAACCAGCGGAAAATTGACATTATTTTTAGGCTTATCGACAGTCACAAAATCAGCTCCGGTAGTCACCGTTGATCGCCACATATTCCTTGGTCAGATCACAGGTCCAAACCGTAGCGGTGCCATTGCCAAGACCGATATCCACCTTCACGGCAATATCTTCCAGCTTCATGACCGCAGTTGTTTCCGCTTCCGAATAGGCCGGATCACGTTCGCCATTAACGGCAACACGAACATTGCCAAACCAGATGGCCAGAAGGTCGCGGTCAGCCATTTCACCGGACTTGCCAACGGCCATTACGACACGGCCCCAATTGGCGTCTTCGCCGGCCACAGCTGTTTTGACCAACGGCGAATTGGCAATCGAAAGTGCAATCTTTTTGGCAGCGGCATCATTTTCCGCGCCGGTGACCGTCACTTCAACCATCTTGCGTGCGCCTTCGCCATCGCGAACCACCTGCAGTGCCAGATCCTTGAGCAGATCATTCAGCGCTTCACGGAAGGACGCAAGGCGGGCATCGTCGCCCTTTTCAACACGGGCCTGGCCATCAGCGGCAGCGGCACCCGTGGCAAACAACATCAATGTGTCGGACGTCGATGTATCGCTATCAACCGTAACCGAGTTGAAAGTCGGACCAACACCGGCAGACAACAGCGCCTGAAGTGCCTCAGGCGCAATATCGGCATCGGTCACTACAAACGACAGCATGGTCGCCATGTCAGGCGCAATCATGCCCGCACCCTTGGCGATACCATTGATTGTCACCTTCACGCCGCCAATGTCGGCAGTGCGGGTTGCAACCTTGGGATAAGTGTCCGTGGTCATGATGGCTTCAGCAGCCTGCTTCCAGAAATCACCGGTCGCGTCACTGTGCATCTGGCCAAGAACGCCTGCAAACTTGGTTGCGTCAAGCGGCTCACCAATAACGCCGGTCGAAGCGAGATAAACTTCATTTTCGCCGCAGCCAACAGCAGCAGCTGCAGATTGCGCCGTCAGCGTGGTGGCCTGCTTGCCCTTTGCGCCGGTGAAGGCGTTGGCGTTACCGGAATTGACGACCACTGCGCGGGCAACGCCATGTGCAAGGTTGGCGCGGCAGAAATCAACTGGCGCAGACGGGCACTTTGACTTGGTGAAAACACCGGCAACACTGGCCGGCTTGTCGAAGACCATCATCAAAACGTCTGTGCGGTTCTTGTATTTTATGCCAGCTGCCGCCGTTGCCATGCGCACACCGCGCAAGGAAGGCATTTCGGGATAGGATTTGGGAGCGAGCGGAGAAACGGCAACGGACATGACGGAACCTGACAGAAATGGGGTGGGGCTATGGAAAACGGGGCGGTAATGACCGCCCCGCGAAATATCGATTATGGCTGCGGCTGCGGCTGTGCCGCCTCAGCGTCCTGCGCTTTGTTGACTTCGTCGTAGCCAGTCTTGAGCGCCGGATCCATGATGTCGATCTTCTGCTCGGTCTTTGCCTTTTCAATCAGCGCAACATATTTTTCGCGCATAACCATCTGGCGAACCTGCTGCTCGACCTGATCAAATGGTGGTGGCGGTGCAATACGCTTGTCTTCCAACTTGATCACGTGGAAGCCGAACTGGCTCTTGACTGGGGTCTTGGTGTAAGCGCCCTTTTCGAGAGCAAAAGCAGCCTGTTCGAATTCCGGCACCATGCGGCCCTTGCCGAACCAGCCGAGATCGCCACCCTCATCCTTGTTGGAATCAGTGGACTTCTCTTTGGCGATTTCAGCAAAATCCTTGCCTTCATCAAGCTGCTTAATGACATCCTTGGCCACGTCTTCAGACTCAACCAGAATATGACGGGCGTGAACTTCTTCCTCCTGTGGCATCGCAGCGACTTCCTTGTCGTAGCGTGCCTTGACCTCTTCAGGCGTCACGGCGTCGGAAACGTGCTTGAGGAAGTAAGCATTGTGAAGTTCGCGCTCAGTGATGAAATTGACGCGGTTCTTGAAAGCGTCGGTGTCTCTGAGACCTTCCGCATCAGCATCCTTTACCAGCAGCTTCACATCGATGATGGACGACAGAGCTGCAACTTTTTTCTGCTCATCGGGAAACTGGGCAAATTGCGGGTCGAGATTGGCAATTGCCAGATCAAGTTCGGACTGGTGAATTTCCAGATCGCCCACTTTTGCAACAACGGCGTCTTCCTGCGCAAAAGCTGGAAGTTGAAGGCCAAGCGTCGCCACGATTACGGCGGCGGCAATTTTGTTATAGCGCAACATAATAAACCTTTCGGAGACTATGCCGGGTTCCACATGGCACTTCCGGCTGGAAAATGTTCCAAACATTGGATTGTGGCCATTCTGTAACCGGCAGAACCGTTGACATCATTTGCCCCCCCTCTTATCTGTCACGCAACCTCGCGTCCAGATACGTTTCCGGGCGAAAGCCGTCATTTGTTTGTGAAAAGCTCTGACGGTCGCAGCACGAAGCGGAAACGGCACTTCAGAAAGGGCCAGCAAGATGGTCAGTCTAGGCGGCATCGCCCGCAAGTTGTTCGGTTCGGCCAATGAACGCCGTGTCCGTTCGTTTAAAAGCAAGATCGCAGCCATCAACGCGCTGGAAGAAGCCACTAAGGCTCTTTCCGATGAGGCGCTCTCCGCAAAGACCGTCGAATTCCGCCAGCAGCTTGCAGATGGCAAGAAACTGGAAGACCTGATTATTCCGGCCTTTGCCGTTTGCCGTGAAGCATCGCGCCGCGTTCTGGGCATGCGCCCGTTCGATGTGCAGCTGACTGGTGGTATGATCCTCAATGAGGGCGCCATCTCGGAAATGAAGACCGGTGAAGGTAAAACGCTTGTGGCAACACTGGCGGTTTATCTGAACGCGCTTGAGGGCAAGGGCGTACACGTGGTGACGGTTAACGATTACCTCGCCTCCCGCGACGCCACCATCATGGGCAGGCTATATAGCTTCCTTGGACTGACCACCGGCATCGTCGTGCATGGTCTTTCCGACGAAGAGCGTCACGCGGCCTATGCCTGCGATATCACCTACGCGACCAACAACGAGCTTGGTTTCGACTATCTGCGCGACAACATGAAATATGATCGCGCCCAGATGGTTCAGCGCGGCCACCACTACGCCATCGTCGACGAAGTGGACTCGATCCTCGTCGATGAAGCGCGGACGCCACTGATCATTTCCGGCCCGCTTGATGACCGTTCCGATCTTTACAACACGATCGACGCTTTCATCCCTCTGCTTGATGCTGCCGATTACGAAATCGACGAGAAGCAACGTTCGGCCAACTTCTCCGAGGAAGGCACCGAAAAGCTGGAAAACCTGCTGCGCGCTGCTGGCCTGTTGAAGGGTGAATCGCTTTACGATGTCGAGAACGTTGCAATCGTTCACCACATCAACAACGCGTTGAAGGCTCACAAGCTGTTCACACGCGACAAGGACTACATTGTCCGCAATGATGAGATCGTCATCATTGACGAATTTACCGGACGTATGATGCCAGGCCGCCGTTATTCGGAAGGCCAGCACCAGGCGCTTGAAGCCAAGGAAAAGGTTCAGATCCAGCCGGAAAACCAGACGCTTTCCTCGATCACCTTCCAGAATTACTTCCGTATGTACAAGAAGCTTGCCGGCATGACCGGTACGGCATCGACCGAAGCGGAAGAATTCAGCAACATCTACGGCCTCGATGTTATCGAAGTTCCCACCAACCTGCCGATCCAGCGTATCGACGAGGATGATGAGATCTACCGGACCGGTGAAGAGAAATACAAGGCGATCATCACCGAAATCCGCGCAGCCCATGACCGCAATCAACCGGTTCTGGTTGGCACCACATCGATTGAAAAATCGGAATTGCTTGCCACGATGCTGCGTCAGACTGGTTTCGAGAATTTCCAGGTTCTGAACGCCCGCTACCACGAGCAGGAAGCCTACATCGTGTCACAGGCCGGCGTTCCCGGCGCTGTCACCATCGCCACCAACATGGCTGGTCGCGGTACCGACATTCAGCTTGGCGGCAACGTCGACATGCGTCTTGAGCGCGAACTCGACGGTATGGAGCCAAGCGCCGAGCGCGACGCAAAAGAAAAGGCGATCCGCGAAGAGATCAAGGTTCTCAAGGAAAAAGCACTGGCTGCTGGCGGTCTTTACGTCATCGCGACAGAACGCCACGAAAGCCGCCGTATCGATAACCAGTTGCGTGGTCGTTCGGGTCGTCAGGGTGACCCGGGCCGTTCGAAGTTCTACCTGTCGCTTCAGGATGACCTGATGCGCATCTTCGGCTCCGAGCGCATGGACAGCATGCTGCAGAAACTTGGCCTGAAGGATGGTGAGGCAATCGTCCACCCCTGGATCAACAAGGCCCTTGAGCGCGCCCAGAAGAAGGTTGAAGCCCGCAACTTCGAAACGCGTAAAAACCTGCTGAAATACGACGACGTTCTCAACGATCAGCGTAAGGTGATCTTCGACCAGCGTCTGGAACTGATGGATGCACAGAACATCAGCGAAACCGTTGCCGACATGCGCAGCGAAGTCATCGACATGCTGGTGCAGAAGCACATTCCAGAACATGCTTATGCCGAACAGTGGGATACCGCTGGCCTGAAGGCCGGTGTTGCCCAGTTCCTCAACCTTGATCTGCCTATCGAAGACTGGGCCAAGGAAGAAGGCATTGCTGAAGATGACATTCTCCAGCGCATCACGGAAGCCACCGAAAAATACGCAGCAGACCGTCGCGAGCGTTTCGGCGAAGAGCTGATGACCTATGTCGAACGCTCTATCCTTCTGCAGACCATCGACCACCTGTGGCGCGAGCACATCGTCAACCTCGATCACCTGCGCTCCGTCGTCGGTTTCCGCGGTTATGCCCAGCGCGACCCGCTGCAGGAATACAAGGCCGAAGCATTCGAACTGTTCCAGGCACTGCTTGCCAATCTGCGCGAAGCCGTCACCACCCAGCTGATGCGCGTTGAACTGGTTCAGGAACCACCACAGCCTGCCGAACTGCCGGAAATGACCGCTCATCACGCAGACCCGAATACCGGCGAAGACGAGATGAATGAACCGGCTTTTGCAATGGGTCTGGCTTACGTTGCCCCGGAAGATCGTGATCCGAACAACCCCGCAACCTGGGGCAAGATCGGTCGCAACGAGCTTTGCCCTTGCGGCTCCGGCAAGAAGTACAAACATTGCCACGGCGTCTTTGATCAGGCCTGATTGCCTGTTCCGCGACAAAAATCAAAAAGCCTGCAAACCTCGTTTGCAGGCTTTTTTGTTGTCATGGACAGCAAGGACGCTTGCGCAGGATCGGGCGAAAAATCAGTAGGCAGATTTACCAGTTCTTGTTGGTTTTATTTTAATGATTACCCGCTCGCTCATGAGCTGGATGGAAAAATCATGTTCAACTTCAAAACTGCGATCGTAACGGCAGCACTTTGTGCGGCCGCAGCTACGCCTTCGATGGCTGAAGACCTTGTGTTCAAGCTCATCAATGGCACGAACTCTGTGCTGACCCATTTTTATACTTCGCCTGTGGGTGTAGATAACTGGGAAGGCGATGTGTTTGGCAGCCAAGTTCTCAAGCCCGGTGAAAGCGGCACTGTCACCATTACTGACGGTCGTGATGTCTGTGAATACGACATGCGTTTCGAGTTTGAAGGCAGCGCTGACTTGGACACTACGGAAGACACACAGAACCTGTGTGAACTGAGCGAATACACGATCGAAGAATAATTGGTCGGCCAACACGACCCGCGGATGTCAGGATGGCGCAAGGGGGGACACTCATGCGCCATCGGTTGTCGGGCGGTATTCTCGCCGCATACAATTTGATTGACGCCTGTCAAAGGCTCTCATAACTGTGCCGCCAGAACCGCCTCTCTTTCTGGATAGTCTTATGAAACCGGGTGCAATCGCCGCATACATTTTTCTCGCTGTTGCGTGGGGTTTGTCATTCCTGTTGATGTTACGCGTTGTCGAAACATTCGGCTGGGTGGGCGCAGTGACAACCCGCTGTTTCATTGCCAGCCTAATGTTGCTTTTGATCGCAAAGCTGACCGGCCGTAAACTGAACTTCGACGCGGGATGGCGTGCCTTTGCCATTGTGGGCGCGACCACTGTTGCTGGTCAGCTTGTCGGCCTGTCCTACGGCACTCCGTTGATTGGGACTGCGATGGCCGCAATCATCGTTGCCACCATTCCCCTGTTCTCCATGTTGATCAGCCAGTTCTGGGGACTTGAGAAAATGACAGTACAGGGGCTGGTCGGGCTGCTGCTCGGCGCCGGCGGCATCATCCTGCTGGTTGGTTTTCCAACCGTACCAGTTACACTGTCCTTCGTGCTTGGCTGTGGTGCCTGCCTTGTCGGTTGCATCTGCGCTGCCTTTGGCAGCAACTATGCCAGCCGCAGCCTGAAAGGCACCGGTTCGTGGGAAATCACCATCGGCTCATTTCTGGCCGGCGGCTTTATCACATTGCCGCTGCTGCTCGCTGTCCCCTTCCGCGCGATACCGGGACCCGTTGATTTCTTTTATCTTTTCACGCTTGCCATGGTGATGAGTGCTTTGACTTACATCACCTATTTTTGGCTGGTTTCCAAGATCGGAGCCACCAAGGCCATCAGCGTGGAGTTTGCCGTTACCATTATAGCGGTGCTGATTGGTGCGCTGGTATTGCACGAACCACTTTCAGTTTTGCAGTTGGGTGGTGCCGTTGTTATCATTACCGGATGCATTCTGGTGCTGGGACTTTTCCCGCGCCGCAAACAACCCGTTCCTTTCATGCCGGAAACCTGAAACAGGTCGAAAATAAAGCCTGTCCCGTCCGCAAAAACCTTGACGTGCAAGGTACCGAAAACACATCAATTTTGTGCAGCCAATACCCTTCGTTAACTGGCGCAGGCTAGGCTGCGCATAGCCCGGTGGCTTTGGAATTATTGCGTGACCATCATGACGGTTCTCTATGCGGCGGAAAAAATCCTGCCCGATAGTCTTCGCTGCAAAGTCGCAGCGGTAAGGCTCGGAACCGCACGAATTTTATCCGGCGAAACCGAAGCAACGCGCGCCCAACGCATGGCGCTGATCGCCTTCCTGATCCGCATTATCAGTGCTGGCATTGCCTTCGTATCGCAGATCATGCTTGCCCGCCTGATGGGTGAATTTGACTACGGCATTTTCGCCTTTGTTTGGGTCATGGTCATTCTGCTCGGCAACATGTCCTGTCTCGGTTTCCACGCCACCGTCATCCGTTTTCTGCCGGGATACAAGGCAGCGGGCGACAACCATCTGATCCGCGGCCTGACCGCCACAGCGCGTATTTTTGCACTCGTCTCTGCAAGTCTGATGGCCGCAGCCGGTGCTGCCTTCCTGTATTTCTTCGGCGACATGATACCGGACTATTATCTGGTTCCGACCTTTCTGGGCGCCCTGATCCTGCCAATGATCGCACTCGGTGATGTGCTGGATGGCACGGCCAGAGCTAATGGCTGGCCTGTTTCCGCTCTCAGTCCAACCTACATCGTACGCCCGCTCTTGATCCTGATCTATATGCTGATCGCCATACTGGCGGGCGAACCTCACACTGCCACAACGGCAATGGTTGCCGGATTGGCAGCCGCCTACACGACAACTGTTCTGCAACTGCTGCTGATCAGCAAGAGGCTGGATCACACATTCGATCGCGGCAAAAGAACCATCCATTTCAGTCAATGGTTTCGCTTCGCCCTGCCGATTTTCGTCATCGACGGCATCGGCTTCATGATGACCAACGCAGATGTATTGGTGGTCGGCTTTTACCTGCCACCCGATCATGTCGGCATTTATTTCGCCGCCGCCAAAACCATCATTCTGGTACAATTCGTCTTTTTTGCCGTTAAGGCTGCTGCATCACCGCGTTTTGCAGCCCTGATCGCCGACAATGACCGAGAAGGACTATCCACCTTTGCCGGGCAGTCAGCGCGCTGGACATTCTGGCCGTCGCTCGGTATCGGCGCCTGTGTACTGCTGGCAGGACCTCTGTTACTCTCTCTCTTCGGACCCGCCTTCACCCAGGGTTATAGTTTGATGTTCATTCTGTTTGCAGGTTTCCTGGCCAAGGCCAGTATTGGCCCGGCGGAGGCACTGCTGAATATGACCGGACACCAGAAACTGTGTGTTGGTATTTACGTCGCAACTCTGGTGTGCGGCATCATTCTCTATCTGACCCTGACGCCGCTTTACGGACTGATCGGAGCAGCAATTGCAACGGCAGCAATTACGGTCATCGAAACCGTTCTGTTGCATGTCGCGGTACGCCATACGCTTGGCATTGTGCTGTTTGCTTTCAAGTTTCCATTTGCGCGTGCCGACCGGAAAAAGGCAGCATGATCATGACCCCCAACCAGCGCCCCACCGACATGCAAACGGTTGAGACGCCAGCAGGCGCAAAGGCCAGTGGCATGAGCGATACGGTTGCCCCTTCTGCTGACAAGACCCTGCAGATTGGTCGCGAGGGCCGAGAGTTCTGCATATATCCCGCACAACTGGGCTATGACTTGCAAGAAGAACTCGACTTCCTCACCAACCGCGTGATGGAACCGAACGTCTTTTTCACCGGTCGTCTTCTGGCACCGGCCATGACACGTATCGATGAGCGCGCTGTGCGTTTTGCGCTGATCCGCGACCGCAATGAGCAGCGCAGCCGCATGCGCCTGCTGATGCCGTTCTCGGTCGAAAAGCCTGGTTTTTCGATAGGTCCATCCGTTATTCGTGTCTGGGCCAATCCGTTTGGACCACTTGGCACGCCGCTGGTGGATACCGAAGCCGCGGCCGAAACCATTGACACCCTGCTTGACGCCTTAAGCGATGACCGCGCCGATCTGCCCGACGTTCTCGTTCTACCGGACCTGCGCCTGGATGGACCGTTTGCGCGTATGCTGAAAGCCATAGCACTCAGCCGCAACCTGCCACTGGCAACCGCTGAACAACATCAACGCCCGATGCTGCAAAGCTATGAGGATGGCGACGCCTATCTGAAAGAAACATTGGCCTCCAATCACCTGCGCGAAATGCGCCGGCAGTGGCGGCTTTTGGAGAAGGTCGGTACGCTGACCTACAATGTGGCCCGTCAGCCAAAGGACATTCGTTTCCGTCTGGAAGAATTTTTGGCATTGGAAGCCAGCGGCTGGAAGGGGCGCAAACGCTCTGCATTGGTGGATGACCGTTACCGCGCCGCATTTGCGCGTGAAGGCATCAACAACCTTGCAGAAAACGATGCGGCCCGTATTCACACCATCGACCTCGACGGACAGTCGATCGCCTCCATGGTGGTACTGATGGCACAAGGCGAAGCCTACACCTGGAAAACGGCCTACAACGAAAACTACTCAAAATATTCGCCCGGCAAGCTGCTGACATGGAAGCTGACGGACTGGCACCTTGATGACGCCAATATTTTACGGACCGACAGTTGCGCGGTCGAAGATCACCCCATTATGAGCCGCTTCTGGAAAGAGCGTGAAGAGATGGGAACATTGATCATCGGCTTGACACAGAAAAGCGACCGCGATGTGCGGCAAGTTTCGTCACAGGTCCATATGTATCGTAACACCCGCAGTATTGCGCGTATGTTGCGTCAGCGGATCATGTCGCTGGGCCGGCGCGGCGCCTGATCAACAACTCGCAACTGTCGAAGGACGAATAAATCACCCGCAAAGACATCTGCGGGTGATGGGTTTTACGTCACGTGAGAGCAAGGGGCGGTTTAGCGCGACGCCATCTGGATCATGCGGCAGAGCTGGGTCAGCGCTGCATCATAACCACCGCTACCAAGGATATCGACACAGCGACGTGCCAGCCGAATCTGCTCCGGACGAGACATGTTGTTGTAGCCGACTATCGCGCGACGCAGGGCCGGATTTTTGGTGCCGGGATTGTTGACGCCAGGGTTTCCTGGTGTGCCAGGTGTCGTCGTAGTGGTGCCACCAAGACCGAGACCCACACCCAGATTGACACCACCAGTTCCTGCATTCAGCCCGACATTGGCCTTCAATCCACGGTCGCCGCCAACCGAGGCTTTTGCATTGGCACTGGCAAGGTCGCGACCGCCAACCGTGGCTCCGACATCGGCATTAACGCCATCGCGGCCACCAACCGATGCGCTGACATCAGCACCGAGACCGCCACTGCTGCGGCCACCAACGGAAGCGCCAGCATTAACGCCATCACGACCGCCAACCGAGGCACCCGCATCCAGCCCGTCTTTTGCATCGACGCTGACGCTCACACCTTTTTCACCACCAACATTGATGTCGAGAGCGTAGGCACCCACGGGCATAAGAAGGCAGGCGGAGACGAGAAGGCTGCTTGTTATTGTTTTCATGATCTTCCTCCAAATGTTGTTAGCCACGAGCGGCTACAAACCATTGAAAGCGAAACTACATCAGCAGTTCCTTTAATTCATTTCATTTAATTAGACTTGCCTAATGAATAAAATACAAAGGACACAGGAAGAGGTGTGTGCTGATATCAAACCACGCGAGATGTCCCGTTTTGAAACAATTCTGTCTTTTTGCCGGCCAGGAAACCTTATCGACGGGTGGTTTCAATCCGACCGACGCGGGCAAGCAGGATCACAGGCAATATACCGATGACAACAATGGCCAGCGCTGCAATTGACGCTTCCTCATAGGTACCGCGTGCCGCCTCGCCATAAAGGTGGGTGGCGAAGGTCTCAAAATTCAGCGGACGCAGAAGAAGCGTTGCCGGAAGCTCCTTCACGCAGTCGACAAACACCAGCAAACCTGCAGCGGCCAGCGCCGCCCGTGACAGTGGAAAATGCACATGACGGAATGTGCTACCAGCAGTGCGACCGAGTGTTCGCGACGCATGATCAAAGGAGTGCGGTATGCGGCTAAAACCGGCATCAACACCACCAGCAGCAATGGTCAAAAATCGCGCCGTATAGGCAAAGATCAGCGCTCCGCCGCTACCGATCATCAAAAGACCGGTTGAAACGCCAAACCAACTTTGCGCAGTCACATCGACCAAGCGATCAAAAGCGCCGAGCGCGATCAACACGCCAATCGCGATCACCGTACCGGGTGCTGCATAACCGATTGTCGACAAACGGTAGCTCCACCGGCTGGTTGCACCGGGCCTTAGCCGCATGGCGTAAACAACGATGATGCCACATAGTAACGTTACGGCTGTCGCAACGCCTGCAAACACAAGCGTATTGCCTGCCTCACCGATGAGACGGGGAGAAAGCCCGCTGAAGCGGAAGCGCTTCCAGGCTTCGATAACCAAATAGATCGCCGGGAACACGAAGCCCACCAGGATCGGCAGGCTTCCAGCGAGAAATGCCAGCCAGCCCTTGAGCCGGGATAGCCGCAGAGGCTGCAGCGGATGATTGCGCTGCGCAGATACGGAATACCGCTGTCTGCGACGCGCCCACCGTTCCAAGGCAACAAGAGCAACGACGATGAACAGCATGAACAGGGCGATTTGCGATGCACCCGGCAGATCGGAACGGGTGACCCATGTCGTGTAGACGGACACCGTCAGCGTTCGTACACCAAGAAACTCGGACGCACCGATATCATTCAGCGCTTCCATCAGTGCGAGGCTGATGCCAACCGCTATGGCCGGACGCGCCAATGGCACTGCCACCCGTACAAAGACACCGCTACGAGACGCGCCAAGGCTACGTGCAGCCTCGATCAGATTGCCCGCCTGCGTCATGAACATCGCCCGCACGGGAATGTAGACATAAGGATACAGCACGAAGCTGAGCAGGATGATGCAGCCAGTGGTCGAGCGAATATCCGACAGTCGGAACTCGCGCGGGCTGGAGTAACCCAATACCCAGCGGATCAATTCCTGCACCGGACCGATCGGGTGCAGGATGTCGAGATAGGCGTAAGCGACGATATAGGTCGGCATGGCCAGCGGCAAAAGCAGCGCCCATTCCAGTATCTTGCGACCGGGAAAATCATGTGCGGCCACCAGCCAGGCGGCAAGTGTTCCAAGAACTCCGGCAATGACCCCGACGCCAACGAGCAGAACCAGCGTGTCGGGCAATGCCGTTGCCAGTACCGATGATGCCAGATGCGCCCACAGACCTTGCGAGCCCTGCAGCGCTTCAAAAAGCAACGCCAGAACCGGCACCAGTGCCAAAAGCGCAATCAACACAGCGCCAACCAGCCAGATTTCCAGTTTACGACGTCTGGCCTTGCTTGAGGATTCGACGGCTGGGTTAAGGCTCACGTATCGACCTGCTCTTCAGGTGGGAATTATCATCTTGGCCGAATAGCATTTTAAACGGCCAAAGGCGCCCGTTCAAAACGAGCGCCTCGGTAGCATGTAACAAACTGATTATCAGTTGTCGAAGCCAACCTTTTCAGCCAGTTCGCTGGCCTGTTTGCGGTGGGTAACGATTTCCGAAAGCGTCTTGTTGTCAATCTTCAGTTCGCCGAACGATGCAATGATCGGGTCGACAGAAGCACCCTGTCTGACCGGATATTCGTAGTTGGCTTCCGCGTAGATTTTCTGGGCTTCTGCAGAGACCAGATACTCAAGCAGCTTTACAGCATTGTCCTTGTTGGGCGCGTTCTTGGCAACAGCAGCGCCCGATATGTTGACCTGCGTACCGCCGTTCTTGAAGGTTGGCAGAACGACCTTGATCGCCTCGCCCCACTTGACCTGGTCTTCACCACCCTTGCCCGAACGCATCAGGCCAACATAGTAGGAGTTTGCAATACCGATATCGCAAATGCCGCCGAGGATATCCTTGGCAACATCACGGTCACCGCCACCAGCCTTGCGAGCCAGGTTATCCTTGACGCCAGCCAGCCACTTTTCAGTTTCTTCTGCACCGTAATGGGCGACGTAGTCAGCAAACAGGGCCGTGTTGTACGGGTGCTGGCCAGAACGAATGCATACCTTGCCCTTCCACTTGGCATCAGCGAGGTCTTCATAGTTGAAGGACGCCAGATCAAGGTCCTTGGCAGCGTAGAGAACGCGGGCGCGCATCGAAAGTGCAAACCAGTTGCCGTCGGCGTTACGCAGTTCAGCTGGAACGGCTTCCTTGAGAACGGCGGAATCAACGGCCTGCGTCACACCCTTTTCAACCAAGTCAA
Organism: Rhizobium sp. BIGb0125; assembly: GCF_024810055.1. Classification (NCBI taxonomy): domain Bacteria; kingdom Pseudomonadati; phylum Pseudomonadota; class Alphaproteobacteria; order Hyphomicrobiales; family Rhizobiaceae; genus Rhizobium; species Rhizobium sp. BIGb0125. The sequence goes on from NZ_JANUDV010000010.1 coordinate 22,802, forward strand.
CGAGGTTACCAGCATCAACGGTCATCAGGATGTCTGCAGGAGAGCTGGCGCCCTCGCTCAGAACGCGCTCAGCCAGACCGTCTTTCAGGAATACGGTATTGACCTTGATGCCGCTGTTGGTGGTGAAGGAATCGAGAAGCGGCTGAAGAAGAGCCGGTTCGCGGGTCGTGTAGATGTTCAGTTCAGTTGCCTGAGCTGCACCCGCCATGAACACGCTTGCGAGAAGTGCTGTCTTGAAAGAAATGACTTTGCTCATCTTAATCCCCTGTACTCCTAAGAAAAGTTACAGGCGGTCTGCATCATACATGACAACTGATGTCAAGTTTATGCGCTGGCAAATTCGGATAAAATACTCACTTTAAGTTGATAGCGCACCAAAAACAAAGAGGATACCAACGCAAATACAACCCTAGATGAAAACAAGAACCGTTTCCGGCTTCACCTTAAGCTGCACACGATCCACGCCTTGAGGCAGGCGATCCATGCTGCGCACGCGCAGATTTTCACTCATGCCGGGCACCTGGATATTGAGTTGCTCGATCTCGCCAAGGAAGGTTCTGCCGGAAATAACACCTTCTACCGAGCCGTTCATCGCACCGTTTGCCGACAGGGAAATGGCACTGGGACGAATATAGGCAACGGCCTGCGCACCCTCGGGAAGTTTTTCAGGCGTCGTAAAGGCACCCAACCCGGTTTCAATCCGGCCATTGCGAATGACGCCATCGACCTTATTGAAGGCACAGAAGAAATCCGCCGCATAACGGCAATTTGGTCTGTCGTGTAGATCATATCCACTGCCGGTTTGCACGATCTGGCCCTGCTGCATCAGCACTACACGATCACCGGCAGACAGCGCCTCCTCGGGATCATGTGTGACCATGATAGCCGTAGTGCCAAGACCACGTAGCAATGAAAGCGTCTCTTCGCGCACGCTGTCACGCAGGCCACGGTCGAGATTGGAAAAGGGTTCATCCATCAGCAGAATAGCCGGACGTGGAGCAAGCGCTCTTGCCAGCGCCACGCGCTGCTGTTCACCACCGGAGAGCGTGTGTGGATAACGCGTCGCCAATGCCCGCAGTCCGACATGGTCGATAAGGGAACTGGCACGCTCACGTGCCTCGTCCTTCTGTACGCCCTTGAGTCCAAACATCACATTTCGCTCAACGGTCAAATGCGGGAAGAGTGCATAATCCTGAAAGACGAAGCCGATATTGCGGTTTTCAGGTTCGACAAATGACGACGGCCCGGCAATCTCCCGGCCATTCATCATGAGCGTGCCCTGATCCGGAGTTTCAACACCGGCAATAATTCTCAAAAGCGTCGACTTGCCGCAACCGGAACGCCCGACCAGGCAGATGATTTCACCGCTGTTGACCGTGAGATCGATGTTGTTCAACACATCGGTCGCACCAAACCGTTTACCGATGTTTTTCAACTCAAGTGCAGCGACAGTCATTCACGTTATTCCATGCATACAGGCCGATATTCTTTGTTGATCGCGCAAATCAGGATTAAAGTCAAAACCAACCCGCGGGCGAATGGGCACGAAAGCGGATTTTCGGCGGAAAATTGTAGTCCCTACCGAAATAGACACGTCGAAAGGGTGATGTTTGCCACCGCCTCTTGCGCCATCCGTCAGCACCGGTCCAAATTGCGTAATCCGGTCGCGTATTTTTGACTGTAACAATCGTTACAGTGAGATTGACGTGTACGTTAGAGTTACATACATTTTGATCAGGCAGCTAATTCGGTTGGAGGACCGGAACGGCATGGACAGCGGGTGACAGCTATTTGCCTCACACAAAACGCTGTGCGATAAGTTACGCTGGGAGGAGCGGCATGAACGACGCGTTCAAAACTAAACCTGAAGGTTCTGCAAAGGATAAACCGTGGCTTGCTTCCTATCCGGAAGGTGTGCCAGCGGAAATTCCGTCATCGGCTTATAACTCCTTGCGCGATCTGATGGAGAAAAACTGCGCCGCTTATGCTGGCCGCAAAGTCTTCACCAGCATGGGTAAGTCGATCACCTACGCTGAACTTGAACAGGAAACACGCAAGGTCGCAGCCTGGCTGCAGGCCCACGGTTTCCGCAAGGGTGACCGTATTGCGGTGATGATGCCCAATATCCTGCAAAACCCGATTGCTGTTTACGGTATTTTGCGGGCAGGCATGATTGTCGTTAACATCAACCCGCTCTACACCGCCCGTGAACTGACCTATCAGTTGAAGGATTCCGGTGCAAAAGTCCTGTTTGTACTGGAGAACTTTGCCCATACGGCCCAGCAGGCCATCATCGGCACCGATATTCAAAATGTCGTTGTTGCCTCGATTGGTGACGTGTTCGGCGCCAAGGGTATCCTGATCAATTTCGTGCTGCGCCGAGTCAAGAAGATCGTGCCCAAATGGTCGATCTCCTGTGCGATCCGCTACACGGACATGATGAAGGAGGCGAACCGCTTGAAAATGGTGCATACCGATATTGCACCAGAAGACGTGGCGTTTCTGCAATATACCGGCGGTACCACAGGAATCTCCAAGGGTGCGGTGCTGACGCACAACAATCTTTTGGCCAACAAGGCGCAGATTTCGCTGTGGCTTGATTCGGCACTGGCCGGCAAACAACGCCCGGAAAGCATGACTTTCCTCTGCGCCCTGCCGCTTTGCCACATCTTTGCATTGACGGTGAACTCGCTGATGGGCGTGGCACTGGGTGCTAACAACGTGCTGATTGCCAATCCGCGTGATATTCCGGCGCTGATCAAGGAAATGCGCCATCATCGCTTTCACGTATTCCCCGGCATCAACACCCTGTTCAATGCACTTTTGAACAATGACGACTTCAAGACGCTTGATTTCTCCGAGCTTCTTCTTGTGCTCGGCGGCGGCATGGCTGTTCAAAGACCCGTGGCGGAACGTTGGATGTCGGTAACCGGCCGCCCGATCAGCGAAGGGTATGGTCTGTCCGAGACATCACCGGTCGCCACCGTCAACCGGCTGGATGTCAACGATTTCACGGGCACCATCGGCCTGCCTATTCCGTCCACCGAAGTGGATATTCGGGATGAAAACGATAACAGCCTGCCATTTGGCGAGGTTGGCGAAATCTGCATTCGTGGCCCGCAAGTCATGGCCGGTTACTGGCAAAGACCGGATGAAACCGCCAAGGTCATGGCAGCGGATGGTTACTTCCGCTCCGGCGACATGGGCTTCATGGATGAGCGCGGTTACACCAAAATCGTTGATCGCAAGAAGGACATGATCCTGGTTTCCGGCTTCAACGTGTATCCCAATGAAATCGAAGAAGTGGTCGCTTCACATCCCGGCGTGCTGGAATGCGCCGTGGTTGGCATTCCAGATGAACGGTCCGGTGAAGCCGTTAAACTATTCGTAGTCAAAAAAGACCCGAACCTGACGGCAGAAGAACTCAAGGCGTTCTGTGCTGAGAACATGACCAACTACAAACGCCCACGCCAGATCGAGTTCAGAACAGAGCTGCCAAAAACCAATGTCGGCAAGATCCTGCGACGCGAACTGCGCAGCTGAAGACGGTATCATTCAGCGACAGAACGATGGTCGGCAAGAACATCGTTCTTTTGTCAAATACGCGCCTTGATTTGGCCTGCTGAAAGGGAATAGTTTCTGCATCCTTCCACGGAACTGAGGAACATTCCATGCAGGCTATCATCGAAAACCTGAAATCTACGGCTGCGGCCACATCCGCAACAGATATCAGGGCCGCTTTCGCCAATGACGCAAAGCGTTTCGACAATTTCAGCGTCCGTTTTGACGATCTGCTGATGGATTATTCCAAATGCGCGGTGAATGCCGAGATTGTTGACCTGCTTGAAAAGCTGGCAACGGCAGGTGGCGTTGCAGAAAAACGCGAAGAAATGTTCTCGGGCAAGGCGATCAACTTCACCGAAGATCGCGCCGTATTGCACACAGCTTTGCGCAACCGTTCCAACACTCCGGTCCTGGTTGACGGCAAGGACGTGATGCCTGATGTCAACGACGTTCTCGCCGCCATGGGCAAGTTCGCCGATGCAATTCGCTTGGGCACACTCAAAGGCGCAACCGGCAAAAAGATCACCGACGTCATCAATATCGGCATTGGTGGTTCGGACCTCGGCCCGGTCATGGCGACATTGTCACTCGCACCATTCCATGATGGTCCACGTGCGCACTTCGTATCCAACATTGATGGCGCGCATATTGCAGATACGCTGAAATCGATTGATCCTGAGACAGCACTGTTCATCGTTGCATCAAAAACATTCACCACCATCGAAACGATGACCAATGCTGCAACGGCACGCAAGTTCATCGCCGACAAACTGGGTGAAGACGCCGTAAAGCACCACTTTTGCGCAGTATCGACCGCATTGGACAAGGTCGCCGCCTTCGGCATCGAAAGTGACCGTATTTTCGGTTTCTGGGATTGGGTCGGCGGACGCTACTCCATTTGGTCGGCAATTGGTCTGCCATTGATGATTGCCATCGGGCCTGAAAACTTCGGCAAGTTCCTTGATGGCGCGCATGCGATGGACAAGCACTTCCGCGAAGCGCCATTCCGTCAAAACCTGCCAATGCTGCTGGGCCTTATCGGTTTTTACCATCGCAATGTGCTGGATTATCCAACCCGCGCCATTCTGCCTTACGACCAGCGGCTTTCGCGCTTCCCTGCCTATTTGCAGCAGCTCGACATGGAATCCAACGGCAAGGGCGTCACGATTGACGGCAAAGCCGTTGAAGGTCAGTCCGGCCCGGTCGTATGGGGTGAACCCGGCACCAATGGACAGCATGCATTCTATCAGCTGATTCACCAGGGAACGAGCATCATCCCGGCTGAATTCATGATTGCCGCCAACGGCTTTGAAAAAGAATTGCGTCATCAGCACCAGTTGCTGATTTCCAATTGCCTTGCCCAGTCAGAGGCACTGATGAAGGGTCGCACACTGGCAGAAGCCAAGGCACAGCTGACCTCAAAGGGCATGGACGACAAACAGGCCGATTTCATTGCGCCACACCGCGTCTTTACCGGCAACCGCCCCTCGATCACCTTCGTGTATGACCAACTGACACCATTTGCGCTTGGTCGCCTGATCGCACTCTATGAACACCGCGTTTTTGTGGAAGGCGTGCTGTTCCGTATCAACTCCTTCGACCAGTGGGGCGTGGAGCTTGGCAAGGAACTGGCAACGGGCCTGCTGCCGGTTGTGGAAGGCAAGGAAAAGGCCGATGGCCATGACAGTTCCACACAGGGGCTGGTCAAGGTTTTGGCCGGTATGGCGAAATAACCAACAACACAAGATAAAAAAGCCGGGATATGCTCCCGGCTTTTTCATGAAAACCAAGCCTGTGTCTGTATGACTGGCTTGAACGTCAAGACCGCGCCAAATTTGGTGTCGCGAGATTGGTGGTACCTGGTTTTCTCAAAAGCAGCACTGACACAGCCGCGATCATGCACATGACACCTGCGATCTGCAAAGCGGGCATATAGGTTCCGAAATCATCCCTGAAATATCCGGCACCGAAAGCGGCGGTCGCAGCGCCAAGCTGGTGGCCAGTAAACACCCATCCAAAAACCAGACCGGCTTTTTCGCGTCCGAAATTCTCAGCCGCCAGCTTGACGGTTGGCGGAACGGTGGCAACCCAGTCCAGACCGTAAAATACCGCAAAGATCGACAGCTCCACCAGACTGAAACCCGAGAAGGAAAGGTAGATCAGCGATAGGCCACGCAGACCATAAAACCAGAACAGCAGGAAACGATTGTCAAAACGGTCCGACAGCCAGCCAGCAAATACCGTACCAAAGAAATCAAAGATGCCGATAACCGCTAGCGTGCCCGCCGCCGTCACCGCAGCCATGCCAAAATCTCCGCAAATCGAAATCCAGTGCGTCTGAATGAGCCCATTGGTCGACAGACCGCAGATGAAGAATGTTCCGAACAACACCCAGAATACCGGGTTTGTAGACACTTCCTTCAACACCAGCAGTGGCGACACAAGTGTGGCAAGTAGTTTGTGATCCTGCTTTACCCGCGCACTCACCGTCTCCTCACCATAGGCCGGTAAACCAACATCGGCCGGATAGTCACGCATCAGAAACAGCACGAGTAGCATTGCCAACACGATTACCGTGACAGCCAGCATCAGGGCTGTGCGCCAGCCATAGGCTTCGGTAAGTGCGGCAAGAATGGGTAAAAACACCAGCTGACCGGTTGCGTTGCTGGCAGTCATCAATCCAACAACCAGCCCGCGGCGTTTCGAGAACCAGCGTGTGGCGACCGTTGCACCAAGGACCAGCGCTGTCATGCCTGTGCCGACACCGATGACCACACCCCAGAGTGCGACGAGTTGCCAGACTTCCGTCATCAGAAACGATGTCAGGATGCCAAACAAAATCAGTGTCAGCGCCGTCAACACAACTTGGCGCACTCCAAAGTGGTTCATGAAGGCCGCAGCAAACGGTCCGAGAAGGCCAAAAAGCACCAGACGCACCGCCATGGCAAAAGAGATATCGGCAATGTCCCAGCCAAATTCCTGATGCAGCGGCTGGATCATCACCCCGGCGGAGCCCATGGCACCGGCGGTCGCGAGCATGGTCAGAAATGTGGTCGACGCCACCACCCAGCCATAATGAAGATTTTTGCCAGCCATCCAGCCAGCAAGACGTTCGGAAAACATTGCACTTCCCTTTCCTGATCACTGGTGTTGCGTCGAAATACGGGTAGATACCCTTATTTGCGTGCATATACCCGCTTCATGATAAAAATTAGAGAGCTGCCAGCAGCTCCTGTAACTGTCTCGTTCTGTCAGTGCCCAACCGAGCCTCAATATCATCCTGCACGCCGTCCCAGAGCGGCGCACCCTCATTCAGAACGGCCTGCCCTTGCTTGGTGATAGACAACATAGCCTCGCGCTGGTCCTCGCCATGGCCAATTGCCACCAGCCCCATACGCTCCAGTACCTTGGCATTACGGCCGACCGTCGAGCGGTCCAATTCCGCTGCGACAGCAACATCGGTCAATGACGCGGGCGCCAGACGCCTGATCTTCCTTAGCAGACTGAACTGGCCGATATTTACCCCAAGCGGAGCCAGCGCCTCGTCATAATAGGACGAGACCTTCCGGGAGGCTTGGCGCAGCAATATGCAGTGACAGTTACTGGTTGACATAACCATGGGTATATACCCGTAAAACTATAATCGCAAGCGCCGGATTGACCAACACAATAGACCGACCGAGATGAGGTCACAACAACTGGCAGAAAGCTGCGATTATCTGATTGAAACACAAAGAAAAAGCCGGGGGATGATCCCGACTTTTCCATGATCCAAATTTTGAGGAGATCAGGCGAGACTGACCTGCGCGCGCGGCTTGACCCCGAGAATGATACCAATGCTGGCGACAGCAAGCACCAGACCACTGATACCGAAAACGCCGGTTGCGCCATTTGTGTCGAAGATAAAGCCGCCAACTGCCGCACCCATGCCGATGGCAAACTGGATGGAGGCAACCAGCAAACCGCCGGCACTTTCCGCTTCATCGGGAATGGTGCGCGCCAGCCATGTCGACCATGACACCGGCACCGCGCCGAACAGGAAACCCCACAGCGCAACAAGCACGGCAGCCAGAGGCAGCGGCGGTTGTGTGGTCACAATCACGAATGCGATAGCAGCCATCAACAGTGGCAAGACGGCCAGCGACAGCTTGAGGCTACGCCCGATCAAAGATCCAGCCGTCAGCGTGCCCACAAAATTGGCCAATCCAAAGCCCAGCAACAGCGCCGAGACCATGCCAATATTGGCACCGATATCCATTTCCAGATACGGACGAAGGTAAGTGAAGAACGCAAAGTGTCCGCCAAATACCAGCGTTGCCGCCACCAGACCAAGCGCGATGCCTGGTCTTGCCAACACGGTACCAAGGGTGCGCAGGCTGCTTGTGCCTGAGGGGGCGAGCTTTGGCAGCGTCAGATACTGCATGATAAGGGCAACAACACCCAAACCGGCCGTCAACACGAAAACGAAACGCCAGCCGGCCATTTCACCGACGTAACTGCCAATCGGTGCCGCAACGATGGTTGCAGCAGACACACCGCTGAACACCATGGACAGGGCCCGCGGCACATTACGCGGCGGTACAAGGCGGATGACGATGGCCGTGGACATTGCCCAGAAACCGCCAAGCGCCACGCCCAACAGCAGACGCCCGAGCAAAAGCAGCGTAAAGCCGGGGGCAGCCGCCACCATAAGATTGGAAACAACCAGCAGCGCGGAGAAAAACATCATCAAATGGCGACGGTCAATGCGACGTGCAGCCGATGTGATCAGCAGGCTGGCAATCATGCCAACAACCGCTGTGACGGTAACAGCCTGTCCGGCCGCACCTTCGGTAATACCAAGTTCAGCAGCAATGGGGGTAAGAAGGCTTGCGGGCAGAAACTCTGCCGTCACCAGTCCGAATACACCGAGTGCCATGGAGGCCACGGCACCCCATACAGGGGTTTCCGGGCCAGCCCCAGCCTGTGTAGGTTCAAAAGTCGGGTTCATCATCTTGTCCTTTGGGAGGGAAGGAATGATCTGAAGATAAGCTGGACAGCCCGGACTATCTATGTCACAAAATCCGTCATGCTTGATCGAAAGTCCGAAAATCACAGCTTGCCAGATCCCGATCTCGTCAGTGAGCTGCTGATGGGCATGCGACTTGTCGGCCTGAACTACAATCGCATCGAAGTTGCTCCGCCCTTTGGTCTGGCGTTTGGTGAGGTCGAGGGACGAGCACAATTTCACTTTGTGGCACGCGGCCCGGTCTATCTGAGAACACTGTCCGGTAGCCTGCACGAGATGAACACTGGCGATGCCGTTCTGTTGCCACGTGGTGGCGCACATTCCCTGCTGTCCAGCCCGGAAATGCCCTGCCAGAACATCCGTTCCTTCAACACTGCGCCGCTCTGCAATTCCGTCACCGCCATCAAGACCTGCAGCCCCGAAACACCGGCCGCTGAGCGCATACTTGTTTTCAGCGGCTGCATGGAGTTTGACCTGGGCGGCCTGCACCCGCTTGTCGGACTGATGCCGGAAGTGATGTTTGTTGGCACCTTGATTAATCGTTACCCGGAACTGCTGCCGATGCTGGAGGCGATGGAGCGGGAAACGCGACAGGCCCGTGCCGGCTTTGCAGGCATTCTGGCGCGGCTTGCCGATGTGGTTGCCGCATTCATCGTGCGGGCATGGGTCGAATGTGGCTGTGGCGATTCCTCCGGTTGGATTGCGGCGTTGCGCGATCCTCGTCTTGGTCGCGTTCTGCTTGCCATTCACAACAATCCCGGCCACGACTGGTCTCTGGCAGAACTCGCCAGCCAGATGGGTGCGTCACGCTCGGTTTTTGCCGAACGTTTTCTCGAAGTGACCGGCATAACACCACTGCGTTATCTAACTGAGCTTCGCATGCGGCTTGCTTCGCAATGGATTGGCAAGGAACATATGCCGATTGAAACGGCCGCCCTGAAACTCGGTTACGGCTCACAGGCCGCATTCAGCCGGGCCTTCAAACGCATCATTGGCCATCCACCGGGCTCGCTGACCACAAAACACAGTGACCTGCCTCCCCCGCCCCATCATATCGCATAAAAAAACCGCCGGTCGCCCGGCGGTTTTGTCATTCGCAGCACCCGCGCTTATTCAGCAGGAACGGCTGTCGGATCAAGCGCGTCGATACCTTCAACGCGGTCATAGGCGTCCTGATCGAGAATGCCCTGACGTTTTGCAACGACGGTCGGGATAAGTGCCTGGCCAGCGACGTTAACGGCAGTACGACCCATGTCGAGAATAGGATCAACCGCAAGCAGCAGACCAACGCCCTGCAGAGGCAGGCCAAGGGTGGAAAGCGTCAGCGTCAACATGACCGTCGCACCAGTCAGGCCAGCAGTTGCAGCAGAACCAAGTACCGAAACAAAGGCAATCAGCACATATTCCTGCACACCAAGCGGAATACCGTAGAACTGCGCGACAAAGATCGCCGAAATGGCCGGATAGATTGCCGCGCAACCATCCATCTTTGTGGTCGCACCGAGCGGCACGGCAAAGGCTGCATATTCGCGTGGTACACCGAGATTACGTTCCGTAACCTGCTCGGTTACCGGCAGAGTGCCAATCGACGAACGGGAAACGAAGGCCAACTGGATCGCAGGCCATGCACCGGCGAAGAACCGCACGGGGTTCAGGCCGTTTGTTGCCAGCACGATTGGATAGACGACGAAAAGCACGATCGCCAAACCGATGTAGATCGCAGCAGAGTACCAACCAAGCGATGCGAGCGCATCCCAGCCATAAACGGCAACCGCATTGCCCAGAAGGCCGATTGTGCCGATTGGCGTCAGGCGAATGACCCACCACAGAATCTTACGGGTAATGGCAAGCAGCGAACGGTTGAAGGACAGAAACGGTTCAGCCTTTTCACCCACCTGCAAGGCGGCAATACCAACGGCAATCGAAACCACAAGGATCTGCAAGACGTTGAAGTTGAGCGATGTGGTGGCACCACTGTCATTGATCCGTGTCGATGCCTGCAGGCCTAGCACGTTGGAAGGGATAAGGCCTTTCAAGAAATCAAGCCACGAACCGGTACTGGAAGGTGCCGCGGCAGTCGTTGCGGCAACACCACTGTTGATCCCCGGCTGAATGACCAGACCAAGTACGATACCGATGAGAACCGCTATCAGTGCCGTAATCGCAAACCACAGCAGGGTCTGCCAGACGAGGCGCGCTGCATTGTTGAGTTCACGCAGGTTGGCGATACTGGCCACAATGGCCGTGAAAATCAGCAGAGGCACCAGGGCGCGCAGAAGCTGCACAAAGATGGAGCCAATGGTCGAAAGCGTCTGAACGAGCCAATTCGGGCCAGCATCGGTCGGGCCGATCTGGCGCGCGATGTAGCCGAGGACCAGGCCGATAGCCATGGCGACGAACACCTGAAAGCCGAACGAAGCGTAAAACGGCTTCTGCGCCCGCGAAGCGGATGTTGAACTAGACATTTTGCATTCCATTTGATGGAGATAAAAAGAAACGTGGCAGCGGCTGATGAACGCGGCGCTGCGATGTGCCTATATATTTGGCATTTCGCCTTAAATATCAACAGATACAATTGCGCGAAACAGACGCTTCACGAAAATTCATTCCACCATACAGGCAATTGGCGGGATGCTTTGGCGGTAGCACCGGCACGACCGGCCTGCTAATTATCACGATTGTCCGGACAGTGAACTCTGTCGACGCAGAATGAACTTCATCGGCACCGTAATTACAATAAGGCAGCAGATGATCAGGGCGACCCCAACCCAACCCAACATAGGCAACCGTTCACCAATGATTGCAACTGCAAGCATTGCCGCAATGACCGGCTCGATAAGTGTAATCGTCGTCGCCATACTGGCGGGAATTCGCGCCAGTCCGATGCCGAAACAGATGTAACCCAGGAACATCGGCACCATCGCCATATAGAGGCCAACCGCCGCATTGTTCCACGAGGCGAGAAACGGTCCACCGGTCATAACCAGCACAGGCATCAGCAGTAGGCCACCAATACCGAAGGTCGCACCCATGGCTGCGGATGACCGAATGCCCTGCAACATCAAACCGCGTGCCGTCCACGAATAAAGCGCATAGGTCAGGCCACCGACCAGACCCAATCCAATCCCGGCAATTGTCGAATGACCACCGGTGAAGATTTCGGTGGAGGAACTTTCCGCTACGCACAGCAGCAACATGCCGGCAAGGCCGAGCAGCGCACCGCCCAACCAGCGTTTCGACAAACGTGCCCCATCGAAGAGATTTTCTATCACGGCAGACAGTAGTGGCGCCGAGCCAAGAGTAACCACCGTGCCAATCGTAACTCCGGCCAAACGCATCGATCCGTAAAAAGCCAGCGGATAAAGAGCCACCGCCAGCCCACCGAGGAACAGCTTGCGCCAATGCAAAGCCAGATCGGGAATGGAGCGACGGATACTTTTGGTAGCAATCGCGGCCTGTAGCAGTCCGCCAATCCCCATGGCGGCAGCACCAATTGCAGCAGCGCTAACCTCTGGGGCGAACGTTGCCGCCGTACCGGTCGTACCCCACACGACGGAAGCGAATAGAACGGCCGCCACACCAATCCTGAAATCTTTTGGCGCAGTATTCATAATGTCTCCAGCAGGTCCGATGCCATAGCACGCGCTTCAATCACCAGCCCGCTGTTGCCTTCCAGCCCGGCGCGGGTAATGGCACCCTCTAGGAGAAAGGCCAGTTGTCGTGCGATCTTGATTGCACGAGGCCTGTCACTGCCAATCAGTTCGGCCAAATGATCGGCAAGCAGCCGTTCGACTTCTTCCTTGTGAACACGCACCGCCTGGCGCCCGATGTCGCCAACGGTCAGTTCAGCCGCCGCATTCAGCAGGCCACATCCACGAAATCCACGTTCATAGGCATATTCGGCATGATCCTGATAGGCATCGAACACCGCCAGGATCCGGTCTTTGGGCGAATGCGCCTTGGCCAACCGCTCATCGTACAGGGCAAGCCATTCGGCATGGCGAACTTGCAGATACTGGTTTACCAGATCGGCCTTGGAGGCAAAATTGTTGTAGAGGCTTTTCTTGGCAACGCCGGCCCGCTCCACAATGGCATCAATGCCGGTTCCGGCAATGCCGTTTTCATAAAACAGCACCGCTGCCGCCCGTAAAAGACGTTCACGAGCACTTTCCGGCACGGTTATTTGCACATCGCTCATCAGCAACCTCATTAGTAGGTAGATCGGTCTACCTACTGATTGCAAAAACGTCAAGCCTAGTGGGTGCCGTCGGCTATCACCAACACACCGTTGCCGCCTCAACCAGAAGCATCCATCAGGAGCGTTTGGCCATCACATCAACCAGCAGAAACAGGGTGACCACACCGATCCCGGCAGCGGTCAGCCAGGACCAGGCATAGAGCGGCGGAAAACCTTCGATGATGGAGGTCAAAATGGGCAGTGCCGCCATCGTCACCATCACAGTATAGGCGTCACAACGTTCGATACCAACCTGCAGAAGATAAAGCGGTGCCAAAACGGCGATCATTGTCACGGCAAGCAGATAGACGGACCATTCAATTGCTGGCAGGCCTGAGCCCAGTGTCATGACAAACGAAATCGGGATGATGAGATAAAACCGATGCGCCAGCACCGACTCGAATTTCCAGCCGCGATTAAGAAGCGCCTTGGAAGCCATAGTGATGAGCACAGCACCGATACCGGCGGCCACACTTGCAAGCAGACCAAGCCAGGCATTCTCACCAATGGAAGCAAAACCACTGCCCTTCACCGCAGCAAGCGCGAGAACACCACATCCAACTAGCACACCCGCGCAGACCGCAATGCGCTGAACGGACGGTTTCTGACCGGTACGAGCGAAGGTAATGATCACAGCCAGAACAGGACCGACACCAATTTCCACCGCACCGACAATCGCCGGTTCAATCAACTTCAGAGCATAAAAGAAAGTGAGAAAGGTCAGTGCCGTGCTGGCATTCAACAGAAGGAGCGGCCCTCACGCTTTTTGCCCGACGCTACGGCGCGACAAAAGCAGGAAAAACACGGCGGTAAGCGTGAAACTGACGAACACAAAAAAAAGCGAGGACACGACTGTCAACCATGTGCCAAACATCACCTTGCCGACCGGCTGAAAAAAGACGGCCAGAAAGATCATCAACCAACCAAAACCGGCACCTGCCACTGACACAAATTTCTCCCGCAATCTACACTGTGTCCGGGCAACCCTAACTGTAGAACACACATATGTGCTGTGTGCCCCAGGCAGTCATCCGGAGGCACACTGCACATTGCAAAACGCATCAAAGGCTGGTTTTAAAGGCCTATTTCTTTGGCCCATGGCGGGTTTGCGCCCGCGCGGGAAACGGTGACAGCGGCAGCCTTGGAGCCGAGCGCCAACGCTTTGGTAATCGCCTCCTCGCTGAGCGTTGCAACCTGCGCCTTGGTCAGCAGTCCCTGCAACTTGAGCGAGGCCAAAATACCAGCATCAAATGTATCACCAGCACCGACCGTGTCGACAACCTCAACCTTCTGGCTTGGCACGAACACCTTGCGATCCCGGGTGTAACCGACAGCGCCTTCAGCACCCTTGGTCACCACCACCAGTTTGGTGCCATCCTTCAGCCAATGCGTGGCCATGGCGTCGAGATCGCCATCCAGACCGAACCATTCCAGATCTTCATCAGAAAATTTCAGGATATCCGACATCGCAGCCATGCGGGTAATGCGGGCCAGGTGTTTTTCCTTGTCCTTGATGAATCCCGGACGGATATTCGGGTCGAGCGAGATGACACGGCTGGCATGTTCACGCTGCATCAGCGCTTCATAGGTGCTGCCGCATGGTTCGGGAATAAGGCTGATCGCACCAAAATGCATGGCCTCGCAGTCATCGCCCAGCGCCGGTAAGTCATCCTGCGACAACATTCTGAGTGCCGTGCCCTCATCATAGAAGGCGTAAGTCGCATGGCCATTGACCAGCTTCACAAAGGCAACGGTGGACGGACGATCCGAAAGTGCACAAAAGCTGTAATCGACATTGGCGGCCTTGAGGCTTTCAATCAGCACGTCACCCAGCATGTCCTTGGCAATGCCACAGAAAAAGCCGGAGGCAACACCAAGCCTTCCAAGCGCGATGGCCGTATTGAACACTGCACCACCTGCATAGGGGGCATAACCTGCCTCCCCTTGCGTCGTTTGACGTGGCAGCATGTCGATCAAAGCTTCGCCGCAGCACAGGATCATTCGGTCCTCCTCACCCATATGAAAAATGAATCTGAAAATTCTTTGCGCTTTAAATCGATTTAACCGATGTTACGCAGAAAAACCAGATCAGGACGTTGGCAATTCGCTGACACCACCGTTGCGGCCAGACCAGGCCAGCGGCGCATCCAGAAACGCTTCTACCTCAGCCAAAGTATTGTCATCGAACAGCTTGTCAGCCTTGGCAACGGCCAGCACATCGCGCCATGTGGCGATGTAGTGCAGCTTGACATTACCGGCTGCAAAACGCTGTTCCGCTTCCGGGAAAATGCCGTAATAAAAAAGCGCAATGCCATGATCAACGATGCCACCGGCCGCACGGATTGCATCAATGAAGGTAAACATCGAACCACCGGCTGTCGTCAGGTCTTCAATGACCAGAACACGCGAACCTTCAGGCATGTTGCCCTCGATCTGCGCATTACGGCCATGGCCCTTTGGCTTCTTGCGGCAGTAAATCATTGGCAGCGAAAGACGCTCGGACAGGAAAGCGGCAAAGGGAATGCCAGCCGTTTCACCACCGGCAACACAGTCGAACTTTTCAAAACCTGCGTCGCGCATCACAGTTGCCGCGGCAAAATCCATCGCCGTTGAGCGAATGCGCGGATAGGAAATCAGCTTGCGCATGTCGATGTAAACAGGGCTCGCCATGCCGGACGCGAACTTGTACGGCTGGTCAGCAGAAAAATGCACAGCCTTGATTTCCCAGAGCATTTTGGCGACGATTTCTGCCATGACGGCGCGATCTGTAAAGTTGGCATGGATCATCTGGCTCTCCTTGGGCGTCTTTGGCTTTTCAAAATTCAGTAAATGGGTGTTGCGGCTTAGGCCACATCCCAATGCAATGGGAACATTGGGTCAAACACCGTCACGATGCCGGCACCGGTTTCCCGCTTGGTTGGGAAGGCAACGGGCTGATCACGCTTGACCAGCGTGATCGTCTCATCATTTGGGGCAAGGCCATACCATGCCGGACCGTTGAGAGACGTGAAGGCCTCCAGCTTATCGAGTGCATTGTCCTGTTCAAACACATGCGCAAGGCAGCTCATGGTGTTGATCGAGGTGTAGACGCCGGCGCAACCACAGGCGCATTCCTTCAACGGATCGATATGCGGTGCGGAATCCGTGCCGAGGAAGAAACGTGCGTCGCCGGATGTTGCCGCAGCGCGCAGCGCAAGACGGTGTTCTTCACGCTTGGCAACCGGTAGGCAATAATAATGCGGCTTGATACCGCCGACCAGAATGGCGTTGCGGTTGATGATCAGGTGGTGCGTGGTGATCGAACCGGCGAGATTGGCCTTGGAGGATTTGATGTAATCCACGCCATCTTTTGTGGTGACATGTTCCATCGTCACTTTCAGCTCTGGCAAACGCTTGCGCAGCGGTTCGAGAACCGTTTCGATAAACACGGCCTCGCGGTCGAAAATATCGACCTCAGGCGTTGTCACTTCACCATGCACGCAAAGCGGCAGACCGATCTTGGCCATACGCTCCAGAACAGGCATGGCCTTGTCCATGTCACGCACGCCGCCGTGGGAATTTGTGGTGGCACCGGCGGGATAAAGCTTCACGGCGGTGATCAGGCCGCTGTTTTTACCGGCTTCAACATCATCCGCTTCGGTGTGTTCGGTCAGATAAAGCGTCATCAGCGGCTGGAACTTATGGCCAGCCGGTATAGCCTTGACGATGCGGTCCTTATAGGCCTGCGCATCCTCGGTCGTGACAACAGGCGGCACGAGGTTTGGCATGATGATCGCACGTGCGAAATCTTTGGACGTATCACCGATCACGCCTTCGAGCATGGCGCCATCGCGCAAATGCAGGTGCCAGTCATCAGGGCGGCGAAGGGTGATCGAATTCATCGTGCGGACCTCGGGTGCTGTATGGAATGCGGCAACCGCTTAACATCTTTTGCACCGGGGATACAGCCGCTGAACGGGTTTCAGCGGCTGTAAATGCATTTTTTCCGGCAGGAAGAACCGATCTGAGACCGGCTTTAGATACCGCCTGCCTCTGGTCCCCAGACATCGGTCATCGCAAATCCGTCCGCCAGCGGATCAAACGGGTCCAGACCCACCTGGTGCAGGCCGAATGTAAATCCACGACCGGCAATGGTCGGGATGACAGCCGGGCGACCGGCAACTTTAGTCAGCGCCGACAAGCCCACCTCAAATTCCGAGCCAATGATCGAACGCGATGTGTATTCGTCACCGAGTTTGACCTTGCCGCGCGCATAAAGCGTTGCGAGATTGGCCGAGTTGCCAGTACCGCATGGCGAACGGTCAGCACGCCCCGGCCACATGGTGGTGCAGGTGCGGATGGAGCCATCCGCATCCACATCGCGGAACATCACATAGGCAACACCTGAGATCGCCGGGATTTCGGGATGAACCACAGGCACTGCCCGGTTGACGATATCTTTCAGCACCATACCCGCCGCCACCAACTTGGCTGCGTTCGCCTTGTCGATGGTCAAGCCGATCTGCCGCACATCCACCAGCGCGTAAAAAATGCCGCCATAAGCGATATCCATCGTCACCCGGCCCCAGTCCGGTGTGTCGATGCTGACATCAAGCTCATGAACAAAAGACGGCACCATGGTCAGCTTGACCTTTTCACAGCGCCCGTCGCGGCAGGTGGCGGTTGCCTTGACGAGGCCAGCAGCCGTTTCAAGAATGATCACCGTTTCCGGCTCTTTCATCTCCACCATGCCGCTTTCCAGCAGCGCCGTTGTGGCGCAGATGGAGTTCGACCCGGAACTGGCATGGGCCTGATCCGGCTGCAGGATCACAAAGGCCGCATGGGCGTCCGGATGTTTCGGCGGCAGCAACAGATTGACCGAGCCCATTGGCGTGCCACGAGGTTCAAGCGTCAGGAAGCGCCGAAGCTCGGTACCTTTCGGATCGGTATTCATCCAGTGAAGCTGTTCAGCAATGCTGTCGCCAGGGATTTTCGGCGCACCACCCACGACGACGCGACCGATTTCGCCTTCACAATGCACATCGAGAAGCTGAAGTGTGCGTTTCCAACGCATGATATTCTCTCCGAAAATCAACCAAGACGAACAATGCCGCCGTTCACATGACGCGACCTAACCTTAAGCAATACTCAACTGCATGCAGTTTGTATATTGAATAATTGTGTTTCCCGGCGACAGTTTTGCGCGGTCAGCGTCGATTACAGACGGCACGATCGCGATTGACGGAAAGATCGCAATTCACGCCGGACGAACCCATTGCCGACTCGTTGACCACACTGCCGGCCGTATCCCCAACCGAACCAATTGTGTTGCCAAGCGAACGACCGAAGCGTTCAACCTGCTGACCGTAATTGTCGCGTGTGCGTGGATCAAACACAGCAATCGGAGCACTGACCACCACGCTGGCCGCCGTGCCAACGGTTTGCGCTGCGCCAATTCCAACGGCGCCAATTGCCTCACCAAGGCCAACATCAGAATCCGTCACTGTCTGTCCGGCAATCAACCGGTCGCCAATCAACCGCACGACTTCGGGGCTTTCGGCAAATTTACCGTGATTGAGATTGTCTCCTGACTTCAGCTTGGTGAGATCGAGAACCGTAATGCCGGCCTTTTCAAGCTGTGAAGCATAGGGCTCAACCGTTGGATCAATCTGTCCAAGGCGATCGACGTTACCGGAGATGCGGCGAGATAGGGTCAAGGCCCGGTCGTCCTGCGACACGAACAACGTGAACTTCGGCG
Source organism: Rhizobium sp. BIGb0125 (assembly GCF_024810055.1). Classification (NCBI taxonomy): domain Bacteria; kingdom Pseudomonadati; phylum Pseudomonadota; class Alphaproteobacteria; order Hyphomicrobiales; family Rhizobiaceae; genus Rhizobium; species Rhizobium sp. BIGb0125. Next base: position 41,348 of record NZ_JANUDV010000010.1, read on the forward strand.
GCGTCTTGCCGAGTGCCGTGTACTGTCGGCTGAATACGTCCACATCCAGATCAGGTGCAGCAAGAATGACATTTTTGATCTTCGGATTCACGCGACCATTGCGAATGGCCATCTGCCGCAGCGATTCCACCGCAAGCCAGGTGCCCATCGAATGGGCCATCACGGTGATCTCACCAACAGACGTGTCCTTGGCAAGGCGGGTCAGCATTTCCTCCAACGCGTCGCGCGAATAGTTGGTGCTTTCCTTGTCGTAATTATAATCGAAGATGCTGGCGCGGGATGGCCAGGTAAACACCACTGGCACCACGTCCGTACCGGAATCATGCACGATCTGCGCAAATCGATAGACCGATTCCTCGTAGCGGTTGTTGAAACCATGCACGAAGACCAAAACGCGGCGGTCCTTGGAAAGGTGCTTCTTCACCCACGAAAAACCGGCTGCCTCACCGATGATCGGCTCGATCGAAACCGTTGTAAAATCCTTGATCGGGTTGGGTGGCAATTTCTTTGGCCACTGCACCTGCCCGACCTTGCGATTGGCTTCAGGTGGAATGGAGACAGTCACAGCGTCGATCTTGAGGCCGGTGCCACGCTCTCCGCCAAACAGGATTGCGGTATTATCAGAGGGAGCACGGGTCGTCGCAACGAGAAGATTGACTTCAGACGTGCCCGGTACGGTCGTTCCGGTTGGGGTCATCACGCCGATTGGACGCCCACCACAGCCGGTCAGCACGGCAAATACCATAAACACTGCCGCACATTTTGTGCGCATTCCAAAGGGCATAGATTCATTCTCCCCGAACCATGGAGCCTTCGTCAAAACAGCATCCGGCCGGGTCCCTTCTATAGCAAAGCCCAATGAAGCGGAATTGCTTTTTACAATCCCGCATTTTTGTTGATCAGGCAGAAGACAACATGGTGCCCTTTTCCCGCAGTGCCGTGTGCCAGGAGAATGCTTCTTCGAGGATATGCGGTGTATGCCCACCACGTTTTACAGCCCGCTCATAATAATCTGCCAACTGGTCGCGGTAGAGCGGATGCACGCAGTTGCGAATAATCACCGGCGCACGCTCACGCGGCGCAAGTCCACGCAAGTCAGCGATGCCCACTTCCGTCACCAGAATATCCACATCATGTTCGGTGTGGTCGACATGACTTACCATCGGCACAACGCTGGAAATCGAACCATTCTTGGCAATAGACTTGGTGACAAAGATCGACATGTACGCGTTGCGGGCAAAGTCCCCGGAACCACCAATGCCGTTCATCATATTGGTGCCGCCAACATGGGTGGAGTTCACATTGCCGTAAATATCGAATTCCAGTGCCGTGTTGATGCCAATAATCCCCAGACGGCGAATAACCTCCGGGTGGTTGCTGACCTCCTGCGGACGCAGGATTAACCGGGACTTATAGTCCATCAGGCGCGGCATAACCTTTTCGTTCATCTCTCCCGACAGGGTGATTGAAGAACCGGATGCAAAGGTCAGCTTGCCACTGTCAAACAATTCAAAGGTCGAGTCCTGCAGAACCTCGGAATACATTTTTAGGTCATGGAACGGTGTGTCGATAAAACCGTGCATCACCGCATTGGCAATCGTACCGATACCGGCCTGCAGCGGCTGCAGTTCATAGCCCATGCGACCCTGCTTCACCTCGTTGAGCAGGAAGTCCGAAAGATGGGAGGCAATCGCCTTGGTATCGTCATCGGGTGGCAGAACGGTCGAGAAGCTGTCTTCCTTTTCCGTGACAACGATAGCAGCAATCTTTTCCGGCGGAACCGGAATATAGGGCAGACCAACGCGGCTATCCGGCGTCACCACCGGGATGGGCATGCGGGTAGGTCGACGTGCCGGAATGAAAATGTCATGCAGCCCTTCCAGAATGACCGACTGCGACAGGTTGATTTCAACGATGATCTTGTCCGCCAGAATGGCAAAACTTGCCGAGTTACCAACCGATGTAGTTGGCACGATGCCACCTTCGGAAGTAATTGCCACCGCCTCGATAATGGCAACATCAACGCCGTGGATCTGGCCCGAACGCAGTTGCTCAACGGTTTCCGACAGGTGTTGATCGATGAACATCACTTCACCGGCATTGATGGCCTTGCGAAGCGCCGGATCGGACTGGAAAGGCATGCGCCGCGCCAGCATATGGGCTTCGACCATGGTCTTGTCGAGATCATTGCCAAGTGATGCCCCGGTCATCAGCGTAATGGAGAGTGGGCTTTTCTTCGCCCGTTCCGCCAATGCCAGCGGCACGGCCTTGGCCTCGCCAGCACGGGTAAAGCCACTCATACCAACGGTCATGCCGTCGTTGATGAGCAAAGCAGCCTCGTCCGCACTGACCACCCTGTCGAGAAGGCTGGCGTTGCGAATACGATCCTGAAGCATGAAACTCTCCTAAAAACGCACTTATGTCATCGTCCCGACGACAATATATTGCACTGCAACAGACATCGCGCATAGTTCGCACCAGCGCAACTTGGCAATAAGTATGGGATAGTTTTAGCCACTCAGAACTGATCCATGTCAAAAAACAAGCAAGATCGCAGATAATAGCTACGCCATTAAAACCACGCTATAACGTATGCGAGACTTCGGACAGCGCTAATCTACAAAGACGCGCACGCTGGACGCACGCCCATCCGCGTCGATGACAGTCAGCGTCGAATAACCGGCACCGTCCGGCAGCCATTGGCTGGTGCGCTTGCGCGACAGGTCGCGAATGGGTTTGCCATTTGCCAGCCAGCGAAACGGCGCCCGACCACCCTGCATCTTCAAAACCAGCGGCGACATGTCACCTCCCTGCACGGAAAGTTCCACCTTTGCCCCCTCGGGTGGGTAGACGATATGCGGCGCAGCTTCACGGGTTGAAGCGGTCACAAGCCCGCTTGATGTCACACTGAAACGACGTTGTGCAGCAGGAAGATCCTGTGCGGCCAGCCGCACCGCACCTGTGGGTGCCGATGGCAAGGGTGTGATCGCCACGCCAGATTTTTCAAAGGCTTCAAACAGAATTGGTGCAGCAGAGGCATATCCCGCAATGCCCGCCACAGCGCCGTTATCGGCACGGCCAACCCAGACGCCAATGACGTGGCGGCCGTCATACCCCACCGACCACGCGTCACGATAACCGTAACTGGTTCCGGTTTTGTAAGCGATGCCGCGCTGCTTCATGCCAAGCGGCGGCAGAACACTGGCCAGTATATCGCTGACATTCCACACCGCGACCGTATCCAGCATTGTCGATGTCTGTTGCGCCTGGGGCTGCGATCGAACGCCGTCGCCGAGAGCGACCGGCACTCCACGATTAGCAAGAGCGGCATAAAGCTGAACCAGATCAACCAACGAAACACCGGCCCCACCAAGCGCAATGGCAAGTCCCGGCGCCTCGCCTGCTGGCAGCGACAATGACACGCCCGCCCTTCGGAAACGCACCATCAGAGCAGCCGGGCTAACCGCATCCAGCAACTTCACCGCAGGCACATTGAGAGAAAGCTGCAAAGCTTGGCGGATGCTGACGTCACCCTGGTAACTCATGTCGAAATTACGCGGGCGATAGCCGTAAAAATCGGAAGGCCGGTCTTCAATCAGCGTTTCCTGCGCTGCCACGCCATCTTCAAATGCAAGGCCGTAGATAAACGGCTTGAGTGTAGAGCCAGGCGAACGCACTGCCCGCGTCATATCCACCCAGCCGCGTCTCGCCGTGTCGGTATAATCGGAAGAACCGATTTCCGCGAGAATGTCTCCAGTGCGGCTGTCAGCCATCACGATCGCCACCGAGACTTTTGACCCGAGCTTTTCAGCTGCACGTTTTGCCAGCGCCTCCAGCTCTCTTTGAACAGACAGCGACAAAGTGGTTGAGATTTCGCCGGCATCAGGCGTTTTCCGTCTGGCAACCTCCGCCAGATGCGGTGCAAAGGCCGGCAGCTCCATTCGTCGTGAGGGTACCATTGAAAGCGATGCGCGGGCGGCTTCACCATCGCCTAACACATCGGCAACGGCAAGGCGCGACAACACCCGCTCCCGGGCGGCCTTTGCTGCCTCAGGAAAACGGTCTGGTCGTCGCCTTTCAGGCAGTTGCGGCAATGACACTAACAAAGCAGCTTCTGCCGTTGAGAGGCGTTTCGGCTCCTTGCCAAACCATGCGAGGCTTGCAGCACGGACCCCCTCAAGATTGCCGCCATAGGGTGCAAGATTGAGGTAGAGGTCAAGGATTTCCGCCTTGCCCAGGCGTCGTTCGATCTGTACCGCGCGCGCTGCCTGCAAGAATTTCGCAGAAAAGGAGCGGTCCGTGCGCGGCTCGATCAATCGGGCCACCTGCATGGACAGTGTGGAAGCACCGGAGACGATCCGCCCATTTGAGACCAGCTGCCAGCCCGCCCGCATCAACGCCCATGGGTCAATACCGGCATGTTGCCAGAAACGCTGGTCCTCATAAGCAACCAGCATTTTCAGAAACTGCGGGTCAACATCGTTAGCCGTCGTCTTCAACCGCCAGCGCCCGTCAGTCGTGGCAAAGGCGCGCAGCAACTGGCCATTTGCGTCCTTCACTTCGAATGAGCGGCTCAACGCGGCATCAAGCGGCGGCGGATAGGCCTTATCAAGAGCATCCAGCGTATAGGCGGCGCCGATGGTCAGAATACTGACCAGGGCAACCGCTATAGCTGTCTTTTTCCACCGCATGCTTTTGATCCGCATCATGGCGAAAGCCTTATTCGGCCTTCACCACCGACATGCGGCCAGTTGCTGTGCGGGCGGAGAACTGCGGACGATACATGTCTTCCACATTTGCCGCCGGATGATCGTAGGTACCGGGTGTGACCGCACGCACCACATAGGCCAGTGAAATTTCCGAATTGTCACCGGCCGAGCGATCAAATGCCGCCACGAAACGATCGCTGCGGAATTCGGTGTGTGCGGCCTCGACCTCGCCAATCCATTCGAAATTGGAAAGCTGCGCGCTATCCACAAGGCTTGGATTGTCGATTTCAAAACCGGCTGGCAAGAGGTCGGTAATCAGGATGCGCGACTGCCAGTCATGCTGCGGCATGACATTGAGCACCACCACATAACGTTCGTTCTGCACGGCCTCGCTGATGTTCACCTCTTCGCCATCAAGCGAATAGTAGGCCCGGGAAATCGTGAACCCATCGCCACCGGCCGCAAGCGGCGAGGCCGGCGCGGCAACCGTGGTGACCGTTGCCGTGACTGGATCGGAAGAGGCATTCGAGATGGTCAGCGGCTTGTGCAGCAACTCGTCGCCCGTCATCTGTTTGCCAAATCCACCGGTCGACATTTCGCCGTTCACATCAAGGCGAATGTCCTTGTCTTCGCCCTTAAGCGCGCGGGCAGCCAGCAGCATCCACGCCTGTTCCTGCGTGCTGGTGTAGGTCTTGTTTTCCCATTCCTTGGCAACACTGGTGGCCAGTTGCGGCACAACAGGCGGCACCGGACGGCTTTCTGCCGCCAGTGCCAGAGAGGCCGCACCATCACGCAGTGCCGACCCGTAATCGGCGCGGGCAAGGCTGACATTGGCGGAGTTGGCCGCCATGCCTAGTGAGGATGCAAAGACCGATTGCGAGCGATTATTATCGCCATAAAGCGAAAGTGCTGCAGCGATCTGTGCCTTGGCCAGAGGTGTCGGGAATTCGCCAAGCGCCGTATCTGCAAAGTAGCGCAGGTCGTTGATCGCGGCCTTCTTGTTGCGGGCCAGCACATAGAGTGCATAGGCGATTTCATTGCCACGATCCCGGACATTGTTGTCAATCGCCAGGCCGTTTTGCAGGTTGGTCAAAGCCTGAACCATCGCCTGCTCCGGAACCTCATAGGACTGTTCGCGGGCACGGGTCAGGAAGTCGGTGATATAGGCATCCAGCCAAAGGTCACCATAGCCGGGCGACCAGAGGCCGAAACTGCCCGAACTCGACTGGAAGGACAGCACGCGGAAAATCGCATCCTGTACGCGCTTCTTGATCTCAGGGTCTTGCGAAAGAGCAGTGTCGCTTGTCATTTCAGACAGATAGAGCAGCGGCAATGCACGGCTGGTCGTTTGCTCGGCACATCCGTAAGGATATTTGTCGAGCATCATCACCAGTGCCGGAACATCGAAAGCTGCCGAGCGGCTGACATTGACCGCAACCGATGCACCAAGCAGCATGCTGTCAGCCAGCAGGTCACCGTTCACAGTCAGGCTGCTATTGGGAGCAATACGAATGTTGCGTCGTGTGGTCACAGGCAGGGCAGATGGCCGCACCGGAATGTTCAACTCCTGTTCAAGAGCTGCACCCGTCGCATCCGCCAACCGTATCGTCACTTCGGCATTGCCGGGCATTTCGCCTGTTAACGGCAAGGTCAGATCCGCTTTGCCACCTGTCGCCAAAGTCAGGGTCTGCTGCACCAGTCCTTCACCCACTGTCGCAGCAGTGTTGCTGGAGACCGTCAGTGTGTAATCGCCAGCGCGACCATCAGTATTGGCAATGTCCAGCCGCAACTGGGCCTCGTCACCGGGGCTCAGGAATTTAGGCGCACTGGCGGTAATCACCACCGGATCACGAATGACGACATCAGACACCGCATGTCCAACCCCGGTCTTGGAATAGGCAACAGCCATAACCCGAGCAGTGCCGTTAAACTGCGGAATATCGAAGGTGATAACGGCCTTGCCTTCACCATCCAGTTTTACCGGACCGGCAAAAAACGCCACCAGCTTTTCGGTCGGAGGGCTACCCTGTAGGGCAACCTGCCCGCCATCACCACCGGTGCGCAACCGGCCGGTCGCACCCAGCGAACCGTCAATCAATCGTCCATAAATATCGCGGATTTCAAGTCCCAGACTGCGCTGGCCAAAATACCAGTCATCCGGCTTTGGCGGCTGGTAACGTGTCAGGTTCAATATCCCGACATCGACAGCAGCAACCATCACATAGGCGTCTTCGTCCGCACCGGCTCCCGTCACCTGTACGGGGATTTCCAGCGGCTGACGGGGTAGCGTCTTTTCCGGCAGGGTCAGCGAGACATTCAGCTTGCGCTCAGCCGGGTCAACGGCCAACCATTTGATACCGATGGCACGCATCGGCATGCGGCTTTCCTGCGCATCACCAGGGCGGAACAGTGTGGCGGTCACATAGGCACCCGCACCCCAGTCCTCGGTAACAGGAATGTCCACTTCACCGCCGTTTTCTCCAATCGAGACATTCTGGACGGCAATCAACGCTTCCGAACCAGCAGTGACCATTAGCTCACCCGCAAATTTCGAAGAAATCTGCAGCTTGGCAGTTTCGCCAACCGTGTAGCGTTCCTTGTCCAGTGCTATTTCCAGGCCATCAGGCGTTTCCGTTGAGCTTGCCTCCACGAACCAGCCAGCATCAAACTCAACGCTGGACGTCGGGCCATCATTCTGGGCAGTTTCCACTTCCAGACGGTAACGACCCCAATTGACAGGCACGGAAATCTGCCCGCCATTGGCGTCAACGGACACCGTTCCGGTTTCCATCTGACGGGTAAACACGACCGGCTCATAACGCCAGGAATTACCCTGACGATACCACTGGTAATTCCGTTCAACCTTGATCAGCTTCCATGTCAGGCCGCTCATAGCTTGTTTTGCACCATCTGCCGAAACGCCAATGATGTGGAAACGACCAACCGAATTCTCAGCAAGATCACCGGAAAATTCTGGCTTGATACCAATCATCGAACCTTCAGACTTGACCGGCAACGTCAGGCTGCGCTCGACAGCACGGCCACCAGCCTCACGCATCCGCACAATGACATTGGCATTGAGAAGCTGCGTGGTCGACGGAATTTCACTCAACGTCACCGGGAAGGTCGCCTTGCCATCATCATCCAGCACGGGAAGTTCTTCCAGCGGCATGCGGCTTTCTTCCTGGCTTTCCTCGTCAGCGAGACCAAAGAAATAACCGGGGAAAGCATCGCTGTTGCGGGTCGGTTTGAGGGCAACTTCGCCTTCAAGCTCAAGACCGGCGGCTGGCGCACCGTAAAGATAACGACCATCGACAGTAACATCAGCTTCCGCACCGGGCACGATTTCCTTCACCGAGCTGGAAAGCTCGAACTCGGTCCGATCAGGCACAAAATCGTCCACCAAGAACGATGTTTCGCTGAGCGATGACGCCTTTGGATCGGTATAGACCCTCATTGTCCAGGTGCCACGCATTGCGGTGGCCTGCGTTTCAAACTGCAGCGCGTGTCCACCAAGCGCCCGGCCATCACTGACCACGCGACGATCCTCAACGCCGTCAGGGCGCGAGAACACGAAGGTTAGCGGCAGATTTTCAATGGCGTTACCTTCAATGTCACGGGCAAGCGCAACAGCATTGACGGTTTCACCAGCACGGTAAATTCCGCGCTCCGTCCAGCTCATCACATCGATAGCACCGGGGGCTGCACGTCCTGTCACACCGCGATCAGAAAGATCAAAACCGGCGCGCGTCATATCAAGGAAAACGTAATCGCTGTCGCCATTACGGGCGGTAATGACTGCCGGTGCCTGTGCTGCCGTTCCGCGGATCAGACCGGCGGCAAAGGTCGCGCGACCTTCTGCATCACTCGTTGCGGTCGCCAGAACTTCGTTGTTCTTGGCCAGCAATTGCAGTTCCACGCCTTCCAATGGCTTGGCGGTGCTGAGTGCACGCACGAAGACATTCAGGCCATCCGTTCCGGCATAGGTCGTTACGCCGGTATCCGACACCAGGAACCATTGGGTTGCGCGTGAATCCCAGTTTTCCGGCGCAGTGCCAGGCGGTACAGCAGTCAGAACATAGATGCCAGGCTTACGCTCAGGCAGCGCTTCATCCACCGGGAAGCTCGTAACCACATCCTTGTTCAACTCAGGCTGAATGACGATATCGCCCTGCCACACCAGTTCACCAATTTCGTTTTCGATACGGTCTGAACTATAGCCATCCATCTGGGTGAGAAACTGCGAATTGGCCAGCAATGGCGCAATGTTGCGATCACCGACGCGGTAGAGTTTCAGAGATGCGCTTTCGATGTTGACGGACACCAGCGGCACACCACGGCGTGCAGTGCCCGGCAATACGAAACTGTCACCGGTAAAACGCACCGAGGCCGAACGGTCACGGACGTAAATGTCGAGATCGACCTGCTTTTCCAGCGGCTCTTCCACGGACGATGGCAAACCGGCACGCAAAGCAAGTTTGTAGCGCTGGCCATGGGTCAGACCTTCCACGCAAATTTCGCTGCCCTTGGCTTCCATAGCCTTTGGCGACGTACCATCCAGCGTCACGAAAGGCGCATAATCGACACCGGCTTTCAACAGCGGTTCGGAGAACTGCACGCAGGCACGCGGCGATGCGCTGTCGGTATCAACGGTGTTGCCGATAACCCTAAAGCCCTGGCGGGTGCGCAGGTCTACATAGGCAGCGCGAATAGCTCCATCATCGACGAGTGCAAGACGCGCCTTGTAGGTGTTGAGGGCAGCACGGTAATTCTGCGTTTTTTCAAACGCTCGCGCTAACGCATCCAGCGCGTCGGTTCTGGCACTTGAGGTACGGCTCAGCTCATAGGCATTGAGCGCAGCAGACGCAGCCTGTCCGGCAATCGAATAATTGTTATCGACGCGGGCAGCGGTCGCAGACAATTGCGCCCACACCGTACCGTTGTCAGGTTCCAGTGACAGGGCAGCCTTAAAGAAATCAACCGCTTGCGGAATATTTCCCGCGCCGCTTTGCATATTGGCATTGCCAAGCAGGGCATCAAAACCCATTGCCTCCTGTTCGTCCGTCGCCGTCAGGCTGGACTTGAGGCGCCGTGCCTCCTGAACCAGATCGTCGGAAATGAACGACAATCGCTTGGGCGCACCGATATCCGGTTCATTGGACACTTCCACGACTTTGCCAGCCACAGCGCCCGGGAAAGCGTTCAACTGGTTGAAGTCCGATTTGAGGAAGCACCATTGCACCTTGGGATTATAGGTAAATGCCTTGCAGGACGCGTCATCAAGGCACGTCGTCTTGCACTCATCTAGTGAAACATTTTGCTCGGTACGCAGGTCAAAACCGAAATAATCGCCATTTTGCGTGGTGACTATTTTACGGTCTGCCTGTTGAGCATTGGAGGGCAGCGTTGCAAAAACCGTTGCAGCAACCACGAAGGAACCGCGAAGCAAGGCGCGCAAGGACATCTGTTCTCTCCCCGACAGATTTTTATATTCGATTGTGTTCAAATTCCTTTTGGCTTGTCAACGCAGCCAAAACAAGCCTCAGAATTTATGGCTGAAATCCATAACGCCGACATGACGATGTTATGCGGCAGCTGGAAGGCTAATCTTCCAGCTTGCGGGCTTCAGAAACCAGCATGATCGGAATTCCGTCGCGAATGGGATAGGCAAGGCGCCCGCTCTCGGAAACCAGCTCGTTTTTCTCGCGGCTATAGGACAGCGTGCCCTTGGTCAGCGGGCAGACCAGAAGCTCAAGCATCTTCGGGTCAACCCGGCTCATTTTTTCATGCATGCAACATCACCTTCATTGCAAAACATTACCGCCATCGCTGCGCCCCTGCGCCAGTACGATTTCGGTAATCGCAATCAGCGTTTCCGCGCGTGAACGAAGATCCGGCGCCTCAAGCAGTGCCTGCTTTTCCGCAGGCCCGAAAGGTGACATCATCGACAGGGAGTTGACCAAAATACGGTTTCCGGCCCGCTCGACACTTTCCCAGTCGGCTTCCAACTGGTTGGCATCCAGAAAATCACGAAACACTCGCAACAAACTATCCCGGTCAACGGCGCTCTCGTCATCGTCTCCGGTAAGGTCCGTCAGCAAAGGCGCGTGTTTGAAAACCCGGTAGGGTTTGGAGCAGGCCACTTCGTCGATCAGCCGGAAACGGCACACGCCCGTCAGGGTCACCAGATAACGACCGTCACCGCTTTCGGTAAACGACGTGATACGGCCAAGGCAGCCGATCTGGCTTAAAACGGGCGTATTGACATCGTAATTATTCGCCTCTGTCAGCGATGGTTGCACTATGCCGATCAACCGTTCCGCCGCCATCGCCGCATCAAACATCGTCAGATAACGCGGTTCGAAAATGTTCAGCGGAAGATTGCCACCGGGCAGCAAAAGTGCGCCGGACAACGGAAAAACCGGAACGGTGGCGGGCAGATCACTGCCCTTCACATATCTCGCATTTCCCACTTGCATCAGGATCATCCCTCAGCGTGAAAGCCACAACAGGCCAGATACACTAAAGCACCAAATGTGGTGTTTTTGCGCAAAAACGCAAGCCTTTGTCAGCGATCAGACCCGGTTCAGGAGAATAGAACGGCAGAAAGTTTACGCCGTGCTGCAACCGTTGCCGGGTCCTTGAAGCCCCATGCATCGAAAAACTCGAGCAGCAGACGGCGCGCGCCATCATCATCAAAAGTGCGGTCCTTGCGCATCACCAGCAGCAGGTGATCTGCCGCCTCGTCACGCTTGCCCTGCACATTGAGGATCTTTGCCAGTTTCACCCGTGCTTCGTGGTTGTCGACGTTCAGTGCAAGCTCATGTTCCAGCGCTGTCGGATCGCCCAGCTTGCGGGCTTCTTCATACTGCGCCAGTTTTTTCTGAACAGCCTGAATACCTGCATCTTCGGCAATTTCCGGCGGCAGCGACGACAGCAACTGGCTGGCGCGGTCCTGTTGGCCAACCGCAATCATGCACTCAGCGATACCGGCGATCGCACCGGCATTATCAGGTGCAGCCTGCATCACAGCGCCAAAAAGCTGGGCCGCCTGATCGTACTGACCATCCGCCAACAACTGGCGTGCTTCAGCCAGTGCAGCGTCAATCTCGGCTGCAGGGTCATCGCCTGCCGGTCCTGCAATCTTGTCGATGAACTCGCGGATCTGGCTTTCAGGCACAGCACCCATGAAGCCATCTACCGGGCGACCGTCCGCAAAGGCGACGATTGCCGGTATGGACTGAATGCCGAGCTGGCCAGGAATGGACGGATGATCATCGATGTTCAGCTTGACCAGCTTCACGCGGCCGGCCGATTCGTTGATGACCTTTTCCAGCACCGGTGTTAGCTGTTTGCACGGTCCACACCATGGCGCCCAGAAATCCACCAGAACAGGCTGGCGACGTGATTCTTCAAGCACATCCTTGGTAAAACCTGCCGTGGTGGTGTCCTTGATGAAACCGCCCTCACCAGCACCGTTAGCGGCACCATATTGGGCCGATGCGCTCATTTGCGCACCAAAAGAACCGCCATAGGGGTTGTCCATTCCGCTCATCGTCGTCTCCAGTTCTTGAAGCCAGCACAGGCTGCACTGTCGTGCGCCAAAGCATTATCGTGGCAAAGATCGTATGTCACTCGCTCACTTTCAAGACAAGCGGTGTGTGACCGGTCGCCTCGAGAAAACGCAACACGTCTTTGGACGTCAAAGTTGTGGTTGCATCATTGGAAAGCGGATGGCCGTTAATCAGCTCGTTTTCCATCAGCGCTTCATCCAGCACAAAGGTCACTGCATTACCGGTATCGTTGATCGCACCAAACACCGTGACCGAACCCGGCACCACACCCAGATACTCCAGCATCTTTTCCGGTTTGCCAAAAGAGACCTTGCTCGCCGCACCGATCGCCTTGTGCACAGTCTTCAAATCAACCACCGCATTTTCTTCGACGGTCAGGACAAAATACTGGTCCTTCTTGTCCTTCACGAACAGATTTTTGGTGTGGCCACCAGGAATGAGGTCACGCAAAGACTGCGATTCGGCCACGGTAAACACCGGTTCATGGCTCGTTGTCTTATGGGAAATGCCCAGATTATCGAAGAATTCGAACAGGGCTTCTGGCGTTTTAGGGGCCGGATTTGTCATGTCATCGCTTCTCTGCTGTCACTCGATCTGAAATAGCCGTCAGAGGGTTTTAAGCGGCAAAATCAAGTCACGCAATGGCATCCACAAAACAAACCCCTAAAATTTCCATTTACTTTCAATAACTTGAGTGACGAATGCATTTTTTCTCGCTCTTTTTGTCATTTCCCTGTTGCATTTGAAAATCGATTGAGCGATATAGCCCCCGTCGCCGCAACGCAGCGACCCACGGCTCAGCGACTACCCCGGGCCTTGGATTTTTGAGCGGGTGTAGCTCAGGGGTAGAGCACAACCTTGCCAAGGTTGGGGTCGAGGGTTCAAATCCCTTCGCCCGCTCCAAATCTCCTAAAAAGAGATAAATGCTCAAAACCGCCGCAAGGCGGTTTTTGCATTTCTGGCCTATTGTTTTTCAATTTCTTTGCCGCCTTCCCACTGAATATGCGCCTTCAACAGCAGAAAACTAAATGCATCACGAAATGTATTGAGTATTGCATTTGAAATTCGATTGAGCGATATAGCCGTCGTCGCCGCAACGCAGCGACCCACGGCTCAGCGAACTACCCCGGGCCTTGGATTTTTGAGCGGGTGTAGCTCAGGGGTAGAGCACAACCTTGCCAAGGTTGGGGTCGAGGGTTCAAATCCCTTCGCCCGCTCCAAATCTCCCAAAAGGAGATAAATTCTCAAAACCGCCGAAAGGCGGTTTTTGCATTTCTGGCCTATGGTTTGTCAGTTTCCTTAACACCGTCCCACTGAATATGCGCCTTCAGCGGCAGGTGGTCAGAGGCGACGCGTGCCAGCGCCGAATCATGCACAGTCACCGAACCAATTAATTCTTTGCGGTTGGCGATGATTCGATCCAGTGCCAAGACCGGCAGGTTGGAAGGAAAGCTCGGCACGGCGGGCGGCAAAAAACCAAATGCATCACGAAATGTATTGAGTGACGATCCCTTTCCAAGCCGCCACTCATTAAGATCGCCCATCAGAATGGTTGGCAGGCCCTCACGTTCGCCCAAAAGCTCCAGCAATGCCCTCGCCTGTTGCGCTCTCGAATGGCGCAAAAGCCCGAAATGCGCAGCAATCACCCGTAGCGCGCCACCACGCTTCAATTCAAGTTCAGTGACCAGCGCACCGCGTGGCTCAAGACCGGGCAGTTTTACCGTGTGCACATCCCGGATTTTGCCTTCCTTGAACAGCAGCACGTTACCATGCCAGCCATGCGCCTTGCCTGCCGGTGCAATGGGCACGGCGACCAAGCCATTTTCGCGCTCCAGCCTCGCCAGATCGAGCAGGCCACGTCGTTCGCCGAAGCGGGTATCGGCTTCTTGGAGGGCAATAATGTCGGCTCCGATTTCCTGAATGACGCGACTGGTTCGCTCAGGGTCAAAACGGCCGTCCCGGCCAACGCACTTATGAACATTATAAGAGGCGATCACCGGCTGTGATGTGTCCATCAACACGCCGTGCTCCTGACGGCGCCGCCGATTCTTGATGGATGCCATTAGTGCGGCTTGCAGGCTCTCCGTCTTGGTCTTTTCCCTGATACGATTCACGAAATGCCGTTCTCCCGCAATTACAGATAAGGTGAGGCCAGCCACAGAACCCGCTCGGTAAAGCGGACCAGAAACGGACGTGCACGTAACGCATCAAGGCTGACCGCGGTTGCGTTCTGGCGAGCCGTCTCCATGCGTTCAGCGATCTGGCGGGCGAAGGCTTCATCCAGCACTTCGATATCGATCTCAAAATTCAACCGCAGCGAGCGCGGGTCAAGGTTCGAAGAACCGACATAGGACCAGCGGTCGTCAATCACCATCAGCTTGGAGTGGTTGAAGGCACCTTCGGCGCGCCAGATACGGCAATAGTTCCTCAAAAGCTGGTCAAACTGCGCCGTCATGGCGTGGTCCACCAGCTTGAGATTGTTGCTGGCCGGCACAATCACATCCACCTGCACGCCGCGCCGCGCGGCCGTGATGATCGACGAGATCAACTCACGGTCAGGCAGGAAATAGGGCGACATGATCAGGATAGAGGAGCGGGCGACTGAGAACGCCCCCATCAGCATCTTGTGGCTGGTTTCGATACTCTTGTCAGGACCCGATGATGCAATACGCGCCATCAACGGAGAGCCCGGTTCGGCATCCGGCAGCACGATGTCCCACACAGGGCCGTCGAGAAGCTCGTCGGTGGTAAAACGCCAGTCCTCGGCAGCAATGGTAAACAGGTCGGCGACGATTGGTCCCGTTACCTTGAAATGTGTGTCGAGCGCGAAATCCTTGCCGGCAAATTCTCCGGTGAAACCTTCTCGTATGTTCATGCCGCCGGTAAAACAGAACTGCCCATCGACAACCAGGATCTTGCGGTGTGTGCGCAGATTGGCATAGGGCAGCCTCAATCCCATCACCACCTGACCGTTGAACACGTCAGTGGTAACACCTTCTCGCTGCAGATGACCGACGATACTTGGCACGGAATAACGGGCACCCACGGCATCCACCAGTACCCGCACCTCAACGCCGCGTTTTTTTGCCTGTGACAGCGCCTCGACAAACCGCAGGCCAATACGGTCATGGTCGAAAATATAGGTTTCCAGAATGACGCTGCGTTGCGCGGCATGGATGGCATCCAGCATCGCCTTGTAGGCCGCGTCACCAGTTTCCAGCGGCGTTATGCTGTTGCCGGACGTCATCGCATGGCGGGTCACGCGGTCGGCCAGCGTCTTCATTGCCGCAAAACGACGTCCAAACAGCCGGGTGACAGTCTCGCCATCGACGTCATATTGCACAACGCGGTCCATGATACCGCCCTGCACCAGGGAGCGATGCTGAATGATGGAGCTGCGCCTTATGCGATTGATGCCGACAATAAAATAGATGACTGCACCAACGATAGGCGACAGAACGATCACACCGACCCACCCGACGGCGGAGCGAACCTCTTCTTTGGTCATCGTGGCGTGGACGGCAGCGATCGTTCCCAGGACCACGGAAAGAACGGCAAGAATATGCGGCCAATAGGTCACGAACAGATCGAGCATTCATTGAATATAATACGGTTGTTGCGGCACGCAATGCGTGCCGCAATCAAAGGCTGTACTATCGCCGGAAATCCGTCGCCCGTCTTTCAGGGTAGTTTAGCGCGATGACATTTCGCGAATCGGCGGCTCAGACCCTTCCGGCAGAGGGCTGATATAGGGCTTGCCTTTACGGCGCCTGACCAGATCAGCCCACGCAGCCTCACGCAACTGTTCACTTTCCAGAGCCGCCAGTCCTGTAGCCGCCATGACCTTAGCCACGGCCACCATGCCCTTGTGGGCCGCCGGGCTCTTGCCCTGCGCGACAAGTTGCCAGGTGTGAAACTGTGTGCCGATGGCGCAGGTTGGACCATCCGCTTGCACGGTTGGTACTACCCAGCTGACATCGCCTACATCGGTCGAGCCCGTGCTCAATGTCGCGCGATCATGCGAAGGCACGACAAAATCCGTCAGCGGAATATCCCGCTCCGGCAAGCTGAATGCGCGCCAGGTCGCTGCAATATCGTCGGGTGACAGCGCCTTGCGGATTTCCGTGGCAAAGGCGCGGTCCTGCTCATCAAACTCAGGCACGCCCAGCTGCTCCCAGATATCCTGCATGACATCCATTAGTGGCGTGTTGGGCAAAAGATTGGAAACGGCACTGATCACCCGGCTCTCGACCGAGGTCTCCGTCATCAGCGTTGCGCCTTTGGCAACATTTTTGACACGCTCGATCAGTGACAGCATACCGTCGAGTTCCGGCGCACGCACCACATAGCGCACCTTGGCGCGTGCCTGCACGACATTGGGGGAAATGCCGCCCGTATCCAGCACTGCGTAATGGATGCGGCAATCAGACGGCATATGTTCGCGCAGATAATTGACCCCGACATTCATCAGTTCCACCGCATCGAGCGCGCTGCGTCCCAGATGCGGGTTTGCGCCGGCATGTGCAGCACGCCCCTTGAAGGTAAAGTCGACACGGGAATTGGCCAGTGTCGTGCTGCGCTGGACCCCCGCGAAATCACTGGGATGCCAGCAGATGGCAACATCGACATCATCAAACACACCGGCCCGCACCATAAAGGCCTTTGCCGCGCCACCTTCTTCTGCCGGGCAACCATAGTAACGCACGCGGCCGGCAATACCTGTTTCCGCCAGCCAGTCCTTCAACGCAGTCGCCGCCAGCAAGGACGCCGATCCAAGCAAATTGTGGCCGCAACCATGGCCATTGGCACCTTCGGTTTCAGGATCGTGGTTGGTGGCGCCCGCCTTCTGGCTCAAACCGGCCAGCGCATCATATTCACCCAGAAACGCAATGACCGGGCCACCTTTTCCCGCTTCGCCCATCAGGGCGGTTGGAATACCCGCCAGATCGGCCGTGACGTTGAAGCCCTGTTTTTCCAGCATGCTGCGGTGTGCGGCGGCCGATGCCGTCTCCATGTAACAGGTCTCGGGTGTTCCCCATACGGTGTCGCTAAGCTCTATGAAGTCCTGCTTTTTATCCTCCACAATCTGCCAGATGCGTGGACGGTTGGAATCTTGCTTTGTCATGCTGAAATACTTTCGTGACAGTCCCGGAATAGGTGCTGGGCGTGACCATAGCTTTTCATGGTAAAATGAAAAGTGTCGCTTCAGGCCAGCCATGCGTAAACAACGGTGGAATATAATAAATTGCTATGCCATGAGAGGCGGCAATGAATGCTAAAGCCTGACAGAAGTGGCGCACCATCGCCGCTCCCGGGCTTCGATTGGAATGTGAGTGTCATGTCTGAAACCGTAAACGGCAGCGTCATCGCCATATCCAGCCAGGTCATGCGCGGTTCCGTCGGCAACCGCGCGGCGGCATTTGCCCTTGAAACACTGGGCTTTCCCGTATGGTCCGTTCCCACCATTGTCATGCCATGGCATCCCGGCCAGGGACCGTCCACCCGGTTGCGTTTTCCCGACGCGGATTTTGAAAAGGCGATGGACGATCTGGCCAATGCGCCATGGACCGGTGAACTCAAAGCTGTACTAACGGGCTATTTCGGCAGCGCTGCGCAGGTGAGAGCCGTTGCACGGCTGATAAAGACCCTGCGGGAAAAGAACCCCGACCTGATTTACGCCTGCGACCCTGTCATGGGCGACAAGGGCGGGCTTTATGTGCCGCTGGAAACCGCGCAGGCCATTCTGGACGAGCTTATTCCACTTGCCTCGATTGCCACACCAAACCGTTATGAACTTGCGTGGATGAGTGGTGCAGACCTTGAAACCAATGCCACCATCATGGATGCGGCTCTTGCGCTTGGTCCTGCACGCATGCTGGTTACTTCGGCAGTGCCGATGATGACAGGCGGTATCGGCAATCTGTTCCTCAGCGGTAAAGCCGCCTTGCTGGCAGAACACCGTTCGATCGACAATGTGCCAAACGGCCTGGGCGATTTGCTGGGCGCGCTGTTTCTGGCGCGGGTGCTGCAAGGCATGAGCGATGAGAAGGCCCTACAACTGGCAACGGCCAGCGTTTTTGAAATACTGGCACGCACCATGAAACGTGGCATGAATGAGCTGACGCTGGAAACCGACGCCTCAAGTCTTTCTACGCCCATGGCCATGGTACAGATGCGCCACCTGATGCATCCCAGCCGGGCGAAACAAAAATAACAGCTACTCGATCTGCCAAAAAGGTGTAGATCGAGCTCATTCAGAAAATGCGAAAATACAAAACCATGCGCATTTTCCGCAATCGGGCCTGTCCCTTGCTGCTTCGGGACAGACCTCACCAACTGATTGATATTCAGTCAAAGGAAGGATAATTCGAACCCATGCAGAATTTCCCCCCATCTCTTCTGTCTGGCTACAGAAACTTCATGAGCGGTCGCTACAAGGATGAAAGCGAACGTTATCGCGCCCTGGCTGAAACCGGTCAAAAACCTCAAACACTCTTTATCGCCTGTTGCGACTCCCGCGCTGCGCCCGAAACGATTTTCGATTGCGGTCCGGGAGAACTGTTCGTGATGCGCAACGTCGCTAACATGGTTCCGCCATTTGAGCCCGACGGCCAGTACCACGGCACATCCTCGGCCATCGAATATGCCGTTCAGGTCTTGAAGGTGAAGGACATTGTTGTGATGGGCCACGGCCGCTGCGGCGGCATCCAGGCAGCTCTCGACCCCAATCTGGCGCCCTTGTCGCCCGGCGACTTCATCGGCCGCTGGATGGGCCTTGTGAAACCCGCTGCCGAGCAAATCCAGAGCAACGACATCATGACGGCTGGCGAGCGCCAGACCGCACTTGAGCGCGTCTCGATCCGCAACTCCATCAACAACCTCATGACCTTCCCGTTCCTGAAAACCCAGGTCGAAGCTGGCAAAACGAAAATTCACGGCGCATGGTTCGACATCTCGACCGGTGAACTGTGGATCATGGACAGCAAAACGGGCGACTTTCGCCGCCCGGATGTGTGATTGAATTGAAGTGGTGACGGCCAGACTTACTGGCCGTCGATCGACTGACCGATATGGGCAATTGCCTGCTGGTAAACGCTTGCAGCATTCCAGCCCTGAATGGCAGCATAGCTCGGCTGACCGGGCTGATAACCGGCACCACGAACCCAACCGTGACCCTTGAGGAAGTTTGCCGTCGAGGCAAGTGCATCGGCGCGCGAACCAACCAGATCAACGCGACCGTCACGGTCAGCATCAACGCCGTAACGAACCACGTTCAGCGGCAAGAACTGCGTCTGGCCAATTTCGCCGTGTGCTGCACCCTTAGCGCTGGTCGACAGTGAGCCCTTGCCGACGAGCTGCAGAGCCGCATAAAGCTGCTCTGTGAAATATTCAGAACGGCGGCAGTCATAAGACAGGGTCGCAACAGCAGACAGCGTGTGCTGGTTGCCCATGAAGCTGCCAAAACCGGTTTCCATGCCCCAGATTGCAATCAGCGGGCCAGCAGGAACGCCATAAGTCTTCTCCAGCTGCGCAAATAGCGCGGCATTGTTGCGCTTCATGGTCTTGCCACGGGAAATGATCGTTGCGCCACCACGTTTCTGCATGAACTGGTCGAACGACAGCTTGAAGCTGTGTTGGCCACGGTCGGCGCGAATGGTAGCGGTATTGTAGGTCACATTGGCAAAAGCGCGGTCAAGAACCGACTTGCTGACACCCTTGGCAGCGGCTTCGCTCTTGAAGGCATCAACCCACTGCGAAAAACCAGCAGACGTATTGCCACATTGCGCAGCCATTACAGGCCCAGCCACCAAACCGGCAAACATCGCCACACCAAGGGAAAGTACCTTCATTGCCCGCATCAGAAATTCGTCCTCGATTGTTACTTCAGGGGAGCTTCGCCCCTGACAGCGCACGGCCTTGTTGCCGCGTATAAATTGTAAAATGCCTGCTCATGGAAGAAGCGGCAAATAAACTGGCCGTGATGCGGCTAATTTAAAACCCGCCTCTTCTTAACTGAACAGGCGGGTTATATTCAACGTTTCTTACGAAAAAGTATCAAGCAGCAGCTTTGCGTGGCTTGATAAGGCCACGGTTGACCAGAAGTTCGGCAATTTGGATTGCGTTAAGGGCTGCACCCTTACGCAGGTTGTCGGAAACAACCCAGATGTTCAGGCCGTTTTCAACCGTTGCGTCTTCACGGATACGCGAGATGTAGGTCGCATCTTCACCAGCACTTTCAACAGGCGTGATGTAGCCGCCGTCTTCATGCTTGTCGATGACGAGGCAACCTGGCGCTTCGCGCAGGATGTCACGAGCCTGATCGGCAGTGATCTCGTTTTCGAATTCGATGTTGACGGATTCCGAGTGACCGATGAACACAGGAACGCGAACAGCCGTGCAAGTGACCTTGATCTTTGGATCAAGCATCTTCTTGGTTTCAGCAAGAACCTTCCACTCTTCCTTCGTGTAACCGTCTTCCATGAACACGTCGATGTGCGGGATCACGTTGAAGGCGATACGCTTGGTGAACTTCTTGTTCTCGACCGGGTCAGCCACGAACACTGCGCGGGTCTGCGTGAACAGTTCGTCCATCCCTTCCTTGCCAGCGCCGGAAACGGACTGATAAGTGGACACGACAACACGCTTGATCTTGGCAAAGTCATGCAGCGGCTTCAGCGCGACAACGAGCTGCGCTGTCGAGCAATTTGGGTTGGCGATAATGTTCTTCTTGCCAAAAGTATTGATGGCATCCGGGTTTACTTCCGGCACGATCAACGGAACTTCCTGATCATAGCGCCATGCCGAAGAGTTATCGATGACAACGCAACCCTGTGCGCCGATCTTTGGAGACCACTTCTTGGAGATATCACCACCAGCCGACATCAAGCAGATATCGGTGTCAGAGAAATCGTAATTTTCGAGATTGGAAACCTTCAGCGTACGGTCACCGTAGGAAACTTCGGTACCCTGGCTGCGTGCCGAAGCCAGCGCCACAACTTCATCTGCTGGAAACCCGCGTTCTGCGAGGATATTGAGCATCTCGCGACCGACATTACCGGTGGCGCCTGCGATTGCAACTTTGAAACCCATAATCAAGCTCTCTTTCTTCTCTCCTCTTTTTGGTGAGGGGGAACCGCATTGCTGCGATTTCCTGTTCCCCAGCCAAACCGGGGAGAGAGCGGTGGCCAGAGACGTTAGACGGTTTTAATCGTCGTTTTGGCCATAATTCGGATAGAATAAGAAAAGCGTGGTAAAGCCCCGGCTTCATCAGCCGGTCTGTTGCATGCAGCAATGTCACAGACATTTAAATGCAAGGTCGCTCTCCCTTTCGAGGCAAGCTATTAGATGGTTTAGCGGTTCTGTCAAGGCTGTATCGGCTGAAAACTGGTCGCGAAACGCCTGTCGTCAGGCAAAAGCTGCGGCACTTTTGCACAAGCAAATTAGACTAAAGTCATAATGCGAAAGCATCGCTCTTCCTCTCGTTAATTTTCTGTCAATCTATTCACTGGTGCATCGTGCCTTTTGAGGCAACCCGGAGGAGAGTTGGGTTCACGCGATGCGACCATTTTACATCTGTGGAGGACAGAAAATGGCAAACGCAGCAGCCGTAAGCGGCTCGTCCCGTCCAATGACGGGAGAGGAGAAGAAGGTGATTTTCGCCTCTTCCCTCGGAACAGTTTTTGAGTGGTACGACTTCTATCTTTACGGTTCGCTGGCCATCTATATCGGCGCGACCTTCTTCAGCCAGTATCCGGAAACGACGCGCAATATCTTCGCGCTTCTTGCCTTTGCCGCCGGCTTCCTCGTTCGCCCGTTCGGCGCGCTGGTGTTTGGCCGCCTCGGCGATCTGGTCGGTCGTAAATACACCTTCCTCGTCACCATCCTCATCATGGGCGTTTCCACGTTCCTCGTCGGTGTTCTGCCGGGCGCGGACACCATCGGTATCGCCGCTCCAATCATCCTGATCATCCTGCGCATGCTGCAGGGCCTGGCACTGGGCGGTGAGTACGGCGGTGCTGCCACCTATGTGGCCGAGCACGCTCCGAACGGACGTCGCGGTTACTTCACCTCATGGATCCAGACAACAGCGACACTTGGTCTGTTCCTGTCGCTGGTCGTCATTCTTGGCGTGCAGTTTGCCGTTGGCAAGGAAGCCTTTGCTGCCTGGGGCTGGCGCATTCCGTTTCTTCTGTCCGTCGCACTTCTAGGTGTCTCGGTCTGGATTCGTATGAAAATGAACGAATCCCCCGCATTTAAAAAAATGAAGGACGAAGGCAAGCAGTCCAAGGCACCGTTGACGGAGGCTTTTGGTCAGTGGAAGAACGCCAAGATTGCCATTCTGGCGCTGATCGGTGCAGTTATCGGTCAGGCTGTGGTTTGGTACACAGGCCAGTTCTACGCACTATTCTTCCTCCAGAGCATTTTGAAGGTTGATGGCCAATCGGCGAACATCATGGTCGCCTGCGCGCTGATCCTCGGCACCGGCTTCTTCGTCCTGTTCGGCTGGCTGTCCGACAAGATCGGCCGCAAGCCGATCATCATGGCTGGCCTTCTGCTGGCGATGCTGACTTACTTCCCGCTGTTTAAAACCCTGACATGGGCCGGTAACCCGGCATTGGCACAGGCGCAGCAGGATGTTCGTGCAACGGTGACTGCCGCACCGGGGGACTGCAAATTCCAGTTCAACCCAACCGGTACTGCCAAATTCACCACCTCATGCGATATTGCAACGGCGTTCCTGACACGCAACTCCGTACCTTATGATGTTGTAATGACAGCTCCGGCCGGTACTGCAGCAACGGTTGCCGTCGGTAGCGCCACCATCAACAGCTATGACGCTGTTGCAGCGGGCGATCAGGCAACGGCACTGAGCAACACCTTCCAGAAGCAGGTCAACATTGCCCTTCACGATGGTGGTTACCCGCTGGTCCGTGGTCCTGCAAAGGTGGCCGATGCCAAACTGGATGCCTTCATTGCAGCCAACCCGGAACTCAATCTCAATGCAGAAGCGGTTCGCGCTGGCGAAAAGGCCGTAGTGCCGGCCGACAAGTTGGTGGCTGACAAACTGGCAACGACGGCAGAACTGAACGGCGCATCAGAAATGGCGGTTTACACCATTGCCGGTGGTGGTGGATTCACCATGGTGTCCGATCCGGCCGCCGTGAACTGGACAGTCATTATTGCTGTACTGACGGTTCTGGTGATCTATGTGACCATGGTGTACGGCCCGATTGCCGCTTTGCTGGTCGAACTGTTCCCGACCCGCATTCGTTATACCGGCATGTCGCTTCCATACCACATCGGTAACGGTTGGTTCGGGGGCCTGCTTCCAGCAACGGCTTTCGCGATGAGCGCGGCCAAGGGCGATATCTATTATGGCCTCTGGTACCCGATCATATTTGCAGGGATTACGCTGGTCATCGGCCTGCTGTTCCTGCCGGAAACCAAGGACCGCGATATCCACGCGATGGATTGATCACACACGACTAAAAGAAAACCCGGCGCAAGACGCCGGGTTTTTATATCTGCCGTTATGCCAGGCACACAGTCCTTGAGCGACATTTCATTGTGTTGGCAGCGATTGGCTTTGCACCTCACCGCCTTGCATGCTGAACATCTGCGCAAAAAACTGTTCATCCGACAGGCGACGAAGCACCGCTGCAATCATCGCCGTTACCACCACAGCAAACACCACGCGCCCGACAAGAATACCGTAGACGTCGGCACCAAGCGAAATCATGATCAGCGTATCCTCGATCACGCTATGCGCAAATCCCATGAAGACGCAGGACAAAAAAATCTGACGTGGCGATACTGTCCCCGATCGGGCCTCACGGATCAGCAGGCCGGCACCATAAGAAATTCCAAGGAATAGTCCGACAGCCGTCAGATGGCCTGCCTCGCCTCGGATACCGGCAAGCCGCAACACCGGCTCCAGGGCTTTCATCATCCATGCCATCACCCCGGTCACTTTTAGGAGCTCAAGTGCCCAGAACAGGGCAAAAAGGATGACAAACATCAAGACCATGGTTTCGCCAAGGCTCCAGAAATATTCGCTCCACTGCGGTGTGACGCCGAGCGGGATCCAGCCCGGATTGACCGGAGCCGACAGCCAGTCCATGGCCTGCAAAACATGATGCAGAAGAAACGCGTAGAGCAGACCGCCTGCAACACGCAGCACGGTGGTGACAACCATGCCAGGACCGGCCTTCTGGATAATCTTCTGCTCGATAGGCAGACCGTGCGCAAACAGGATCAGCGCTGAGAAAACAGTCATATCCGCAACAGTCAGCGACGAGGCCGGCACAAGCGCAAAAATAAGCGGCACCGCGCCCCAGATCCCGACCAGCATTGCCGTCAGCCATGCCAGACCAAGTTCATTGGGCAGGCCAACCAAGCTCATCACAGGGGAAAAGGCCGGTGCGACCGCCTCGATCACCCCCATGCGCGACAGTAGCTCCGTCAGAATGGCGATGGGAACGGTAATCCGGACAAGCACCCAATAAATATCGATGGTGTCGCGCGTTTTTAGCATGAAGGTTGATAGCAGTGGCTGCATCAGAAGCTCCTTTGACTGTGCCCTGATCTGCTACCGCAGGACCATTCGAATTTTTGGTCAAAGATTGCAGCTTCGTGCAATTTTATTGCAAATCCATTTTCATGAACCTTATGCTGCCAGCATGGACAAGATCGATCAGAAACTACTCAACCTCATGCAACGCGATGCATCACGGACCAATGTCGAGATGGCCGACGAGGTGGGTCTTTCGCCGTCCAGCTGCCTGCGGCGGGTGCAGCGGCTCCACAAATCGGGGATTATCGATCGCATCGTGGCGATCCTCAATCCCTCGAAAGCCGGACGTGGCATCAAGGCATGGGTGACGGTTGAGCTAAAACTGCATGGCGAACAGCATATGCGCCGCTTTCTGGATCTTGCATCTGCGGAGGCCGCCGTGACACAGGCCTATGCCGTCACCGGTGAAGCGGATGTCGTGCTGATGTTGCGACTGCGCGACATGGAAGAGTTCGATGCACTCTGTGAGCGGCTGTTTCGGGATCAAACCAATGTCGCAAGGTTCTTCACTATGGTCGTCATCCGCACGGCAAAAGAAGAAACCGCCATCCGTCTTTAAAGGACGCTGGGTTACAGCGTCCGGTAACTGCGGTTGAAATAGAGCAGCGCTTCACCCTGCCCGTTATGGCGAATGCATTGCACATCGCAGATCAATATGTCGTGGGTGCCACCATCATGAATGTCACGCACCACGCAATCCAGCGACACCATGGCACCGTCAAGCGCCGGTGAACCAGTTTCAAGCCGTGACCAGACACCGGCTGCGAAACGTTCCACCATCGGTGTCTTTCCGCCAAACAATGCACTCAGCGTCTGGTGCTCCGACGTCAGCGTGTTGATGCAGACGACGCGGTTTTTGATAACCGATGGATGGGCGGACGAGGCCCGGTTGATGCAGACCAGCATGGTTGGTGGATTGTCTGAGACACTACATACCGCTGTTGCGGCAAAGCCAGCCATGCCACCTTCCCCGTCTGTTGTCACGATATTAACCGCTGCGGCCAGATGCGACATGGCATTACGAAATGCCAAACTGTGCTCAGCCGAAGATGGTGTTGTATCCTGCGTGGTCACGGTCAGAATTTGTGCCTGCATCGGTTCATCCTGCTTTCACAACAACAGGCCCGAAATCGTATTTCAAAGGACCTGATTTCAATTTTGAAAATCGCTGCGCCAGTACCGTCGGAACAAGCGCATGGCGCAATCACGTCACGCCAGCACGCATGCCTCTTCAAAAGACAGGCGCGGCAATCGGCCGAACAATTTCGAAGGATCACCGTGGCCGAGATTGATCAAGAAGTTGGATTTCCAGCTTGTCCCGGCAAAAAATGCCTCATCGACCTTTGCCTTGTCGAAACCGGACATCGGCCCCGTATCCAGTCCCAGACTACGCGCCGCCAAGATGAGATAACCTGCCTGCAAGGTTCCATTGCGGAACGCGGTTTCCTCTGCAACGGCAGGGCTCGAGGTAAACCAGGACTTGGCATCCGCATGTGGGAAGAGTTCTGGCAGTTTCTCAAAGAACTGCGCATCGATTGCGGCGATCACCGTGACCGGTGCTGCCATGGTCTTTTCCAGATTGCCCGAAGACAAGGCCGGACGCAGTTTTTCCTTGGCCTCAGCCGAGCGCACGAACACAAAGCGCGCTGGCGAGCAATTGGCCGATGTTGGCCCCATGCGGGTCAGTTCGTAAATTTTCTGCAGTTCCGCATCGGTCACGGGCTGATCGCTCCAGCCATTATGGGTCCGTGCTTCTGTAAACAGCGCAGCCAGCGCGTTGCTATCAAGTGGCAATGTCATGACGTTCCGTTTCCGTTTTGATTGCTGCTTTTTCCTGCAACAGGAAAGCCAGCATATCCTTATTGAAGCGTGTCGCTTCAGTGATGTTGACCGCATGGGCACCGAAGTCGGCAAGCAAAAGCTTGGCGTTGGGCAAGCCATCGGCAAGCCTTATAGAGCGCGTGTAGGGCACAAGCAGATCATCTTTTGTCGCGGTCACCCAGGTCTCAGTGTCGATCGCACCGAGACGGTCATCGATATCGAATGCCCGCAGTGCCGCAATGCGTCGCAACACATTGGTCTTGCCCTGAAAATGGGCGATGCCGTGCGCTTCATCTGCAGCCATTCGCTCGGAATATTCACTCATCCACACGGCTGGATAAAGAAACAGCGGCTGCGCTTTCACAAACGCCTCGACGCCGGAATTCTCCAGAAGCGAAATGCGCGTATCGAAACACCGGCCCGAATGCGGATCCGCTTTGCTCCACGCATTGATCAGCAGCAGTTTGCCAAGCATGTCAGGCTGACGCAGTGCCAGCTCAAGTCCAATAAGACCGCCCAGCGCATGCCCCATGAAATGAAACCGCGTCAGCTTCAATGCATCGGCAATCTGCAGCACATCGTCGACCATGGCGGAAATACCGCCCTGTTCAGGCACCTCTCCGCCGGTGCGCCCCGTACCACGATGATCATAGGTCACAACGCGGAAATGTTCGGCAAGATCAGCTATCTGTGGTGCCCAATAGCTTCCCGATCCCCCCAGTCCTGAAGACAGGAGGATCGTTTCGACATCAGCGCTCTGTTGGCCGTGAACCTCGAAATACATCGGGCCTATTTCCCACCAATATGGGCAACGGTTGCAATTTCCACCAGCGCATCCGGTTTGACCAGGCCGCACTGAATGCAATAGCGGGCCGGTTTGTCACCCGGGAAATATTCGGCATAGACCTTGTTGACTGCCTGATAATTTGCCCAGTCGGTGATGAAGATATGGTTCATCGTCACATCGTCCATGGTGCCACCGGCTGTTTCAATCACCGACTTGATGGTTTCCAGCACATGGCGCGTCTGCGCGCCAGCATCGCCCACATGCACAACATCGTTGTTCTTGTCGAAAGGCAGGGTACCGGACACATAAACAACGCCATCAGCAAGCGTGCCCGGTGAATAGGGAGCAATCGGCTTCTGGGTGCCTTCCGGGACAATAATCGATTTCGGCATTTCAATTCTCCTCTTGGAACAGGTGATGACGACGTTCAGGCGTTTTCCGGTGCAGCCTGCGAAATGACGGCGCAAAAATCATTGACCGTCGCGACCCAGCCGAAAAACTTCTCGATGTTGTAGACGGTGGCCTGCTGAATGAAGTCAGGGCCGAGATGATGGGTGGCGTCTTCCAGCATCACCCCGAAATATTCGAGGTGGAACGCGTCTCTGAGTGACGATTCCACGCAGACATTGGTGGCAATTCCGACAAAGACCAGATTGCGAATGCCCCTCGCCCGCAGCACGCTGTCCATATTGGTGTTGAAGAACCCGCTGTAACGGGTCTTTGGCACAAGGATGTCGCCCGGCTGAGGTTGCAGCTCGTCGACAATGGCGTAGTCCCAGGTGCCTTTGGCCAGTAACTTGCCCTGCAGATCCGGCCGCGCCCGCATGGTTTTTAGGGCATTGGACTTGTGCCAGTTGGGAGAACCCGGGCCACCCGCCTCGACATAGTCCTTGTCCCAGCCATTCTGGAAATAGATCACCTGCACACCGGCAGCCCGCGCCGCATCCAGCGTTTTGCCAATATTGGCAATGGTGGATTTGGCACCGGAAATATCAAACCCGGCCAGATCGACATAACCGCCTTCGGTTGAATAGGCATTTTGCATGTCCACCACCACGACGGCCGTTTCCGATGGTTTGAGTGTGATCGGCTCTGGTCGCGCCGGCAGCGTTACACTTTGTGTGCGGCTTGTCGGGGCAACATATCCTGCAACAACGGGCTCGCTCATTCTGCAGCCTCCAGTGAAGGCTTGATGTGCTGGCGGCATTTCATCAGCGGCTGGATTTTGGTGCCAAAATCCTCAACCCCCTTCACAAAGTCATCGAAGGTCAGCAACACGCCGCCGGTCCCCGGAACCGTTGGAACTTCATCCAGCATCCTGGCCACCGTCTCATAGGACCCGACCAGCGTGCCCATGTTGATATTCACGGCAGAAACCGGGTCGGCCATCTGGCGGATATTGGTGTCGGAGCCGGATTTGGTGTCGGCAGCCCCCTGCAGACCGAGCCAGGAAATAGCCTCCTGGTCGGCACCGGCCTTGTAGTGTTCCCACTTGGCGCGAGCCGCCTCATCCGTTTCATCGGCAATCACCATGAACAGCACGAAGGACGACACATCACGGCCAGTCTTGGCGGTCGCTTCTATCAAACGTTCAGCGGCAGGTGCAAAAGCGGTGGGAGTGTTGACGCCAACACCAAAGCAGAAATTGTAATCAGCATATTTGGCGGAAAATTCCATGCCGGCATTGGATGAACCGGCACAGATAACCTTCATGTCAGCCTGCGGACGCGGGCTGAGACGGCAATCCTCCATCTTGAAGTAGTCGCCCTTGAAGTCGCTCTGGCCGTTTTCCCACAACTCGCGCAGAACAGTCGCGTATTCGCCGAGATAGTCATACCGTTTGGAGAAATATTCATCGCCCGGCCACATGCCCATCTGGGAATATTCCGGACGCTGCCAACCCGTAACCAGATTGAGACCAAAACGGCCATTGGAGATGCTGTCAATGGTCGAGGCCATGCGTGCCACAATCGCCGGTGGCATGACCAGCGTTGCCGCCGTCGCAAACAGTTTGATCTTGGTTGTGACTGCCGCAAGACCGGACATCAACGTGAAGGATTCCAGATTGTGATCCCAGAATTCGGTCTTGCCGCCAAAGCCGCGCAGCTTGATCATCGACAGCACGAAATCGAGGCCGTATTTTTCGGCCTTGAGCGTAATTTCTTTGTTCAGTTCAAAAGTCGGTTTGTACTGCGGCGCATTTTCAGACAGCAGCCAGCCATTGTTACCGATAGGAATGAAAACGCCGATTTCCATGTCAACACTCTCCTGTGCCAATGCCTCAAGGGCGAGAATTCTTGACAAAAGAGAAGCAGGTTCCGTGCCAGATTATAAAATCGTTTTATTTCAAAAACTTGCATAAGTGATATTTCATTGTTTTTATCAGAAGATAAAATTTTTATCATTTGATAAAATATTTACGCCCAATAAATCGCCCGAGATCATTATTTAGGCATCCATCGGAAACCAGTCCGCCGCTACTCAATAAGCGTAGAAATCCGGCGCTTGAAAGCTGGTGATGCAAGACTCAACAACGCACCTGCAGGACCTGCACTTGTTTGCTTCATTTGCGGTACCCAGATAGCGTCTGACATTTATGTTGCATGCGAGTATCAATGAACGACACACCCCATCCGCCCATCCGTACCGAACGCCTGACATTGCGACAATTTGCCAGAGATGATCTGGCCGCCTACAGCGCCTATCACACACGCGCCGATGTCTATCGCTTTCTTTACACCGCACCACCTGCGGCAGAAGCGCTGAAAGCCCAGTTTGAGGCAGTGCTGTCAGCACCTTTTGCAAATGATGGTGACACACTGCGTCTGGCCGTGACACGGTCCCAGGACGGCGCACTGATCGGTGAAGTTCTTTTGAAAATTGCCAGCAAGGCTGCCCTGCAGGCGGAAGTCGGCTACATCTTCAACCCCGCCTTTGCCGGAAAGGGATATGCAACGGAGGCTGTGCGCGCGATCATTGATCTGGGATTTGACCAGCTCGGCTATCACCGCATTTTTGCCCGACTAGATACACTCAATCATGGATCGATTGGCGTCGTTGAACGGCTGAATATGCGCAAGGAAGCGCACCTCATCCAGAATGACCGGTTCAACGACACCTGGGGTGATGAGTTCATCTACGCCATGCTGAAATCCGAATGGCAGGCCTCAAACGCCCAAGACATGAGAAGTAACCCATGAACCTCATCGAAGAACGGGTCGCCATGGCGCGCGCCAGTACAAACCCGTTTGTTATTTCCCGCCTGCCTTCCGGCTGGCTGGTGATTGGCGATGTGCAGCCACTTCCCGGATATTGTCTACTGCTGGCCGACCCAGTTGTTCCCAGCCTCAACGCACTCGACGCCAGACAGCGAATGGAATTCCTTCATGACATGGCTATGGTCGGCGACGCATTACTCGCGGTGACTGGCTGCGACCGCGTCAATTACGAAATATGGGGCAATAGTGAACCTGCCCTGCACGCACATATTATGCCACGCTATGCGACAGAAGCCGACGGGAAACGTCAGCGGCCGGCCTGCATGGGGTACTCCTGGAGCGATTCCCCCTCATCATCCGTTGATGAATATAAAGACCTCAAGGACAAGCTTCGGGCCTATCTGGAGCAGAAATATCAGACGGTCTGAGACCCAGATAGCAAAAGGGCGGGGAATCCCGCCCTTTCAAACATC
The DNA here is from genome assembly GCF_024810055.1 of Rhizobium sp. BIGb0125. NCBI lineage: Bacteria > Pseudomonadati > Pseudomonadota > Alphaproteobacteria > Hyphomicrobiales > Rhizobiaceae > Rhizobium > Rhizobium sp. BIGb0125. Next base: position 72,504 of record NZ_JANUDV010000010.1, read on the forward strand.
AGAATTCTTCAGTCCAAATCAGCCGAGCTTTTCAACAGCATAAGCATGCACAGCGCGGAATGCATCCGACGCTGCAGCAACTGCGCGCTCTTCTTCTTCCTCGGTCAGCGCGATCTCATCGAGCGCTGCGGTAAATGTACGCCAATGCAGTCCACGCCCCTCTGGCGCACCAGCCAGGTGACGTGCGCCGAATTCCTCGTTCAAGCCAAGTTTGGCAGCATCCTTCAAAAGGAAGGCGGCGCCGAGATTGGAACCCTCGACCACATACAGCCAACCCATGGCTTCCGGCAGATCAAATGCACCACCCTTGGCGAAACGTGGCTCAGCAGATGGCGCAGGAACTTCAAGCCCAAGATCGGCTAGATCCTGCCTGATAAAGTCAAGACGGCGGCGACCCAATAGGTCTGGCAACATGCCATCCAGCTTTTCATTGTAGAAAAATGCATCCAGATCGCGGTGGAAAAGATACTGCGTCTGCACAAACTTGCCGAAATTTTCGCGGCTGGCAAAAGGTGCTGCACCGGTAATGAACTTGTCGAGGACCTCATGCGCTTCACGGGTCGCAGCCTTCATGCGCTTGGTGCGGCTTGCTTCTTTTTCCTGCCCAGCGGCAGCTGCTTGCGTGATGTCCATAAGGTGTCCCTCTCAAATAAGCGTGTTCCGCAACGCAATAAATCATGAGCCTATTACTCCATTTAGAATAAAAGGCAAACCCGCATGCGGTTGCAGAGACGTTTCTCACCCGTTTTTGGCGTTCATCCTGCATTCACATTGCAAATCGCACATTCCCGCCCGGTCACACCGCCTATGTGGCCTTGCGAGACCCGGTCGGGGGACCAAAGCTAGATTGGGTCTCGCAGAAGACAGCATGCCGTCACACCAATAAAATATAAGGGAGGACGCTTGTGACGTACGAATGGGACACGCGGAAAGCCCGCAAAAATCTTGCACTTCGAATCTGCACAAAAATGCTGGCTGCCATCGTCATCACAGCCATGCCGGTTGGCATTATGCTGTACACGATCGCGCATTGATTTTCTTGACATAGAGAAGTTTTGAAATTGCCTATATATAGCAATTTACGCAGATCAACGGGTAGACGATTTCGGCAGAAGTGAATCAAGGGGACCTATTAAAAGTTACGTAAAAGATTGAGGTGTTTGGCAGGTCCTAGCTCCTCACTGTTAGCTCATATTTGACGTCATACTTTCCCAACTCAAAAAATCGTTGGAGGATTTTCAGCGCGAGCGCATACGTGAATGCCGCAATCTCGAACGGTACTGGGTTTGAGTGCTTGGCGCCGGGGAAGCCGAACAAGTTTCGGTCATCAAATGAGTACGGTAGTGACACGTTTCCGTGGAAGAGTGCGTTTCGATACTTATAAAGCTCACGGAATTTGCCGACGATTTGGTCTTGATTTTCATCCAACAATGCACGCAAACGCAGTTCCAACACGCCACTATTTGCCTTGTCGGATGCAGTTGAAAGCATCGACTCAATCGCAGCCAAAGACCACATAAACATGACCAGTGGATTTTCTGACAATCTAAAAGTCTGAGAGATGTAGCTCAAGCCCTTCATAAATTGTGACTTTGGTTCGCCAGAGATTTCGTTTGGCTTGCCCCAGAGGAAGCCAAAGACATTCTTGGGCGATAACTTCCGTAATGCAACGTCTGACGCTAGAGTTGTATTAGCCCCCATGCCCATTTTGAAGCCTTCAGAAGTCGCTCTGTCGCCCCCACTGCGTGAGACGATGCGGCACGTAGAAACCGCCAGCGGATTCGCCAGATGCGCAGCCACCAGTATCGAGTATGCTTTTAGCTCAAAGTCACGAGCTAGTTCTCCGCGGAACACTGTGCCCTTGGAACGGCGGATAGCCTCTTGAACGTCAATGTTCTGGATACTGTCTCTCGCTTTGATCTGATCCAGTATTCGCGCGCGAGCTCGTTTCGAGTAGGCCGCAATGAGTTTACGATCTAGAGTGATTTGAAAGACCAGAACCTTTGAGGTGTCACATAGAGCATCAATGTTTGGAGTGAGCTTGATTAGGTTGGTGCCGCTGCGCTGCTCGATCTTGATGGTTGAGCCAGGAGCGTGATCCATGGCAACCTGCTCACTCATGCTAATGACAGGCCCCCAATCAGTTAGGCCTTCATTCTTTCCGATAATCTTTTGCGATAACGCAATCAGTTCAAACTTTTCGTTCAGCAGCGTCTTCATGGTTTCAACGCAAAATTATGGGTGAGAAAACTTGGTCTGAAATGTTGATAGGAATTAGTCGTGGAGTTTCGCCAACTCAGGCGTCACAGCTCGAACATATTTATCAATATTGAAGTTCGCCTGGGAAGATTTGGTGGAGCTAAGCGGGATCGAACCGCTGACCTCTTGCATGCCATGCAAGCGCTCTCCCAGCTGAGCTATAGCCCCATCAAGGGTTCCGGTTTTTCATCCGGTTCCGGGAAACCGAAGCGGTTTGTTTCCGTTCGGTGGCGGCTTATTACTTCCGCTGTTGGAAGATGGCAAGCCAAAAAATTCACCCGATGACATTTTTCTGTCATCGGGTGATTTATCAACAGGATCAGACTTCTTCGTCGTCGCCAGTCACACCGATGATGCCGGACATATCGTCATCGTCATCATCTTCGTCGGCTTCGAGGAATGTGTCGTCGTCGTCGTCCAACTCGACGTCATCGTCACCGATATCTGGAATGTCATCGCCGCTGTTGTCGCCGTCAGCATCTTCCAGCGACACAAGTTCGACTTCCGTGTTTTCGGTATCGACTTCTGCCACATCCTCTTCTTCTGCCTGCTCCAGCTTGGCTGCTGCTGTGCTTTCCTCGAAGTAGGACAGCGGCCAGGACTTGCCGGTGTAAGGAGAAACGATCGGGTCACGGTTGAGGTCGTAGAACTTCTTGCCGGTATCCGGGTCTACGCGCTTGGTTCCAAGTTCCGCTTTTGCCACTGTCAAAGCCTCAATTTTTTTTGAATGAGTTCGGTCTGTACGCCGTGGTTCCGGCAGTAGACGATAAAATTTCTAGCCGGTCCCCATAATCGTTGCAGTGTTGCCTGTCAAAGATAAACTTCAATTACCGCATCATCGACAAGTTTTCGGCACGAACGGGATGAATGCAAGCCTTCTTTATGATATCGCCCCCTCAACAGACAAAATGCCATCAGGATAACTGCAGCATGACCTTTACCATTGCCATCGACGGACCGGCCGCAGCCGGCAAGGGCACTCTTTCGCGCCGCATTGCCGAAACATACGGGTTCCATCATCTCGATACTGGCCTTACTTACCGTGCCACTGCTAAGGCCCTGCTCGATGCCAACCTGCCGCTGGATGATGAAGCAGTCGCGGAAAAGGTCGCTCTCGAGCTGGACCTTATGGGTCTTGATCGCTCGGTGTTGTCGCGCCACGAAATTGGCGAGGCTGCATCCAAAGTTGCCGTTATGCCAGCCGTGCGCCGTGCGCTGGTTGAGGCACAGCGCAAGTTTGCGACAAAGCAGCCGGGAACCGTGCTGGATGGTCGCGACATCGGCACCGTTGTCTGCCCCGCCGCACCGGTGAAGATTTATGTGACAGCATCGGCAGAGGTTAGGGCAAAACGTCGTTACGACGAAATTTTGGCCAATGGCACGGCAGCAGATTACGACGCCATTTTTGACGATGTGAAAAAGCGCGACGAACGCGACATGGGCCGTGCCGACAGCCCTTTGAAACCCGCTGAAGACGCGCACTTGCTTGATACGACAGAAATGAGTATAGAAGCCGCGTTTAAGGCCGCGAAAACCATCATAGACGCAGCCTTGCAAAAGAATTGACGTGACGGCGGAACCGGATCATCCGGTTTCTCATTTCACGGTAATGACCCGAAACGCGTCCCCGCGCCGAATAGCCTTCTTTGAAGGCGGATGTGATTTTCGGGTGTGATCAACACCAACACCGGCGCTCTTGTGTCCTTAACGGGGCACATTCAGGAGATTTCATGTCAGTAGCAAACCCCACGCGGGAGGATTTCGCAGCCCTCCTCGAAGAATCCTTCGCTTCCAACGATCTCGCCGAAGGCTATGTTGCCAAGGGTATCGTAACGGCCATCGAAAAGGACGTTGCAATCGTTGACGTCGGCCTCAAGGTTGAAGGCCGCGTACCGCTGAAGGAATTCGGCGCCAAGTCCAAGGACGGCTCGCTCAAGGTCGGCGACGAAGTCGAAGTTTACGTTGAGCGCATCGAAAACGCTCTGGGCGAAGCAGTTCTGTCGCGCGAGAAGGCTCGCCGCGAAGAGAGCTGGGTCAAGCTCGAAGCCAAGTTCGAAGCTGGCGAACGCGTCGAAGGCGTTATCTTCAACCAGGTCAAGGGTGGTTTCACCGTCGATCTGGACGGCGCTGTTGCCTTCCTTCCACGTTCGCAGGTCGACATTCGTCCGATCCGCGACGTTACTCCGCTGATGCACAACCCACAGCCGTTCGAAATCCTCAAGATGGACAAGCGCCGTGGCAACATCGTTGTATCGCGTCGTACGGTTCTCGAAGAGTCCCGCGCCGAGCAGCGTTCTGAAATCGTTCAGAACCTCGAAGAAGGCCAGGTTGTTGACGGCGTCGTCAAGAACATCACCGATTACGGTGCGTTCGTTGACCTCGGCGGCATCGACGGCCTGCTGCACGTCACCGACATGGCATGGCGCCGCGTCAACCATCCTTCGGAAATCCTCAACATTGGCCAGCAGGTCAAGGTTCAGATCATCCGTATCAACCAGGAAACCCACCGTATCTCGCTCGGCATGAAGCAGCTCGAGTCGGACCCATGGGATGGCATCTCCGCCAAGTACCCAGTTGGTAAGAAGATCTCCGGTACCGTCACCAACATCACCGACTACGGTGCATTTGTTGAGCTGGAGCCGGGCATCGAAGGCCTGATCCACATTTCCGAAATGTCCTGGACCAAGAAGAACGTACACCCCGGCAAGATCCTGTCCACAAGCCAGGAAGTTGACGTTGTCGTTCTCGAAGTTGATCCGTCCAAGCGCCGTATCTCGCTCGGTCTCAAGCAGACCCTCGAGAACCCATGGCAGGCATTTGCCTACAACCACCCAGCCGGCACTGAAGTCGAAGGCGAAGTCAAGAACAAGACCGAATTCGGCCTGTTCATCGGCCTCGAAGGCGACGTTGATGGCATGGTGCACCTGTCTGACCTCGACTGGAACCGTCCAGGCGAACAGGTTATCGAAGAATACAACAAGGGCGATGTCGTAAAGGCTGTCGTTCTGGATGTAGACGTCGAGAAGGAGCGTATTTCGCTCGGCATCAAGCAGCTCGGCAAGGACGCTGTTGGCGAAGCTGCTTCGTCCGGCGACCTGCGCAAGAACGCTGTCGTTTCGGCTGAAATCACTGCCGTTAACGAAGGTGGCATCGAAGTGAAGCTGGTCAACCACGAAGACCTGACTTCCTTCATCCGCCGTGCTGACCTTGCTCGCGACCGTGACGATCAGCGCCCTGAGCGTTTCTCGGTTGGCCAGACTGTCGACGCTCGCGTCGTCAACTTCTCGAAGAAAGACCGCAAGGTCATGCTTTCGATCAAGGCTCTGGAAATCGCAGAAGAGAAGGAAGCTGTTGCACAGTTCGGTTCGTCCGACAGCGGCGCTTCGCTCGGCGACATCCTCGGCGCAGCTCTGAAGAACCGCAGCGAGTAATCGTTACGGCTTTCGTCAGAAAGCGTTAGAAACAAAGAACCCGCCGAACCATTCGGCGGGTTTTTTATTGGCTATCGCATAACGGTATCATGTCGAAGGTGACCGATGCTTTAGGCCAATCCGCCCATACGCAGATAATAGGCTTCAGCACTCTCGCTATCGCTGGCTACAGTGCCATCATCAACTGTCTCATCGGTATTCTGCTCAGCCTCGGCTTGTTCATCAGGGGATTGCCCCTCATCGCCTTGCGCGTGAGCATCTTGCTGCCCTTCCTCACCGTCATCACTGGAAGACGGCCACCGACCGCGATGCGGAGACGAAGAATCCGGCTCATCCTTGGCCTGCGGATTAGCCACAAAGGGCATACCCAGACCTTCCTTGCTCAGGCTAGCAAGAGCTGATTGCAGAAGCGGTTGCTCAAGTGCGGCTTTGGCATCTGCCAAGCCCAGACCCTGCGGCACGCCATCAGCGCCATGACGTGCGGCAGGCAGTGGCGTTTCAGGATCTGATGATGAGGAAGCGGCAAATCCCGCAGCATTGGCCGCAACACCCGGTTTGCCGGTGTCCTGCTGTGTGCTTTCCAGCATCTGCGAAATAGCGGCGAGATAGGTAGAAGACCCTTCCGCCCGCTGCGGCAACTTCTGTCCCGCAAGCGATGTCAGCAGCAGGTTTTCCACATCCGTTTTGGTCAGTGTGCCCTTCGGATCCATGCGCCCGCCCGCTTCAGCGTTTTTGGCGGTTTCAGCCGCGCGGCCATCAACATGTGCTCGCGGCAGAGCGCGTTCGTCACGGGAAACCAATGGCTCGGACGACGACTTCTCTGTCTTTGTTGCCGCAGCTTCATTGATGTTGCGGTTTGCCACCTTTGCAGGATTGTCGTCCGCGATATCTTCTTGCTGCGGCACCGGTCCAGCTGCATTGACCCCGTCTTGTTTGGCACCGGTTGATGACGCTGCAGTATCCTGTTTCGTCGGTGCAGCAGAAGTACTCGCAGACGCCGCTGCGGCAACACCGTGGCGTCCTCCCGTCTTTGCGTCATCAACGGTATCATCAGGTGAAATAACTACGGCCGACAACGACGCTTTTTGCGCCTGCTCTGACGCCTTTGCGCCGGCAGCGTCAGCCTGTGTCGGCGGCTCCTGCATGGTGGCAGGACGAGGCTGTTGTGATTGACCTGCAGCCTGATCTTTGACCGGCAATGCTGCAATAAGATCATTGCCGGTATTCTGGCGATAAGACGATACGACGGCCTTGGCCGCCATATCACCCTTATATCGGGTCATTTCCAAGAGAACAGCAAGCCGCGCAGCATCCGGACCTGCCGGATTCTTCAAAACCTCGGCAATGATCTTCAAGGTCAGTCCCTGCAACACCTTGGCAAGTTGCTGGTTCAGCACTTCACGCTCGCTGGAAGACAGACCGCGAATGGCCTGCACAAGTCGATTGGCGTAATCATCAACACTCTCGGCGTCCTTGCGCGGAATATTGAGTATACGTCCCAGCGCCTCAGCCAGCACTGTCACACTTTGCGATAACTGCAACTGACCGGACAGCGCCAAAACGCTGGCGCGGCCAAGATTGGTGTTTTCCTGTGGGGCAACATTGCTGGAAGCCCCGCTATTGGGCGTCATTGTGCTGGCCGCACCGCCCTGCTGCTGGCTGGTGTAGCTGTTAAACGAGATATCCGTATTCGCAACTGCACGGACAGGCGTAAGCATGACGCGCTCCATTCAGGTTGAAAGACTACCCGCAACAAATGACCTTGCGTCTGTGCTTGCTGAATGAGCGTATTGATGGTGTAAGCCCATCAATAACAAGCCGCACGGACGGTAAAATTCATGACCGCTCATGCGGGTGTCCCGGCCAGTGTCGCCTTTTTCAGCTGAAAAAACCGAACCGTTCCCAACCATGGGACACGCCTGCGAATTCACAGCAGGCGCTTTGTGAATATAAAGAATCACTGATGTAAGGATGCGTTGAAAAACTTAATAATTCGCTAACCATAAACCGCTGGCTGTAGCTTGAGAGCTGCCACTCTTAAGGCGAGACGCCGACAAACATCCGGTAAAGGCCGTTATCGTCGGAATTGACAGAGGAAATGCTGGCCTTTGGCGGCTCCACGCTGTCAGCCATCGTCGGTTGCTGCGGTAACAGCGCATCGAGCCAACTGGCCTTGGGGTAAAGTCGAACCCGCGCCTTGGGGCGCATGTCTTCCATTTCATCGAGCGGAGTGATCGAATATTCGTCAACCGAAAACGGGTCGGCCGCCATTGATGGTGCCACGACATTCATCATGTTGCCGGTGGTCGTGTTATTGTCAGCTTGAAGCATATCCAGAATGTCAGGCATTACAGAACTCACATCATGTTTCGTTCATGGCATCTGCGAATGGCCCAATCACGCTGCATTGCGCTTGAGCAATTCGTATAATCCGTTGTCATCCACGCTGACCCAAAAAGGCGCGTCGCTTTTTCCGTGCTGCACGGCATCGAGAGCGTCAGCATAATCAGCCGCCTGCTCATCCAGACCCGTCTTTTCTGCATCATTATTGTCAGACGAGCCTGATGGTTCCTCTTCCGCAGCGTCTGCCTCGTTGTCATTATCAGCAGTGGTTGTTTTCTCGACCGACAGTCCGGCCGATAACAGCTGGATCATCTGGGCGGCAGCGGCAGCCTCGGCATTGCCTGTGTCGTCGCCGTCCTTGCCGTTCTTCGCCTGTTCCAGGCCCTCACGAACTGCCTCATGCATGTCGATAACATCATCCAGCTTTTGCGCGTGCTGGCGCTGCTCGATATCGGCTTCACGCTCAAGCTGCACTTCGGTGTCATTCACCTCGGTCGGGTCGCGTTTGGTCTTTTCCTGTTGTAACTCTTCAAGCGATTTGGGATCAGCCACGTCTTCCAGACGCTGGATCACCTTGCGCATTTCAAGCGTCATTCCCTGGTCGAGCTTGCTCTGCTCGTCCAGTATGCCCTTTATCTTCTGCGCGGCCTCGCCATAGGGACTGGCGACAGCGGAAATCAATTCGTTGATGGAAACACCCATGGCTTTCAGGCCGGTTGTTTCCTCAAGCTGTCTGGTGTTTACGGGCAGGCTTGCCCGCATTGCCGTCAGATACCCTGTCAGTTGCTCATTGAATGCATCGGGATCATCAGTGGAAAGATTGCCCTGTGTTGCCAGTCGCGCAATCAACTGCGTCGCCGCATCCGGCTTCAGCCCTTTTTCCTGGGCGGTACCATCCATCACGGAAATGATCGTCGAGACATCAAGGTTCAGCGAAGAGGCGCTGACCACGGTTGCCTCACCGGAGGAATTTGACTTTGGTACCATCTCCATAAAGGAGACGGCGTCCTGCAACCGTCGTGCAAAGGAAAAACCACTTTCATCGACGCCTTGTGTAATGCCAAGCGCAGACGCAACCCGGCCAATCAACGCGGCCATCTGGTTGCCTTCCTGCTTCAGATTACCGAAGAAATAGGCATTGATCTTTTGATTGGCAGCAGCAGTGACCGGATCATGCGTGATCTTCTGTTCAGCCGCATCATCCTTCTTCAGGCCCTCGAGCTCGTTTTCACGCTCCTGACGCAGCTCTTCTGCTTCCTCAAGCATTGAACGCATCAAATCGGATGCAATGATCCCGGAACCTGTCTGTAATGCTGGCAGCATGCGAATTTCCCGACTGCATCCCTGTAGAGAATACAGCCGAAGATAGGCACCAATCGTAAAGCAAGATTTAAAAGCCGGGCCCCAAAACTACCCGGTTTAAAGCAACGTAGAGCTTATCAGATGCGTTAGTACGCAGTGACTTCACGCTCCGCTACGGCCCTCAGCTATGGGCAAAAATATCAGTCTCTTCCCAGCCGAGAAGGTCAAGCTTCGCCCGAGTTGGCAGGAACGCGAAACAGGCGGTTGCATGGTCCTCCCGCCCGTCACGCACCAGTCGCTCGTTCAACTTGTCGCGCAGAGCATGCAGGTAAAGAACGTCGGAAGCCGCATATTCAAGCTGTGCCTGCGACAGCTTCGCTGCCGCCCAGTCGGAGGACTGCTGCGCCTTGGAAATATCAACCTCCAGCATTTCCTTGAGGTTGTCTTTCAGGCCATGCCGATCCGTGTAGGTGCGCGTCAGGCGTGACGCAATCTTGGTGCAGAACACTGGGGCAGAGGTGACCCCGAATGTGTGGAACAGCACGGCAATATCAAAACGGCCATAATGAAAGATCTTCTGACGCGCCGGATCAGCCAACATCGCCACAAGGTTCGGCGCCTCGGTCTGCCCTGCCGCAATGCGAATAACATCCGCAGAGCCGTCACCGGGTGAAAGTTGTACCACACACAGTCGGTCACGGCGCGGAACCAGACCGAGCGTTTCCGTATCGATGGCGATTGCCCCGGTATAACGCGCCGCATCCTCTGCACTGATATCACCCTCGTGACAGCGGATTGTCGTCGCCATTTTCTGCTCCAGACCTGATCTTTTCATCGTTCCGGCTATAGCGGAAACAGCGGTGCGACGATACCGCTTTTATATATTTTCACCATTGCCGACACTCATCGCCTGGCCTGGGCTTGCCTTCATGCTTCATCGCAAGATAGGTTGGCCGTCTTCCCTCAATTGCGACGAAAAACTCCATGACAAAAAAGCTATATCTTGCCGGACCGGAGGTATTTCTCTCCAACGCGCGCGAAATGCTGGACAGAAAAGCAGCACTGGCCCGTGAAGCCGGTTTCATACCGCTCTCGCCCGGTGATCTCGCCATTCCGCCTGCAGCAACCAAGACTGAGCATGGCTGCAACATCAACGCCATCGACGAGCAGATGATGCTTGAAGCCGACGGTGTGATTGCCAACCTCACCCCGTTTCGCGGTATCGCAGCCGATACCGGCACGACCTACGAGCTGGGTTTCATGTGTGCACTGGGCAAGCATGTTTTCGCTTACACCAATGTCGCGGACAATCATTTCACCCGCATCATGAACCATTATCACGGCATCGCCGCACAGGACGACGAAGGCCGTTATCGTGGCGCGGACGGACTGTCGATCGAGAACTTTGACATGGCTGACAACCTGATGCTGCACGGTGGCATTTTGCGCCGTGGCGGATCACTGATTGTCGGTGATGCAAAACCGGACGAAATCTACACCGATCTCACGGCATTCAAGCAATGCCTGAAGGTCGCCGCTGAAAAACTTCTGTAACAACGGAAACGGATAACGGGACTTTTGTTGGGAACGGCAAAAGTCCGGCAATGGAGACAACGGCATGAACGGAACAATCCTCATTACCGGCGCAACGGCTGGTTTCGGTCGCGCAACGGCAAAGCTTTTCATCGCCAATGGCTGGAAAGTCATCGGCACCGGCCGTCGTGCAGAACGCCTTGAGGCCCTGAAACAGGAACTGGGCGACAATTTTTACGGCTCAGTTTTCGACATTACCGACGAAGCCGCCATGCGTACCGCACTTGAGGCGCTTCCCGAGGCTTTCCGCGACATTGACATCCTGGTCAACAATGCCGGCCTGGCACTTGGCACGGGAACCGCGCCACAGGTTCCGCTAAAAGACTGGCACACCATGATCGACACCAACGTGACCGGTCTGGTCAACATCACGCATAGCATTCTGCCAACCTTGATTGAGCGCCGCGGCATCATCATCAATCTGGCATCGGTTGCGGCAAACTGGCCTTACACAGGCGGTAATGTCTACGGCGCAACGAAAGCCTTCTTGCGGCAGTTTTCGCTCGGCCTGCGCTCCGACATGCATGGCAAAGGTGTGCGTGTTACGTCGATTGAACCGGGCATGTGCGAGACAGAGTTCACGCTGGTCCGTACCGGTGGCAACCAGGCTGCGTCTGACAACCTCTATAAGGGCGTCAATCCGCTGACGGCAGATGATATTGCCAACACCATTCACTGGATTGCCACCCAGCCAAAGCACATCAACATCAACAGCATCGAGATCATGCCGGTCAATCAGTCCTTTGCAGGTTTCCAAATCTATCGGGAAACCCAGTAAAACAAGGCTTTTTCGCCTGCAGTGATCAAAAACAATGCAGCAAATACCGACCTATGCAAAAATGCATTGCTGCGTTGCGAGACTTGCGCTATTCATCGGCGGAGATTGGTTTATATATCTAAACATCGAAGCGACGCACTCCTCCTCCCAGCGTCGCTAGATGTGGATCGGCGATACTCCTCCTCCCAATTGCCGATCAAGTTTAAAGCCTGCCGCACCTCCTCCCGCGGCAGGCTTTTTCCGTTTCAGAGCCCTGAAAACAAAAATCCCACGCACCGTACCTCATGCCGGCAACGGAACGATCAAGTCTGGTCGACAGGGAAAATATTCATTGAATGAATGTGGCAAATACCCGGGGGGATGACCGCCGCCCAATTTGGTGTGGGCAAATCCCAACAGCTTGAGCCGGGCACACCTTGGCGGTGGCCCGAACAGCAGAGCCTAAAAGGCAACGCGAAGCTATTGAGCGACGTCGAGCGAATAACGATCGATACGACCTTGAAGCGCAGTCACGACAGCAGACAGGAACTCACGGCGGCGGGGTTCGGCGGCTGTCTGCAGCGTCACGTTCAACCGGTCACAGATTTTGCTCATAAACCCCACATGGTCGAAACGGTCAGCTTTGATGTTGACCTCAACCTCGTCCATATAATGGGCCAGATGCGGCTCGAACTCCAGGTTCACATCCATCTGGTAGTGGGTGGCCATCTGTTCGGCGAGCGTCCCCATCTGTACGTAGGGTCCAAATTCGTGTCTCATCAAGTCTCCTCTTGTCTGTCTGGCGACTTAGATAGGTGTTGCTTGTAACAGGTGCGAGATCAACTGCTTGATGAACATGACACAGGAGCCGTAATCACAGCTTTGTGATTACGTAGCTGTGTAGTGGCAAGGAAGCCGGATTTCTCCGCCAACCCGCAAACCAATTTAGCGCTTTGAAAACGGCTTAATTTCGTTGGTGTCCACGAGAGGATTCGAACCTCCGACCCCAGGATTCATACCACTTCGGCTTTAGCCGCCGTCATCAGACGTTCGTGGTCTGGACTGTCCCTTCACCATGGACCTTGACGGCCGTTAGGTGCTGCCCATCCAGTCTCTACACCTTCACCGGATTTCTCCGGAGCTTGGCTCGGGATTGGCATGCTGGAAGCCCAGCGAAGCGTTCCCCGACTTTGAGCAGATCGATTGTGCGGTTTCCCGGCACAACCCCCAATTTTAACTTAGGAATCCTGTGCTCTATCCTGCTGAGCTACGTGGACACTCAACGCCAGCTTCTTAACCCGCCAAAATGATTGGATCAACCGCCTTGTTGGCGTGCGCCACTGAAAATCAGGGAATGCCTGCCAAGGACCATGGGATCAATCTGCCAGCCTCTGCTCAACAAGCCGTACCCAGTACGAAACGCCATAAGGAATAACTTCGTCGTTGAAGTCATACGCCGGGTTATGCAGGCCTGCAGTTTCACCATTACCAATGAAGATAAAGGCGCCGGGACGTTCCTTCAGCATGTAGGAAAAGTCCTCCCCTGCCATCGAAGGATCGACCTCGGCATTCACATTGGTTTCGCCAACGATCTGGCGTGCAACCGCTGCGGCATAATCCGTCTCAGCGGCATGGTTGAAAGTGACCGGGCAGGCGCGCTCATACTCTAAATCCGCCGTTGCACCATGCGCAGCGACAAGGCCTTCCACCACCTGATGGATACGTTTTTCCGCCAGGTCCCGAACCGTCTCATCCAATGTGCGCACCGTACCAGCCAGCACCGCTTCGTTGGGAATGATATTGAAGCTGGATCCGGACTGAAACTTGGTGACCGACACGACAATGGAGCGCACAGGGTCAGTATTGCGCGACGCTATCAGCTGCAGGCTGCCGACCAACTGGGCGGCGATGGCGATCGGATCGATGGTGCTGTGCGGTTGGGCAGCATGTCCGCCCCTGCCCTTGACTGTAATGAAAAACTTGTCAGGCGCTGCCATGATGCCACCCTTGCGAATGGCAAATTCGCCAAGTGCAATGCCCGGCATATTGTGCATGCCGTAAACTTCATCAATGCCAAACCGGTCGATAAAACCATCTTCAACCATGGCAAGCGCACCTGCGCCACCTTCTTCGGCCGGCTGGAAAATTACTGCAACGGAACCGCTGAAATTACGTGTTTCGGCCAGATATTTTGCAGCCCCTAGCAACATCGCCATATGCCCGTCATGTCCGCAGGCATGCATTTTTCCGGATGTTTTCGAGGCCCAGGCCTTGCCGGTTTCTTCCACCATTGGCAGCGCATCCATGTCTGCCCGCAGGCCGATAACACGGTCGCTGTCACCCTTGCCACGGATGATGCCAACCACGCCGGTGCGGCCAATACCGGTCACGATCTCGTCAACACCAAAAGATTTCAATTTTTCTTCAACGAAGGCTGCGGTGTTGAATACGTCGTAGAGAATTTCAGGGTTCTCATGCAGATGATGCCGCCATCCGGTAATTTCTGCTTGCATTTCAGCGGCTCTGTTCAAAATCGGCATGATGAAAATTCCCGGGCCTTCAATATAAAAGTGTGAATCGTTGAGTTCGGTTGCAGATAGTGCGCCGCAGTATTGACGTAATCAATGTACTTTGCCATCCCTTGGTCATATATGGTGAATATTGCCAATCCCGGATTGAATACGGGAATTTGAGGACACGTCTTGCCACACGCACACAGATCACCTGCAGCACGCCGTCTGATGACGGCTCTGGTCGCCGCTTCTACCGGCTTGATGGCAATTGCCACAACAGCACAGGCAAACCCCAAAATGGTGGTGGATGTCAAAAGTGGTAAGGTTATCGCCCATGAAGAAGCGTTCCGCAAATGGTACCCGGCATCACTGACCAAGCTGATGACCGCCTACATCGCGTTCAGTGCCATGAAGTCGGGCAAGATCAGCCCTGAAACGGAAGTGATCGTCAGCAAACGCGCGGCCGATCAGCCCGCCAGCAAGATGTATTTCAAGCCCGGCCAGAAACTGACCATGGACAGCGCGCTCAAGCTGCTGCTGATCAAATCGGCCAACGACGTGGCAGTTGCCATTGCCGAAAGACTGGGTGGCACAAACGAAAACTTCGTGGCGCAGATGAATGCGCAGGCCGCACGGCTTGGCATGTCTTCGACTCATTTCATCAATCCGAATGGTCTGCCGGGCAAAGGCCAGTACACCACGGCCCGCGACCTTGCCGTGCTGGCGCTGATCCTTAAGCGTGAATTCCCTGAATATGCCGGTTATTTCTCGCTGGAAGGCGTGACCACCGGCAAGAAAAACTATGCCAACTACAACATGCTGGTCGGCCGCTTCGATGGCGCTGATGGCATGAAGACCGGTTTCATCTGTGCATCCGGCTTCAATCAGGTATCGTCTGCAACCCGTAACGGCCGCTCGGTGATCTCCGTTGTGCTTGGCGCAGACAGTCTTGGTGGACGTACCGACGCATCTGCAGACCTCCTGCAGATGGGCCTGACCTCGTCGTCGGGGGCAGGAACCTCGATTGCGTCGCTCGCTGCCTACGGCCCGGGACAGGATGCCGTCACCGACATCAGCGCGGAAATCTGTAATCCCAAAGCCCAGAAGGTGCGCAGCGAAGGCCGCGACGATGCCGGGCGCATGATTACCCACTCACCCTACATTCAGGAAATGACACGCCCACCGCAATATTCCTTTGCTGGCCTCATTCCGGGCAGTGAAACCGTTGCTGCCAACGACACCAAGGGCAGTGCAGTCAATGTTCCAATCCCGATCCCGCGTCCGTCTTTCTGACTGAGCGCATAAGACAACATCGTATCATGGCACAGACACGCATTCCCGTTTCGATCATCACCGGCTTCCTCGGAGCTGGTAAATCAACGTTGCTCAACCACCTGCTGAAAGATCCTGTGATGCAGGATGCCGCCATCATCATCAATGAATTTGGTGATGTCAGCATCGATCACATGCTGGTTGAATCCTCCAGCGATGCGATTGTCGAACTGGCCGATGGCTGCCTGTGCTGCACCGTGCGCGGTGAACTGGTGGATACGCTTGCTGAACTGATGGAGGGTATCCAGACCGGCAAGATCAAACCGATCAAGCGCGTGGTCATTGAAACAACTGGGCTGGCCGATCCGGCCCCGGTAATGCAGTCCGTCATGGGCAATCCGGTCATTGCCCAGAACTTTGTCCTCAACGGCATGATCACTGTTGTCGACGCTGCCAATGGTGCACAGACCCTCGACAATCATATTGAAGCGGTAAAACAGGCGGCTGTGGCCGACCGTCTGATCATCTCAAAAAAAACACTCGCCGACCCTGAAAAGCTCAAGCAGCTGATGGAGCGTCTGAAGACGCTTAATCCGCGTGCCCCGGTTCTGGATGCAGATGACAAGACTAACCTGACATCGGCCATTCTCGAGAATGGCCTTTATGACACGACCAGCAAACATGCAGATGTAAGCCGCTGGCTGGGTGAAGAAGATCACGCCCATCACCACCATGAACACAGCCACGAGCACGAGCACGAGCACGAGCACGAGCACGAGCACGAGCACGAGCACCATGGCCACCACCATCATCACGATGTAAACCGCCATGATGAGAGCATCCGCTCTTTTTCGATCATTCACGACCGCCCGATCGAGCCTGCGGCTATCGAGATGTTCATTGACCTTTTGCGCTCCGCCCATTCCGAGCGATTGCTGCGCATGAAAGCCATTATCCAGCTGGCGGATAATCCCGAGCGACCTTTGGTCCTTCATGGTGTGCAGAACATATTTCATGCACCGGAGCGGCTTGCCGCATGGCCAGACCAGAACGACCGCCGCACCCGCATGGTGATGATCACCAAGGATCTGCCGGAAGCATTTGTGCAGGATCTTTTTGGCGCCTTCGTTGGCAAACCACGCATCGACAAGCCCGATGCGCAGGCTTTGAGCGACAACCCGCTTGCCATTCCTGGCATGCGCATGTGACGCGCCGACTGTCTCATTCAGGGTCGCAATTGCAGCTATGCTCACCCAGCGGGGTGAGTATTTTTTTACTTTCCGACCCTATGCTCAACATTCGAATACTCATCTATTCGAAGATAATGCGATGAACGCATACGATGCACTCGATCGGTAATCGCGCATATGACGACAACGGGCTTGAAGACCGTCTCATCACAGTCGACAGTCACCGCAGCTGATGCGGCAGCGGGTATCCGCGCCATGCACAAAGGCGATATCGATGCGGCGGAAACATTGTTCAGCGCCGCCTTTCGCAAAAAAACGCCCCCAGCCGGCTCGGAACTGCGCGCTTACATTGCCAGCCTGTTTTTTGACAGTCCACCCTATACGACCGACAATGGCAGCATCGTTCACGACGATGGCAACGGTAACATCGACAGCGCAATCTTTGCCTTGCCCATGACATTTCACACCGTGGACCGCACCGCGGTGGCACGTCTGTTATGCGCCTTTGTCTCCAGCGGTGCCAAAGGGGCACTGGGTGCTGCACGTCTGGCCCGCAACGTGCGCGCCACCCAGCAGGACATGTGTTTTTCCGACACGTCATCGGCCACCAGTGCGGACCACTGCATTGCTGCCGGCGGCATTATCCTGCCAATACAAAGCCTTGACTGGCACCGGGTATTCCAACCGGTCGCAGCGCTGGCGCTGCGGCTGCAAAAGCGGATAAACCTGCCCGGCATCGATCTAATGTTACCGCTCTGCCGTATGTTCGATACGGCACTGGCCAAATGGAAGCCCGGTTTCAGACCGGTCGGTGATTTCGGTTTTCAATGCAAACTTGAGGAGCCATCGGCCTTTTTTGAACATATCGCCCCGATGACCCGCCGTTTTGCCATTCGCCCTGAATGGAGGAAAATCGAATTTGACTGGCTGATTGAAAAGGCAAAATTGAACCGTAAACTCGGCAAGCTGCAATGCGGCATCGTCGAGGACCGCCAAGGCACTGTTATCGGCGCCTTCCTGTTTTTCGGCAATAAAAAGCGGGTCGCCACGGTTTTGAACATTCTGTGCCAACCGGGCAAGGAACTGGACGTGACGCGGGAAATGTTCGCGTTTCTCAATATCGCCGGTCACGCAACCTCACAGGGCATGGCGCAACCCTTCCTGATGAACGCGCTTGGTCGACAGCGTTTGATGAGTTTCCGGCACCGCGGATATTTCTGCATCAGCACGCGTCATGACGACCTGAAACAGGCAGCGCTGTTGGGCGACATCTATATTGGCGGTCTGGCATCCGAACAATGGAGCCGGATGCTGACAGATTTCTAGCATCCACCAACGCGTCCGAACTACCACAGGAAACATGAGGGGGGCCCCTCATGCATGCTGCAAACGTTTTTCCCGACGCTGCGCCTGAATATGCGGATCAGGATCAAGTCCGGCAGCCAGAAGACGACGTGTATAGTCCTCACGCGGGTTCTCAAAGATCTGCCGCACGGTTCCGCTTTCCACCAGTTCGCCTGATTTCATCACCATCACATGGTCGGCAAAGTCCCGCACTACCGGCAGATCATGCGCGATAAAAATAAACGCGATGCCCAATTCACGGCGCAGCTTGTCCAGCAGGGCGATAACCTGCGCCTGTATCGACACGTCAAGCGCCGACACGGCTTCATCGCATACGATGAGTTCCGGTTCCAAGGCGAGTGCGCGGGCAATGGCAATACGCTGGCGTTGGCCGCCAGAAAACTGGTGCGGATAACGATCGGCATGGGATGCAGAAAGACCAACCTGCAGCAGCAATTCTTCAACGCGTGCCGGCCATTTGTTTTTCGGCAGGATTTCTGGATGGATGACCCAGGCCTCGGAGATAAGTTGATAGACGGACATGCGCGGGTTCAGCGACTGCGTCGGATCCTGGAACACCATCTGCAACTGCCGACGCAGACCATAAAGCTCCTTCTTTGGCATGGTCAGCAGGTCACGCCCTTTCCACAGCGCCTTGCCGGAATCCGCATCTTCCAACCGCAGCAAAGCCCGCGCCAGCGTCGACTTGCCAGAGCCACTTTCGCCAACCACAGCCATGGTTTCACCCGGCATGAGGTTGAAGGAAACACCTTTCAGCGCATGAAACGCACCATAGGTCTTGTAGAGGTTTTCGACCTTCAACAACGGTTCGCCGGTGGCAACAGGCTCATGCATTTCACCCTGACCGGGAGCGGCTGAAATCAGCTTCTTGGTATAGGGATGGCGCGGGTTGTGATAGACCTCATCCGGCGTTCCGGTTTCCACGATCTCACCGGAATTCATGACCACCACACGGTCTGCGATTTCCGCCACGACACCAAGGTCGTGGGTGATCAGCAGCAGGCCCATGCCGGTTTCTTTCTGCAGCTCACCCAGCAGCGCCAGAACCTCAGCCTGAACAGTTACGTCAAGCGCCGTTGTCGGTTCATCGGCAATGACAATATCCGGCTTCATCGCCAGAGCCATGGCAATCATCAGGCGTTGCCGCTGGCCGCCGGAAAACTGGTGCGGAAATTTACCCATCGCGGTTTCAGGAGATGGCAGGCCAACGCGCTTCAACAATTCCAGCGCCCGTGCCCGGGCCGCATCCGCGTCCACACCATGAATGCGCATGACTTCAACGATCTGCCAGCCAACCGTGTAAACCGGATTGAGATGGCTGAGTGGATCCTGAAACACCATGGCAATCCGTTTGCCATTGACACGCTTGCGCGCATCGTCACTCATTTTCAGCAGGTCCTGCCCGGCAAACAGGATTTCACCACTGGTAATTTCCGCCGGTGGCATGTCCAGCAGGTTCATGATGGTCGACGCGGAAACCGATTTGCCGGATCCGCTTTCGCCGAGAATGGCAAGCGTTTCACCACGGTCCAGATGCCAGCTGATATTGCGTACCGCGTGCACGGTGCCAGTCGCCGTATGAAACTGGACAGACAGATTGCGAACCTCGAGAAGATGTTCAGCCATTTTTCTTGCCTCCGATTTCAAGTCTCCAGCGCTGCACAGGATCAAGCACGATGCGCATCCAGTTGGAAAGGAGATTGAGCGACAGGGTGGTGAGGATGATTGCCAGGCCTGGCCAGAAGGCCAGCCACCAAGCATTGGTCAGATATTGTTTGCCCTGCGCGACCATCAGGCCCCAGGTCACTTCAGGTGGTTGGATGCCAATGCCCAGGAACGACAGAGACGATTCTGCCAACATCACAAAGGCAAAATCCAAGGTGGCAATGGTCACCAGTGTCGGAATGACCATCGGCAGTATATGTCGAAACACGATGCGCATCGACGATGCGCCCATCACCTGCGCCGCCTGCACGAACATGCGTTGGCGAATTTCCAGGACTTCAGCACGGGTGGTACGCAGATAGATCGGGATACGGGTGATCGCGAGAACAATAACGATATTACCGACCGAAGGCGCCAGCATGTAGAGAACTATCACGGCCAGCAGCAGTGACGGGAACGACATGATGACATCCGCCAGACGCATGATGACATTCGACACGCGTGGCGAGGAATAACCGGCAACCAGCCCGAGAAGTGCGCCAATCACGCTCGAGAAGATTACGGCAGCAGCCGCGATCATCAGCGTGTTCTGTGCCGCAACAACAATGCGTGCCAGAAGCGAGCGGCCAAGCGCGTCTGCGCCCAAAAACAGCAGCCAGCCATTTTCCAGCGAAAACGGTGGCAGGTTACGTGCCCGCAGGTTCTGCGCAACGGCCGCATCTCTCAGCAGCATTGGACCGAAGATCGCGCAGAATGTCGCGAGGATCAGGAACAGGGCAGCAAAGAACGCGAACTTGTCGCGCCACAACATGCCAAGCAGCACCGAAGCCTTGTTGCGAGATTTGGCTGAAACAGCCTGTACATTTGGAATAGTATTGGTCATGGACATGGCCTTCAGGTCCGCAAACGAGGATCGAGCAAGCTGTAGATGATGTCGATCAGCAGGTTCATGATGAAGATGGCGAGTGCCGTGACCATGATCGCGGCAAGGATGACATTGAAGTCGCGCTGCAGGATGGAATCGATCATCAGCTTGCCGACACCGGGGAAACCAAAAATCGTTTCAACAATCACCGCACCGTTCAACATGGCTGCGGCCTGATCGCCGATAACGGTGATGACCGGCAGCATGGCGTTGCGCAGTGTGTGAACGAAGATGATGGAGCGGTTGCCGACGCCTTTGGCGCGGGCGGTCTTGACGTAAGCCGAACCGAAGGCCGTCAGCATCGAGCCACGCACTACCTGAAGAATGAGGCCGAACGGGCGAATGAACAGAACGGCAATTGGCAGGATCCAGTGCCAGATCGTTCCGGTTCCAGAGGTTGGCACCCAACCGAGCGTCACCGAAAATACCACGATGCCAACGATGGCAATCCAGAAATCAGGAGCGGAAGCACCGATCAGCGACAGCAGGGACACAAGCCGGTCAAATACTCCGCCGGGACGGAAAGCCGCCAGTGAACCAATGACAATTGCCGCAACAGTCACAAGTATGATGGTGATGAGTGCAAGCTGCAATGTCCAGGTAAAGGCTTCCAGCACCACATCGATGGCGGGACGTGCCTTGCGGATGGATTCACCAAAATCAAGCTGCATCACATCGCGCACATAACGCGCAAACTGCTCGATCAGAGGATCGTTCAAACCATGCAATTCACGGAACTTGTCGAGCATTTCCTGACTGGCATCGATCGGCAGGAACAAGGCCGCTGGATCACCTGTCAGTCGTGACAGGAAGAACACGATAACGATAAGCGTGATCAGCGAAAAAAAGCTCGCCACGATGCGCGTGAATATCTTTTTTCCCATCGCGTCTACTCCCGAAAGAAACGGAAAGGCGAAGACAATTCTCCGCCTTTCCTGGAGGGTGGAAAGGCTTATTTGAAGCCGATTTCAGACAGTTGAAGCTGCGAGTTGGTCGCGATGGTCGGGGTGAAATCGATACGCGGATTGACCCGAGCGAAACCAACCATGTGGAACATCATCACATCTGCAACGACATCGTTGTAGAGATAGGCAATTACCTTCTTCCAGTCTTCCGTTCGCTTGTCCCCAGTTGCAGCGGTTGCGTCAGCAATCATCTGGTCGACCTTCGGGTCGGAGATACCGGACTGACGGCCCTTGCTGTCATACTTGAAGTACATGGAGAACACCGGGTCACCGCGCGAATTGTCGTGCTGGGCAGCAACGAGCTGTGGCCCACGGTTTTCCGGATAAGGCTTGGAATACTGCTTTTCGAATTCGGCCACTTCATACATTTGCAGCTTGGTTTTGAAACCGACAGCTTCAAACATCTGCTGGGCAGCTTCCAGAACTTCAACGACGTTCGGGAAGTTGTTGGTGCGGCCAACAATGGTGATTGGCGTATCAACGGCAACACCGTCAGCCTTGGCTTCTTCCAGCAGCTTCTTTGCACCTTCCGGGTCAAACGGCAGAGGCTTTACATCCGAGTTCCAGCCAAGTGTGCTTGGAGGCACCATGGCAACGGCCTTGACGGCACCCTTTGGCAGCAGCGTGCCGATGAAGGCGTCGCGGTCCAGTGCCATGTTCAGAGCCTTGCGAACACGAACGTCATCCAGCGGCTTGATGGATGTATCGACGCGCATGTAGAAAGTTTCAGAGTTCAGGTAGCTGAAGTCCATCTTCGGATCGGTGGCGTCGAGCTCCGAAATATTAGTTGCCAGATCGGCTTCGCCGGCGGCCACCATGGCTGCACGAACCGCTGGGTCAGCGCGGAAGACATAGGTTGCCTTGGTCACAGCAGGCGCTGTGCCCCAATAGTCGTCGCGGCGCTCAAGCGTAATGCTCTGGCCAGCCTTCCATTCGGTCAGCTTGTATGGACCGGTGCCGATTGGCTGACGGGTAAACTCGATTGGCGTTTCCGAAGGAACGATCGTTACCAGCGTCATCAGCAGTGGCAGAATTGGCTGTGCGGGCGTCGCGGTAATGTCGATTGTCTTGTCGTCGACAACCTTGGCTTCGATTTTGGTATCACCGAAATAACGTGGCGTTTCGCACGAGATCTTGTCGCTCATCGCGCGTTCGATGGAGTGTTTGACGTCGGCAGCATCAAATGCCGAACCGTCAGAGAACTTGGCATCCTTACGTAGATGGAAACGCCATGTGCCAGGCTGGCTTTCTTCCCACGTTTCCGCCAGTCGTGGCATCAGGCCCTTGTTGGTGCGCACATCCAGTTCGGTCAGCGTCTCGGATACGTTCTGCAGAATGATACGGCCAATGTTCGAGCGCGTTGCCATGCACGGCTCAACCAGATCAACCTCTTCATCCAGAACGACAGTCACATCCTTGGAAGCCTGCGCATAACCGGTCGTGACAACCGAAGTGGCCATCAACATCCCGAGTAAAATCCGTTTGCCTTTCATCTGTTCCTCCCTTTTTGATGCAGCACCTTGCGATTTTCCGCCCACGGCTGCGCTGCGAATGCCGTTACGAATTTTCAAGCTAGATATCGCGCTCGGCCGCAGCCTGCGCACGCCGTTTGAGGCGCCCTCCTCCCGCCACGGCCAGCGTGGACAGGAAAATCACTCCGGCGCCGATCCAGGTTGAAAAACCTGCGACCTCGCCAAACAGAACCCAAGCCATGACCGCAACAAATGGCAGACGCAGGAAATCCATAGGCGCAATATGCGACGCCTCTGCCATGCTGAAGGCCTTGGTCATCAGTGTCATGTTGATCGCACCCATCACACCTTGCAGGGCAAGCAGCGAAAACTGACGAAGATCGGGCGTCGCCCAGAAGAACAGTGCCGGAATGGCCGCCAGCGGCACGGTGACGATGAGGTTCCAGGCCACCAGCGTTTCCGTATTGTCCTTGTCCGACATGCGCTTGAGCATCAGTTGCACCAGCGCCTGAAGCGCCGAACCACCCAGCGCAAACAGCAGGGCTGGCGCAACGGCGCCCGCGGCACCGGGCTGAATAATGACAAGTGTACCGAGAAACCCGGTTACCACAGCAAAGAGTTTTGTCAGCGTGAAGGCCTCACCCAGCCACAACCAGGCACCAATCATCAGAAAGATTGGCGTCATGAACATGATCGCCATCGCATCAGCGAGTGGCGCGGCGGCCAACGCCACGAAATAACAAACGAGTGCTGCCAGCTTCAAAGCGGCGCGGCTGACATGCTGGAACCTGTAACCCGATTTCAGAATGTGCGGTCGCGTCGCGATCAGCGGCAGAATAACTGCCAATCCGAAGACACTTCTGAAAAAGCCAATAACAAAGGGATGCACTTCGCCGGCAAGAAGACGGATCACCGCAGCGTCCGCAGCGGCCAGCGCTGCAGCCAGTGCAACGTAGCATGACGCCACCATAATGGTGCGATCATTTCGCTGGACATCCGCCGTAACCATGATTTCTCCCTGTGCATGCTCCCACATTCACCGACACAAGCTTGCTACAACATAGACAATTTGTCAATTCGTTCGATATTAATGTTCGAATAAGAATTTTTTCAAAAAAATAAATATATGATATTAAACAATAAAATTTACTCAAAACCTCGAAATCGACAAAAAACAAAAACAGACATAACTTGACAACATATCAAATTCAGCAATGATGAACGTGAAAAAAGCATCATAGGGAGGATGCGTAAGTGACACCGGAAGAAATAGCCGCCAGCATGGATGGGCGCATCGCCGCATCCGAAGGCGGACTGACGCAGGCATTTCTGCCCTCACCGAAAATTCAGAACCACGCAGCCTTTTTGCGGTTCCTACCTGACGGCACACTTGCCTGCGCATGGTTTGGCGGCACGCTGGA
The DNA here is from genome assembly GCF_024810055.1 of Rhizobium sp. BIGb0125. Taxonomy (NCBI): domain Bacteria; kingdom Pseudomonadati; phylum Pseudomonadota; class Alphaproteobacteria; order Hyphomicrobiales; family Rhizobiaceae; genus Rhizobium; species Rhizobium sp. BIGb0125. The sequence goes on from NZ_JANUDV010000010.1 coordinate 96,977, forward strand.
AGGAAAGTCCGACATTTCCATCCACGTCTCGACGCTGGCACCACAGAGCAATCAATGGTCTGAAGCCAGCCAGCTGAGCGACGATCCGAACCGCTCCGAACAGAACCCGATGCTGTTTGTCGAGCCGGACGGTTCCATCAGCCTTTTTCATACGGCGCAGCCTTCCGGAAATCAGGATGAAAGCCGCGTTATCGCAAGGCCGATCTCATTCGACGGCACAATGACGGCTGGCAACCCACGCGACATTGGTCTTGCAAATGGCACCTTCATCCGCGCGACCATCGTGGTGCGCGATGATGGCGCTTGGATGTTGCCTCTGTTCCTGTGCAATCCACGCCCCGGCGCACGCTGGACCGGCACTCACGACACCGCAGCCGTCGCCGTCAGCACCGACAACGGCAAGACCTGGAGTGTGACGGATGTGCCCGATAGCTTCGGCTGCGTGCATATGACGATCGTGCCACTGGACAATGGCAAGATGGTCGCCTTCTTCCGTCGCAGGCAGGCCGATTTTGTTTATCGCACGCAAAGCCTTGATGGCGGCAGAAGCTGGTCAGCACCAACTGCCACCGACGTGCCCAACAACAATTCATCGATTGCCGCTATTCGACTGCGGGACGGACGTGTGGCGCTGTTGTGCAACCCGGTATCATCAGCCGAATTTTCGCAGCGTCGTGCATCGCTCTACGACGAGTTGGAAGAACAGGACGATCGCCCGAATGCCGAAGGTGGCATCGTGCCGATCTGGGGTGTGCCACGTGCGCCCCTCACGCTTTGTGTTTCAACGGATGATGGCCACACCTTCCCGACGCGTCGTATCGTTGAAGACGGCCCCGGCAACTGCCTTTCCAACAATTCTGTTGACGGTCACAATAAGGAAATGTCCTACCCGGCCATGGTCGAAGACGGACAGGGCAACTTGCATCTGGCCTACACCTATTATCGCCGCGCCATCAAATATGTCCGCCTGAACAAGGGCTGGATAGACGGAGAAATTGCATGAGCACACTCGTTGGAATAACCATGGGCGATCCCGCAGGCGTTGGCCCGGAAATCACCATCAAGGCACTGGCCGAAATGAGCACTGAGGACCGCGCCAATACGCGGGTCTATGGCAATCTCAAACAGCTGGAAGCCGCCAAAGCAGTGCTCGGCATCGATCTGGACCTGACCGGACTGGTCGTTGACGTGGAAGTGGAAGGAGCACCCGTTGCCTGGGGTAAACTCAGCGCCATCTCCGGCGATGCCTCATTCCGCTTCATCGATACTGCCGTGAAAGATTCAATGGTCGGCAAGATTGGCTGCATCGTCACCGCGCCAATCAACAAGGAAGCACTGAATTCGGCCGGCCACCACTATGATGGCCATACCGGCATGCTGACGTCACTGACCGGCTCGAAGTCCGCCTTCATGTTACTGGCGTCCGACCGGTTAAAGGTGATCCATGTTTCGACCCATGTGTCGTTGAAGGACGCCATCAACCGCGCCAAACCAGAGCGTATTCTGGCGACCATCAAGGCCGGAAATGATCACCTGAAACGTATCGGTTATGCCAAGCCGAAGATTGCCGTGGCAGGCATTAACCCGCATTGCGGTGAAAACGGTCTGTTCGGCACCGAAGACGATGAATTCATCGCGCCGGCCGTTGCCCAGGCACGCGCCGAAGGCATTGATGTTTACGGCCCTATTTCGGCGGATACCGTGTTCCACCGCGCCTATCAGGGCGGGTTTGATCTGGTGATTGCCCAGTATCACGATCAGGGTCACATCCCGATCAAGCTGGTGGCCTTCGATACGGCCGTCAACGTCTCCGTCGGCCTGCCGATTGACCGCACCTCTGTCGATCACGGCACCGCCTTCGACATTGCCGGGACCGGCAAGGCCAATCACGTCAACATGAACGCAGCCATCGCCTATGCGCGCAAGCTGATAGCCGGGAAAAATGCACATGGCAAAGTTTGAATTCAGCGGCGTTTATTGCGCGGCAACCACCCCGGTTACGGCCGATGGCAACCCGGATTTCCAGCTGTTTACCGCCCATTGCAAAGCGCTGCTGGACGAAGGCTGCGATGGCGTCGCACTGCTTGGCACCACAGGCGAGGCAAATTCCTTCGGCCTGAAACAGCGTATGGATATTCTGGAGAAGGCGATTGCCGGTGGCGTAGCACCTGAAAAACTGCTGCCCGGCACCGCCCAGACGGCCATTGCCGACACCATTGAAATGACACGCCATGCCGTTCAGGCCGGTGTGCACGGCGTGGTCTTGCTGCCGCCATTCTACTACAAGGGTGTCAGCGCCGAAGGCATCTACCGTGCCTATGCCCGTATTATCGAAGGCGTGAAAGACGACCGCCTGAAAGTGGTTCTCTATCACATTCCACAGGTATCGGGCGTCGCCATTCCGCATGAGGTTATTGCCCGCCTGCGCAAAAATTATCCCGGCGTCGTTGTTGGCATCAAGGACAGTTCAGGCGATCTGGAAAACATGAAGGCGATGATTGCCGCATTCCCGGATTTCGGCGTGCTGGCAGGTGCCGATCCGCTGCTTCTGCCGCTGATTCAAGCCGGTGGTGCAGGCTGCATTACCGCCAGCTCCAATCTTGTCGCCGCTGAACTTCGTTTTGTGTTCGACAATTGGAATGTGCTGGGCAAGGAAGCCGCAGTCAAAGCAGCACAAGACAAGATCGTCGCCTGGCGCGAACTGACCAACGCCTATGTACAACTGCCGACCGTGAAAACCATGGTTGCTAAACGTCGCGGCGACAATGGCTGGCTGCGCGTCACACCACCGCTGATCGAACTGTCGGACGCAGAACGTGCAGATGTCTGGTCGCGCATGGACGCGCTTGAAAGAGCTTGAGGGAGAACCGCCATGGATGGAATGGCTAGACCGATCACCCTGCATCAACCCAAGCGCCTTGAAATAGGCGTTGGCGCCTCTGCCAAGCTGGGCGAATGGGCCAATGGCGCATCACGCATTCTGGTGATTGCCACCGAACACACGCTTGGTTTTGTCGACCGACTGAAGCTGACTGGCGCGATCACCGTCTTTGCCGACATTCCACCGGAGCCGGATGACAAAGCGCTCAATGCAGCCATTGAAATGGCACGTAGCGTTCAGCCGGATCTGGTGGTTGGCCTCGGTGGTGGCTCGGTTCTCGATGTCGCGAAACTCGTTGCCGCTCTCTGGGACGGTCAGCAGGCGCTGGATGACGTTGTTGGCCCCAACAAGGTGGCTGGCCGCAAAACAGCGCTGGCTCAGGTGGCAACAACAGCTGGCACCGGGTCTGAAGCCGGTATTCGCGCACTGATTACCGACAGCCTTAGCCATTCCAAAAAGGCGGTCGAAAGCCCCTACCTGCTGGCCGACATCGCCATTCTCGATCCGGAACTGACCTGGTCGGTACCACCGGCAGTAACCGCCGCCACGGGCATTGATGCTATGGCTCACTGTGTGGAAGCCTTCACCAATATTCGCGCCCATGACCTGATTGATGGTTATGCGCGCATGGGCATCCAACTGGTCGGCAAATATCTGGCGCGTGCCGTGGAAAACGGCAAGGATACCGAAGCCCGCGCCGGCATGATGCTCGCCTCCTATTACGGCGGCATCTGCCTCGGACCCGTCAATACTGCGGCAGGCCACGCCCTTGCCTATCCTCTCGGCACCAGGCTAGGTCTGCCGCATGGCCTGGCCAATGCCATCATCTTCCCGCATGTGCTGGCCTATAATGTGCCGGTGCGAGCGGAAAAAACTGCCGAAGTTCTTGATGCACTTGGCCTTGCTATCTCCAAGGATCCGGCCGCCGTGCTCACCGCGACCTATGGTTTCTGCAAGGCACTTGGTGTGGAAATGAAGCTGTCGGTACATGGTGCGCAGCAGGAGCACTTGCAGAGCTGGGCAGATGAAGCTCATGCCATCCGTAGACTGATGGATAACAATCCACGGGACATGTCAGCGCAGGATGTGCTGGCAATCTATAACGCCGCGTTCTGAAACCTGCCTGTCAGGCACTCCAAATTCAAAACAGCAAACAAAACCCCGGTCAAAAGCCGGGGTTTTTATATGTGCAAAACAGAAAGCCTTATGCCCCCTGGGCAAGTTCGGGCCTGCGCCCCTCGAACAACCGGTCACGCGAACCACGAAGGTGCTGGCGCATCAGGTTTCTGGCCAGATCGGAATCGCGCGTGCGGATTGCCTCGTAAATCGCGGCGTGTTCATCAAAAACATGTCGCAGTCCACTGGCTGAATTCTTCAGCGACAGGCCATGGAACTGCATTCCAATGGCAATATGATCTTTCAAGGCCTCCATGGCCGTTGAAAAATATGTATTACCCGAAGCCTGCGCAATCGACAGGTGGAACATGAAGTCGGCATCTTCGCGGTGCCTTTGCCGGCTCGTTGCATCCTGCAATGCTTCAAGCGCCAGACGAATGACCCGGATCTGCGTATCGCTGTGCCGTTCGGCAGCGCAGGCCGCCGCTTCCGGTTCCACGGTAATGCGGAATTCATAACAGTTGTGCAGATCGGCAATATTTTCCAGTGGCCCGAACCCAAGGGGTTGCTTGACCCCTTGTATGCGCACGAAACTGCCAGCCCCCTGACGCGAATACACAAGCCCTAGATCGCGTAACTTCTTCAGGGCATCACGCACTACCGGGCGCGAAACCTCAAATTCCGCCGCCAATTCATGTTCGGTAGGCAATCGTTCATCGCTCTGATAGGCGCCGGATTTGATGGCATGTTTCAGCCGTTCAAACACCACCTCGCTCAGGCTTTTACGATGTGAAATCTGCTCCACTGTCCGCATTATTTCACGCCTTCATGTCCGAGAATTTTCTCCGCCACCTGCACCAGTGTTTCCGCATCGCCGAAACCGCCCGACTTGGTGATGAAATGACGATCGCCATATTTGGCAACGGGCAAGCCTGGCATAATCTCACCCAGCAAGGTCAAAATGCGAATACCCTGCTTGTCGAAATAGGCTTCCGCCGACGCACCGCCCGACAGGAGCAAGGTGTCATAACCCGCATCAAGCGCCGCAACCGATGTTGCAAGATTGTCCGCGACTTCAACGGACGACAGTTCCGTTGCACCATCAACCGCCTGAACGAGGATGAGCGCCGATGGAAGTGGCGCGGCAGCAACGGCTGTTTCCGAAACAGCACCACCTGGCGCAGCAATGTAATTCAGATGAGAAGCCGCATTGCGCAGGGTATCAACTTGCGAAACGGTAATCGGATCGCGCGACCCGATGGCAATCAGCAGCTTGCTGCCTTTCACGCCGACACTGTCCTGTCGCGGGCGACCCGATTGTGCCGCAAGCGCATTTGCCAGCGACAATGCGCCGACCAAAAGATCGTTTTCCTGCAAAAGACCCAATGCCGCCTGCATCGCCTCAACGGTGCTGGTGTCTGGAATGATCGATCTTTCAGCAACGGCCCCCAGCCGACCAGCAATGGCTATAGGTGTTTCAACACCAAAACCGCTGATCATGCCCTTGGTCACAACCCGACCAAACTCGGGAATGGCAGGCAAAACAACCGCACGCTCAAACTCAAGCGCTGAAATCTCGGCCTCGACATTGCCTTTCAGCCGTGAGTCGACCTTTTTCAAAAGCGCCATGCGGCTGACCAGCTCGTTTTGTGCCAAAGCCACACGGTTGGCGGCTTCATCCGGTGCAATTTCACGGCTGCGGGTGGTCACGGCAACCACATCTGCGCCGCCAGCAACGGCCTCACCCAACGCAGCCTGATCGGTAACGACCGCAACGGAATAACCATGAGCGGCAAAAGGAGCAGCGGAATCCAGCGCACCCGTCAAATCATCCGCAACGATCATTAATCTGTCGACTTCAAACTTCATGCTGCTGTACCGATTTTACAAATTTTCCATAAATTGGACTCTCAAAGGGCCGCAATTTCTTTGGTAAATCATCGCATAACGGGAAATGAAAACAACAAAAATTTACAAGTCAAAAACAAATTATCGCAACTTGTGTGGTTGAATGTGACCTAAATGCACATTCCCCAAACCACCAAAATATTGAGGCAGAAAACACCGGACAACAGCACCGGGTAAGGCACAGACCAAGCGCCAGCAATCCCCAACCAAATAGCCGGAGCGTAGAACTCAAAACGCCTTGAATTCATGGAATCGGACAGCGCCGGAGAAAAAAGAGGCATTCTATTTAAACTTAAAGAAAACTTCGCAAGCGCGACTTCAGAGCAAATTTCATCAAGTAAAAGAATTTCACGCGACAGCCGAAAAATAAAAATCAGGCAGAGAAAACCATTCTCAAGCGCTCATATTAGCGCAAAAAACTCATTACCCATATAAAATACAACCCGTAATTTTATATATCAAAAATACCAAACCTTGAATTTCCAAATTACCCGATGACTCGCCACAAAATGAAAAATCTTGAAATATCGGCACGTTAATCACGTTTACAAAATTTTAATCACCTAATCATTTCGGGTCATTTCTTTAATGCGGTTTTCATATTAGCATAATTAACAAGTGATTAATAACAATGGACATGCATCATTTCGCGGATTCGAAATAACAAACACAATAAGAAAGTAAAAAAGGCGTATCGCTCAGGGAGGCGTAAATGTTCATGGTATCTTCTAGAATAACTCATGCAGAACGCATAAACAACACGTCAGTAACAAACCAGACATTACTTTTAATCGCGGATGCGGATCTGTTTTCCGAATGCCTGGTTGAGGCACTCGGCAAAAAGTTCCCCATGTGTAATGTCATCAGCATTAACCAACCACAAGCAATCGAAGACGGGTATACATCCGATGTGAAACTGGTCCTGCTGTACAGAATTGCCGGCCAGCAGTTGCAAGATGCCCTGAACAACATCCGGGAAAAACATCCCTCAGCATCGATCGGCCTCGTTATTGATGCCGTCGGCATGCTGGAATCCTATCTCAAACAGCTGGTTGAAACACGGATCATTGATGGCGTATTGCCACTCAGTCTGAGGCTGGATGTATTCATGGCCGCAGTCGATCTGTTGATCAAGGGCGGAGAACATTTCCCGTCCGCGCTGCTTGGACGTCTTGTTGAGACCAAGTCACCAACCAATGCTATGCCGCATGCTGGCACGCCCATTGGCTTGGCGTCGGCTGCAAAGCAGCACCACCATGACTTCAACGGCCTCACGACACGGGAAGTCCAGATTTTGGATCTTCTGTGTAAGGGAACCCAGAACAAGATTATCGCGGACAGGCTGCATCTGTCGGAAAATACTGTCAAAGTACATGTGCGAAACATCTATAAGAAGATGCATGTGCGTAACCGTACGGAAGCCGCATCACGCTTCTTCGCATTCGACCATGCCGAAATGACCCATCACGAATGGAAAAACTGAGCGTCGTCGTACAAAAGTTGCAGTTTGCTTTTGTACGAAACTCTCCTGAGCTCATCGCGGCTCAATGAGCTTTTTGTGAAGCAACATTGATCCGCGACACCACGTTATGCCTGACAGAAGCAGATATTAGCGCAGGTAGCAGCGAGCCTTCTGGCCAAAACCGCTCGGCGAGCAGGTATAAGGCGATGAACCGAGATCATTGACCTTGGTAACGGCAACAGCAGGCTCGCCCTCCGCTTCAACGCTTGAGACCAGCGTGACAGACGCCTTGTCATAGGCATAGGACTTCTTCGGTGCGGAAACGCGATGACTGACTTCGTTCTGGATTTTCGGTGCGCTGTTATCGGACAGAAGCGGGGTCTCGACGGCGGAACAGGACGCAACGGAAAAAGCAACAACGGCAATAGAGCACGCCATTTTGGCAAGGCGCGCAGGGTTCAATGCCCCGGTGCGGTGATGAATAATAGACATATTTGTCCCCAATGCCGCAAAGCGCGGCCAGCTGCGATGCGTTTGCGGCAAACAGCCCGTCAAACACACTCGTGTTGATATTTGACTCATGCACCTCTGACCAAGGCAAGCATGTCACACCACACACAATCGCTTCCGGTGGCCAGTACACCGAACGCCGTTTCAGGCTCGGCACGCACGCTACCCTAACCTCATTCGATTGAGTGAGGCTTGCGCTCTTGCTTGATAAGAAAGGCATTATGTTGGCATAGTTAAAAATACGCACACAATGGGATTAATCAATGTATTTCCGCGGTAATCAATTGTAATATTTTAGAAATTTCGCATTGACGAAAGCAAACGATAAAATATGATATTCTTAAAACAATAAAAAAAGGACATGAATCAAGTAAAGGCGGCCGACAACAACAAGTAATAAAACCGCCGGAATTTCAAAAAATCAAAACGAGCGACACAACTACACGGAAACGGCACTGCAGTTTCCTGGTAGGAAGGAGTGTGTGTAATGCGTAAGTTCGTTCCCGATGACAATGATTCCAACGTCAATATCTATTCAAACTGGAAGCCGGGTCTCCGTGCGCTTGTCAATGGCGGCGCAGGTTTCCTCGGTTCGCACCTGTGCGAACGGCTTTTGCAATGCGGCCATGAGGTTGTCTGCCTCGACGACTTCTCCACCGGCAGACGCACCAATATTGAACATCTTACATCCAATAATCGTTTGACCGTGGTGGAGCACGACGTGCGCAACCCCTATGATCTCGATGTATCTGTCATCTTCAATTTTGCGTCGCCTGCATCACCACCTGATTACCAGAGGGATCCAGTAGGCACGCTTTTGACCAATGTGATCGGTGCCCTGAACGTGCTGGAACTGGCACGTCGCACCGGTGCAACAGTTGTCCAGTCCTCCACATCGGAGGTCTATGGCGACCCCCTTATCAACCCGCAGCCGGAAACCTACTTCGGCAACGTCAATCCCATCGGCCCGCGTGCCTGCTACGATGAGGGAAAACGCAGCGCTGAAACGCTGTTCTTCGATTATCACCGCAATTTTGGCGTCGATATCAAGGTTGGTCGCATCTTCAACACCTATGGCCCGCGCATGCGTCAGGACGATGGTCGTGTTGTTTCCAACTTCATCGTGCAAGCCCTGCAGAACAAGGACATCACCATCTATGGCGACGGCAAACAAACCCGTTCCTTCTGCTATGTGGATGACCTGATTGAAGGTTTCCTGCGCTTCTCGGTTAAAAGCCCGGAATGCTGTGGCCCGATCAACATTGGTAATCCTGCAGAAATTCCGGTGCGGCAACTGGCAGACATCGTCATTGCCATGACCAACTCCAGTTCACGCATCATACACCTGCCAGCCGCAGTGGATGACCCGCAACAACGCCGGCCGGATATTACCCGCGCCAAAGAAGAGCTGAGATGGCAACCCCGCGTCAATCTTGAACATGGCCTCGCAAAGACCATCCACTATTTCGATGCGCTGCTCAGCGGAAAAAAAATGGCGGAGGCCGTATGAGATGCCCCGCTACATCCTTGTCACAGGCGGAGCCGGCTTCATAGGAAGCCATATCTGCAAGGCGTTATCGCTGTCCGGCATGGTGCCGGTGGCTTATGACAACCTGTCCACCGGCCACAGCGATGCTGTGCGCTGGGGACCGTTGATCACGGCTGACATTGCCGATCACAGCATGTTGCGGGCAACGCTTTCCGAGTTTGCCCCTTCCCACGTCATCCATTGCGCTGCCAATGCCTATGTCGGGGAATCGGTAACCGACCCGCGCAAATATTACCGCAACAACGTGGCCGGCAGCCTGACACTGCTGGAAGCCTGCATGGACCACCATGTCGAAGGACTGGTCTTTTCCAGCAGTTGCGCCACCTATGGCATTCCGGAAATCCTGCCGATCCGTGAGGAAACGCCACAAATACCGGTTAATCCCTACGGCCGTACCAAGCTGATTTTTGAAATGGCTTTGGAAGACTATGCCGCAGCCTATGGGCTGCGGTTTGTCGCCCTGCGCTATTTCAATGCCGCAGGGGCTGACCCGGGCGGAGAGCTTTCCGAACGGCATGAGCCAGAAACCCACCTTGTGCCACGCGCGCTTCTGGCCGCCGCCCACAAGGTTCCGCAGCTGGATGTGTTCGGCAATGATTACGACACGCAAGACGGAACCTGCGTGCGTGACTACATTCATGTCAGCGATCTGGCTGACGCTCATCTCGCAGCGATCCGTTATCTTGTGGGTGGTGGCGAGACCCTGCGTGTCAATCTGGGCTCTGGCCGTGGCGCATCGGTTGCCGAAATCGTCGGCGCCATCCACCGAGTAACGGGCCAGCAGGTACCTGTCCAATACGGCCCGCGTCGCGCCGGTGATCCCCCCTCACTATTTGCAGATATTGGTCGCGCCAAAGCCGTGCTTGGCTTCACACCATCCCGCTCGGACATCGAAACGATCATCCGCACTGCTGCACCGACGTTCGGACTGGAGACCAGCCGATGAGCACGACACAGTTCACAACGATCGATAACACCCAAAAGGCCAAACATAAGGTCCATGCCAGGGTGTCCGACGCACTGTTCGACCCGGTCTTCACCGGGTGGAACCGTATTGCCTATCTGCTGGGTATCGCAGGTTGGCTGGTAACCCTGGTTTATTTCTGGGGCTGGTGGCTGGATACTGACCACGTGCTGTCGATGCCCTATTTCATCGCCGTCAGCGTCTCGGTGTTCTACGTCACCATCCTGCCTGCCTATTTCGTGCTGATTTTCCTCAACGCCAAAGCCGTCAAACCGGAGGCACCCTTGCCCGAGGGGCGTGTTGCCATGGTGGTGACCAAGGCTCCATCAGAGCCCTTCTCGGTGGTCAAAAAAACCATGCTGGCCATGCTCGAACAGAAAATAGCGACAGAATACGACGTCTGGCTGGCAGATGAAGATCCGTCACCGGAGACCAGACGCTGGTGCGGCGAACATGGCGTGTTGATTTCCACCCGCAAGGGTGTTGAAGCCTATCACCGTGCACAATGGCCGCGCCGCACACGCTGCAAGGAAGGCAACCTTGCCTATTTCTACGATCATTATGGGTATGACCGTTATGACTTCGTGGCGCAGTTCGATGCGGACCATGTACCGGAACCGGACTATCTCCACGAAATCCTGAAGCCTTTTGCGGATCCCGCGGTCGGTTATGTGTCGGCACCCAGCATTTGTGATGCAAATGCCGATGAAAGTTGGGCGGCACGCGGCAGGCTATACGTCGAGGCCGGCCTGCATGGCGCATTCCAGACCGGTTATAATAACGGCTGGGCACCTCTATGTATCGGCTCACATTATGCCGTGCGCACCAAAGCCTTGCGTCAAGTGGGTGGCCTTGGGCCTGAATTGGCAGAAGACCATTCCACCACCTTACTGATGAATGCGGGTGGCTGGCGTGGAGTGCATGCCTTGAACGCTATTGCCCATGGTGACGGGCCTTCAACCTTCACAGATCTTGCCGTGCAGGAATTCCAGTGGTCGCGTAGTCTGGTTACTATTCTTCTGCAGTATTCGAAGGACTATGTGCCGGCACTGCCAGCCAAACTGCAATTTCAGTTTCTGTTTTCGCAGATGTGGTATCCGCTGTTTTCCGTTGTCATGGCAGTCATGTTCGTCATGCCGGTTATCGCCCTTCTCGCAGGCCGTCCACTGGTCAATGTCAGCTACCCTGAATTCATGCTGCATTTCCTGCCTTCAATCTTGATGCTGACGGTGTTCACCTTCTTCTGGCGGGCAACCGGAACCTTCAGGCCGCATGATGCACGGCCGTTTTGCTGGGAAACATTTGCCTTCCTGTTCCTGCGTTGGCCCTGGTCGCTGGCAGGCTGCCTAGTCGCCATCCGTGACAGGATGAACGGTTCTTTCGTGGATTTTCGCATCACACCGAAAGGTGGCGAAAAGGCCGGATGCCTGCCGCTGCGCATCGTCGCACCCTACATAGTGCTGGCTGGCTTCACAGCGCTTGCCATGATGCTCGCGCCGGACAGCCGCAGCACACAGGGCTTTTACATTTTCGCAGCCATGAACGTGACGGTTTACGCCTTCCTCGTTCTGCTTTTGATGTTCCGGCACGCTTCGGAAAACAGCCTCTCGGTATTGCCGCGGACATGGGGCAATGCACTCGCAACAGTGTCTTCCTTCATCATCATTGCCAGCGGGGTGGTGCAACTCAACACTCATGGCCTTGGTGGCCTGGAAGCGCTGTCGCACGGCCAACCCTATGTCAGCTTTACCGAAACCCGCTTCAACGCTTCCGGTGCAGGCGTTGGTGGTACCAAGACCATAAAGATGAAATTCCGGGTGAAATGGCACGGCATCCAACCTGAACAGGAAGTGCAGGTAAAGCCGCAGCCCACTCCACCACAATACGGAATCATCATGCTGGCCAAGGCCAGACAGGATGGGTCCCTCGAGAAAGGAAGACTGTCATGAAAACTATAATCAAAAACCTCAGGCTTCCAGTCCTTCTGCTCAGCATGAGCATGCTGACACCAAGTCTGGCGCTTGCCGCAAAAGAGGTCAAAAAATCCCCACAGCTTCTGACAGCATCGGAAGTGGTGAATATGTACAAGGACAAAACCTGGCGCTGGCCAAGTGGCGGCGGACGGTTTGATTCGCAAGGTCGGCGCTTTACCGCAATGACCGAAGAAAACGGCAAGAAGTCCGTCGGCGAAGGCACATGGTCTGTCGATAACCTCGGCAAGATGTGCATGAACGCCACCTGGACGACGGACGGCAAGGCCGCCAAGGCAAGGACATGTTTTTCCCATGGCAGGCTTGGCAATGTCATCTACCAGAAGCGTTTGCCAATGGGAGACTGGTACGTGTTTCGCAGTGCCAAACCCAGAGCAAGCGATGAATTTTCGAAACTTGTGAACACCGACAGCGTAACCGTTCAGGCGTTGGCGGCCAAACAGGTCATGTCAGTCAAAAAATAGTTGGAGAGGAGAAAGCCATGAAGAAGCTGAACAAAAAAATCCTGTCCGCAGCGGCTATAGCAATCCTGTTTTCCGCCGCGGCCTACCCGGTGGTCCAGTCACAGGCACAAAATGCCGCAGGCATGACAGCAGCCACCTTGCGTTCCATCACAGACAAACGCCCGACACTGCATGCCGATGGCATAAAGTTCGGTGCCTATGATCCACATGGCGACTTTGGTCAGCAACAGGGTGTAGCAACCGAACACCTCTTCCTGCCCTGGGAAGACGTGGATCTGGATAGTCTGAAAACGGCCGATGCCTATGCGCTGGAACGCAAACGCAATGTGCTGATTACCGTTGAACCCTGGTCGTGGGACGTCAGCTGGCGCCTCACCTCCGATGAGTTGCGGCGGAAAATCCTGCAAGGCGGGTATGACGAAAATATGCACGCCATTGCCCGCATGGTCTCGCAAATGAAAAGCCCTGTCATCATTCGATGGGGCCAGGAAATGGAAGACAAATCCGGCCGCTTCTCTTGGTCCGGCTGGGCACCCAATGACTACATCACCGCCTACCGTCACATGATGGATATCTTGCGCAAGGAAGCACCCAATGCCAAACTGATGTGGTCTCCAAAGGGTGAAGACGGCCTGCAGGCCTATTATCCCGGCGACAACTATGTCGACTTTGTAGGGCTGTCAGTGTTCGGTCTCGAAGCCTTCGACAAAATCGAACATGGCGGCCCATGGACCTTCGGACAATCCCTCAAGAAGGGATACAGTCTGGTGGAAAAATACAACAAACCGATATGGGTCGCCGAACTGGGTTATGAAGGCAATGATGCCTACATCAAACCCTGGATGAACGACGTAACTTTGAAAACTAGCGAGTTCCCCAAGCTGGAAGAAGTCGTCTATTTCAACGACAAGGACGTCCATCCATGGCCGCATAACCTTGGAAAACCTGACTGGCGCGTGGTGCGCAACGACCAGACCAACTGAAGCGTTGCCATGTCAAACCACACATAAAAAAGCCCCGCACGACAGGCGCGCGGGGCTTTGTTGTTCAAGCGATACGGCTGCGATCAATCCTCTTGGATATGGCTCGTATGCTTGGTGTCGCGCATGCGGATGTAAACGATCAGCGATAGGCCAATCATGATCGTGACGTACCAGAAAAACCACTCTTCATGGCCGATCTGCTTGAACTTCAAGGCCACGAACTCTGCCGTACCGCCAAACACCGTATTGGCCAGCGCGTAAGGAAGCGCAACACCGAGTGCACGGATGTGCGCCGGGAACAGTTCCGCCTTAACGACGGCATTGATCGAGGTGTAACCGGTGACGATCAACAGACCCGCAAGAACCAGAGCGAATGCTGCAAAGGCATTTGTCGTTACAGCCAAAGTCGAGAAAATCGGATAGGTGCACAACAGACCGAGCACACCGAACCCGACCATCAGCGGCTTGCGACCGATCTTGTCGGAAAGCGCACCCGCGACAGGCTGGAACAGCATGAACACAAACAAAGCAGCTGTGGTAATCTCCGTCGCACTTTCCTTGCTGAAGCCCGACGTATTGACGAGGAACTTCTGCAGGTAGGTCGTGTAGGCATAAAAGGCCAATGTACCACCGGATGTCAGTGCCATAACCATCAACGCTTCACGCGGATAATGGCGGAACAGGGCCCAGCCACTGGACTTCGGCTTTTCAGCCGTATCAGCCTTGGCATTTTCAAAAGACTGCGTCTCAACCAGACCACGACGGATGTAAAACACCGCAATGGCGAGGAAGCCGCCAATCAGGAATGGGATACGCCAGCCCCACGAGCTGAGCTGTTCCGGCGTCAGCACACGCTGAAGAACCAAGAGAACCGCCAGCGCCAGCAACTGACCGGAAATCAGCGTGACATATTGGAAGCTTGAGAAAAAGCCGCGACGGTTCTTGCCCGCCATCTCGCTGAGGTAGGTGGCACTTGCGCCATATTCACCACCAACACTGATACCCTGCAGCAAACGTGCAAACACCAGAATGGCCGGCGCCGCAATGCCAATGGTTTCGTGACCCGGCGTAATGGCAATCAACAGCGATCCGAGACACATCAGCGTCACCGACAGCGTGAGGCCCGCCTTGCGGCCCTTGCGGTCTGCGTAGGTTCCCATGAACCAGGCACCTATCGGGCGCATCAGGAAACCGACCGCGAAAACGGCCGCTGCGCTCAACAATTCGGCGGTCTGATTGCCGGAAGGAAAGAAGATCGGCGCAAAATACAACGTAAAGGCCGAATAAACATACCAGTCATACCACTCGACGAGATTGCCTGCGGAACCGCCAATAATGGATTTCAAACGGGTTTTCTGGTCCAGGACTGGAGCACCAGCCGGACTTGATGACATCTTATTCACAGTAACTCCAATTCGTAATTATCTGGAGATGAGGCGCGCGGAAGGTATGAGATGCGATATTTTGCCGCGCCATAAGACGGCTATACACCCGGATTGCTGCAATGCGCAAGTTTATGCTGCGCTGCAGCAATGTCACATTAGACCAAAGAACTAGGCGCAAAAAACCGGTATCGTGCCGAACAGGAATTCGTTCCTGCGGAAATCTTTATCAAATTATCGATGTGAAGATTTTGGTGCCCCTTGCCGGAATCGAACCAGCACTCCTCTCGGAACCTGATTTTGAGTCAGGCGCGTCTACCAATTCCGCCAAAGGGGCAACAGGAGCGAAGTCCTGTGGTATGGCGCCGGACTATACGAATGAACCGGTTCCGGTCAACCGGTTTTTACAAAAATCAGCAATTCACGAAACTTTGCTCGATCACCGTGTTGGGCGGAACATTCACCACATTTACATTCCCGCATGTACTGGATTACAGGTTACAGCATGATGCCGGGCAGGACGGCACCCATATACCCCTCCTTTCCTGTCCCATGCGTGGGCAATTTTCATCACGCAGATACCAAAGCAAGAGTGAAATCCATGGCACAGACACAATCCGCGCAATCCGGTCTTATCGTTTCTTCCGTTCTGGTCACCGCAGGTATGATCTTCACCGTCGGCTCGGCGCTTGGTTTTCAGCACATTGGCGGCTACACGCCCTGCGCGCTTTGCCTCTTGCAGCGTGATCCCTATTATTACGCCATTCCGCTCGGCATTCTCGCCATCCTCGCAAGCCTTCTGAAGCTGCCCTCATGGACCGTCAAAACATTTCTCGTGCTGATTGGTATTGCCATGCTGATCGGCGCTGGCATGGGCGTTTATCATTCCGGCGTTGAATGGGGTTTCTGGGAAGGTCCGACGACCTGCGCCACCGGCGCACCATCGATCACAACCAATGCCGGCAGCCTGTTGAGCGACCTCAACGCCATCAAGGCGCCTTCGTGCAACACCGCAGCATTGCGCGTGCTTGGTCTGTCGTTTGCGGGCTGGAACGTGATTGCAAGCGTAGCGCTGGCCGCAATCGCCTTCTACGGCGCAACCCGCAAAAAGATCTGACCGGGAACCGGCTTCATCAAGGCTGAAGCTCGGTATCCCAGTAAAGATAGTCCATCCAGCTTTCATGCAGGTAATTGGGCGGGAACAACCGCCCATTATTATGCAGGTCCTGCACGGTTGGCTGGTATGGTCTCTGGTGCGGAAGCATGCCAGCCTGTTTCGGCAACTTACTGCCTTTGCGCAGGTTACATGGTGAACACGCCGCAACGACGTTCAGCCATGTGGTTTCACCACCATGCGCACGCGGAATAACATGATCGAATGTCAGGTCGTCATGAGAGCCGCAATACTGGCATTGGAACTTGTCGCGCAAGAAGACATTAAAGCGGGTAAAGGCAGGGTTTCTGGCCGGTTGCACATAGGTTTTGAGGCTTATGACACTCGGTAATCGTATCGAGAAACTCGGCGATGAAACCGAGTGATCATACTCTGCTATGATATTCACACGATCTAGAAAAACCGCCTTGATCGCGTCCTGCCATGACCAGAGCGACAAGGGATAATAACTCAGTGGCCTATAGTCAGCGTTCAGAACGAGCGCTGGCAAAGCCTGTGGGGAGACTGCAATCGTCAAGGGCTTCTCCTGATCGATTCGGCATCTGCATTGTGTATATTAGGTCTGTTGTTACAGTATTGTGAAGCCTATAAATGAAGCGCTCAAAGAAAGGCATATTTCAGGCGATTGGCAGCGCCTCACGCCGGGTTATTGCAGCGTAATAGGACCAGAAAAGCCGGGCCGCCACCGAGCGCCAGGGCGACCATTTTTCTGACAAGACAGCCAGTTGGCGAGCCGTCGGGCGCGCCTCCATGTCAAACGCATGGGCAACCGCAGCCTGCAAAGCGACATCCCCGGCCGGAAAAATATCCGCATGGCCACCGCAGAACATCAGATAGACCTGCGCCGTCCATGGCCCTACCCCTTTGACGGCGGTCAATTCGGCCATCGCAGTCGCCGCATCAATCCGGCTCAACGCTTCGAGATCCAGACCACCTTCGGCAACCGCCGTGGCAATGCGCTGCAAAGTCTGCGCTTTGGCACGGGAAAGGCCAAAACCGGCGGCAATATCCGGGTGAACAGCCAGATATCGGTCCGCCGTCATCACCTCCGTGCCCGCGACAATCCGACCCCAGATTGCATCCGCACTGGCACGCGACACCATCTGAGACACGACAATACTGGCAAGACCGGCAAAGCCCGGTTCGCTGAGACGTAACGGCACCGGTCCACACCGGCTGGCAATAAGGCTTAAGGATGGATCGAGCGCAAACAGGGCCGTAAGCCCGTTGGTAATATCATCATCCCCACGAATAACCGTCATCGAATTTCCCAGTCAAACCACAGCCTATTAGAGGGCCTAGGGTCAACACGCCCACCGACCCTTGGCAAACAGAAAAAAATAATGCCTGTAGAGATCATGTCTGATCTGCCTCGTCAAAATTGCGTTACCCGTTTTGCTCCAAGCCCCAATGGGCCATTGCATCTGGGTCATGCCCTTTCTGCCTTCATGAATGCCGATATGGCCAGAGAAAACCAGGGTCGCTTTCTGCTGCGCATAGAGGATATCGATCAAACCCGCTGCACTCCGCAGTTTGAACAGGACATTTACGACGATCTGTCCTGGCTTGGCCTGTCATGGGAACAACCTGTCCGGCGACAGTCTCAGCATTTCGACGACTACCGACTTGCACTGGAAAAACTTGTTGCCATGGATCTTGCCTATCCCGCATTTCTGACGCGCGGCGAAGTGAAGGCAATCGTCAAGGCATCAGAGGCAGGTGGCACGCCATGGCCACGTGATCCGGATGGCGCGGCGCATTACCCAGACAGCGACAAACTGCGGTCATCGGCCGAGCGACAAAGCCGCCTTGCAGCAAACGCCCCTTTTGCATGGCGGTTGAACATGCAAAAGGCCATTGCCCAGCTTGATGAACCATTATTCTGGGACGAGTTCGGCAGCGGCCAGCATCAAACAATCAAAGCCGATCCCGCCCAGTGGGGCGATGTTGTGCTATCGCGTTCGGATGCGCCATCAAGCTATCACCTTTCCGTGGTGCTGGATGACGCGTTGCAGGGCATTACCGATGTGGTGCGTGGCATGGACCTCTATCACGCCACCGCCATTCATCGCCTGTTACAGCAGCTTTTGAACCTTCCGGCACCCAATTATCGTCATCACCGGCTTATTCTCGGCGATGATGGTCGCAAGCTTTCCAAAAGCGAAGGCGGTACGGGACTGGCAGCCTTGCGCGCGATGGGCAAAACGCCCTCAGATATCCACCGCCAGTTACTGCTCGAAATAGGATAGGTCCCGAAGGCGCAACTCGGAGAAAAATAACCTACTGTTTGAGTACATGTCCAAACGTATCGAGCGTCATGTTTAAATCGTCAGCAATGTCTCCAATGTACTTCAAAAGGTTCTCAATGCTTTCCTGGGTATCCTCGTAGAAATAATCAATTGTAAAACGCAGTGTTTCACCAAACTGACTATCGATCGGCGGGTAAGCCAAGCTCCGAATTTGCGTTGCACTTCCCCCACGAGCCGCATCTCTCACCCACCAAGAGATGAACTCCAATCCTTTCAAGCCTTCGACGTTACGTGTAATTGTAAAGTTTATTGAGATTAGGACTTCTGATTTTGAAGCACCATTCGTCCGGCGAAGCGCCGCCAAAGGTAAATCTCCAAATGGTAACTGACTGAAATTACTAACGCTAATCGATGAAATATCCGTTTTGGATACTTCAACAGATGCAATCCCGGGGATGCGTCTTACGGCTTTTTGTAAACTGGCCACCTGTTCTGGAAGGCCATCGACAGCAACCTCAGATTGCGAACTAGCGTGGCAAGGCGAAACCAGCAGGGCACTGATCGCCATCAGCATATAAATAAGTCTTTTCATCCGCACATAAAAAAATGAAGAAATTTTTCTAACAGTCATCTCAGCTTTCCCAAAAAAAAGAGCTAAAATCAGCATCATACGCCGATCATGGCTCGCTAATCGAAGATGAAGCAAAAGATGCACAAAGGAATTAAATCAATTAAAAATTGCATAACGGACTTAACGAAGGTTTACCGCGATACTTAAATATCCGCAGCCTGGTCGGGCTCTGAACTTTCCTTGATGGTTTTCCCATTGATGGTGCGCTTGATGATGCGGCGGACCTGGTACTTCATCAGGGCTGCATTGACCTCTGCACCCAGCATGAAGATCACCCCGATCATGTACAGAAACACCAGCACGATCATCACCGACGCCAGACCGGCATAGGTGGCGGTGTAATTTGCGAAGGTGGCAAGATACGAGGCAAAAAGCAGCGCGCCAGCCACCCAGAACAGCAATGTCAGCACGATGCCCGGCAGCACATCCAGCAAACGCCGCCTGCCCGCTGGAAGCCATAGATGTGCAATCACCAAGCCGGTAAATAGAACGATGATAGTTCCGTAAACACCAAGGCTGGAGATAGTACTGAGAAAATCGGTCATCCACGGAAAGCGCACTTCCGCAAAAGCCAGAGCCACCGGCACCGCCACCAGCACCGTGCTGATTGCAGCAAAGATGATGACCGCCATCAGCACATAAAAAAGGCTCCACAGACGGGTTACATACCACCAGCGCGTTTCGGAAACGCGGTAGGCGCGGTTGAGCGATATGCGCAGCGCCTCTACCCCGTTAGACGCAAAGTAGGCGGCAGCCAGCACCGAAACTGTCAGCAGTCCCCCGCGCGGAATGGTCAGGACCTGCTGCACCTGGGCCGCAATGGGTGCGGCAATCGCCTCCGGCCAGGTATCAAAAATCAGATGAACAGCTGTTTCCGAAAAACTGTCCGCGCCAAGGAAACCGGCCAATGCCGTCCCGAAAATCAGGAACGGAAAAAGCGCCAGCAAAATAGACAATGCCACGTGACTTGCCATTGCCCAGCCGTCATCCTCCGCAAAATGGAAGTAGGCGTCAAAGGCAACCTTGTAGGCCAGTCGCAGAGTGGCGAACATGTCACCTCCTGATTCATGCATGCTGATTGTAACTTAGTGGCGAATATGGGAAATCAGCATCGCTTTGTACAGGGAAGAGGCATGACAGACAAACCGGTTATCATCATTACAGGTTGCTCGTCCGGCATTGGCGCCCATTGCGCGACAGCGCTGCAAGACGATGGTTGGCGGGTTTTTGCCACGGTCCGGAGAACTGAGGATATGGCGGCGCTGGAAAACCAGGGCATTGAAACCCTCCTGATGGACTATACCGAACCCACCTCGATTGCGGCGCTGGTCGACACGGTTGCGGCCCGCACTAACGGACGCATCGATGCGCTGTTCAACAACGGTGCCTATGGCCAGCCCGGCGCAGTGGAAGACATCTCGGTTGATACGCTACGCCGCCAGTTTGAAACCAATGTTTTTGGCTGGCATGACCTGACCTGCCGCGTCATTCCCTTCATGCGCAGACAGGGCAAGGGCCGCATCGTGCATTGCTCATCCATTCTCGGCCTTGTGCCATATCGCTATCGTGGCGCCTACACCGCTTCAAAATTCGCACTCGAGGGACTGGGTGTAACCTTACGCATGGAACTGGAAGGCAGCGGCATCCATGTCAGCATGATCGAACCGGGACCAATCGCATCAAAATTTACCGCTACCGCCCTTTCGCATATCGAGGCCAATATCGACCTGAAGAACTCGGCGCATGCGGCGCAGTACGAAAGACAACTAGCGCGCCTGGACGGAACAGGTCCGGTTAACAAGCATAAGCTTGGTCCTGAAGCAGTCTATAAAGTGCTCAAGCATGCCTTGACCGCAACAAGACCGAGGCCGCATTATCTTGTTACCGTTCCAGCCAAACAGGGTGCGTTTTTGAAGAGGATATTACCCGCCGACATGTTCTATCGGCTGCTGCGCAAGTTCGACTAGCCAGAAACGGAAATTCAAAGCAGAGTTTCGCAATGTGCATTGCGAAAACTTGAAATGATGATGCGTATCAAACGCACGGCACCTCAGGGAAACAACAAGGATAAAATCATGTCGGGGTTTACAACAGTTCTTGCCCTCATCGTCATGGGACTTGTCGTTCTCGTGCTGATCCGTGGCCTGTTCAACATGCTCAAGGGAACGGATGGCAACAAATCCAACAAGCTGATGCAACTGCGTCTGGTTCTTCAGGCATTGGCCATTGCGCTGATCATGCTGACATTGTGGATTACCGGCGGCGGGCGTTAAGACAGGAAAAACATGGTCAAGCTGAACAAAATTTACACCCGCACCGGCGACAAGGGCACCACAGCTCTGGTGTCTGGACCACGCCGCCGCAAGGACGACCTGCGTGTTGAGACCTACGGCACGGTGGACGAAACCAATTCGGCCATCGGCATGGCACGCCTGCACACCAAGGCATTTCCCGAACTGGATGCCATGCTGATGCGTATTCAGAACGATCTTTTCGATCTGGGGGCCGACCTTGCCGCGCCGGATACGGGAGAGCCGCTGGGTTATGAACCGCTGCGGATCATCGCAGCCCAGGTGACCCGGGTGGAAACCGAAATCGATGCGTTGAATGCAAACCTTTCGCCGCTCACCTCATTCGTGTTGCCCGGCGGTTCACCTGCATCGGCCTATCTGCATCTGGCGCGCACCATTTCCCGCCGCGCAGAACGGCAAATCGTGGAGCTGTCTTTTACCGATGGCGAAACGGTGAGCCCGGCGGCACTGCAATACATCAATCGTCTCTCCGATTTTCTGTTCGTGGCAGCGCGTTTCACCAATGACGGAGGCGCTGCCGATATTCTTTGGGTACCGGGCAAAAACCGCTGAAAATGATCATGCATCAGAGGAAAATCGATGTTCATACCGTTGCATGATTCGAACTCCCTCAAGCACATCAAAACCCAATACGTCACGATTTCGCTGATCGTCATCAATACAATTGTTTGGCTTGTGACCGGTGCGTTGGTTTCAGACGAAACTTTCGGTCGCGCGGCCATGGGGCTTGGCTTCATTCCGGCAGTGGTGTTCGACTATGCACATCTGGAACCGGCGCTGCAGATAATCCCTGATGATGCCACCTTGATCACCTATGCATTCCTGCATGCAGACTTCTGGCACCTCGCCGGTAACATGGTGTTTTTATGGGTGTTCGGCGACAATGTTGAAGATGCGCTCGGCCATGTCAGGTTTCTGCTGTTCTATCTGCTTTGCGCTGCGGCAGGCGCCCTGTTCCATGGTCTGGTCGCGCCCATGTCGGAAGGTCCGCTGATCGGCGCATCTGCAGCCGTGTCAGGGATTGTTGCCGCTTATTTTCTACTGCACCCGAAAGTCCGTGTTTGGGTGCTGGTGTTGTTTCGTATCCCGCTTCCGCTACCGGCGTTTATTCCACTCGCACTGTGGATCGGCCAACAATTTCTGATGCTGGCAGCTGGCATGGACGATAACGTCTCCTGGGCTGGGCATGTCGGTGGCATTCTGGCCGGCAGCATCCTGGTTTTGTTCCTGCGACGCAAAGGCGTACCGCTGTTTGATCGGACAATTGTCACGCCAAAAGCAGTCAAACACACGACCGATGATGTAAAAACAATACCGGTGTCGCAAAATCAGCGCTCCAATGGCGGCATCCGATGGGGTCGCTGAAAAGAAACCGCTTTATTTTATCTTCACGTAAACGTCAGATATCAATCCAACGCATGGCATCATGAGCAATGGTCCGTTGAATTTATGGAAAAAATGCGTATCCATGTGCCCACTCGAAAATATGGTGGTCGTATGCTCTGTCCACATGATTGAAGTTGAAGGAAAGCTCCATGAAGATCCTTGTGCCCGTTAAACGAGTTGTCGACTACAACGTGAAAATTCGCGTGAAAGCAGATGGCACGGGCGTTGAACTTGCCAACGTCAAAATGTCGATGAACCCGTTTGACGAAATCTCCGTCGAAGAGGCTCTTCGTCTGAAGGAAGCTGGCAAGGCCGAAGAAGTGGTCGTTGTGTCAATCGGTCCGGCCAAAGCCGAGGAAACGCTGCGCACGGCGCTGGCCATGGGTGCCGACCGTGCAATCCTGATTGAAACCGATGAAACGGTTGAGCCGCTGGCAGTCGCCAAGCTGTTGAAGGGCGTGGTCGATGCGGAAACGCCGGATCTGGTTATCCTCGGCAAGCAGGCAATCGATGACGACAGCAACCAGACCGGCCAGATGCTGGCGGCATTGCTCGGCTGGGGTCAGGGCACCTTCGCATCGAAAGTCGAGATTGCTGACAGCTCGGTTGCTGTGACCCGCGAAGTCGACGGCGGCCTGCAGACCGTTTCGCTGAAATTGCCTGCCATCGTGACCACCGACCTTCGCCTCAACGAACCACGTTACGCGTCGCTGCCGAACATCATGAAGGCCAAGAAGAAGCCGCTGGACAAGAAGACCCCTACCGATCTGGGTGTTGATATTGCGCCGCGCCTCAAGGTTTTGAAGACCGAAGAACCGGCTGGCCGCAAGGCAGGCGTCAAGGTTGGCTCGGTCGCAGAGCTGGTATCGAAACTCAAGGCCGACGGCGTATTGTAAGAGACGGATAAGGGAGATTTTATTATGGCCATTCTTCTTCTGGCAGAACACGACAACGCAACCCTTTCCGATCAGACCGCCAAGACGCTGACGGCAGCCGCCAAAATCGGTGGCGACGTGCATGTGCTGGTGGCTGGCTCCGGTGCAAAGGCTGCGGCCGATGAAGCTGCAAAGCTGTCCGGCGTTGCCAAGGTGCTTCTTGCTGACGACGCGTCCTACGCAAACCAGCTGGCAGAACCGCTTGCTGCGCTGATCGTATCACTGAGCGGCTCTTACGACGTCATCATCGCACCTGCGACCGCATCGGCCAAAAACGTTGCGCCGCGCGTTGCAGCTCTGCTCGACGTCGCACAGGTATCCGAAATCACCGAAGTGGTTTCCGCTGACACCTTCAAGCGCCCAATCTATGCCGGTAACGCCATCCAGACCGTACAGGCAACTGACGCCAAAAAGGTCATTACCGTTCGCACAGCCTCGTTCACTGCGGCACCAGCCGGTGGTTCCGCTGCTGTTGAAGCGATCGCTGCTGCGACCAACCCAGGCGTTTCGTCCTTCGTGTCGGACGCACTGGCATCGTCTGATCGTCCTGAACTGACATCTGCCAAGATCATCATCTCCGGTGGCCGTGCACTCGGCTCGTCTGAGAAGTTCAAGGAAGTCATTCTGCCGGTTGCCGACAAGCTGGGTGCGGCCGTTGGCGCATCGCGTGCGGCTGTTGACGCCGGTTATGCACCAAACGACTGGCAGGTTGGCCAGACCGGCAAGGTGGTTGCTCCGCAGCTTTACATTGCCGCTGGTATTTCCGGTGCCATCCAGCACCTGGCTGGCATGAAGGACTCGAAGGTCATCGTGGCCATCAACAAGGACGAAGAAGCACCAATCTTCCAGGTTGCTGACTACGGCCTGGTGGCAGACCTGTTCGACGCTCTGCCTGAACTCGAAAAAGCATTGTAAGAAAACAGGCACTATGCCTTGATTGCCGGGCAGGAAACTGCCCGGCAATATTTATTAATCCCTGCACCCATATATAATGCCCGCATAACTGCACCCGCTTTGCCCGGAGGAATCAGCACCATGACCGTTACATTGAAAAATATCGGCATTATCGGAGCGGGCCAGATGGGTTGTGGCATCGCCCATGTTTCGGCACTGGCCGGATACAAGGTGCATATTTACGATCTGAGCCAAAGCGGCATTGAAGCTGGCCTTGCCACCATCAACGGAAACCTGGCCCGTCAGGTCAGCCACGGCAAGCTGGAAGACGAAAGCCGCAAGCACGCGCTGTCCAAGATCAGCGGTTCGACCGATATCAATGATCTCGCATCGATGGATCTGGTGATCGAGGCGGCAACTGAAAACGAAGACATCAAGCGCAAGATTTACGCGCAGGTTTGCCCGGTTCTGAAACCTGAGGCACTGTTGGCGACCAACACCTCGTCGCTGTCGATTACCCGCCTTGCATCCGCCACCGACCGCCCGGAACAGTTCATGGGCATCCACTTCATGAACCCGGTTCCGGTGATGAAGCTGGTGGAACTGGTGCGTGGTATCGCAACCGGCGAAAAAACATTCGACACCGCCAAGGGATATGTCCGCTCGCTCGACAAGGCCATCACTGTCGCCGAAGATTTCCCGGCCTTCATCGTCAACCGCATTCTGCTGCCGATGATCAATGAAGCGATCTACACGCTTTACGAAGGTGTTGGCACGGTTGAAGCCATCGATACCGCCATGAAACTCGGCGCCAACCACCCGATGGGTCCGTTGCAGCTGGCAGACTTCATCGGTCTCGACACCTGCCTCTCCATCATGCAGGTGCTGCATGATGGTCTCGCAGACAGCAAATATCGCCCCTGCCCGCTGCTGGTCAAATATGTCGAGGCTGGATGGCTGGGTCGTAAATCAGGCCGTGGCTTTTATGACTACCGTGGCGAAACACCGGTTCCGACCCGCTAACAGTTCGCCATTACGCGGGGGAGAAAAGGTAAATTCACCCCCGCCATATCATTGGATCACGGCCTCTTGGCCGCCGTGATCAGGGCCTTGGCATCAGGGCTGTCCCATGCAGCCGGCCCATTCATCGATGCAAGCAGACATCCCTTGCCATCAAATAGCAGGGTGGCAGGCAGGCCAAAGGCCAGACCTTCCTTTTTCAGCAAATTAAAAACGCCCATCGAACTGTCGCGGTAGTAACCGAGCGCACCGATCTTGTATTCATCAAGGAAGGTTTTGGGCTTTTCATCCCCGCCCCTATCAATATTGACGGCAACCACTTCAAAGTCCTGCCCACCGATCTCCTGCTCGAGAGCGTTGAGTGCCGGCATTTCTTCACGACATGGCACACACCACGTGGCCCAGAGGTTCAAAAGCACCGTCTTTCCGGCAAAATCCGCCATCGTCAGGCTCTGACCTTCCGGCCCCTTGAAGGTAAGGTTGAGCGGACGCGGCTCCGACGCCGGTGCCATCGCAGCCACCTGCCCCTTGGAAAAGGGCGTCAACGCCGCAATACGGTCGCCTGCACCTTTACATAAACCGGCGACATTGGCCTGAGCCTCTTGAACCGAGCTGCCAGACCCAATATGCCTCATGTAAACCGCGCCTGCACCGGCGATGATACCGGCAAGGGCAGCAATTCCAACAAGCTTGGCAGAGGGAAGGCGAAATGGTCTTTTTTCTGTCACTACATACTCCGGGACTGGCAAACCATGGCTGACGGCAACGACACGAAATCCTCTAACCAGATGTGGGGCGGGCGATTCGCATCCGGTCCGGCCGCAATCATGGAAGAGATAAATGCCTCCATCGGCTTCGACAAGAAACTTTATGCCCAGGACATCCGCGGCTCTATGGCGCATGCTGCCATGCTGGCTGAAAAAGGCATTATTTCGCACGAAGATAAAGACAAGATCACTGAAGGCCTGAACACAATCCTGTCAGAGATCAAAAACGGCACATTCGAATTTTCACGCAAGCTTGAAGATATTCATATGAATATCGAAGCCCGCCTCGCCAACCTGATTGGCCCTGCTGCAGGACGCCTGCACACCGCCCGTTCGCGCAACGATCAGGTCGCGCTCGATTTTCGCCTGTGGGTGAAGGAAGAGCTTCAGAAAACCGAAGCCATGCTGACGGATTTGATTGCTGCGTTCCTCGACCGCGCCGAACAACATGCAGACACCGTCATGCCGGGCTTCACGCATCTGCAAACCGCCCAGCCTGTTACTTTCGGTCACCACTGCATGGCCTATGTTGAAATGTTCGGCCGTGACCGCGCGCGTGTTCGCCACGCCATCGAACATCTGGACGAAAGCCCGATCGGTGCTGCCGCACTTGCCGGCACCGGTTATCCGATCGACCGTCACATGACCGCCAAGGCACTCGGTTTCCGCGAACCGACCCGCAACTCTATCGACACGGTTTCAGACCGCGACTTCGCGCTGGAATTCCTGTCGATCGCCTCGATCTGCGCCACGCATCTGTCGCGTCTGGCGGAAGAAATCGTCATCTGGTCGACACCACAATTCGGCTTCATCCGTCTGTCGGATGCATTTTCGACCGGCTCTTCGATCATGCCGCAGAAAAAGAACCCGGATGCTGCTGAACTGGTGCGCGCCAAGACCGGTCGTATCAACGGTTCCCTGGTTGCCCTGCTGACCGTGATGAAGGGCCTGCCGCTGGCCTATTCAAAGGACATGCAGGAAGACAAGGAACAGGTCTTCGATGCCGCAGAAAGCCTCGAACTGGCGATTGCCGCGATGACCGGCATGATCCGCGACCTCGAAGTCCGCACCGACAAAATGCGCGCAGCTGCCGGTTCTGGTTACTCCACGGCAACCGATCTGGCCGACTGGCTCGTACGTGAAGCCGGCCTTCCGTTCCGTGATGCGCACCATGCCACCGGCCATGCTGTGGCACTGGCCGAAAAGAAGGGCTGCGACCTCGCCGACCTGTCGCTTGAGGAGTTGCAAGCCATCAACCCGGCTATCACCAACGGCATTTTCGATGTTCTTTCTGTCGAAGCCTCGGTTGCCAGCCGCACCAGCTTTGGCGGTACGGCACCGTCTGAAGTCCGCAAACAGATCGCCTGGTGGCGCGCGCGCAACTGATCAATTTAGCGTTACACCAGCATCACAAGAAACAGGGTGCACAAGCGCCCTGTTTTTCTGTATCAGAAGAGCAACTTTTTCCTTTGGACAGACCCATGCTTTCAAAAACGGTTCGTAGCTTCCTTCTTCCCCTTGGCATGACGCTGGTCGTCAGCCTCGTCGTTACCGGTTGCGGCCGTAAAGGCGCGATTGATCCGCCAAGCACGCCGGTAGAGCTGCGCAACAAACGCCCGGCAGATGGCCAGGAAGTCAAACAGGTTACGCCTGAGCGTCCTTTCGTTCTCGACCCGCTGCTTTAACGGAACTTAGACCGTGAACCATTTTCAGTATATTGACGGCGTCCTGCACGCCGAAAACGTGGCCGTGCCAGAAATCGCCAAGGCCGTCGGCACCCCGTTTTATGTCTATTCCACAGCCACGCTGGAACGCCACTACAAGGTGTTTTCGGCAGCCTTTGCCGATGTCGATTCCATGGTGTGCTACGCCATGAAGGCAAACTCCAACCAGGCAGTGCTCAAGACATTGGCCCGTCTGGGTGCCGGCATCGACGTCGTGTCCGGCGGTGAGCTACGCCGCGCGCTTGCAGCCGGTGTTCCCGCCAGTCGCATCATGTTTTCAGGCGTTGGCAAGACCGTTGTCGAAATGGATCTGGCGCTGGAAGCAGGCATTTACTGCTTTAACGTTGAGTCTGAGCCGGAACTGGAAGTGCTGAACCTGCGCGCCATCAAGGCTGGCAAGAAGGCACATGTTTCCTTCCGCATCAATCCGGATGTCGACGCGCGTACCCATGCCAAGATCTCGACGGGCAAAAAAGAAAACAAGTTCGGCATTTCCTACCAGCGTGCCCGCGCCGTTTACGCCCATGCGGCAACGCTTGAAGGTATTCAGGTTACCGGCATCGACATGCATATCGGCAGCCAGATTACCGAATTGCAGCCGTTCGAGGACGCATTCCGCCTGCTGCGCGAACTGGTTGAAGAGCTGCGCACCGAAGGTCATGTGATTGATCACGTCGATATCGGTGGCGGTCTCGGTATTCCCTACAAGGACGACAATAACCCGCCGCCACTGCCAGATGCCTATGCTGACATCGTCAAGGCACAGCTTCGCAGCCTGAATTGCAAGATCGTTACCGAACCTGGCCGCCTGATTGTTGGCAATGCCGGTATTCTGGTAACCGAAGTGCTGTTCGTGAAGGACGGCGGTGAAAAGACCTTCGTGATCGTTGACGGCGCCATGAACGACCTCATTCGCCCGACCCTTTATGAGGCCTATCACGAAATCCGTCCGGTCAGAATTTCTGCCGCCAATGCACCGCGCATCAAGGCCGATATCGTTGGCCCAGTCTGCGAAACCGGTGACTATCTGGCGCTTGATCGTGAAATGGCGATGCCGAAGCCCGGTGATCTGATTGCGGTCGGTTCGGCTGGCGCCTATGGCGCGGTTCAGGCGGGCACGTATAATTCACGCCTGCTCGTTCCCGAAGTGCTGGTCAAGGGCGATGAATTCCACGTCATCCGTCCGCGTGGCACCTATGAAGAGCTGATCGAACTTGATTCCGTGCCAAAGTGGCTGGATTGAGATCGGCATTCCCGATCACTTTTGAGAGAAATCATCGGAAAAATGAGGGTGAGCAGCCGCTTGCCCTCGTCTTCGCCATAAACAGTGTTATCTTGTAGACATTGCACCAGCACGTCAGGCGTCCGTTTGGACAGCTGATCGGGTTGAAATTTCGATGTGCGTGTCGTGCTTTGCGAAAAGCGATTAGGGTTTTCGCACCGATACGCTAAAATATTTTGCGATTCCGGTTCTTGCGGGATCAGGTGGCCAGAACCGGGAGAACGGATTGATGACCACATCCAGACAAGGCAGAAAAGGCGCCTTCGAAGGACAACCTGCGCTGGCCCGGAAGGTCGCAGCGAAGCGGTTTGTGGCCAGATTGGTGCTGCTGGCGGAGCGCGCCGCCCCCCTTTCCATTTTACCGCTGTCGATTATCGCCATTTTCCTCTCGCTGGCTTGGTTCGGTGTTTACCGTCAATTGCCGGACTGGCTTCGTCTCTGCGTCGTTTTCATTCTGGTCTTCGGCCTGCTGTCGTCGCTGTTGCCGTTCCTGCGTCTGCGTTGGCCATCAGCCGATGAAGCTGGGCGCCTGCTTGAAGAACGTAATGATCTGCCGCACCAGCCTGTCGGCGTGCAGGAAGACGAGCCAGCATTCGACACGCCGTTTGCCCGCGCGCTGTGGAAAGAACATCAGCTGCGCATGGCGCAACGTATTGCCACCCTCGATGCTGGCCTGCCGAAACCCGATATTGCCCGCCATGACCGTTTTGCGCTTCGCGCTATTCCCGCACTTGTTCTGGCAGCAGCGTTCGGCTTTTCCTATTCCAACGGCGCCGGTACCGTTGTTGAGGCATTCCGCAACAGTCCGGCAGCCGGACCAATCAATCCTGATTTGCGCATCGACGCATGGGTCACACCACCCTCATACACCGGGCGTGCACCGATTTTCCTGACCGGACGTAACGAGGCTGCGACTGAGGCCGTGGCGGTGCCACAGGCATCGAAACTGACAGTTCGTGTCACCGGCGGTGAAGGTGGAGAGCAGGTCAGCTTTGAGCCGGAAGTGGCAGGCCGTTTGCAACCCCTGCAGCCAGAAACAACCTCAAGCGGACAGACACCACCGCAAGCAGCGGCAAACAACGCCCCTGCTCCCGAAGCAGACAACAAACAGCTTCCGCCACGAACCTACTCGCTAGAAATCGCCGAAAGCGGCACCCTTGTTGCCAATGGCGAACAATGGGTCTTTGACGTTATTCCGGATAAGCCACCGGTCATCTCCTTCGACAAGATGCCGCGTCGTGCCGTGAACGGCGCGCTTGAAATCGGCTTTATCGCTTCGGATGATTACGGCCTGCGTGAAGCGCACGCGATCATCGAACCTGCGGAAACAAACGAAGACGCAACACCTCTTTATCCCCTGCCGGAATACAAGCTGGACCTGCCACGTCAAAACAGCCGCGAAATCAAAGGTCTGACCAGTCGCAACCTGACGGAACATCCGTTGGCGGGCAAAAAGGTGCGCATCACTCTGGTCGCCAGCGATGGCGCCGGACAGGAAGGTCGTAGCCCTTCACATGAAATGGTTCTACCCGGTCGCGGCTTCAGTGAACCACTGGCAGCAGCGGTTGCCGAACACCGCCAGATTTTCGCACTTGATACCCGACAGATGCCGAAAGCCATTGCCTTTAACGAGGCGGTGACAATGCGTCCGGAAGAAACCATCCCCAACAAGACGCATTATCTGCTGCTGCGCTCTGCTCATACCCGCATGAAACTTGCCTACGACGAGGCTAGCCTGAAGGACACTGCCGATTACCTCTGGGAAATCGCCCTCGGCATTGAGGACGGTGATCTGTCGCTAGCCGAGCGCCGGTTGCGCGATGCACAGAAGCAGCTTTCTGACGCGCTTGAACGCAACGCACCGGACGAAGAAATAGCCAAGCTTATGGAAGAACTGCGCAACGCCATGCAGGATTTCATGAGCGAGATGGCGCAGCGAATGCAGAATGCGCCGCAATCCAACATGAATCAGCAGGCGCAAAACTTCCTGCGTCAGCGTGACCTGCAAAACATGCTGGACCAGATTGAAAATCTGGCCCGCTCCGGCAATCGAGATGCCGCGCAGCAGATGCTGTCACAGCTGCAACGCATGATGAACAATCTGCAGATGGCACGCCCGCAGCAGGGTCGTCAGAACCAGCAGAACAGCCAGCTGCGACAGCAGATCGACAAGCTCGGCGAAATCATGCAGCAACAGCAGCAACTGATGGACCAGACCTTCCAGTTCGATCAGGCACTGCGTGACCGCATGCAACGCGGCGATCCACAGCAGGAAAGCGAAAACGGCGAACAGCAACAGGGTCAGCAAGGCCAGCAGGGGGACCAGCAGCAGCCAGGTCAGGGTCAGAATCCCACCGACCAAATGACGGCGGAGCAGCTTCGTGAAGCCTTGAAGCAACTGCGCGCGCAGCAGGACGCACTTGGCAAGCAGCTGGGTGAATTGCAGCAGGGTATGAAAGATCTTGGCATGCAGCCTGGAGAAGGTTTTGGCAAAGCCCAGCAGGAAATGCAGGGTGCCGGTGAAGCCTTGGGCCAAGGACAGGGCGACCGCGCCGTTGAGGGTCAGGGCAATGCCCTGAATGCTCTGCGCCAAGGTGCACAGGACATGATGAGCCAGATGATGCAGGCCATGCGCCAACAGGGTCAGGGCCAAGGTCAGGAAGACGGCATGATGGGTCAGGGCGGCCAGAACGGCCGTGATCCACTCGGTCGTCCACGGGCCACCAACGGTCCGGACTTTGGCGATCAGGTGCGTGTGCCCGATGAAATCGATGTGCAGCGAGCCCGCGAAATTCTCGAAGCAATCCGCGAGAAACTGGGACAGAACCCGCCGGGCGAAGCGGAACGCCGCTACCTCGAGCGTCTTCTGGATATCCGCTAGGACCTTATTCCAAAAGCGGTTGGACCGCTTTTGGAGAGCCCAGATACTGTCGTCAGGTCAGATCGTGCAGTTCTTTGCCAAGTGGCGCGGTGAGTTGAAAATCTGAGAAACGGACCTTTAACCCTGCCCGTTCAGGCGTGCAGGCCATCGGGCCCACCAGATAATGGTCAGCGACATCAAAAGGCGCGAGCCGCACGAGCGGCCAGAACTGGCCATCGGCAGACACCTGCACGCGGATAACACCCTTTTCAACCGTGACCCGCATCCAGAAATCATCATCATTGCCTTCGTATGGCGCAGTTGACCAGTCGGAGCGACCGTTGGTCAATACACTCGCCAGCATCGCGCGACCGTCGGAAAGCTCGATCCCGGCCTTGATCCAGCGGCATTCGTCAATCCGCACCATGATGCCAGCCTGATCGTAAAGCGCCTGATAAGCGCCGCGAATACGAAACTGGCATGTAAAAGCCGGTGGTGTCTGGACGCCGAAAAAATGCCCGCTGTCACGCGTGAAGCCGTAATAGGTCTCACGCCAATAATCAGAACCCTCGTCCGTCACCAGATCAAGAATACCATCCTTTAGCGACCAATCCTTCGGCTCATTCAGCCAGACACCGTTTTTCAAGTCACGCTCCTGTCAGCAATGTTGGGAAGGTTTTAAACTGCACCGGTTTTAAATGAGGATATAGAAAAGGAAAACTGAAATGCCTACGACACAAACGCAAGGCAGCTTAAGCCGCCGTGCGGGCCGCCAAGGCACGTGCAACAGCCATGCGAATATCGGGCAAGGCAAATGGCTTGGAAACCACGTCTACGACCTTCTCCATCAGGTCGTCAGCCCGCTCCCGCTGTTCGGCATAACCGGTCATCAGCAGAATGCGCATGTCAGGAAATTGCGAGGCCGCACGGTGGGCAAGCTCGATGCCGTCCATAACCGGCATACGAATATCTGACAAAAGCAGATCAAAGTTATGTTCCTGCAGCTTCTCCAGCCCCTCGGCGCCATCAGCCGCCTCATGGGTCTCGTGGCCATCAAGGCGCAAGGCACGCGCCACAAATGAACGCAGCGAATCCTCGTCTTCGGTAATCAAAATTTTTGCCATAATAACCATTGCTCCTGGCAGTCATCTCCAGCCGTGAGCAAAATCGCCGCTGCACCTTTTCAATCGGTAAAGATTGCGCCCTTTGTTACAAGATAAGACGCGATGCAGCGGACATGGTTAACAAGCGGTCATCAAAACGGAGGCGCTTAAGCCTCCGCATCACCTTTCACGATGCCAACAAATGGCAGTTCGCGGAAGGCATAAGCCACGTCCATGCCGTAACCGACGACGAAATAATCGGGGCATTCGAAGCCGACATAATCCGCCTCGAGGTTTTCCTTGCGCTTGACCTTTTTGTCGAGAAGAACTGCGATGGTCACGTTGCGGGCGCCACGCTCATAAAGCAGTTCCTTGGCGAACAGCAACGTGCGGCCTGATTCGAGAATGTCATCGATCAGCAGAACGTCGCGGTCCTTCACATCGCTGTCTATGTCTTTGACAATCCGTACACCCTGCGAAACCGTGCCAGCACCGTAGCTCGACAGGGTAATGAACTCGACTTCAGGCGCAAGACCACTGTCATGCAGCGAGCGAATGAGATCGGCAGCGAAAATGAACGAGCCTTTGAGAACCGCGATGACCAGCAGGTCTTTTGTTGGACCCGAAGCGATGCGCTGCGCCATATCCCGGTTACGCTCGGCGATTTGTTCCGCCGTATAAAGCGGCTCGATGATCTTTCCACGAACGACGGGCAATGCAATCTCCTTGACTGACTGTCGGGCAGACCTTGACCTACCCGTTCAACGAAAGGAAATCCGCTACCACAATCACGAACCGGAAACACCCGTTTCCATGAAGGAAAGCTTCACACGTGGCGTTTTTCCACCGGGATGGCGCAATTTTGTCGTGAATCCGTGGCTCTGACGCCCCAGAATTTCGCTAACCGGTGCTTCGATGACAACACTGGCAACCAATTGGCCATTTTCGGACAGAAGATCAGCACGGATATCTGGAACCGCCACCACATCGCCGCCATGGTTCTCGACAATACCGTTGATGGACAGCACTTCCATGCCATCTGCATCCTGCGGTGTGATGGTGACATGGGAAAGCCCAAGCGGATTCACCTGTTCCTGCGCAGCAGACGGGGTGCCCGAAACGAGTGTGAAACCACCGGAGACGCCGAAGACCACGATGACAGAAAGCGCCACCAATGCCGAATAAGCATCGACAGACAATTTGCCAAGACGTCTTTCCACGCGCTGCATTACGGCGGAGACCGGACGAGACGGCATCACACGCTGTTGATAACGGCGTTGCCGATTGTCATTGCCATAGCCGCGTGCCGGTGTTTCCTTTACCGTCACAAATTCGGCATCGACCACATCGTTTGCTGGTGTGCCGGAACGGGGCGCTTTTCGCGCGGGATGTTCAGGCAGGAGAAGATCGAAATCGAATGTGTCATGACGACGCGACGAACGGAACATACCCATGGAATTTCCTCTATGGTTTTCCGCCCTTTGAAAACTGGGCATTGAAACAAATACTCACCAAACGTAAATTTAAATGGTTAATGCTTCGCAAACATCGGGTCATCGCAGACACCGCACCACGGGCATGAAACCATGCAGCGACCTGAAACGTTCCATGCAAAATTGCCGTTGTGAAAGAGAAAGACTGGAAGTCCGTTGATCCATTTCGAAAATGTCGGGTTACGCTATGGTATGGGCCCCGAAATCCTCAGGGACATGACCTTCGATATTCCCAAAGGATCATTCCAGTTTCTGACCGGCCCTTCCGGTGCTGGTAAAACTACTCTTCTACGGCTTTTGTTTATGTCACTGCAGCCAACCCGCGGCATGATCCGCATGTTTGATCGTGACATTTCCCGCATTCCCCGCGCAGAACTTCCACTTTTGCGCCGGCGTGTTGGTATCGTGTTTCAGGATTTTCGCCTGCTTGAACATTTGACGACCTATGAAAATGTCGCGCTGCCGCTGCGAGTGCGCGGCAAGGACGAAAGCTCCTATCGTTCCGATGTGATTGAGCTTCTCAAATGGGTGGGACTTGGCGAACGCATCAACGTGTTGCCACCCATTCTATCCGGCGGTGAAAAACAACGTGCAGCAATTGCCCGTGCCCTTATGGATCAGCCGGAAATTCTGCTGGCCGATGAACCGACCGGCAACGTCGACCCTCCCATGGCCAAACGGCTTCTCAACCTTTTTCTCGAATTGAACCGGCTGGGAACCGCCGTTGTTATCGCAACGCATGATTTTGCATTGATGGATCAGATCGACGCACGCCGCATGATCCTTACCGAAGGGCGGCTCGACATCTATGAATGAGATCAACCGCCAACAGCTTTCACCGCAACAGAACCGCAAGCAGCGGCCTGCCATGCGCATCCGTCCGATGGGCCCGATCCTGCCCCCTTCCAATATTCAGGGCAATGCACTGATCGTCGTTATCGCCATCATGGCATTTCTGGCCTGTCTGACGCTGGGTGCTGTCAGCATGATCCGCGCAACGGCATCATCTTGGCAAAGCCAGATTTCCCGTGAGATTACCATCCAGATAAAGCCGGAGGACGGTCTGGACATGGCCGCCGCGCTGAGCAAGGCGCGCAACCTTGCTCTCACCTTCGTCGGCACCCGTGAAGGCACCATTCTCGATGACGCGGCCACAGCCCGCCTGCTCGAACCATGGCTCGGTTCGGGCCTTGATCTCAACGAACTGCCTGTGCCACGCCTCATCGTCGTTACCATCGACGAAAACAATCCACCTGACTTTCAGGCCATGCGTGACTTGCTGAAAACCGAAGTGCCGCAAGCCTTTCTCGATGACCACCGCACATGGGTAGACCGTCTGGTGTCTATGGCGCGAACAACCGTGATGATCGGCATCAGCGTGCTGGGTCTGGTTTTCATTGCTATGGTGCTGACCGTGGTCTTTGCAACGCGTGGCGCACTTGCCGGCAACAGACACATCGTGGAAGTTTTGCATTTCGTCGGTGCGGAAAGCAAATTCGTTGCGCATGAATTCCAGAAACACTTTCTCAAGATCAGCTTCAAAGGTTCAGCCGCTGGCGGATTGCTCGCCTCAGCTGTGTTCCTGCTGGCGGGCTTTTGGCAATCACGCTCCATAGCCACTCCGCAAAGCGATCAGGCTACAGCACTGTTCGGCACGTTTTCGGTTGGCTGGACCGGTTACCTCGGCATCTTCGGCACGATGATCTTCATCGCGCTGCTCACCACCCTGACGGCAAGGATGACCGTCATTCGCACGATTGACGATATTGACCAGATGCGTTCTGACGCTTCCCGCACTGATGGAATTCCTCCGGGCTGAAATTGATTGGCTTGGAAATGCCTGTTCCTTGCCTCAATCTGCCATTATTGATTAGACATGCTGATGAGTCGGTCGCAACGCAACGATGAGACAAATATCTCACGGGAAAGCAGATCTGGAAAGGATTTGCTTTCGCGGCGTGGACCATTGCGCCGCACGGCGCGTTATCTGATCCTCATTATCCTCATCATTACAGCCGTTGTTTTTGCCGGTTTCCTGCGCTTTGCCGATGCGGTTGCGACCATGCGACCGCCAGAAGATATCAAGGCAGATGCGATTATCGTATTGACCGGTGGCTATCAGCGGATCGATCAGGCCGTCGAACTTTTGCGCTCCGGTGCTGGTACGCGGCTGTTGATTTCCGGCGCCAATCCTTCGACCAGCCGCGCCCAGATCCGCAAGATGACACAAAGCTCGAGCGATCTGTTTTCCTGCTGCGTTGATGTTGGTTATG
Source organism: Rhizobium sp. BIGb0125 (assembly GCF_024810055.1). Taxonomy (NCBI): domain Bacteria; kingdom Pseudomonadati; phylum Pseudomonadota; class Alphaproteobacteria; order Hyphomicrobiales; family Rhizobiaceae; genus Rhizobium; species Rhizobium sp. BIGb0125. The sequence continues at coordinate 134,290 of NZ_JANUDV010000010.1, forward strand.
ACGCTATCGACACCATTGGTAACGCCAATGAAGCGGCGCGCTGGATTACCGATCACGACTATTCGAGCGTTCTGGTGGTGACGAACAATTACCACATGCACCGCAGCCTCTATGAACTGCGCCGCGCAAGCCCAAAGACCGAATTTGTCGCCTACCCGGTTGTCAGTTCGGACCTTACCCGAAAGAACTGGTTCGCCGACCCGGATGTGTTGCGCACCCTGCTCTATGAATATGCAAAATATGTTGGTGCAGCCGCCCGTGATATGGTTGGCATGGGCAAAAGCAATGGCCTTCGCGGCACAGCCTCTCAGGACGCAAAATAAAACGGCACTTGCCGTAACTGCGCCTTTTCGTGTAGGCGTGCGGTAATTGCACCCGATGTTGTGGTTTCGAAATATCTCCCCTCGAAACAGCGGATGTGCCCGGAGAGTTGCCCTTTATGCTCAAGCTGCGTTCCGCACTGTTCAACACCCTGTTTTATGCCAATCTCATCCTCAGGATGGTCGTGCTGACGCCGATCTATTTCATCCTGCCGCGCAAGATCGCCTATGAGATTCCCAAGAACTGGGCCCGCTCCAGCCATTGGCTGATGAAAAACATTGTCGGAACAACCTTCGAGATCGAAGGTCTGGAAAACATCCCGACCACTGGCTGCATTTTTGCGCCCAAGCACCAGTCCTTCTGGGACACCTATGCATTGCTGCCAAACCTCAATGATCCGGTTTACATCCTCAAGCGTGAACTGCTTTGGATCCCGCTGTTTGGTTGGTACGCGATGAAGCAGCGCATGATCCCGGTCAACCGTGCCGCACGCGGCAAGGTTATGTTGAAGGTGATGGAACGCGCTAAGCAGGAAATGGCAAAAGGCCGTGAGCTCATCATTTACCCTGAAGGTACTCGCCGCCCGCCGGGTGCTGAGCCACAGTACCGTTACGGCATCGCCCGCCTTTACCGTGATCTCAACGTTCCGGTCGTTCCCGTTGCCATGCATCCGGGCCTGTTCTGGCCACGCCGTTCGACCATGCGTTATCCCGGCCACTTCAAAGTGCGCATTCTGCCGCCGATTGAACCGGGTCTAGATCCGGATGCGTTTTTCAAAAAGCTGATACAGGTCACCGAACAGGCAAGCGACGAGTTGCTGGTCGAGACGGCAACCAATAATCCGAACCTTCCCTTGCCGCCAACCGCCATCAAGCGTCTGGAAGAAATCAAGGCCATGAAAAATCAAAACGACTGAAGGTCGCTTCCAAACCTGTCACGGCAGGTAAGCGACCCGTCTTGCCTTTAGCACTTTCATGACAGGGACGTTTGTTACAAAATTGTGTACTAGTCACGGTTTTGCCGCTTATGGCCGTTCTCATTGTAGTTGTCGCCCTGCGCTGCTGCATCCATAAGAGTGGATTACCGTTTGGGCGACGAATCGCCCAAACGACCCCGGGAGAGACGACGTCTATATGATTGTAATGAAACAGATGAGGTGGGGCGGAGCGGCCTTGCTGGCCTTAAGCTTCGCATGCGCTGGAATATTACCCGCATGGACTGGCTATGAAAATGGCCCGATTGAGAATGCGCAGGTTTTGATATTGCTGGGTGGCGCAGTCGTGGCAATGGTTTTCGCCGCAGATCAACAATCAACGCTGCGATGGTTCTGGTTGGCCGTCATTCCTCTTTGGATCGTTATGGCGCTGCGCGAATTGAGTTGGGGTGGCGTCTTCATGCCGGCCCTGTCCGTCAGTGAACACGGACCATATTTCTCATCCTCTCAGCTTTGGTATAGATCTTACATCGTACCAATGCTGGTGGCAGTGAGCCTTCTGGTTGCCGTGCTTTTTATCAAGGCCAAAGGCCCGCATATTCTGAAGTACTTGGTCACTACGCGGCAGCTTCCCTACGCTGATATTGTGCTTGTTATTCTCGCAATGATCATTTCAGCCGGCGCCGAGGGGCATATGGGCCTGAATTTCGGTGATTGGGGTCACATGCTGGTTCTGGAGGAGATGTCAGAAACGGCGGCTTATGTTTTCCTGCTCTCCGCCCAGGCGCGGGTGGGGCTGGCGCTTAGGCACTACAGCCCCAACTAATCCCAATACGGCGACAAATGGGAGGGAGATAGCGGCTTAACCGCCGCTCTGCTCTAGGCCAGATGCAACATTTTCCAGCCATGGATCACGAATACCGATATCCGCCAGATGCTGGATTGTGTTGACCACGTAATCAGTGTTGGGGCCAGACCGACCAACACTTGATCTCACGATCCGGGCGGCATCTTCGGCGCTCAAGCCACCGGCATATTGTTCGTGCAGCGGGTCGGCCACATAGGTCACGGCACTGACCTTATGCCCGGCCGCCAAGCTAACCGGGACAATACGTTCTTTATAAACATTGGTGACAAGTTCGCGCTCGCGCAGGTAGCCGATAACCTCGCCGTGATTGCTTCCCTTGACACGGAAAGCCACGCCACGGCAGGAGCCACCGCGGTCCAACCCCAGAACAAGACCAGGCTTTTCCAGCGTACCACGGTAAACGCTCGACCATATGCACAGAGAGCGTCGGTAACCATGCAAACGGGCCGTCTGACGTTCCTCAAACGCAAAACCCGGGTTCCACATTAAGGAGCCGTAGCCAAATACCCAAAAATCGTCCATATCGCACGCCAGATCATTATTATGTTTCGTCGCCAGCCTTGGAGAACATCATGGCAGCATCAAGCCAATCGACAAGCAACAAAAAATTTCTCTTGCTCGGTTCGGGCATTGTGCTGGCAATCGCTGTTTATACCGGCGGCTGGTTCTATGCCGCATCGGCCTTGCGTGAAACGGTCTTGAAAACCATCAGCCCGGCCGGTGGCAAGGAAATCACCGGCGAATGCGTGGACATGGATTTCCGCGGTTATCCATTCCGCATCGGTCTGTTCTGCTCCAAGGTGAATGTCGATGACAGCACCAACGGCATTTCTGCTTCGTTCGGCTCGCTGCGGTCGGCAGCGCAGGTCTACGCCCCCAATCACATCGTCATGGAACTAGACTCCCCCGCGGAAATCCGCACGGCCCACGGCCTGTCGATCAATGCCGCATGGGAAAACCTGCAATCCAGCCTGATTGCCAAGTTGAAGGGTGTTGATCGTACCTCAACCGTTATCGACGGATTGAAGGCCACAGCGGTCTCTTCCGTCAGCGGCCAGACAATCAACTTTAATGCCGGGCACACGGAAATTCACCTGCGACAAAACAATGCCGATCTTGATGCCGCCATTTCCATGACCGATTCGGCAACCGTGATTGAAGGCTGGCCGCAGGTGCTGCCGCGCCTTTCCACCAATCTGGACGTCACGCTTGTCGGAAAAGCCGGCATGATTGATGGCAGCGACGAAGCGGGGCTTTATGGCGCAACCGGCGAACTCCGTCAGGCCGTTGCAAATATCGGCGAAGGCCGCACCATGACGCTGACTGGCCCGTTTTCTTTCGATGAAAGCGGTTATCTCTCGGGCAAGTTCAAGCTGGAAGTGCAGCAGCTCGGTGAATGGGGCAACAGCGCCAAGGAAGTGTTTCCGCAGCTGGCACCGACCATAGACAGCGCCACTAAGCTACTGCGTGCGCTTGCAGGCGGCAGCCAGCGTGTATCGGTCGATCTCGTAGTGGATCGCGGTCGCGCGACCGTAAGTGGCTTTATTCCTCTGGGAAATATACCGCCGATCTGAACCAGCGGCATCATTTTTCCACTTACTTCTTGTCGAGGATATGCCGGCCGAAATCCGGCGTATCCACATCCTGCCCCGCCTGAACGATAGAACGGCGGATGGCACGTGTGCGGGTAAACAGCTCAAACAGCTTGTCGCCCTCACCCCAGCGAATGGCGCGCTGCAAATAGGCCAGATCTTCAGAAAACCTTGACAGCATTTCAAGGATGGCATCCTTGTTGTGCAGGCAGATATCCCGCCACATGGTTGGGTCGGACGCGGCAAGACGCGTAAAGTCACGGAAACCCGATGCGGAATATTTGATGACTTCCGATTCCGTCACTGTCTCCAGATCGTCGGCCGTACCAACAATATTGTAGGCGATGATGTGCGGAAGATGCGAAACGATAGCCAGCACTTTATCATGGTGCTCGGGCGTCATTTCATCGACCATAGAGCCGAGTGTCTTCCAGAAGGTCTTCAACTTTTCCAGCGCCTGCGGATCGGTGCCTTCAAGCGGCGTGAAGATGCACCAGCGGCTGCGGAACAGTCCCGCGAAACCAGCATCTGGGCCGGACTTTTCGGTACCGGCCAGCGGGTGGCCAGGAATGAAATGAACCCCCTGTGGCATATGCGGCTGCATCTGCGCGATAACTGATGCCTTGGTCGAGCCCACGTCGGTAACGATCGCACCGGGTTTCAGATGCGACGCAATCTCGATCGCCACGCGTTCGGAAGCACCAACAGGCACCGACACGATCACCAGATCGGCATTCTTGACGGCCTCGGCCGCCGAAATTGTATAATGCGTGCCGAGTTGCAGTTCTTCCGCACGCTTCAGCGTCTCGGCACTGCGGGTCGACACCACAACATCGTTGGCGATGGACAGTTCCTTGATATCGCGTGCGATGGAAGAACCGATAAGACCGATACCGATCAGGGCAATTCTCTCGAAATGAACATCGCTCATGCGCTGCGTCCCATAAATTCTTTCAAGGCGGATATAACGCAAAGATTGGCCTCTTCCGAACCCACGGTCATGCGCAGAGCATTGGGGAAGCCATACCCCCGCACAGCGCGCAGGATGAAGCCGCGGCTGGTCAGAAATTCATCGGCATCCGTTGCCCGCTTGCCGTCAACGTCAGGGAAATGAACCAGAACGAAGTTGGTCACGGATGGCGTGACAGTCAGGCCAAGGTCGGTAAACTCCTGCGCCAGACGCTCCAGCCAGATCTTGTTGTGGGCGACGGCCTTTTCAACAAAAGCCTGGTCACGAATGGCAGCGGCACCGGCAGCGAGCGCAGGTGCGCTCATATTGAACGGACCGCGCACGCGATTTACCGCATCAACAACGTCAACCGGTGCATACATCCAGCCAACACGAAGGGCAGCAAGACCGTAAACCTTGGAGAAGGTGCGGGTCATCACCACGTTGCGGTTGGACGACACCAGTTCAAGCCCGGCCTCATAATCATTGCGGCGAACATACTCGGCATAGGCCGCATCAAGAACCAGCAACACATGTCTTGGCAGGCTCGCCTGCAGCCGACGAATTTCCGCAACGGGAACATAGGTGCCGGTCGGATTGCCGGGATTGGCGATGAACACCATTTTTGTCTTTGGTGTCACGGCTGCCAAAATCGCGTCGACATCAACCGTGCAGTCCCGTTCCCTGACGGTAACAGGTGTTGCGCCAGCACCCATGATCTGAATGCGATACACAAGAAAGCCGTGCTCGGTGATGATGGCTTCATCACCAGCGCCGAGATACACATGGCACAGCAGACCCAGCAGCTCGTCGGAACCATTGCCACACAGGATGTTGGCAAAGTTCAAACCATGAATGTCAGCAATCGACTGCCGCAGAACGGTGGCCTGACCGTCCGGATAGATTTCAAGATGGCTGGCGGCCGTGCCAAAAGCTTCAATCGCTTTGGGGCTTGGGCCAAGCGGCGTTTCGTTTGACGAAAGCTTGTACACCTTGGCGACACCCGGCGCATGTTCCTTACCCGGAACATAAGCGGCAATGTCCAGAATGCCCGGACGTGGAACGGGTTGGCTCAGCTCTTCATGCATGGAAACGACCTTTAGAAAAACGCCTGCTCAAACGGCATGGTGAATACCGGAAATTACAGCATCCAATCTGCGATTGCTCCCATCGCAATTAGGAACGCCATAACCTGTTGAATGCCGATTGCTCCTAGACCGGAACGCAGGATTTGTCGAGGGTTAGGCCGTGTTGACTGGTCGTGTTTGGGCCGTTGCCTGGAAGGAAATGACGCAAGCCTCAGCAGCACGACCGAACATCACGCCGATATCCAGGCAGTTTCGCGACATAAACTTGGAGATTTTCACCGATCTCAGCGCCGTTTTGTCTCGCTCGACCGCGTGCGGGTGGTCGGTATTCCCTGCGGCGCCAGCACCGGCACGAATACGCGGCGGGAGGCGCGCTGTGAAACCGGCAGGCCCTGATAAAGGCGCTTCTGCGCTTCCACGATAATCACGCCGGAAAACACCGGCCACAGCTTGCGGCCAATAGTTTCAAAATAGCGCCGCAGCTTGAGAATGAATTTGAGCTTCGACGGCGGAAACAGCAGCGCTTCCGTCGACACACCCGGCGTGAAGTTTGCCTCGCGCAGCAAAGTCGTCAGCTGCCCGCGTGAATAGGGTCTGCCCGAGCCGAACGGTGTGTGCTCCATACGCGCCCAGACGCCACGACGATTGGGAACAACGATCACCAGCCGTCCACCGGGGGCCAGCACACGCCAAAGCTCGGTCAGCGTTTCACGCGGATTTTCGGCAAACTCCAGCGAATGCACCAACAACACACGATCAATCGACGCGTCCGGTAGCGGCAATTCTTCGTCAAACACCAAAGCAGTGGAAGACAGCTCTCCGGCTGGCCAATTCACCGCGCCCTGCCCGGCAGGCATGAAAGCAAAGGTCCGCTCGGTATCGGCACGAAAACGATCGAGATAGGGCACAGCGTAACCCAGCCCCAGCAGGCGCTCTTCCGGCAGCGGTGGCCACATGGTGGAAAGCGCCATCACGATGGATTGCTCAGCCAGCCTTCCCAGTGTGGAATGATAAAATTCGCGCAGATCGACAATATCGGTGTTCATAGCCAGAATGTAGCAGCAGCCGGTTGGACTTCAAGGACAATGCACTTACATGAAAGAACGCACAACCGTAAGCCAAGGAGGAAGCCTGCCATGAAACCTTTGGAAATAGAAACCTTCCTGTGCCGCAGTGATAATTTCGGAGTGTTGTTGCACGACCCGGTATCAGGTGAGACGGCTTCCATCGATGCGCCGGAGGAGCAGCCGATCATCGAGGCGGCAAAGCGCCGTGGCTGGACGCTCACCCATATTTTCACCACCCATCATCATCACGACCATGTCGATGCCAATCTCGCGCTGAAAGAAAAGTTTGGCTGCACCATTCTTGGGCCTCACGGCGAAGCAGTTGCGATTCCCGGCCTGGACAAAACAGTGATGGATGGCGACGAGTTCGAATTTGCCGGACGCACCATCAAGGTGATCGAAACACCCGGCCACACCGCGGGCCATGTTTGTTATTACATTCCCAGCGACGGCTTGCTCTTTGCCGCCGATACCCTGTTTGCGATGGGGTGTGGCCGCCTTTTCGAGCGCCCAGCAGCCGATATGTGGCACTCCTTCCAGAAACTGATGGCCCTGCCCGATGAAACCAAAGTTTATTTCGGTCACGAATATACCGTTTCCAATGCCCGTTTTGCCGTGACCATCGACCTTGAAAACCCGGCACTGAAAACGCGTGCCGCCGAAGTATCCGCCCTGCGAGACGCCGGAAAATTTACGATTCCCACAACGATCGGCCTTGAAAAACAGACCAATCCCTACATGCGTGTTGGCGATGCGGCGATACGCCAACACCTGGGCATGATCGATGCCAGTGATGAGGACGTATTTGCAGAAATCCGCACGCGGAAGGATAATTTTTGATGACAGCGCAGGCCATCATCAGGGAGCTTGAATTGCAACGCCATCCGGAAGGTGGCTGGTATCGCCAGACCTTTCGCGACACGCAGGGCAGCCAGCGCGGCCACTCAACGGCCATTTATTATCTGCTGGAAGCCGGTGAACGCTCTCACTGGCACCGGGTGACCGATGCGGTGGAGGTCTGGCACCATTATGCTGGCGCACCGCTGAAATTGCATGTTTCGGAAAATGGCACGGATAGCACCACCATCAATCTCGGCCCAGACGTTCTGGCGGGCGAGCGGCCGCAGGGGCTTGTTCCGGCGGGCTGGTGGCAATCGGCAGAAACAACGGGAGAGTTTACCCTCGTTGGCTGCACGGTGTCGCCGGGCTTCGAGTTTTCAAGCTTTGAAATGGCTGCACCGGACTGGCAGCCTGAAAGCGCCTGAGCGCCGTCAGGTCAAACCATCAGCCGCCATATTTGGTCGCCGTTATGTAAACGGGGCCAACCTTGGTTGGAATGCGTGCGTAGACCGGAGCGTAGAGATCCATGTTCTCGGCCTTGGCAAACCAGACTTCCATGGAAATGGATTTCAGGTACTCAATATCGGCGCGTCCCTCACGAAAGCCTGATTTCGGCACATAACGAAGGGTGCAAACGATAGCATCACCACTAAAACCGGTCGTCGAAAACGGCCGTGTGCCCTTCGAACTCAACACCAGATCCATGCGTGATTCACCGTCATAGATCGGCAGACGGCTGGGGCATACACGGCCACCGGCCGGAATGATCAGACCGGAAATCGGATCGAGAACAGAGCGCAGGTCTCTGTCACGCACCTCAACCCAATTTTTCGGTTTGGTCTTCGGTTCAGGTCGCACAACCGTCGCTGTCACGTTGCCGTTGCGATAACGCACCTCATATGTCCGCGTGCGTTTGCCATCCTTGTAAACCAGCGTGTACTGGTTTGCGAGCATACGGTTGCCACGCTTGATGCCGGATACCGTGGTACGACCGGAAATGTCCTTGATGACGCTGGCTATGCCGGCGGCGTTGAACGACCCGGTGATCGAATAATTGCCATCGGTCATCTTGGTCGAGAACGACGCCTTGGCAATCGGCAGAATTCCGAGGTTAATGCTGTACTCGCTTTTGTGATATGTATCGGCAGCCTGCGACACGCCAAATGACGCCAGCAAGAAAGCAGTGGCCTGTAGATATTTCCGTCCGATGGCTATCATTCTCGCCTACCTTTGGCCCCGCAACCGTTTCGGACTGCATCATATAGCTGCACTTGTGGCAATAAAATAGCAGTGAATGGCGGGAAAACTCGGAAATTCCGCCTCAAAGCCAATGAGCGGCTTGACTGCGCCGCCCCACCTGACTATAGAACCGCAACTTTCCAATCATGGCCAATTGGATTGCCTTCCGGTTTTTGCCGGGAAGCTGGTTCAAAAGGCAAACACAAGAATAGGTGTACCCATGTCCCGTGTATGCGAATTGACCGGCAAGGGCGTCCAGACAGGCAACAACGTCAGCCACGCCAACAACAAGACCAAGCGCCGCTTTTTGCCAAACCTCTGCAGCGTTACGCTGATTTCTGATGCTCTTGGCCAGCGTTTCAGCCTGCGCGTATCCGCTGCAGCGCTGCGTACGGTTGAACACCGTGGCGGTCTCGACGCTTTCCTTCTCAAGGCAAGCGAAAACGAACTGAGCATGCGCGCTCGTCTGCTGCGTCGCCAGATCGCAAAGAAGACTGCTGAAGCAGCCTGATCTGCCCAAGCAAGAAATACAAAGGCTTGATGGGTACCGCTCATCAAGCCTTTTTTATTGAATAAACATTGTTATCCCTCCAACTGGTGGCATCACCCAGGATAAAAAAATGCCCTACCTGCGTTACACATTTATCTATGTCGTCCTTATGACGCTTGTCGTCGTGGCTTCGAACATCCTCGTTCAGTACCCGCTCAGCGGCACACTGTACGGTATCGCCCTTGGCGATCTCCTCACCTGGGGTGCATTCACTTACCCCATCGCCTTCCTGATTACCGACCTCACCAACCGCCAGTTCGGACCATCCATTGCACGTCGTGTGGTGTTTGCCGGTTTTGTCGTTGGTGTCAGCCTGTCATTCTGGACATCCATTCCACGCATCGCCGTGGCATCGGGCACTGCCTATCTGATTGGTCAGCTTCTGGACATCTCGGTATTCAACCGTCTGCGCCGCCAGAGCTGGTGGCAGGCACCGCTGGCAGGTTCGATTGCTGGCTCCGTGCTCGACACAGCGCTGTTCTTCTCGATATCCTTTGCACCGGCATTCGCCTTCATTGGCCCCAACGATGCCTTTGCAATCGAGAATGCTCCAATCTTCGGTGTGATGGCAGCAGAGGCTCCACGGTGGATCTCCTGGGCACTGGGTGACCTCAGCGTCAAGGTTCTGGTCGGCTTGGTCATGTTGCTGCCCTACGGCGCACTGATGACGACGCTGAAGCCAATGCCACCGGCAAAGACTGTATAACCCCATAAAAATAAAGCCCGCTTCTGCGGGCTTTATTCATTCAGGCGAAACTCCAGCATCATATTGCGCTGAAGAAATGAGTGGTTGTCATCAGACACCAGAATGATGTGCGTGGCATCATCTGGCCCAGCAATCACATCCATACCTTCCATATTGTCGATTTGGCTTTCCATGCCAGCCTCAAAGATCACAGGACCATCGAGAACTGCGCCCGGCTTGATAGTCGCAGCTGGAATGCGGCGAATACGAACACCCACACCTTCGGCAAGGTTGAAGCGGCGTTCCAGTAATAGAAGATCACCATCAGGCAAAAACGCACTGTCTGTCACATCAAATGAAGGATGGCGCGAAACGGTAAAAGCGCCCTTCAGCGGACCTTCCAGAATGGCACCGAGAAGATTGCCATCCTCATCGATACTCTTTTCAGCCACCACGACCAACGCCCCTTGCAGGGGCGAATTTGCGGGTGAAAGGCCAAGTGCTTCCATACCGCCATTGGCACGCAATTCCCCCGATGGAATAAGATGCGGAATACGTTTGACAGGCCGCGACGTGGCAAAGCCTGGATCAGGATACACATCAATCCGGTGACGCTGCTCGTAGCTGACGATCACCTGCCCATCCCTCAGAACCAGCCCTTCGGCATCCATTTCCATCTTGCGATGTGGTTCGCGCCCTGCGGCATCCAGCATCGGTGTTATTTTAACGCCGGTGACACTGACAAGCTTTCCATTAGTATCGCGCTGGATTTGCCCCGTCAGCCAGTGGCCAGTATCGAGAACCGCAACAAAATTTCGACCATCGGGACGGAAACGTATACTGGACATGGCGCCGAACAGTGGCTCGCGCGAACTGAGCACTAGTCCGCCGACAAAGTCGAGCTTTCCGAAACGGGTTTCCTTGCCGCTGACCTTGAAGCCCTGCAACACCCGCGCACTGACAGGCGCGTCAACACTGTTTGCAGCAAAAACCGGCAGCGGCATGAACAATGCGACACCGGCGACCAGCGTCGCCAGGACGCCAGTCAGAGATGCCGTATTTTTTGTCTTGCTGTCGGTATATTGCGTGCGCTGCTTATCCCGCACGGCGCGCTCGTCCGGAAGCCTTTGTCGTGCCCTGCTCCTCAAACAGAGAGGCAAGCTGTTCCGTCATCGCACCAGCAAGTTCATCCGCATCCACAATCGTCACCGCGCGGCGGTAATAACGTGTCACATCGTGACCGATACCAATAGCTAGCAACTCGACCGGCGACCGTGTCTCAATCTGCTCGATAACAGCGCGCAGATGCCGCTCGAGATAATTGCCCGGATTGACCGACAGTGTAGAATCGTCGACCGGCGCACCGTCGGAAATCATCATCATAATCTTGCGCTGCTCAGGACGGCCGATCAGACGGTTATGCGCCCACATCAGCGCTTCGCCATCGATGTTTTCCTTCAGCAGGCCTTCACGCATCATCAGACCGAGATTGCGGCGTGAACGCCGCCATGGCGCATCGGCGCTCTTGTAGATGATGTGACGCAGATCGTTGAGACGACCCGGCGAAGCAGGTTTGCCATTAGCAAGCCATTGCTCGCGCGACTGGCCGCCCTTCCAGGCCTTGGTGGTGAAACCGAGGATTTCGACCTTGACGCCTGAACGTTCCAGCGTCCGTGCCAGAATGTCGGCGCAAGTCGCAGCAACAGTGATCGGACGACCACGCATCGAACCGGAATTATCGATGACAAGCGATACGACGGTGTCCCGGAACTTGGTGTCGCGTTCCTTTTTGAAGGACAATGGTTGCATCGGATCAATGATCAGACGCACCAGCCTTGCAGGGTCGAGGTAACCTTCTTCGAGATCAAAATCCCAGGAGCGGTTCTGCTGCGCCATCAGGCGGCGCTGCAAGCGGTTTGCGAGACGTCCAACAGCACCCTGTAAATGGGCAAGCTGTTTGTCGAGGAATGCGCGCAGCCGATCCAGTTCAGCCTCTTCGCACAGTTCCTCGGCATGAATTTCTTCATCGAATTCCTGCGTGAAGATACGGTAGTCGACCTTCTCGTTAAAATCGTCAAACGGGCTATTGGGGCGACGGGTTTCACCCGGCGTTTCGGAGTCTTCATCGAGATCGTCGGACATTTCGTCCTCCGACATCTCGGCGCCATCCATCTCGCCTTCTTCCATTTCTTCCTGCGAGGCTTCACTGTCCTCGGCAGGGGCTGCATCAGAACCGGCTTCTTCTTCTACCTGCTCTTCTTCTGTCTCGTTGCTGCGTGGCTGATCTTCATCGCTCTGCGCTTCCTGATCATCGGCCTCATTATCAACGTCGCCAAGATCTTCCGCCATCTGCATCGAGGTCAGCATATGACGCACGAGCTTTGCGAAAGCCTTCTGATCGTGAATGGCCGAACCAAGATTATCGAGATCGACAGAGGCCTTTTCTTCGATGAAAGGACGCCACAGATCCAGAACCTTGCCCGCACTTGCCGGCGGTTTTTCACCGGTCAGACGTTCGCGAACCAGCAAGGCCACAGCCTCGGCAATGGGTGCGTCATCCTGTTTCTCAATCGTCGAGAAATTGGCTTTGGAATATTTCTCTGTGTTCATGCTGCGAATGTTGGAGGCAACACCCGGCATGCGCAGCGAACCGATGGATTCGACACGTGCCTGTTCTACAGCATCAAAAATAACGCGCGCATCTGCACCCTGCGGTGCGAGGTTTGCGTGAATATCATTGTCGTGACAGGCCAGTCGCAACGCCATGGAATCGCCAAGACCACGCGTGATGGCAATTTCCTGTGCCGTCGGCTTTTTGGAGATTTCCGGAAGACGCATACGCTCGCCTGCAAGACCCGGACGCTCATTGGCGAACACGACCTCAACCTGCGCACTGCCAGCAACGGACCGCACACTGCCGGCAATGGCATTGCGCAACGGCTCCGTATCGATCACCGTACCGCTTTTCGCTCTGGAATTATCGCCACGCATTGCCATGCTATTACCCATTCACCTGAGAAGCCCCGCCCCTCGCACGCCGTGACGGCAAAACCGTCACACAGTTTTACGTGGCATGCCATAAGGGGCGTAATGCATTCTCATCCCTTGATAATCCGAATGTTAGATCAACCCTCAAAGAGGGGTGGTCTCACGCGGAGAGAACGATGTTTGCTGCACTTTCTTTCAGCTCAACGCCAAAGGCGCGCTGATAAAGTTCGGCAACCAAAGTGCGCTCAAGTTCGTCGCACTTGTTAAGGAACGTCACGCGGAAAGCAAAGGCGACATCGCCAAAGATTTCAGCATTTTCTCCCCAGGTAATCACAGTACGAGGGCTCATGACGGTCGAAAGGTCGCCATTGACGAAGGACGAACGCGTGAGATCGGCCAGACGCACCATTTTGGAAGCGGTTTCGCGGCCTTCCTTGGTGTTCAGCTTCTTCACCTTGGCAACAACGATATCAACTTCCTTGTCATGCGGCAGGTAGTTCAGCGTCGTGACGATAGACCAGCGGTCCATCTGTGCCTGGTTGATCTGCTGCGTGCCATGGTAAAGACCGGTGGTATCACCAAGGCCAACCGTGTTGGCGGTTGCGAAAATGCGGAATGCAGGATGAGGACGGATAACGCGGCTCTGGTCGAGCAGCGTCAGGCGACCGGAAGATTCCAGAACGCGTTGAATAACGAACATCACGTCGGGACGACCGGCATCATATTCATCGAACACAAGCGCAACATTGTGCTGGTAAGCCCACGGCAGAATGCCGTCCTTGAATTCGGTAACCTGTTTGCCGTCCTTCAGAACGATGGCGTCCTTGCCGACGAGGTCGATACGGCTGACATGGCTGTCGAGGTTGATACGAACGCATGGCCAGTTCAGGCGCGCAGCAACCTGCTCGATATGGGTGGACTTACCCGTGCCGTGGAAACCGGACACCATGACACGTCGGTTGTGAGCAAAACCCGCAAGAATTGCCAGCGTCGTCTCGCGGTCAAAAAGGTAATCCGGGTCCAGATCCGGTACATAGGCATCGCCCTGGCTATAGGCAGGCACGACCAGATCGGTATCAATACCAAAAACATCCCGAACAGAAACGGTTGTGTCCGGCAGGTTGGAAATATCAAGATCAATTTTGCTCATCACGTCTCCAAGGCGGGTAGCAAGCACCCAACCACATATCATCAGGCAATTATCAAGCGAGTTTAAGGTTCGCAGACCCTAACAGAAACCAGACTGCTTTAACAATTGATACGCTTGAATAACAGTCCGAAAACGCTCTTCCGAACCGCGATCGCCACCATTAGCATCAGGATGATGCTTTTTGACAAGTTCCTTGTAGCGGCGCTTGATTTCGTCCTGGGTTGCACTGGCTGCCAAGCCAAGCGTATCAAAAGCTTGGGCTTCCAGTGTTTTCAACTTGCGGTTCTGCTGGAACCGTTGTCCGCCGCTACGCGCGCCACCGGAGCCGGTAAAACCAAACGGGTCGCGAATACGTGCATTTGCGCCGGCAGCGCCTGATTTCAGCGTGGAATGCAAAGGGCTATCGCGGGCGGTCTTGTTGACCCCAACCGTCCAGGTCGGACGGTGACCGGTAATCGCCTCTTTCTGGTAACGCGCAATGTCGCTGTCGGACAGGCCGGAGAAGTAGTTATAACCCTTGTTATACTCCTTCACGTGCTCGAAACAGAACATGAAGAATTGCCCTTCGGCGTTGCGGCCGACGGGTGCACGATGGGCACCAGGGCGCTCGCAACCGTCCCATTGACAGGTAGGAGCTTGAACCTCCTGCTGACTGTCCTTTTTCCGGCGCGTGCGGATGCGATCAAAGTATTTCGAATCCAGTTTCATGATAGCCTGATTATGGGGTACGCAAAGGTACACAACAAGAATTGACAAACAGGAATGTTGCTGGCTTTTAAAGAGCCCCTTTTAGAATGGAATGAGACGATGTCACTGACCGCCCGCATAGAAAAAAAACTGAACGACGCTTTCGCACCGCAACGCCTTGCCGTCATCAATGAGAGCGGTAAACACGCAGGCCACCAGCCAGGAATGACCGGGGATGGGGAAACCCATATGCGTATCCAGATAGTGTCAGAAAGCTTTTCCGGCAAGTCTCGCATCGACCGCCACCGGGCAATTAATGCCCTGTTGCAGCCTGAACTGGACGAAGGTTTGCATGCTCTCGCCATCGAAGCTGCGGCACCGGGAGAACCCACCCGCTTTTAAGATATGTGGCCGTCAATCTGAGCAGCAGCAGGATTGGCATCGTAAGACACGATGCCAATCTCAAAAACATCAAGCCGGATGTTTTTCTTTCAGGAAGGATTCGACTTCGGAGGCGGCAACATTATCCGCAACGAAGGACTGGCCAATACCATGGGTCAGGATGAAGGTAAGCTTGCCGCTTTTGACCTTCTTGTCCTGTGCAATCGCCGCCATCAGCATTTCAACCGGTGGCAGGGTGCCGGGAATTTCATTCATCGAAACAGGCAGACCAACCGCTTTCAGATGCGCCTCGACCCGCTTTGCGTCATCCGGGCTCGCCAGATTGAGCCGCGACGAGAACTGGTGCGCAAGAACCATGCCGATGGCAACACCTTCGCCGTGCACCAGACGTTTGCTGTCATATTCAGTTGCCGCTTCCAGCGCATGTCCGAAAGTATGGCCGAGATTGAGCAATGCGCGACGTCCGTTCTCGAATTCATCTTCGACAACCACATCGGATTTTGCCTGGCAGCTGGTGGCAATGGCTTCAATGCGCGCCGTACCACCGGCAAAAACCTCCTGCCAATTTTTCTCAAGCCACTCGAAGAAATCCGGTTTGTCGATAAGGCCGTATTTGACCACTTCCGCGTAACCGGCGCGGAATTCGCGCTTGCTCAACGTATCGAGCACCGAGGAATCCGCCAGAACCAGATCCGGCTGATGAAACACACCAACAAGGTTCTTGCCATGACGGGTGTTGATGCCGGTTTTGCCACCGACCGATGAATCCACCTGTGACAGCAGCGTGGTCGGTATCTGTACAAACCGCACACCACGCCGCACTGTGCCGGCGGCAAAGCCAGTCAGATCACCGATTACACCACCGCCCAAGGCAATGACTGCGTCATTACGTTCAACGCGTGCCTCAAGAATGAGGTCGCAGACTGCCATATAATGTTCGAAGCTCTTGGTCTTCTCACCCGCTGGCAGGGTCAGGGAAACGGCCTCAATGCCATCGGTCTGCAGGCTGTCCATCACCATATCAAGATAGAGAGGTGCGACATGTTCATCCGTGATGATCGCCGCTCGGCGACCTTTGAGACGCGAAGAAATTTCTCCGCCAGCCTTGGTCATCAGACCTGGCCCGATCAGAATGTCGTAAGCGCGCCCTACCAACGGCACATGCACGCGCCGCTCCTGCGATGATCCTGTCGAGGTCGTCATGATTTGGCATTTCCATTCTTGGAGGTAGCGAGGTCACGTCCGGCAACAGCCGCCAGAACCTCAGTCACGATGATATCTTTGCCCACATCGCGGGATTCGATCACTAGATCAGCCTCGGCATAGATCGGGTATCTCTTTATCATCAGGTTTTCGAGCGTGGCTTTTGGGTTCTCGGTTTTCAACAACGGCCGATGATCGCGCTTGTTGACGCGCTCCCACAATACATCCAGATCAGCCCTCAGCCACAGAGAAAGACCGGCATTCTTGATATGATTGCGAGTAACCTCGTTGATAAATGCGCCGCCGCCTGTCGAAACCACCTTAGGGCCACCGCGCAAAAGCCTTCTGATGACACGAGCCTCAAGTGCACGGAATTCGTTTTCGCCGTATTTTGCAAACAGGTCAGTGATCGTCATGCGCGATACGCGCTCGATCTCCGCATCCGTATCGACAAAAGTAACGCCAAGTTGCTGTGCGACCAGACGGCCGATCGCAGATTTACCAGCGCCCATAAGACCGACAAAGACGATATTGCGTCTTCCGAGCTTCGCCCGTGCTTCCTCAGCAAGCGTGGGAACGGGAAATGTGAAAGATTCGCTCATTAATGTGCAGGTCCGGTTCGATTCCGGTATCTGCAAATGTTTAGCCAGCGTCAAGAGATATTCCTTATGGCTCAGGCTAAAAGCCTCAGACATTAACGGTCAAAGATTGAACGCGTCTGGTTGCCCTTTGCTTTCATCTTTTGCATATGGGACAAGACAAACCCAATCTGGCACAGCAATGATAGATGGAGGGCCAATGCCAACCCTGTTCCGCTTTTTGTTTATCTGCGCCGCCATTGTCGGAATTGTTTACGGATCCATGGTTTCACTTGTGATGCTGGTTGAACCCCGAGAACGCGATATAACCGTGCGAATTCCTTCCGAGCGCCTTAACCCGCCGGTCCAGTGAGACCAAGAGACCGCCAATGAGCAAGATGGACAGTGCCCGTCTGGAAAGTTTCCTGGAAATGATGAGCGCGGAACGGGGCGCGGCTGACAATACGCTTCAATCCTACGAACGTGATCTTTCCGACCTCTGGCAGTTTCTGATCGATAACGGCACTTCGCTGATGCAGGCGCAGCAGAGCGACCTTTCAGCCTATCTTTCTCATCTGGCCACACTTGGCTTTGCCGCCTCGTCACAAGCACGCCACCTGTCCAGCATGCGCCAGTTCTACAAATTTCTGTATGCCGAGGGTCTGCGCGACGATGACCCGACCAGCATCCTCGACGCACCAAAGAAAACAACGCCGCTGCCCAAAATCATGAGTGTGGCCGATGTGAACCGCCTTTTACAGCAGGCCTCAGCTGAGGCAGAGCAAGAAGGACCAGGGCAGCTTTCGCGGTTGCGTATGCATGTTCTTCTGGAACTGCTTTATGCCACCGGCATGCGCGTCAGCGAACTTGTATCTCTGCCGCTCACGGCATTGGCACAAAAAGAGCGGTTCTTGTCGATCCGCGGCAAGGGCAACAAAGAGCGGCTGGTCCTGCTTTCGCGCACGGCAATGGACGCGATGTCAGCCTATGGCAGCGCCCTAAAGGCCAATAGCGACCCGAAAAACGAAAATCCCTGGCTTTTTCCTTCTTATGGTAAATCGGGCCACTTGCCGCGTCAGGTATTCGCCCGTGACCTGAAAGATATTGCCATTCGTGCCGGTATAAACCCTTCTGCGATATCGCCACACGTCATGCGACACGCCTTTGCCAGCCATCTTTTGCAAAATGGCGCCGATCTGCGTGCGGTACAGGAATTGTTGGGTCATTCCGACATTGCAACGACACAAATCTATACACATGTACTGGAAGAACGCCTGCAAGAACTGGTACAAACACACCACCCCCTTGCCAAACAGGGCAAAAAACACGATTAGAGCCTGCGGAACCGCCGGTAAGGACCGGATAAACCTTGGGCAAAACGATCGGAAACGGATCTCATGCACAACTACCTCGACTTCGAAAAACCAATCTCCGACCTTGAAGGCAAAATCATAGAGCTGAAAAAGCTCGCCACCGAGGACGAGAGCATAGACACCTCGGAGGAGATCACCCGTCTGGAAAGCCGTGTTCAGGATGCGATGCAGGACATCTATTCCAAACTGAACCCCTGGCAGAAGACGCAGGTAGCACGCCACCCGCAGCGTCCGCATTTCGTGGACTATGCAACTGCGCTGTTTACCGACTTCACACCATTGGCGGGCGACCGCAAGTTTTCGGAAGATGCCGCCATTCAGGCAGGCCTCGGTCGCTTTAATGGCCAGCCGGTTGCCATTATCGGTCAGGAAAAAGGCAACGATACCAAGTCGCGCCTCAAGCACAATTTCGGCAGCCCGCGCCCAGAGGGTTACCGCAAGGCTATCCGCGTGCTGGAACTGGCTGATCGCTTCTCGCTTCCGGTCATTACGCTGATCGATACCGCAGGCGCCTATCCCGGCGTTGGCGCCGAAGAGCGCGGACAGGCCGAAGCCATCGCTCGCTCGACCGAAATGTGCCTCAACGTCAAGGTCCCAATCGTCTCCGTTGTTATCGGCGAAGGTGGTTCGGGCGGCGCCATTGCCATTGCAACGGGCAACCGTGTCTACATGCTTGAGCACGCAATCTATTCGGTGATTTCACCTGAAGGTGCAGCATCCATTCTCTGGCGCGATTCCACCCGTGCAAAGGAAGCCGCCACCAACATGAAGATCACCTCGGAAGATCTGAAGTCGCTGGGCGTTATCGACGGTATCATTCCAGAGCCGATTGGCGGTGCACATCGTGATCCTTCCAAGGTCATCACCGCGACCGGTGACGTGATCAACAAGGCACTTTCTGACCTGTCGTCCCATTCTGCCAACCAAATCCGTGCGGAACGCCGCCAGAAATTCCTCGATATCGGCAGAAATCTCTGATTATGTCCGCATTACCAGCGAATATGGCCTAAACTAGGCCATATTCTGATCACAGACATGTGTGCGACGGAGGCAACGGGGGTGGATTGCCGATCAGTTAAGAACATGTAAACGGTTAACGCTGTATTTTAAATGACATGCTGTTGACGGAACAACGCCAACGGCGGCTTGTTTTTTCGGATCGATCTTCATGCGTTTGATACATCTTGCTCTTCTGGCGTGCACAGCCTTCGCATTGACAAGTTGCAACGATACGCTCGACACCGTCGAAGCGGACGTCTCGCACATCAAAAATAAGGTCGGCCACCCGCTTTCGCCAGCAAGACTTGCTGAAATGCAGAAAAAGGACATGGAGCGCAATGCGCCCATCATGATCCGCATTTTCAAGGAAGAAGGCGCGCTTGAAATCTGGAAAGCGAAACGTGACAACCGTTTCGACAAGATTGCCGAATATCAGATCTGTGCATGGTCAGGTAAACTTGGCCCAAAGGTCAAGGAAGGCGACCGGCAAGCCCCGGAAGGTTTCTATAACCTGACACCCGGCCACATGAACCCGAATTCCAGCTATTATCTGGCCATCAACACCGGATTTCCGAACCGCTATGACCAGGCCAACGGGCGTTCAGGTACCAACCTGATGATCCATGGTGCCTGCTCCTCATCCGGTTGTTATTCGATGACCGACGCGCAGGTCCTAGAAATCTACGCTTTTGCCCGTGATGCGTTTACTGGTGGCCAAAAGACCATTCAGCTGCAGGCATTCCCCTTCCGCATGACAGCGGAAAACATGGTACGCCACCGCCACAGCGAAAACCTTGATTTCTGGAAAATGCTGAAGGTCGGCTACGACAATTTTGAAGTGACCAAGCGCCCACCGGAAGTAAATGTCTGCGAGAAGAAATATGTCTTCAACCAGCAGACCGAAGGTGGATCGTTTAACGCTTCGGCACAATGCCCTGCCATGAGCACACCGCCAGCATTGGCGAACGCACTGGCAGGGTACGGCAAGACTTATGATCTTGCCTATGAAAAGGCAGTCAAAAAATACGACGGCATGGCGTGGTATGACCCAAGCGAGGCTGAGCGCAAGGCAGTTGTTGCCGACAAGCGTAAGGGCCGCGAAGCCGCTTACGCCCCCACCGGTTCTTCGCTGAAGGCTGGCAAGCTTATGAAGGAGGCGGAATTCGCTGCCCTCATGGACAAAAAGAACCATGTCACACCGGTTTTGACAC
Source organism: Rhizobium sp. BIGb0125 (assembly GCF_024810055.1). Taxonomy (NCBI): domain Bacteria; kingdom Pseudomonadati; phylum Pseudomonadota; class Alphaproteobacteria; order Hyphomicrobiales; family Rhizobiaceae; genus Rhizobium; species Rhizobium sp. BIGb0125. The sequence goes on from NZ_JANUDV010000010.1 coordinate 155,014, forward strand.
CACAGACCCCTTCGGCAACAGCCTCGACACCACGTCCGGCAACACCGCAACAGTCTCCAGTCAGCACTGGTCAGACGGCTATCGCTTCGAACACGACGCAGCCAGCCGCTGGCATGACAACAGCTTCGGTCCCTGTTCCGTCGATGAACCCGCTCGCCTTCGCGCCACAGCAGGCACCGGAGCCAGAAAAGAAAAAACCATTCTGGAAGCTTTGGGCAACGGAATGACCTCCAGCGGTCCGGAAATGCTTGACCTGCGTGGGCTGCGTTGCCCACTGCCGGTTCTGCGAGCCAGAAAGCTACTTGCCAAAAAACAATCCGGATTCGAATTTATCATCGAGACCACCGATCCTCTCGCTGTGATCGATATTCCCCATCTTTGCAATGAAGACGGACACGCATTGCTGGAAAGCACTGCGCTGGAAAACAGCCACCGCTTTCACATTCGCAAGGGTTGAGCGCCTCAACCTCGGCAACGCCTTAAAGATAAGAAAGCTAAGATTGCCTTGCATAGCTGAAACCTAAAAAATCAGGTTGTCAGACAATGAAGAATGGTTTCTTATAAAACTGACTTCCCGCCTTTTACATGCATTTGGCACGCGCCCTACACCGGCGTCGGTCAGAACCCAAGATATGAGCTTTCAATGCAAGCCAAGACCACCGGCCTCCTTTATGCGCTGATTGCTTTCAGCATTTTTGCGGTTCAGGACGGTATCTCGAAATATCTTGGCACCCATTATCCGCCGGTCTTCGTGACCATGATCCGCTATTGGGCGTTTGCACTGTTTGCGATCTTCATGGCCATCCGATCCCGAGATGGGTTACGGGCAACAATCGCGGCAAAGCGGCTAGGCCTGCAAATCAGCCGTGGTGTGATCCTTGCGGTACAGATTTCGCTATCGATCACATCTTTCGCCATTGTCGGCCTGGCACACTCCCATTCCATTCTGGCCTCCACACCACTGATGGTGGCAGCGCTGTCCGTCCCCATTCTCGGGGAGCGTGTCGGCTGGCGCCGCTGGTCGGCTATTCTCGTCGGTTTTATCGGGGTGCTGATTATCCTCAAACCGGAAGGTGATGGATTTGACCCGATGCTGATCGTCACTTTCATTGCCGCATTCCTGCTTGGGCTTTATGGCGTGTTGACACGGCTGGCCAGCCGTACTGACAGTGCCATGACCAGCTTCTTTTATACCGGCGTTGCGGGCGCTGTCGCGCTGACCTTTGTCGGTCCCTTTTATTGGGTTTCTTTTGCGCCACATGATATTGTCTGGATGCTTGCATTGTGTGCCACCGGCATGAGTGGCCACTATCTGCTCATCAAAGCCTTTGAACTGGCCGATGCAGCCTCGGTACAGCCGTTCTCTTATTACCAGCTTGTTCTGGTCTCGATCATCGGCGTGACGCTTTTTGGCGAGAGCCTGAGCACCAATATGATCATTGGCGCTGTGATCGTTGTCGCCGCAGGTGTCTTCACCATTTGGCGTGAAAACATGGTCGCACGTAAGAACCGCAAGACGGAGGGCTGACAGCCCTCCTATTCCTTATGCGGCTGGGGCATTCGCTGTATTTACCATGTAGGTCTCAAGCACTTCAATCTGCTCTGCGGTGAGGTGGAGACCAATCTTGGTACGGCGCCAGACGACATCGACGGCATGGTTCGCCCATTCCTGCGTCATCAGCCAATCAACCTCTTTGGCGTAGAGATCTGCGCCAAAATGTTGACCGAGCTCGGAAATTTGCACAGCTGACCCAAGCACACGATTGGCATTGGTGCCATAAAGCCTGACGAGGCGTCTTGCATGTGATGTTTCCAGAAATGGATAAGCGGCGGAGAGCTTTTTGACTTCGGTCTCATAACCCGTGACATCGAAATCACCACCCGGCAAACGGCTCTTTGCAGTCCACGGCGCCCCCTTGATGACCAAGGCCTTGCCAATGATTTCCATCGCATGTTCAGCAAGACGGCGATATGTGGTGAGTTTGCCACCAAACACATTGAGAAGCGGTGCTTCGTCAGTGGCTCCATCCAGTTTCAGCACATAATCACGGGTCGCTTCCTGCGCCTTAGAGGCACCGTCATCATAGAGCGGACGAACAGCGGAATAGGTCCAGACGATATCTTCTGCGCGAACCGGCTCAGCAAAGTATTCGCTGGCGGCATTGCACAGATACTGAATTTCCTCGTCACTGATCTTCACGTCCTTCGGATCAGCCTTGTAGTCACGATCTGTCGTGCCGATCAGCGTGAACTCATCCTCATAGGGAATGGCGAAAATTATGCGGTTGTCAGGGTTCTGGAAGAAATAGGCACGCGGATCATCGAACTTCTTTTTCACGATGATATGGCTGCCCTGCACAAGCCGTACATTATGCACGGCGTTGCGGCCCAAGGACTGCCCCAGCACCTGGTCAACCCACGGGCCCGCCGCATTGACCAGCATGCGGGTTTTAACCGTCGTGACCTGCCCACTAACCGTATCGGTCAATGTCAGCGACCAGAGCTTGCCATCACGCTTCGCCGACGTCACTCTGGTGCGGTTCATGATATGTGCGCCACGGTCGGCCGCATCCCGCGCATTCAGAACCACCAGCCGCGCATCATCCACCCAACCGTCAGAATATTCGAATGCCTTGTCGAAAATCGGCTTCAGCGGTTTGCCTGCCGCATCGCGGCGCATGTCCAGCGACCTGGTCGGTGGCAACAACTTGCGGCCACCTAAGTGGTCATAGAGGAACAGGCCGAGGCGAATGAGCCAGGCAGGGCGCACACCGCCCTTATGGTAAGGCAACACAAACCGCATCGGCTTGATGATATGTGGTGCCATTGCCCACAGCACTTCACGTTCCATCAGCGATTCACGAACCAACCGGAACTCGTAATGTTCGAGATATCGCAAACCACCGTGAATAAGTTTGGTGGCACCAGATGACGTACCTGCAGCAAAATCGCTCATTTCGGCAAGGCCAACCGAGTACCCACGGCCAGCAGCATCACGTGCGATGCCGCAGCCATTGATGCCGCCACCGATAATGAAGAGGTCGTGTATTACGTCCTGCTGCAAGTTCGTCTCCCCAAAGGAAAATCTCATTGTATCCGGAACAGCTTACAGCACCGAAGATAATGAAATTCAAATGAAACTATGACGAAATTCAGCAGAATAACGTCATGAGTCTCAATCTGGCCAATGGGAGGCGTAAACAGATTACCCGACCTTTATCAGGCCATCGCTGCCTCACAACGCAGCAACATGCCGAATAGATCGCGTGGATCATCCGGGTCAGCAAGGAGGTCCAACTCCTCGAAAAGCCCTGTATCGTGCAGTTTGGCACGCACATAGCGCAGAGCCGAAAAATCCTCGGTCGCAAAACCGACGCTGTCAAAAAGCGTAATCTGGTGATCGTTCACCCGGCCGTCCGTCATGCCAGCCATCACCTGCCACAACTCCGTGACCGGATAATCGGCCGGTAACTGCTGTATCTCGCCTTCGATACGGGTCTGCGGCGGATATTCCACAAAGATATCCGATCGCAACAGGATATCCTTGTGCAGCTCCGTCTTGCCTGGGCAATCACCACCAACCGCGTTGATGTGCACGCCAGGGCCAACCATGTTGTCACTGAGGATCGTGGCATATTGTTTGTCTGCCGTAACCGTGGTGATGATGTCAGCACCTTCGACGGCATCCTGCGCAGTCGGACAAATCACAATATCAAAACCCTGTCCGGCAAGATTACGCCTGCATTTCTCACTCGCGGCGGGATCAATGTCATAGAGACGCAGTTGATCGATACCGAGGATAGCCTTGAAGGCACGCGCCTGAAATTCGCTCTGGGCACCATTACCGATGATCGCCATGGTGCGCGCGTTCTTGCGTGCAAGATGTTTGGCCGCAACCGCTGACGTCGCAGCGGTTCTAAGCGCCGTCAGGATTGTCATTTCGGTCAGCAGCATCGGATAACCGTTGCCTACGTCAGAAAGTACGCCAAAGGCCGTTACGGTCTGCCGGCCTTCCCGCGTGTTCTTGGGATGGCCGTTGACGTATTTGAAGCCGTATAAAGTGCCATCGCTGGTCGGCATCAGTTCAATAACACCATCGGTCGAGTGCGACGCGATGCGGGGCGTCTTGTCAAAACTCTCCCAGCGCAGGAAATCTTCTTCGACAACATCCGCCAGTTCACGCAGGAATGTATCGATGCCGATCTTCAAAACCAGCTTCATCATGTGATCGACACTGACGAATGGAACGATATTCAGATTAGGTGCGATTGTCATAGTCATCTCCTCCGCAATCAGCCTGCCCGGTTCGGGCGATCCATCACACTCTTGCCCATCAGGCTGGCAGCAAGATCGACCATAAGCGTTGCTGTACGCCCTCTTTCATCCAGAAACGGATTAAGCTCGACCAGATCAAGGCTCGAAACCAGACCGCTGTCGTGCAGCATCTCCATCACCAGATGTGCCTCACGAAAGGTAGCGCCACCCGGAACTGTTGTGCCTACCGCTGGCGCGATGGCGGGCTCAAGGAAGTCCACATCAAGGCTGACATGTAGCAGACCATTTGCGGCCTCGACCTTCGCAAGAAACTCGCGCAGCAGCACGGCGACGCCATGTTCGTCGATCATGCGCATGTCATGCACGGTGATACCAGAGCCTTTGAGGGCGACGCTCTCAGCCGGATCAACGCTTCGAATACCGATCATGCAGATGCGGTTTGGATCAACGGGGTGTTCAAGCGGTGGGAAATAGCCCGAAAAACTTTCTCGTCCGCTGTAATAAGCAACAGGCACGCCATGCAGATTGCCGCTGTGCGTTGTTTCAAGGCTGTGATAATCCGTATGAGCATCAAGCCAGAGCACAAAAAGCGGACGGCTCATTTCTGCAGCACGCTTTGACAAGCCGGCAACCGTTCCCGCCGATATCGCATGGTCACCGCCCATGAAAATCGGCATGCCAAGCCCGCTTTCACGATAGGCCGCTTCACTCAGAGCTTCCGTCCAGGCAGCCGTCTCACCGAGGTGGTGAACGGCGGCGTTGGGATGCGGGATTTCCGCGAACGCCTTGGGTGCCACATTACCGATATCAGTGACCGTGTGACCAAGAGCTTGAAGCGCGGTTTTAAGACCTGCAATCCTAAGCGCACTTGGGCCCATCTCGCAGCCCAACTGCCCTGCTCCAATCTGCAATGGTGCACCAATCAGTCTGCATTCCATGGCCATCACTCCTCTCAAATTCTATTCAGAGGATCAGACCATGTTTAACTGGCGAGATGAACAATAATTATTGGCAAATAGCGCCAATAGCTTTACCATTTTGGTCACTCATGGAGACAAAGTGGCAACATGGATCCGCTTGACGAAAAACTCATCACGCAATTGCGCCATAATGGACGTCGCAGCATTTCGGATCTGGCCGCAGAAACCGGCGCGTCGCGTGCCACAGTACGTGCGCATATAGAACGACTGGAAAAGTCCGGCGTTATTCTAGGTTACACCGTCATTCTACGGGCTGATGCCGTTGAAGAGGCGGTGCGGGGCATCATGATGATCGAAATCGAGGGGCATGTGACGGATCGCGTGATTCGCGCACTCGAAGGCATTGCTGAAATTTCTGAAGTTCATACCACCAATGGCCGCTGGGATCTGATCGCTGAACTCAGCGCCCCAACACTGGCCACCTTCGACGCGATCCTACGCCGCATACGCCTTATTCCCGGTATCACCGGCAGCGAAACCAGCCTGTTATTATCCTCGCCACACTCAACACGGGCGAGATTGTAAGCAAAGCGAATTTCCTTTGCCAAAAACGCATTTTGAGCTTGCATCAGGGGTTAAATCATTTATATGACGCCCTATCAGAGCGGCGCAGCCACTTCGCAGCGTTGGGGAATAGTTCAACGGTAGAACGACGGACTCTGACTCCGTTAATCTTGGTTCGAATCCAGGTTCCCCAGCCAATTCTCTTTTCCAGATACAGTATAATACCGTAAGAAAGCTCTTTAGTGAGTTGGCATTATATGTGCATGCGTACGCATTGTAACTCACACCTTTCCCGGAACTTGACTCCTGTGACCTGCCAAAACCGGTAAGTTAATCGCATTATGTCGCGTCTGATTGGCCAGCTTTCTCTTGGCAAATCCGTGGACCACACGGGCAAATGACCTGCCGTTTACGCCGCCGTCTTATGTTGGCACATGCTCCGCGTTCCATTCCCCGCGATTTTACTACTTTGTTTACGTACCTGCACCGCCTGGCAAAAGGACCGCAGCGTTCCCCTTTATGTCAGTGGTTCTCAGGCAGGTTTGTTGCCTGCTGTTCTGCCGATCATAATACCGAGATGTCTGCACTGTAATCAGGTCGATACGGGCGTACCGCCACCATTCACATCGACCGCAAGTTTCGGACCGTCATTATCGGCGACTGAGATGTGACGGCAAGTCGATCGATCAGCTCTATTACGCCCCGCCTTTCGCGCCGGGCCGATCATAAGAAGTGGTGCAGCACGTTGTGCTGCCTTTTTTGGCGCCGGCCGTCGTGTTGTTCGGTCTCCGCTGCGTGC
>NZ_JANUDV010000011.1:0-140760 GCF_024810055.1 Rhizobium sp. BIGb0125
GTGTTCAAGGGTGACGAAAACTGGCAGTCGGTTCAGGTTCCTGAAGGTCAAACCTATGCCTGGGACGACAAGTCCACCTATGTTCAGAACCCGCCATATTTCGTTGGCATGGGGAAAAAGGGCACGGGCGTCAAAAACATCAAGGGTGCTCGCGTTCTCGGCTTATTCGGCGACAAGATCACCACCGACCATATTTCTCCGGCCGGTTCGATCAAGGCTGCTTCGCCAGCCGGCGCTTATCTGACTGAAAATGGCGTCGGTGTTGCCGACTTCAACCAGTATGGTACGCGTCGTGGCAACCATGAAGTGATGATGCGCGGCACGTTTGCCAACATCCGCATTCGCAACCACATGCTCGGACCGAACGGCAAGGAAGGTGGTTACACCATTCACTATCCGTCCAAGGAAGAGATGTCGATTTACGATGCGGCCATGATGTACAAGGATGAAGGCGTTCCGCTGGTTATCTTTGCAGGCGTCGAATACGGCAACGGTTCATCCCGTGACTGGGCCGCTAAGGGTACCAACCTTCTTGGTGTGAAGGCTGTGATTGCGCAGTCGTTCGAGCGTATTCACCGCTCCAATCTGGTTGGCATGGGCGTTGTTCCATTCACCTTCCAGGAAGGCACCACATGGGCAAGCCTTGGCCTCAAGGGTGATGAAATCGTCGAGATCGATGGTCTCGAAGGCGAGATCAAGCCACGTGAAACGAAGATCGCCAAGATCACTTACGGCGACGGCACGGTGAAGGAAATTCCTCTGCTTTGCCGCATCGATACGCTGGATGAAGTCACTTACATGGACAATGGCGGTATTCTCCAGACCGTTCTTCGCGATCTGGCTGCCTGATAATACTCAGGGCAACAAGAAACGCCGGGAGAAATCCCGGCGTTTTGTGCGTTGGGGACAATTGTCAAATGTGGTTCGCTCACTTACAAATTTTGACAAGCATGAAATGTGATCGACCCTCACCCCTTCGTGACTTCCCTTTGAACGTGTTTCGCGCTTATTTTCCAGCAACGCCCGATAGGTTTTATAGCAGATGAACATCCGGACGTTCGTGCGGATGAAAGGCCCAAAATCGCAATGCTTCTGAAATATGGTTTCCCCCTTCTTCTTATCAGTGTCGCAACCGCCAGTCCTGTTCTTGCACAAACATCGCCAGACCAGCCGAAGGGTGTGGTAGAACTGTTTACCTCGCAGGGTTGCGCTTCCTGTCCGCCAGCTGATGCGGCGTTGCAGAAGATGATCGAGAAGGGTGACGTCATCGGCCTGTCATTCCACGTCGATTACTGGAACTATCTCGGCTGGAATGATTCCCTTAGCTCCAAGGAAAATACCGAACGTCAGTATGGTTATGCCCGCGCGCTTGGCCGTAACGGCGTTTATACGCCACAAGCCGTTCTGAACGGTCGCGACCATGCAAAGGGTGCCGATAGCAAGGCGATTTACAGCAAACTTGAGGAATTTGCCTCGAGCGGCAAGGGACTGGTTGTCCCTGTTCAGTCCAGCTTGGTCAACGACGAGATCGAGATCAATATTGGTGCCGGCCAAGGCAAAGCGGATATCGTCGTAGCCTATTTCAACCAGCAGCAAATGGTTGATGTGACGCGCGGAGAAAACAAGGGCCGCAAGATTTCCTACTGGCACAGTGTTTATGACGTGCAGACAGTGGGGATGTGGAACGGCGAGGCAATGAAGGTCAATCTGCCTGCCAGCGTTCTTGGAAAAGCCAAGAAGGGCGGCTGTGCCGTGCTGCTGCAAACTGCCAATGAAACGGGTGATCCCTCAGCGATTATCGGCGCGAGCATTCTGATGAATGAGGCCAAATAGTCTTATCCGGTCCGGGCATTGGGGGCTGGGGGTAAAGGGTCAATGCACCGAACCGGGTCATTTGGTGCCTAGACATCAATTGACAGGCTTCACACTGACACCCAATTTAGGCAGTGATTTGACCGAAATGCGGCGATTCTAATTTCACTGTTTCACGTCGTAACACGCGCTTTTGCGTCGTTTTACTTGCAATTTTCTCAGGCTGGGGCAACACTGTCACCAACCTGTTATGATTTGCAGCGAGGCGCGCATGACCGATCAGCCGGATTTGTCGCAGGGCGGTAATTCGACGCGAGACGGTTCGACCGTCGTTGATCTTCGTGAATATCAAAGAAACAAGGATCCCTTGCCGGTGACCTTTCACCGCCGGGAACTCGACGCCATTTTGTGGATTTATGGCCGCATGGTGGGCGAGGGCGAATGGCGTGATTATGCCATCGACCACTTGAAAGACCGAGCGGTGTTTTCAGTTTTCAAACGATCAGGTGAGATGCCGCTTTACCGGATTGAAAAGAACCCAAAGCTTGCGGCGAAACAGGGCGCTTACAGCGTCATCAACGTCAATGGCACGATCTTGAAGCGTGGCCATGAGTTGCGGCAGGTGTTGAAGGTTTTCGACAAGACCCTGAAGCTGGTCGAATAACCGATTGCCAACCTCGATTATGCCTTAGCGGCCGGCTTTGTCCGTCGCTTTTGCTATCCGGATTCCTGATCCACCATTTTTGCTGGATTGTCGTTGCGAGAGCGCTGCTACGCTGAGCGTCGGCACTCGCTGTTCCTGCGTGCTGTAAATCTGAGGCAACAAAAAAGGCGGCTCGAAAGCCGCCTTCTTCATGTGGGTTTCCACCCCTCTTAGTCGTTGCGGTTACCGAGGAACTGCAACAGGAAGGTGAAGAGGTTGATGAAGTCGAGATAGAGTGTCAGCGCACCCATGATGGCCTTGCGACCAGCAACGGCAACGTCGTCACCATCGAAATACATTTCCTTGATCTTCTGGGTGTCATAGGCGGTCAAACCAGCAAAGATCAGAACACCGATGGCCGAGATGGCAAAGCCCATAGCAGAAGACTGCAGGAAGATGTTGACGATCGACGCGATGATCAGACCGAACAGACCCATGATGAGGAACGAGCCCATACCGGACAGGTTCTTTTTCGTGGTGTAACCGTACAGCGAAAGTGCGCCGAACGAAGCGGCGGTGACGAAGAACGTCTGAACAATGCTCTGGCCAGTGTAGACCACGAAGATCGACGACAGGGACAGACCCATCATTGCAGCATAAACCCAGAAGGTGGTCTGCGCAGCGGCGACGCTCATTTTATGAACGCGGAAGCTGAGGAAGAACACCATGCCGAGCGGAGCAAGCATCACAACCCAACGCAGTGGCGAACCGTAAAGGGCCGCGCCAAGAGCCGTCAACATTGTCCCGTTGCCAAGCTGTGCAACAGCAGCTGATGGATCTGTTGTCGTTGCCATTGAGAATGTGAAGTAAGCAGCGATACCGGTGATCGCGAGGCCCACAGCCATAAGGTTATAAACCTTGACCATGTAGCTACGCAGACCTTCATCGATCATCGCATCCGTCTGGCCGCGGGTCTGCGCCATTCGGTTTTGGTAATTGTTGAAATCAGCCATTTGTTCCTCTTTCAAGCTCCGGAATTATTCACGGTGTCGGGATAAATCCCAGGCGCCGCTGCGGAGCTTCAGCAAGCCTGTCCAAAATATGATGGGAGAATGTGTTTGATACAAGACCTTTTGTATCCAAAAACACCAAATACGGGAAAATCGCGATCAATTTATCGAAGATTACCAAGAATTAATCGTTAAAGTTATGGTCCCAGAACGGGTGAGCGCAACCGATGCGGTAATGGCCTTTGCTGTAGCGCATTAAGCGCTTGCTGCTCCATCACGCGCATGGGTCGTTTTGCCACTTATTCTCCAATTTGCCGCAGGACCGGCGCTGCCTTTTGACCAAGGATGCGCCAAGTGCCGAGCAGCCCGATACCCACTGTCATGACCAGCGCCACAACAACGGTTCCCACCGCCACATCGGTGAGAAATGCCGATGGCAGTTTCATGATGCGGGCAATCACGAACCATGCGGACACACCGCCAGCTGCCAGCGCAAAGACCGCTGTTGCCAGGCCGAGGATCATATACTCATAGGAAAACGCTTTGATGAGCGTGATGCGTGTTGCGCCAAGGGTTTTCAGAATGACTGCGTCATGCGTGCGAGCACGGTTTCCGGCCGCCAGCGCGCCTGCCAGTACCAAAACAGATGCGATCAAGGCTACGGCGGCAGCCGCACGGATGGCGGTGGCCAGTTGGCCGACCAGCCTGTCGACAACTTCCAGTGCGTCCTTTACCCGGACGCTTGTAATGGTCGGGTAGGCATTGGTGACAGCACGCAGGATCTGGCCTTCATCGGCAGGGGTTGCTTCCGGATCGGCAAGAGTTGCCAGCCAGGCATGCGGAGCACCACGGAAGGTGTTGGGTGAAAAGACCATCACGAAATTGATCGACAGCGATTCCCACTCGACATTGCGCAGGTTGGCAATCTTCGCGGTAATGCTGCGGCCGAGCACGTTGACGGTGACACTGTCGCCAATCTTCAGGCCGAGTTCACCGGCCTCTTCTGCCGCAAAGGAAACCAGCGGTTCGCCAGTATAATCGGCGGCCCACCAGCTGCCCTCTGTGAGCTTGGTATTTTCGGGCATGTCGCCAGCGTAGGTTATGCCACGATCTCCACGCAGCACCCAGCGACCGGATGGTGGAACGTCAATCTTGGTCACGTCCTGGCCGTTCAGCGCAAGAATGCGACCGCGCAACATTGGCACTTCGGTAATGGTGCCATTGGGTGCATTCTGTTTGACGACGTTGCGGAAACCTTCCAGTTCGCTGCCCTGAATATCCACGAAGAAGAAATTCGGTGCACGTTCCGGCAGGGTAGACGTCAGTTCGCGACGCAGATTGCCATCAATCAGCGACAGGGTAACCAGCAAAGTCAGACCAAGGCCAAGTGACAGAACCACCGAAGGTGTCAATGCGCCTGGGCGATGGATGTTGCCGATCGCAAGTCGCATCGCAGTCGAGTTGACGTGCGGGCTTTTGCGGGCAATCAGCCGTACCAGGCTGGCAACCACGCGCAACACAACAAAGGCAAAAGCGACAGCGGCGAGAAAGACCGATGCGATGAAACGGTCTTCGGCGGTCAATATGGCAAGCCCTGCCAACAAAGCCAGCAAAAGTCCGGTCGCCAGCAGATAGGGCCATGACGGCCAGCGGCCTTCATCGAAACCCTGTTCACGGAACAGTGCAGTGGCGGGAACCTCTTTCGCCTGGCCAAGCGGCAGGATAGTAAAGGCCAGCGTTGTGATCAGACCAAAAACCGTCGCGATCAGAAGGGCCGATGGATAAAGGGTGATTTCTTTCGGCACCGGCAACACACCTGCCAGGAATTGCATGGCAATCAGCGGTACGATAGCGCCGACCACAAGTCCGATCAGGATGCCAATCAGCGCGATGAACAATATCTGGAACAGATAGGTCATTGTCACGATGATGGCCGGTGCACCCAGGCATTTGAATGATGCAATGGTGGTGCGTTTGGCATCCAGAAATGCCCGCACCGCATTTGCAACTCCAACACCGCCAACGATAAGAGCGGTCAGTCCGACAAGTGTCAGGAACTGCGAGAAACGATTGACATTTTCAGTCAGGGACGGTGCGGCGCGGTCACTGGTGCGGATCGACCAGCCAGCATCGGGATAGGCCTTGTTGGTGTCAGCGGTGATCGATGCGCGTTTGAGCGGATCCGTGAGCCTGATTTTGTAGGCATGTTCAACGAGGCTACCTGTCTGGATCAGCCCGGACGCTACCAGTGCATCACGACTGACCAAAAGACGTGGCGCAAAACCGAAGCCATCCGAAAGCGCATCGGGTTCGTTGACGATTGAGCCAGTGAGCTTCAACCGGGCGGAACCGAGCAATATCTCATCGCCGGGTTTCACGCCCAGTCGTTCAAACAAAAGCGGTGCGGCCAACGCTCCGTAGCTGTCCTGATCCTTGGCGAGCAGCTCATCCAGCGGACGGTTCGGTTCAGCTTCAAAGGCACCATAGAGCGGGTAGGCGCCATCAACGGCCTTTACTTCCGCCAGTGTCTGCTCGGAGCCTGAAGGCGCGCGTGCCATGGACCGAAGACCGGTCGACACGGCAATGTCACCCAGCCCTTCAAGATAACTGCGTTCTTCAGGGGTTGCTTCGCGGTTGCGCAGTTCGAAACGCACATCGCCTGCGAGAATAGCTTGGCCTTCGGACGCGATAGAGCTGGTGACGGCCTGCGACACCGAATTGACGGCGGCAATGGTGGCTGTTCCGAGCGCTATACAGGCGAGAAAAATATAAAAACCGCGAAAGCCGCCGCGAATTTCGCGTCTGGCCAAACGAAATGCGGTGCGGATCTGAAAGGAAGACGGCATCATGCGGATGCTGCCTCCTTGATCTCGGTTGTGCTGGCCGAATCTTCGACAATCTCGCCGGACCGTACCCTGATCTGGCGTGAGCAGCGGGCTGCCAGAGCGGGATCATGGGTCACAAGGATCATCGTCATGCGACGCTCAGCCTGTTTGGAAAACAGCAGGTCGGCAATTTGTCGCCCGGTTTCGGTGTCCAGATTACCTGTCGGCTCATCGGCAATCAGCACTGCTGGTGACGGTGCAAGTGCACGGGCAATTGCCACACGCTGCTGTTCACCGCCGGAAAGCTGGCCGGGATAATGGGAGAGACGCTCACCCAGACCAACTGCCTGCAATTCCTTTCGAGCAATATCAAACGCGTTTTTCACATTGGCGAGTTCCAGCGGCACAGCCACATTTTCAAGCGCCGTCATGTTGGCGATCAGGTGAAATGACTGGAAGACGATACCGATATTCTTACCGCGAAAATCGGCGAGCGCGTCCTCGTTCAGATTGTGCAGCGCCTTGTCAGCAATGTGAATTTCGCCGCTATCGAGCCTTTCGAGACCTGCCAGCACCATCAGCAATGTCGATTTGCCGGAGCCGGATGGACCAACGATGCCGACCGCCTCACCTTCACCAATTTTAAGGTCAATTTTTTTCAGGACGTGAACGGAAGCAGCGGCGTTTCCAAGTGTCAGGTCAGCCTTGTTCAGCTCTATAATGGTTTTCGTCACAGAATAGGTTCCTATATAACAGGAGATAAGGCGATTTTTCGCGATGTTCTGAAACAACTTAGGAGAGGTATGATGGGATTTAAAGCCGCCGCGTTTCACTTCATCGTCATTTGTGCGGTCTCGATTTTCGCCTCTGGCGCGAATGCGCAGGACCGGACCTTGCAATTGGTCGGGCTGGGTGACAGCCTGATGGCCGGTTATCAACTGCCACCGACCGATAGCTTTACTGCTAAACTGGAAGAGGCTTTGAAGGCCAAGGGTGTCAACGTCACCGTAACCAATGCCGGTGTTTCCGGCGATACCAGCGCTGGCGGTCTGGCGCGTGCCGAATGGTCGGTTCCAGATGGAACTGACGGCGTGATTGTCGAACTTGGTGCCAATGACGCATTGCGGGGTATCTCGCCGGACGAGACCGAAAAAAACCTTGACGCCATCATCTCAGGTTTCAAGAAACGCAACATTCCGGTTCTGCTGGTCGGTATCATGGCGCCACCCAACATGGGTGACGACTATGCCGCGCGGTTCAACCCGATCTACAAGCGTCTGGCCGATAAATACGAGCTGATCCTGTATCCGTTTTTCCTTGAAGGCGTGGTGCTGGATGCATCCCTGAAACTGGAGGACGGCATGCATCCCAATACGGAGGGTGTGGACGTGATGGTCAAAAACGCCCTGCCTGTGGTGGAAGGGTTCATCAAGACAATTGGTGGGCAATAAAAATAAGCGCTTGCGTGCGAAGGCATTGCATGATTCGCTGCTGATATCTGCAAGAGATTCGGGGAGCTCGCCATGCCGAGACTATTTACCGCTCTCGAAATTCCACGCAACGCGGCGTTAAGCCTTTCTTTGTTGCGTGGTGGTCTGCCGGGTGCCCGGTGGATTGATGTGGAGAATTATCACATAACCCTGCGCTTTATCGGCGATATAGACGGACGTACTGCCGATGAGGTGGTTGATCGTCTCGACCGGATAAATCGGCCGGAATTTCAGCTCAATCTGAGCGGTATAGGCTCCTTTGGTTCAAAGAAGCCACATTCACTATGGGCCGGTGTTTCACCCTCGCCCGAGATGAGTGCGCTTCAGGGGGAAATTGAACGCATCTGCCAGCGGATTGGTCTTCCGCCTGATCCACGCAAGTTCATGCCACATGTGACGTTGGCACGGTTGCGCAATTCCCGGCTGGACGATGTGGTGCATTATCTGTCGGGGCGGGGCGATTTCAGAACGGCTGACTTCACGGTGGGGCGCTTCGTGCTGATGTCGTCAAAGGAATCGGTCGGCGGCGGTCCTTACATCGTTGAGGAAGCCTTCCCGCTCTACGAAACATCACCGTCTGCGTCGATCTTCTCCAGCAGGGACCTGCAGCCGGCAAAGAGCATGTTGTAGACGCTCAGAAAACCGTCTTCGCCGCCATAATAGGGGTCCGGCACGTTATCATTGGTGCCAACAACATATTGGCTGAACAGATGCACCCTGTGCCGCAAGCTTTGCGGACAGGATTGCAGAACGTGGCTGAGATTGTCGTCATCCATACACAGGATGAGATCGAAGTGCTCAAAGTCATCCCTTTTTATCTGCCGTGCACGCTGGCCGCAAATATCAATGCCGTGCTGGGCCGCAATCGCTACAGAACGTGGATCGGGCGCGTTTCCAGCGTGCCAGCCACCGGTGCCGGCGGAATCCACATGGAACCGCTCTTGCTGTTGCGCTGTTTCAGTTATGTGTGTGAAAATGCCTTCAGCCAGTGGCGAACGGCATATATTGCCCATGCAGACGAACAGTATCGAGACTGGTTTCATGCTGTGATCCATAAACTGAGCAACTTCAATTTGGGAGGTCTACGCAATGAACTACGACAGGCTGGAGACGGCTGCAATTGAGCAGGAACTAAAAAAACTGGGCGGTGGCTGGGTGATGCGTCCAGATGGTCTGGCAATAACAAGAACATTCAAGTTCGCGAACTTCTCGGAAGCATTTGGCTTTATGGCGCAGATCGCCCTGTCGGCTGAAAAGCTCAACCATCACCCCGAATTGCGCAATGTCTATTCCCGGGTAGAGGTGGTGTTGACGACCCATGATTCACAGGGTGTCAGCGAAAGGGATTTCCAGCTTGCTGCCTGCATCAATAAGGCAGCAGCGGGACGAGGCAATTGAACAGCGCTGAAAAACCACCATATTGGCTGGTAGACGGAGGTTGCTGAGACAATGGACGATATCAAGATCGGTGAAATCTTGTTGCCGGGCGATCCTGATACCCAGGAGAAACGCGAGAAAGAGGTTCGGTCGAAGTTCTGGCCGAAGATGCGTCGTGCCATGAAACGCGTGCCTTTTGCCCGTGATGCCGCGGCCGCTTATTACTGTGCGATGGACCCGACGACGCCGATGCGTGCCAAGGGTATTCTCCTTGCAGCGCTCGGATATTTCATCATGCCGATCGACGTGATACCGGACATGTTTGCGGTGATTGGATTTACTGACGATATTGCTGTTTTGACAGCGGCGCTGGCGATGATCCGCGCCAATATCAAAATGGAACATTATGATGCTGCCGATGCCATGCTGGAGCGTCAGGAAGAAGAATGAGAACTTAACTTGCTCGCTGCCTTGCTGCGCGGGAAAAGAACAAATTCTCGCCTTAAACTTTGTGTCAATGCTGTAGGCAGAGACAGCATCCGACACCAAATTTCCCCTTATGGCTCACGCATGTCTCCCAAAAGTGGGAACCGGTTTTGGGACAGAGACATGCGTTAATACGGCGCGTAAAAACGTGTTGCATCACTGCGAAGACGCAGGTGCCTCAACGTCGCGGAATTGTAACAGGGCGATACATTTTCGTTATTTTATCGTTCTTGTTGACGGTTTGGTAACCCATGTTAAGCCAAACTAAAAATGAGAATAACTTCATGCGCCCGGCAGAGCCGTTCCGGGCATTTGGTGACAGTAAACCCGGCAGGAAATCAATGTTTGTAAGAAGTGTAGCAACCGCAGTGGCAATCCTGATGACAGGCGCGAGCTTGGCCTATGCACAGTCGCCCACGCGCATCCAGCAGTTTAACGCATGGGGTGCTTATTCGTACAAATCCGGTAACAGTACCGTGTGTTATGTGTTGTCCATTCCGACAACAAAAGAGCCAGCAAATGTAGACCACGGTGATATCTTCTTCATCGTATCGCAGCGTCCGGGCCAGAACATCTCCTATGAACCGCAGGCCATGGTTGGTTATGCGTTGCGCGAAGGTTCCAAGGTCAATGTAACGATCGACAACAAGAACTTCGTCATGTTCACAAAGGACAAGGCTGCTTGGGTTGAAAATGCAGCCGAAGAGCCAGCACTGGTTGCCGCGATGAAGGGTGGCAAGAGCATGACCGTGAAGGCTACATCTGGCCGCGGAACTGCAACGTCCTACTCCTACTCACTATCGGGTATTTCTGCTGCCCTTAAGCAGATCGAAACCTGCAAGTAAGCCTTTTGCAGTGTATGTTTTTGAATGGCCGGTCATTGACCGGCCATTTGCGTTGAGGCTGGAATAATGCTAAAGGCGCGGCAACAAACCGCAAGCGGGCGCATTTTTGCTGCCTGCCGCTGATTTTCATGACATGCAGACGATGTTCCGGCCTTTTGAAGCGGCCGCTTTCGATGCTGTATTCGATGATGGGATATTGCGATGTCCGTAATGGAAACCGCTGGCCTGGCTATTAAGAAGCCGATTGTTGCCAATAACGATCTGATGTCTGGCAAGCCCAGCCTGATCGGGCTTACCCGTGAAGACATGGCCGAAGCGCTGGTCGATGCCGGCGTGCCGCAAAAGCAGGTCAAGATGCGCGTCAGCCAGTTGTGGAACTGGCTTTATGTGCGCGGTGTCTCTGATTTTGACAACATGACCAATGTTGCCAAGGATCTGCGTGAGACGCTGAAGGCCAAATTCACCATCGCCCGCCCAGAAATCGTTGAAGAGCAGATTTCCAATGATGGCACGCGCAAGTGGCTGATGCGTTTTCCGCCACGCGGTGCAGGCCGTCCGGTCGAGATCGAAACCGTTTATATTCCCGAAGAGGGACGTGGCACGCTGTGCATTTCCAGCCAGGTTGGCTGCTCGCTGACTTGTTCGTTCTGTCACACCGGGACGCAGCGTCTGGTTCGTAACCTGACGGCGGAAGAAATTCTCTCGCAATTGTTATTGGCGCGTGACCGGCTTGGTGACTTCCCAGATGGCTCGACGCCGGTTGGCGCCTATGTGCCAAGCGAAGGTCGCAAGGTGTCCAACATCGTAATGATGGGCATGGGCGAGCCCCTGTATAATTTCGAACATGTGAAGACCGCACTGCTGATCGCGACCGATGGAGACGGCCTGTCGCTTTCCAAGCGTCGTGTTACGTTGTCGACTTCAGGCGTTGTGCCGGAGATTTTCCGCACTGGTGATGAAATTGGCGTGATGTTGGCGATCTCGCTTCATGCGGTACGCGACGAACTGCGCGACATGCTGGTGCCGATCAACAAGAAGTATCCGCTGAAAGAATTGATCGAGGCCTGTCGCAAATATCCCGGCCTTTCCAATGCGCGCCGCATCACTTTCGAATATGTGATGCTGAAGGACGTCAACGACAGTTTGGAAGATGCCAAGATGTTGGTGCAACTTCTCAAGGGCGTTCCAGCCAAGATCAACCTCATTCCGTTCAACCCGTGGCCGGGCACCAACTACCAGTGTTCGGATTGGGCGCAGATCGAGAAATTTGCCGATTTCATCAATCAGGCAGGTTATGCATCGCCAATCCGTACACCACGCGGTCGTGATATTCTCGCAGCCTGTGGCCAGTTGAAATCGGAGTCTGAGCGCATGCGCAAGACCGAGCGTCTGGCGTTTGAAGCCATGATGATTGCCAACCACGGTGCAGATGATTGATCGTCTAGTACGCTGTCTCTTATTTCTTCAGGCGGCGTGCCTGACCCTCAGTGTGGCCGTCGTGAAGTCAATATAGCCATAGGAATAAGCCTTTTCTGGCCGTTCTTTGATTGATTTCAAATCACCGCTTTCCTAAGAAGATATCCGAAACAAAAAACTCGGAGGATCATCCATGCGTTCACTCATTCTGGCACTTGCGGCAGCAACCGCACTCGTCCTGCCTGCCAAGGCTGAAACCGTTACCGTCGCCGTTACTGCAATTGTTGAGCATCCTGCTCTCGATGCAGCCCGTGATGGCGTCAAGGAAGCTCTGGCCGAGGCTGGTTACAAGGAGGGCGAAAACCTCAAATTTGTCTATGAGTCCGCGCAGGGTAACCCGGCAACTGCCGCACAGATCGCCCGCCAGTTCGTAGGCGACGCGCCAAACGTCATCGTTCCGATCTCCACACCATCCGCACAGGCTGTTGTTGCCGCCACCCGCGATATTCCAGTTGTTTTCACTGCCGTTTCCGATCCGGTTGGCGCGCAGCTAATCAAGGAAATGGAAAAGCCAGGTCGTAACGTCACAGGCCTTTCCGATGCGCTTCCGGTCAACGAACATCTGGCGCTGATCAAAGAAATCTCTCCTGAGGCCAAGACTGTCGGCTACATCTACAACTCCGCAGAAGCCAACTCGGTTTCCACGCTGGAGCTGCTTAAGGCTGAAGCTGAAAAGGCTGGTTTAAAGGTCGTTGAATCCGTCGCAACCAAGTCTGCTGAAGTGCAGGGCGCTGCCCGCGCGCTGGTTGGCAAGGCTGACGTGATCTACGTTCCTACCGACAACACAATTGTATCGGCCTTCGAAGCTGCTGCTGGTGTTGCCGCTGAAGCAAAAATTCCACTGTTTGCTGCTGATACAGATTCCGTTGCACGTGGTGCAGTTGCGGCACTCGGCTTCAACTATTTCGACGTTGGCAAACAAACCGGTGCTGTTGTTGTGCGTATCCTCAAAGGTGAAAAGCCCGGTGATATCGCTGCAACTGTTGCTGTTGGTACCGATCTCGTTATCAACAAGACCGTTGCGGAAAAGGTTGGTGTGACGTTCCCGGAAAGCGTTGTGAAGCGCGCCACCAAGGTTATCGAATAAGCAGGGCAGGGCTGCCTTCGGGCAGCCTCGTTATGTCTTGAGAAAACTGCCGCACGATCTTCGTCATGCCCGGGCATGTCCCGGGCATCGTCAAAGGTAGATGTGATCCAATCCTCCAGGCAGGATTGCGACGACGGGGTCAGCGAGCAGCTTTCATGGCAGTTTAGGAACTGCAGTAAATGCGCCCAGTGTGAGCATTGGGCGATAAACCAAGGATTTTTCTTGTGAGTCAAATCGCCTTCTGGGGTGCTGTAGAAATGGGGCTGGTTTTCGCCTTTGTTGCTATTGGCGTTTACCTCGCATTCCGTGTGTTGGATTTCCCGGATCTGACCGTAGACGGTTCTTTTCCGCTTGGTGCAGCCGTTGCTGCGGTTCTGATCATCGCGGGTCTGAACCCTTGGCTCGCTTCCGCCTGTGCGATGGCGGCCGGTGCCGTTGCCGGTGTTGTGACCGCGACGCTGAATGTCCGCTTCAAGATCCTCAATCTACTCGCGTCAATTCTGACGATGATAGCACTGTTTTCTGTCAACCTGCGTGTCATGGGCAAACCGAATGTGGCGCTGCTCAATCAGGAAACGATGATCGAACCATTTTATGGTCTTGGTCTGTCTGAATATCTGGTGCGTCCGTTGTTCGTTGGAGCCTTGGTGCTAATCGCTGTGATCGTGGTTTGGCGTTTCCTTGAGAGCGATGCGGGCCTTGCCATGCGCGCGACCGGTGCCAACGCCCGTATGGCGCGTGCGCAGGGTGTGAAGACCGGCAACCAGATTTATCTCGGTATGGCAATTTCCAACGCACTTGTGGCGCTTGGTGGGGCATTGTTTGCACAAACGAACGGTTTTGCCGATGTGACCTCCGGTGTCGGTACCATCGTTGTTGGTCTTGCTGCCGTTATCATCGGTGAAACGCTGTTTGGGGCTCGCGGTATTCTGATTGCTCTGATCGGCTGCGTGTTCGGTTCGATTGCCTATCGCCTTGCCATCCAGTTGGCGCTGTCCAGTGACAGTCTGGGATTGAAGGCATCCGACCTTAACTTCGTTACGGCGGTTCTGGTGGCGATTGCTCTCATCCTTCCAAGACTGCGTCGCGGAGGAGCATCATCATGATCGCGCTCGATGGTATTCAGGTTATCTTCGGTCGAGGCACGCCGCTGCAAAAGCAGGCGCTGTCGAAGGTCGATCTTAAAATTGAAGATGGGTCTTTTGTTACCGTTATCGGCTCCAACGGCGCCGGCAAGTCGACACTGCTCGGCGTTCTGGCGGGTGATGTTCTGCCGACTGCTGGCAAGGTCACCATTGGCGGCAGTGATGTAACACGCAAACCAACGGCTAACCGTGCTGGCAAGGTCGCCCGCGTGTTTCAGGATCCACTGGCTGGCAGCTGCGGTGCGCTCAGCATCGAAGAAAACCTGGCGCTTGCGGCATCACGCGGCAAGTTCCGCGGTCTTCTGCCTGCCTTGGGTGGTGGTCGTCGTGACTTCTTCCGCGAACGCATCGCCTCGCTTAATCTCGGGCTTGAGAACCGCTTGAAAGACCGCATGGATCTGTTGTCGGGCGGTCAGCGTCAGGCTGTATCGCTGGTCATGGCAACGCTTGCCGATTCCGATGTGTTGCTGCTCGACGAACACACGGCGGCACTTGATCCCGGCATGGCGGAATTCGTCATGGAATTGACCCGTAAGGTGGTTGAGGAGCGCAAGTTGACCACATTGATGGTGACGCACTCCATGCGACAGGCGCTGGATTATGGTGACCGCACGATCATGCTGCATGGTGGTGAGATCGTTCTCGATGTGTCCGGTGAAAGCCGCAAGGGCCTGCAGGTCGAAGACCTTATCGAGATGTTCCGCAAGATACGCGGTCAGGCGCTTGATGATGACGAGTTGCTGATCGGCTGATCTTTTCTGCCGTTAGACCATTGTTGCCCAGCGGGCAAAAAGAGAGGCGCCGATATAAGGCGCCTCGAAATCTCAGTCGAGATTTTTTTATTCATCCGAAACCCAAGTGAAAGCGCTCCGGTTCTTGCGCCGATACCAATTACATTTTCGGCAGCAAGACCTTGTCGATGACGTGAATGACGCCGTTCGATTGTTTGACGTCGGCAATGGTGACGTGGGCTTCATTGCCGGCTTCATCGGTTAGTGTGATATTGCCCATGCTTTCTTTGGCTTTCAGGATGCAGCCGCCAACGGTTTTGACGTCATGGGTGCCGCCATCGTCCTTGATCATCTTTTCAATCGCGGTCGACATGGCATCTGCAGCAACGACATGGCAGGTGAGGATCTTGGTAAGCTGAGCTTTGTTTTCAGGCTTCAGCAGGGTATCCACGGTGCCTTTTGGCAAGGCGGCGAAAGCTTCATTGGTTGGGGCAAAAACTGTGAATGGCCCCTTGCCCTGCAGCGTTTCGACCAGGCCAGCAGCTTTGACAGCGGCAACCAGCGTGGTGTGGTCTTTGGAGTTCATGGCGTTTTCGACGATGTTTTTGTTCTCATACATCGCGGCGCCGCCAACCATCGGGTTTTTGGCCTGGGCTGCGAATGCAACCGTTGAAACTGCTGCGGCAAGCGCAACCATGCGTAGGGTGGATTTTATCATGGCGTATTCTCCTCTGGTTCCGCCAATCGCCACCAGCGTTGTTGCAAGCGGCATATCCGGGACATGAAGAGATACGGGTGATGTTCACACGAAGTTTCAGGACGGTGACATTTTTTTTAAATGAAGGAAAAGCAAACCTACAATTGGCGCGTTGTTCCACTTGCGAGAACAGGGCCTGTTGGTTTGCCAGTTGGGGACCCGCCGTATGGCTCGAGACTGACAGCCAGGGTCATTCCATCATGTAGCGCATCACGCATGTCGACCGGCACGATCATTTCCGCATCGGTATGCGGGTCAATCACGCCAAGCGACCGAGGGCTTCCGTCAGCATTTACCAGCCAAAGTTCGAGAGATTTTTGCTCCTTATCCCCCGCCGCCATTGGCGTCAGAACCATTTTCCCCGTCTCCGCGTCATAAACCACCATGACGGCCATTGGTGTGTCGGGAGATGATAGTTCGGCCATGTATGACATACGTGTCGATGGCTGGGATGATGGTGACATAACCATCATGACCATGGCGAAGGCCGCAGCAGCGGAAGTCAGCGCTGTCATACTTCGCCAGAAACCGAGTGAACTCCAAATTCGGAACGGGGACTCGATTTGGTGTTGAGAGACGCCAAATAAGCGGTCTTCGACCCTGGCAAGCGTCGCCGCATCTGGTGCTATTGGTTCATAGGCATTATTGAGGCTAGAAAATTGCTCTTCCCAGTTTTTAACAAGGTCGGCAAAGGTCGTGTCGTTGAGAAGACGTTGTTCAACGGTTTTCCGGTCAGCAAACGACAAAACGCCCAGAACATACTCTGCGGCGATGATGTCATCTCGGGGATTGCTCCCTTTAGTTTGCTTCGGACCTGTCATCTCTCCATGCACTCTTTGAGTTTGATGAGACTGCGTCTCAACCATGTCCGCATTGTATTCAATGGTACAGCGTACCGATCTGCAAGTTCCTGATAGGTCATTCCGTCCAGATAAGCGCGTTTTACGGCCTCCGCACGGGTTTCTTCCAGCTCATCGAGACACAAATCTATTGTGCGACCTGTATCCCTTTGCAATGTCGCCTGCTCCGGGTTTGGGGCCTGATCACTCAGATCAAACACCTCATCCAACTCGCTGGCTATCGGTTTACGCATACGAATCATATCGATTGACTGATTGCGCGCAATTGTTGCCAGCCAGCTTTCCGGAGTACCGGATATGGCCGAAAACAAATGAGAACGCTGCCAAACCTTGACGTAAACTTCCTGCAGCGCCTCGTCGGCATCTGTCCGATTTTTTAATATACGCAGGCAAATGGAGAAAAGTTTCGAGCTTGTCTGGTTGTAAAGCACAACAAAGGCCTTGCGATCGGATAGCGCAATATTGCTTATCAAGCGGGCAAGGTCTTCGTTTGGCATTTCTCCATCCCGATGTCACAAAGAACAAAACGTTCTTGCGTTCTCTAAGAGTCGACTTTTGAACGTATAGCTCGTGGCAAGTCGCAACAAACTCTCTTGCCGAAGGCCTGCGCGGTTTGCTTTTATTTGGTCTGGGTGAGGAAAATCTTCACTGCAAATAGCGAGAAGACCCCCGCGATCGTATAATCCAGCCCGCGCAGAACCTTGCGGTTGCGCTGCAGCCATGAAGACAGGGCATCTGCGGCAATGACAATGCCGATACCGATTGGCAGCGCGACGATAATCGACCAAATGCCTAGGAAGATCAGCTTGCCGGTGACGTGCGGATCCGATGCGCTGACGAACTGCGGCAAAAAGGTCATGAAGAAGATGATGACCTTCGGGTTCAGAAGATTGACCCACAGCCCATTCACCAGTGCGGAAACCCACGATCCTTGTGTCTTTTCTTCCGCCGGTTTTGCCATCACGAAGTCGGACCCCTTGCGGACAGCTTGAATGGCCAGCCAGACGAGGTAGGCAGCGCCACCAGTCTTCAAGATCAAAAAGGCGGTCGGTGAAGCGACGATGAGGGCAGCAACACCAAATGCCACCAGCATGGTGTGCACAGTGATGCCGAGATTGGTGCCGACCAGTGTCATGAAGCCAGCTGCACGTCCTTCACGTAGGGAGCGGCTGATCCACAGCGTCATGTCAGGACCGGGCGTGACAGCCAAAAGCAGAATAGCGATGGTGAATGCAATGAGGGTTGGCAGGCTTGGCACGAAATCCATGAGAATGGCACCCGGTTAATGTGTCCTTTGGCCAAGCTGTAGCGGTATTTTATAATTCTGCCAATCGTTGCTTATATTAGGCTTGCGGAAAATGATCGTGGTGGTGCCGTGCTGTTCCGCAAAACCAGCTTCACATCCAAAATTTGACTGCTTGCCAGTTCCTCGTCATTCAGGATGGCACTTACTGCCTTGGCTGCGATGTCTTCAAATGACTGCTGCATTGTTGTCAGGGCTGGTGTGCTCAAGGCGGACTCTGGAACACCGTCAAAACCGATGATCGAGACATCATTGGGAACAGATATGCCACGTTCAGTTAGCCACTGTATGGCGTAAAGCGCGATACGATCCGACATGGCAAGCAGTGCTGTTGGTGGTTCAGGTGCCGAAAACAGCGCTTCCAATGCGTTAACGACGCTCTTCTTGTCGTTGAGCGTGGCGTGGATCGCCACGTCCTGCGGATTGATGTCGAAGTCCCGCAGGGCATCGAAATAACCTTCGATGCGCAGTCTCGCGCTGGATGACATTGCAGAGGTTACCGCCTCTGGTTTCACCGTTCCCGGAACTGCCGAGCGGTGGGTGATCGCCAGGACGGCAAAGTTCTTGTGGCCAAGTTCTGCCAGGTGTCGGGCAGCGGTTTCTGCACCCTTGCGATTATCAATTTCGATGATCGGAAAGCCGTCTTCGGCGTTTTCCAGCGCCAGCGCGACGCACGGTACCTGTCGTTGTCGGCTGAGATCGACCAGCCTGCCACCTTCTTTGACGCAGAGAAGAATAAAACCATCAACCAGAGCGCTGTTGATATTCCAGGCCAGTTTTTGCTGATTGCGGGCAGAAACCAGTGCAATGCCAGTGCCGGTTTCATCGCAAACGTCACTGACAGCCTTCATCATGGCGCGTGCCCATGGGTCATCAAAGAAATAGGAGAGCCGCTCCAATGATGCGACGCCGATGGCGTTGAACTTGCCGGCACGCAGCAGTCGGCCCTTCACGTCAGGTCCTTTATAGCCAAGATCCCGCGCGATACCGAGCACACGTTCGCGGACTTCTTCACGGACGATTTCCGGCCGGCTGAAAACATTCGATGCCGTACCTTGGGAAACCCCTGCCGCCTTGGCGATATCTGCCAGTCTTATCGGGCCTTTTGTCAAAACCACTCCTTTTTTGTCTTCATAAAAAGTAGCAGCTTTTTGTATCGGTTCAAGAAACGTTTGACAGAGCGAATTTTTGCGTACTATTGAATCGGTTCAATTTGATTTCCATATTGTTATTGAATCGATTCAATTTTGAGGTGGCGAAATGCATCCCTTGTACGAGGATATGTTCCGCGAAAGGTGGGGCAGCCTGTCTTATTGCGACGAGAAAATTAATGCGTGTGATCTAAAACCAGCGCACAACCAATGCGGTGATCATGGCGGTCACAACGCGAGCAACAATTTTGGACCGGAACGGCAGAGGAAAAAAAAGACCATGCTATCGAAAGCCTGGTCTTTCTGTTTGCCGATCGATGAACGGTATCGGTGAACGCGGATATCGCGACGCCAGCTATTTACTGCTGCGCCTTGAGAAAGGAATCAAAAGCGCCGGTGTAATCTCCATGCCAACGTGACAGAGGTGGCCTGTTTTCAACGATATCGCCTGCGGCCCAGAGAATACGCTTTTCGTCTGTCTTTCTGTCCACTTCGCCGTCCGGGCACAGTATATAGAAATCACCGTGACCAATGCTTTCCAGCATGAACTCAATGGTTTGTTCCGGTGTCCATGCCCCCTCAGGTTTTTCCGTGCGACCATTGGCCGTGAGGTTGGTAAAGACAAAACCGGGGATCAGCATATGGGCGGTAATCGCGCAATCGGCAACGTTGCGCAGTTCATGCTGCAGTGCCTCGGTAAAGGCTTTGACACCGGCTTTTGAAACATTATAGGCCGGATCGCCCGGAGGGGTGGTGATGCCTTGTTTGGAGCCGGTATTGATGATCAGGCCCGGCTCGCCATGGCCAATCATGCCTGGTCCAAACACGCGGCTGCCATTGATGACGCCGAGCAGGTTGACGCCAAACACATTTTCCCAATTGGTCTGCGGGCCAAAGATCGAGCTGCCCGGCTGAATGCCAGCATTGTTCATCAACACATGTACCCGGCCGAAACGCTGGATAACGGCGCGTTCCAGTGCGCCGAGGTCATCGGGTTTTGAAACATCAGACGCAATCGACACGACCTGCGCTTCGCCTTCCTCGGCCTCTGCCAATACATCGGCATAAGCATTGGCCAAGTTGTCGCCCTCCAGATCCGCCAGCACGACACTCATGCCGAGACTTGCGAATTTTTTTGCTGCCGCCAGCCCTATCCCCGAAGCGGCCCCTGTGATGACCGCGACATTGCCTTGCGCGAATGCTGGATGCGGATTGCTCATCGGTCTCTCCTCAAATCTTCCCTTCAGAGCGAAGATGCCCGGATGGCTTAATTCACGAGGACGGATTTTGTTCCCGGTGGAATTTCACTTGCTCTGACACTGCCTTTCACCGGTTTTCCTTGCGTGCGCCAATAAACTCGCTAAAAGTGCCGCATTCCCAAGGAAATGGCGAACTCATCGCTCGCCGGTACGCAGATGGACATCACTCATGGCACTTCCGAAAGACGTTAAGAAAGTCGTTCTCGCCTATTCTGGCGGTCTCGATACCTCGATCATCCTGAAATGGCTCCAGACCGAACTCGGTGCGGAAGTCGTAACCTTCACAGCTGACCTTGGTCAGGGCGAAGAGCTGGAACCAGCACGCAAGAAGGCCGAGATGCTGGGCATCAAGGAAATCTTCGTTGAGGACGTTCGCGAAGAATTCGTGCGTGATTTCGTATTCCCAATGTTCCGCGCCAACGCTGTTTATGAAGGCGTCTATCTGTTGGGCACGTCCATTGCGCGTCCGCTGATTTCCAAGCACCTCATCGATATCGCGAAGAAGACCGGCGCAGACGCGATTGCCCACGGCGCAACCGGCAAGGGCAACGACCAGGTTCGCTTCGAACTTTCGGCCTATGCGCTGAACCCTGATATCAAGATCATTGCTCCATGGCGCGACTGGGCCTTCAAGAGCCGTACTGATCTGCTGAAGTTCGCCGAAGAAAACCAGATCCCGGTTGCCAAGGACAAGAAGGGCGAGGCGCCATTCTCCGTCGACGCCAACCTGCTGCACTCCTCTTCCGAGGGCAAGGTTCTGGAAGACCCGGCGGTCGAGGCTCCGGAATATGTGCACATGCGCACGATCTCTCCTGAAGCTGCACCGGATCAGGCAACAACCATCAAGATTGGTTTCCGTAAGGGCGATGCTTGCTCGATCAACGGCGTTGAAATGTCGCCGGCAACCTTGCTTGCTGCGCTGAATAACTACGGTCGTGACAATGGTATCGGTCGTCTCGACCTCGTTGAGAACCGTTTTGTTGGCATGAAGTCGCGTGGCGTTTACGAAACACCTGGCGGTACAATCCTGTTGGCTGCTCACCGCGCCATCGAATCCATCACGCTTGACCGTGGTGCAGCCCATCTCAAGGATGAGCTGATGCCACGTTACGCCGAGTTGATCTATTACGGCTTCTGGTTCTCGCCAGAGCGCGAAATGCTGCAGGCACTGATCGACAAGAGCCAAGAGCATGTTGAGGGCGAAGTCACGTTGAAACTCTACAAGGGCAATGTGATGGTGACTGGCCGCGAAAGCGACAAGTCGCTCTACTCCGACAAGCTGGTGACGTTTGAAGACGACCAGGGTGCCTACGACCAGAAGGATGCAGCTGGCTTCATCAAGCTCAACGCACTTCGTCTGCGCACCCTCGCAAAGCGTAATCAGGGCAAGTAATCGACAGAGCCTGTGATTTTAAAGAACCGCGGTGGCGACGCCGCGGTTTTTTCACGCCGTTTTGCGGGTGAAGCTGGCAAAACCGATGTAGCCAGCGATGGCCATAAATTCCATAAAAGGAATAACAGTGCCGAAGGCGAGTAGTGGCGAGCCAATAAGCGAGGCCACAACACCGGCGATAAAGCCGGAACTCATCTGGATAAAACCCATCATTGCCGATGCCGAGCCCGCAATATGCGGAAAGGGCGCCATCGCAGCCGTCACGATATAAGGCGTGATCAATGCGATGCCGAAGGTGGCAACAGCCACCGGCCCCATGATGGTAATGAACGATGGCTCCAGAAGGAAAACTGACAGGATCATCAATGTTCCGCCGATGCCCGAACAGCATAGTCCGAGAATTGCGGAGTGGCGGTCACCTAAGATTTTGACCAGAAACCGCAGCGCGACAGAACCGGAGAAATAAGCGCCTGATTGCATCAGCATGCTCAGCCCAAATCCCGTTGGCGTCAGGCCGACCTCATTGATGAGGATAAAGGACAGCATCGTGGCTTGGGCATAAAGGGCGCCAACCGAACCGGCCATGATCATGGCTGCAAAGAGGAAACGTTTGTTTCTGAGCAATTCGGCGTAGGCTCGGACGAGGTTACTCGGCCTGATCAGCTTTCTGTCCGGCACGGTTGTCTCACGCAGGAAAAATACGACTGCGACCACCGATATGACGCCAAAACCAACCATCAGCCAAAAAACAGAATGCCAACCAAAGGCGGCAAGCGACAGTCCGCCCATTGTCGGGCCAATAGCAGGGCCGATTGCCAGCATGATGCCGATCAGGTTGAGGATACTGGATGCTTCAGATCCAATAAACTGGTCGCGGACAATGGCGCGCGCCACCGTCATGCCAACGGATACGCCGATACCCTGGATAAGTCGGGCGGCCAGTAGAAACTCGACCGATGGAGCAGACACTGCAATCAGCCCGCCTGCCAGATAGATCGACAGAAAAACAAGGCTGGCTGCCTTACGACCAAAAGCATCCGATGCCGGGCCGGATACAAGCTGCGCCAGCGCGAAACCTGCAAAATACAGGGCAAGGCTGATCTTGATTGCCGCTTCCGTTGTGCCGAATGCATTGACCAGTTCCGGCATGGCCGGCGTGTAGATCGCCATGGAAATTGGCCCGATCGCCATTAGCAGGGCACCAAGAATGGCGGTGCGCCGTGTAGTCATGATCGGAGTAGGAGCGGGTAGAGGAGGCGACATTCGTTCTGATATTCCGATTATCGCCGCTTAAGGCTGATCCTGCAGGTTTTGCAGATTGCTGTTCAGGAGGGTGAGTGACCGATGCATGGTATCAACCTCTGTCTTGGTCATGCCTTTGGTCGCCTGCGTGATCAGGGCATCGATCTCAATGCGAATTTCCTTGAGCATAACGGTCGAGGCCGGAGCGAGAAACACGCGCTTGGAGCGGCGATCCTTCTGATCCTGTTGGCGCTCGACAAGGCTCAAGCCCTCCAGCCGGTCAAGATAGGCGCAGAGGGTCATTGGCTCCACGCCGATACGGGCGGCAATTTCAGTTTGCCTGCTGCCATTGATAGCAGCGATTGTCAGCAAGGTTCGAGCTTCACCTGGCGTCAATTCCAGACCGGCTATAGAGACACGTTTTTCAAATGCGCTGTTGAACAGGCGCGCACCGGAAATGACCAGAAATGCAATCGATTGTGTTTCCTGATGCTGTGTCATGAGCCGCCTTCCATAAGGCAGACTTACTAGTTTTACCGTGGAAATCAAATCAACTTGCGAGGCACCTAGTCGCCAAAGCCGCAAATCAACGCGCTTTGGCTTCAAACGCTGTCGATAAACGACACGACATCTTCAAGAACTTCCGCCTTGGCGGGATCACCGATGGATTGGGCAATGGTCAGTTGGTCCCGGAAATAAGAGCCAAAATCGAAATAGGTATCGTCGGTGATGTGGGTAAGATCGACCACTTCGCCCATTGCATTCAAGGCATGGGTGGGAAGTTCAGACGATAGCTCGCTATATATCGTCTGCTGTATTTGCCCGGCCTGATAATATTCAGTTGCCATGTCGCGTAATTCGCGCGGGCTTATGCTGGAGAAATTAACACGCTCATTTTGCTCTTGCGGGGCCGCAAAGGTTTCGCTGTTTGATTGTTCTTCGATACGAGGAATTTCAATTTCTGGCGTCGGATTTTTCTTGGCGCTATTGTTAAAAATGAAATTCGCGGATGTCCGTAAAGAATAAATCTCCATAATTTATATCTCCATCATGGGATATTATTGGAAAAATACATCACACGTTCAGGGTGTCGGTCAATATTCTGCACGCCTCAAAGGGCAGCGTGTCGGCTTTATGCACCGGATATTGTCGTGAGGTTTCAAAACGCCTGCAATCCCTGACTTCTTCTCTACCCTTATCCCCCTTTCTGATGCCAAATCGGGTAACATTTCCGCCTTGATGGTGGGCGCAAAAACCTCATTTTAAACCTGCGAAGCTGATTGGATTTTGACCAATGCCTGTACTATATGCGGTTTAAGGTAACAGTTCAGAGGTGAAGGCATATGACATCGCATTCCGCAGCAAATCAGGCGCTTTTTCAGTGGACCGGACCGAACGGATTGCCGCAGTTCGACGCGGTGAAAGACAGTGATTTTGCGCCAGCCTTTGATGTCGCATTGGCAAATCACGAAGCGGAAATCGAAGCGATTGCAGGCAATGCCGAGGCCGCAACCTTTGTAAACACCATCGTTGCGCTGGAAATTGCCGGCGACGAACTTTCACGTGTTTCGTCGATCTTCTGGAACAAGGCGGGCTCCAACACCAACGAGACCATTCAGGCGCTGGAGCGTGAAATCGCGCCGAAAATGTCGCGTCATTATTCGAAGATTGGTATGAATGCGCAGCTTTTTGCTCGCATCGATGCTCTCTGGGAAAAGCGTGAGACGCTTGGCCTGACGACTGAGGAAAAGCGGGTTCTGGAACGACATTGGAAGGGTTTTGTCCGCTCCGGCGCCAAGCTAGCCAAGGACCGTCAAGAACGGCTTGCTGCAATTAACGAGCAACTGGCTGGTCTTGGTGCCAAGTTTGGCCAAAACGTTCTGGCCGATGAAAAAAACTGGTCGCTGGCGTTGTCCAGTGACGAGGAGCTTGCCGGCATTCCTGCATTTTTGCGTGACGCAATGGCCTCAGCTGCCAAGGAAAAAGGTCTGGGCGCGGCCTATGCGGTAACCCTGTCGCGTTCGATTATCGAACCGTTCCTGACATTCTCCGAACGTCGTGATCTGCGTGAGCAGGCCTTCAAGGCCTGGGTGGCGCGCGGTGCGAATGGCGGAGAAACCGACAATATCGACATTGTCAAACAGACGCTTTCGCTGCGTGAGGAAAAGGCCGGTCTGCTCGGTTACGAAAGCTTTGCTGCATACAAGCTGGACGACACCATGGCGAAAACGCCACAGGCGGTAAATGGCCTGTTGACCACGGTATGGGAAAAGGCTGTTGCTCGGGCCCGTGAGGAAGAAGCCGAGCTTGCCGACCTCATCCGCGAAGAAGGCCGTAATCACGAGGTTTCCCCATGGGATTGGCGTCACTACGCCGAAAAGCTGCGTGCACAGAAGTTCAATTTTTCTGAAGCCGAACTGAAGCCATATCTTCAGCTCGAAAAGATCATTGATGCCTGCTTCGACGTGGCAACACGACTATTTGGCGTTCGTGCCTCCGAGATGAAAGGCGTGACAGGTTACCATCCGGATGTGCGGGTTTTCGAAATTCGTGACGACAAGGGTGCGCTGAAAGCAATGTTCCTTGGTGATTATTTCGCGCGTCCGTCCAAGCGTTCCGGTGCGTGGATGAGCTCGTTCCAATCGCAGCACAAACTGACCCTGAAAAACGGTGTTCAGGGCGAACTGCCGATCATCTACAATGTTTGCAATTTCGCCAAGCCAGCGGAAGGCAAGCCGGCGCTGCTGTCGCTGGACGACGCCCGTACCCTGTTTCATGAATTCGGCCATGCGCTGCACGGCATGTTGTCCGACGTGACCTATCCTTCCGTTTCGGGAACCGGTGTGTCACGTGACTTCGTGGAACTGCCGTCGCAGCTTTACGAACACTGGCTGACAGTGCCGGAAATTCTCAGCACCTATGCGCTGCATTTCGAAACCGGTCAGCCAATGCCGAAAGCGTTGCTCGACAAGGTTCTGGCAGCGCAAACCTTCAATGCCGGTTTCAACACGGTGGAATATACTTCGTCGGCGTTGGTCGACATGGCGTTCCACAACCGCAGCAAGGTGAATGATCCCATGGCGGTGCAGGCTGAAGTGCTGTCTTCGCTTTCCATGCCGCAGTCTTTGGTCATGCGTCACGCCACCCCGCACTTCCAGCACGTCTTCTCCGGTGACGGATATTCTGCCGGTTATTACTCCTACATGTGGTCCGAAGTTCTGGATGCCGATGCGTTTGCGGCATTTGAGGAAAGTGGCAACCCGTTCAACGCGGAGCTTGCCCGCAAGTTGAAGGAGAATGTCTACTCGTCTGGCGGTTCCGTTGACCCTGAGGCGGCCTATCTGGCATTTCGCGGAAAAATGCCAAGCCCGGATGCGATGCTGAAAAAGCGTGGTTTAATCTAACAATATGAGGCGGGGTCATTCCCCGCCTTTTTGTTGAAAACTATGCGGAAATCGAAAGCGTTTCAGAAAACGCCAACCGCTTTGGGTTGCGCGCTTTGGCTGTCATATTTTTATGTTATTGCGTATACGCAAGGGTCATATGACATGGCCCCCCTTTCGCAAAACCAAAAAAAAGGTTATGAGCGCGCCAAATGAACTGGCGCACCCTCCCGAATTGAGCGCCCAACCTCAGAGATTTTGAACAATGGCAATTCGCAACATCGCGATCATCGCGCACGTTGACCATGGGAAAACAACCCTCGTTGACGAACTTCTGAAGCAGTCCGGCTCGTTCCGTGACAACCAGCGCGTTGCTGAGCGCGTTATGGACTCCAACGACCTCGAAAAAGAGCGCGGCATCACCATTCTCGCCAAGGCAACTTCGGTTGAGTGGAAGGGTGTTCGCATCAACATCGTCGACACCCCCGGCCACGCCGACTTCGGTGGCGAAGTTGAGCGTATCCTTTCGATGGTGGATGGCGCGATCGTTCTGGTCGACTCGTCTGAAGGCCCAATGCCGCAGACCAAGTTCGTTGTTTCCAAGGCGCTCAAGGTTGGTCTTCGCCCAATCGTCGCGATCAACAAGATCGACCGTCCAGACGGCCGTCATGAAGAAGTTATCAACGAAGTTTTCGACCTGTTCGCAAACCTCGATGCGACTGATGAACAGCTCGACTTCCCGATCCTGTACGGTTCGGGCCGCGATGGCTGGATGAACGTCAACCCGGAAGGTCCTAAGGATGAGGGTCTTGCACCACTTTTGGATCTGGTTCTGAAGCACGTTCCTGAGCCAACAATTGAAGAAGGTCCTTTCCGCCTGATCGGTACCATTCTGGAAGCCAACCCCTTCCTCGGCCGTATCATCACTGGTCGTATCGCATCTGGTTCGATCAAGCCTAACCAGGCCGTCAAGGTCTTGGGTCAGGATGGAAAGACCATCGAAACCGGTCGTATTTCCAAGATTCTCGCGTTCCGCGGTATTGAGCGCACAGCTATTGACGAAGCGCATGCAGGCGACATCGTTGCTATTGCCGGTCTCTCCAAGGGTACCGTTGCTGATACATTCTGTGATCCTTCGGTCACGGAAGCGATGAAGGCTCAGCCGATCGATCCGCCAACCGTTACGATGTCCTTCATCGTTAACGACAGCCCGCTTGCCGGCACAGAAGGCGACAAGGTAACGTCTCGCGTTATCCGCGACCG
Source organism: Rhizobium sp. BIGb0125 (assembly GCF_024810055.1). Taxonomy (NCBI): domain Bacteria; kingdom Pseudomonadati; phylum Pseudomonadota; class Alphaproteobacteria; order Hyphomicrobiales; family Rhizobiaceae; genus Rhizobium; species Rhizobium sp. BIGb0125. The sequence goes on from NZ_JANUDV010000011.1 coordinate 27,539, forward strand.
TCTGTTCAAGGAAGCTGAAGGCAACGTCGCTCTCAAGATCGAAGAAGCTGAAGGCAAGGATTCATTCTTCGTTTCCGGTCGTGGCGAATTGCAGCTTGCAGTTCTGATCGAAACCATGCGTCGCGAAGGTTTCGAACTTGCAGTTTCGCGTCCTCGCGTTGTGATGCAGAAGGACGAGAACGGCCAGACCATCGAGCCGATCGAAGAAGTCGTTATCGACGTTGATGAAGAACATTCCGGTGTCGTCGTTCAGAAAATGTCTGAACGTAAGGCTGAAATGACCGAACTGCGTCCTTCCGGTGGTAACCGCGTTCGTTTGAAGTTCCTTGCTCCGACCCGCGGTCTGATCGGCTACCAGTCCGAACTGCTGACGGATACGCGCGGTACGGCCATCATGAACCGTTTGTTCCATGACTACCAGCCATTCAAGGGTGCTATTGCCGGTCGCGTCAACGGTGTTCTCCTGTCCAACGGTTCGGGTGAAGCGGTTGCTTACGCGATGTTTAACCTTGAAGACCGGGGTCCGATGATCATCGAGCCAGGTGAAAAGGTTTACGCCGGTATGATCATTGGTATTCATACCCGTGACAACGATCTCGAAGTGAACGTTCTGAAGGGCAAGCAGCTCACCAACATCCGCGCTGCCGGCAAGGATGAAGCTGTGAAGCTGACACCGCCAATCCGCATGACCCTTGACCGCGCATTGTCGTGGATTCAGGACGATGAGCTGATGGAAGTCACGCCAAAGTCGATCCGCCTGCGCAAGATGTTCCTTGACGCGAACGACCGCAAGCGTTTCGAAAAGTCCAAGCTTGCTGTTTGATTGACTTGAAGATTTTGATTTTAGAAAACCCGGCCATGTGCCGGGTTTTTTATTTGTGGCTTTCCATGAAAGGCGCTTGCTGCTTCGGTTAAAAAAGCGTTAACGTTGGTGCGTCGTCCACATGATAAGGTTGTGGGTAAGCTTCAGGTCGTTAACCTTTACGGCTGGCAAGTTTGCCTCGCCGGGGCCAGAAGCGCGTTATGAAAACGTTATCGATAGAGATTCGCCGAGCAGAACCGCAGGACGCGGGTGCCATTTCCCAGGCACACCGTATGTCGTGGGAACAGACCTATTCGGGTCTCATTCCACACAAGCCCCTGACGCAGATGCTGGAACGCCGTGGCGAAAGCTGGTGGCGCAAGGCGACACGCGGCTCCGCGACCATGCTGGTGGTCGAAGTGGCTGGTGTTATTGCCGGTTATGCGACGCTCGGCCTTAGCCGCGCCCGTGGCCTGCCACATGATGGCGAAGTCTATGAGTTGTATCTGCGTCCTGAATATCAGGGTATCGGCCTTGGCTCGGTACTGTTTACCGAAGCTCGCCGGCTGCTGAAATCGCTTGGCTGTGATGGCATCGTCGTCTGGTGCCTTGAAGACAGCGAACTGGCAAACCGGTTCTTCCGATCGCATGGCGGCCGCGATGTTGCAGAAGGCATGGAAGACTTTGCTGGCAAGCAACTTAAAAAAGTTGGTTACGCCTGGAAGTAAAAGGCAATACGGCAGGACACGTATTGCTTGAAACCCGCGGTCGCTATTACCGTTTTTCTTGAAATTCGGCTTCGTACCAAAGCCTGTGTTGCATTGCAGGTTGTTTCCCAGTATCGAACGATCCACCATTACACTTGGCCACCACACCTGGATTGAGGGATCACGAATGCGTATTGATGCAATTTCTATTGGTAAGAACCCGCCTGATGACGTGAACGTCATCGTAGAAGTGCCGGTTGGCGGCCACCCAATCAAATACGAGATGGACAAAGAAGCTGGCGCTCTGATCGTGGACCGCTTCCTTTATACCCCGATGACCTATCCGGGAAACTACGGTTTCGTGCCGCATACCCTGTCTGATGATGGCGATCCTATCGACGTTCTGATCTGCAACACCCGTCCGCTGGTACCGGGTTGCGTTATCAACGTTCGTCCTATTGGCGTCATGGTCATGGAAGATGATGGCGGTCAGGACGAGAAGATCATTGCGGTTCCGGCTCCAAAGCTGACGCGCCGCTACGACAAGATCGAAAACTACACAGACCTGCCGGAAATCACGCTCAAGCAGATCGAACACTTCTTTGAGCACTACAAGGATCTTGAGCCGGGTAAGTGGGTTAAGATTGGCGGCTGGCAGAACGTAGACGTTGCTAAGAAGCTGATCGTTGAAGCCATCGAGCGCTACAAGGCTCAGGGCTGATCCAGCAGCTTTTCAAGCTTGATTATCAAGTCCTCCGGGTCAGCATCGATCCGGAGGATTTTTTTACGGGCTGTTTCGCCCGATATAAATGAAATTGTGCTCTTGGGTACGCGCAGAGATTTTGCGAGCAAAGCAATAAGGGCTTTGTTGGCCTTGCCATTCTCCGGTACGGCGCTGACACGTGCTTTCAGCACCACATCATCATCAGCACTTGTTTCCAGCCTCTCCAGCACGTCGCGCCCACCATTTGGTGTCAGGCGCACAGACAGACACAGATGGTCGTTGAACGCGGTCCACGGTCTGTCGGTCATACCAGCGCATCCTGTCGGTGAAGACATCTGCCGGTCTATAAGTTTACACCGGCAGTCCTATGGGCAGTCTGTGATGCCTTATTGGAACAGCGACAACAGGAACGGTCGGATCGGATTTTGTATGATCATCTGCAGGAAAACGATGCCAAGCAGAACGATGATCGGTGAAATGTCGATACCGCCGAGATTTGGCAGAACACGCCGGATGGGACGCAGGACTGGCTCTGTAACGTTGTATAAAAAGGCGCCAATCGAGCTGACGAACTGGTTTCTTGAATTGATGACGTTGAACGCATAGAGCCAGGAAAAAATGGCGCTTGCGATCAATATCCACCAATACAGATTCAGTGCTAGAACGATAACACTAAGCAGCGCGTCTATAATGCCTGGCATCAATATCTCCATGAGTTGCAGACAGACATTTAGACATTGCAGCTTGAACCGGCAAGACCCGCCGCAACAGGGCTGGTGATTCATGCTTAATAGCTTTATGGAAGCGCGACATAATCACGCGCCTCATCCATCTATTGCCGTGGTCCTGCCTCATATCGATTGGCCACCAGCCGAAAGTCAAACCAATGTCTCTGCCTTCCGCTGAAAATCGCTTCGGCGCTTTCCGGCATCCCTCTTACCGCCGTTTCTTCACGGCGCGTTTCTTTTCAGCTTTTGCCGTACAGATCGTCAGCGTATCCGTCGGTTGGCAGATGTATGAGGTAACGGGTAACAGTTTCTACCTTGGCTTGATCGGCCTGTTTCAGTTTCTGCCATCGCTTCTGCTTATTCTGGTTACGGGCACCGTGGCCGACAGGCATAATCGTCGCATGATCATGGCAAGCTGCCTGCTGGTTGCCTGTCTATGCGCTGCTATGCTGCTGGGATTGACACTGACGCACAATTTCGTGCCGTGGCTGGTGTTTCTTATCCTCGTCATCTTTGGCATTGAGCGGGCGTTTATGGGCCCTGCCGTGCAATCGCTTGCCCCCAACCTTGTCCCGGCAGAAGACCTGCCCAATGCGATTGCCTGGAACTCATCGTCCTGGCAGATGGCCTCGATCATGGGCCCGGTTGCCGGTGGCCTGCTTTATGGCGCCGGCGCATGGATTGCCTACTCAGTGGCGCTCGCGTTGTTTGCCCTTTCCGCTGTATTGGCCTTCTCCATCAAGAAGCCGGAACAACGCAGCCCGGCCCGTGCCGTATCTCTGGAAAGCATGCTCGCAGGCTTTCGCTTCATCTCGCAGGAAAAAATCGTTCTCGGCGCGATCTCGCTTGATCTGTTTGCCGTGCTGCTCGGCGGTGCGGTGGCGCTGATGCCGATTTTTGCCAAGGAAGTGCTGACACTTGGTCCTTGGGGCCTTGGTCTTCTGCGTGCAGCACCCGGCATTGGTGCAATCGTGGTTGCGGCTTTTCTGGCCTTTAACCCCATTCGTCATCATGCCGGCATGCTGATGTTTGTCGGCGTGGCGCTGTTTGGTGTGGCGACTATTGTATTTGGCCTGTCCCAGACCGCATGGGTTTCCATTGGTGCGCTGATGGCGATGGGTGCTGCTGACATGGTGTCGGTTTATGTGCGTGAAACGCTGATTGCGCTCTGGACGCCGGACGAGGTGCGTGGTCGCGTCAATGCCGTCAACATGGTGTTTGTCGGCGCATCCAATGAACTGGGCGAGTTTCGCGCTGGTACCATGGCGCACGTGATCGGCGCTGTCCCGGCCGTGGTGATTGGCGGTTTTGGAACACTGGCTGTGGCGGTCGTCTGGGCGTTGAGCTTCCCGAAGCTGCGCAGAGTCGACAGTCTGGATATGCCGAAACATCTCTAGACGTTCTTCCATCGTCAAATTCGGGGGAGGTGTTCGGCAAGACTTACAGCGCTTTCTGGCGCTGTGGTTTTCCTTCAAAAACCATTTCCAGAAAATTCGACAACCAGGCCCGAAGCGGCGTGTCGAACATCATCCGTCCCTCGAGGTGCTTGCTGCCGACCTGAGCATTCGGCATCGTGAAACGTTCAGCACCATGTACGACCCAGCGCTGCATCATGGCGCGGGTCAATTCCGCGTGGAACTGCAGCCCCCAGGCGTTCTTCCCGTAACGAAAAGCCTGGTTGGGATAGGCATCACCGGTTGCCAGAAGATCAGCACTCCGTGGCAGTTCGAACCCTTCACGATGGAAATGGTAGACCATCTTTGGCCAGTGTGGCATCAGCAACCGGCCCTTTTCGGTACTGTGCAGTGGGTACCAGCCGATTTCGACCTGACCATCATTGGCGGCATGAACCTTGCCGCCAAGATGTTTCGACAACATTTGCGCACCAAGACAGATGCCGAGAAACGGCTTGTCCTCTTTGAGTGGCACTTTCAGCCAGTCGATTTCCGTCTTGACGTAATCATGCGGATCGTTGGCGCTCATCGGGCCACCGAAAATAACTGCACCAGCGTGGTTCACCAGAGTGTCGGGCAGGGCATCACCCAGCGCTGGTCGGCGGACATCCAGCGAATATCCTTTTTCCTCCAGCATCTGGCCAACTCTGCCGGGTGTTGACCGCTCCTGATGCAGAACGACCAGTATTGCAGGTTTCCGGCTCTGTTGACGGGAGGGGTCAAACAGCATTTTCGTCGTTTTCATTTTCCCTGACATTTGTGGTGCGCGTTGCAGCCTGTTGCCGTTGCAAAACCCGGTCGCGGACCGAAACACCGAGCAGATCGGCGATACGCCAGATCACGTGGTCTTCCATTTCGCTGCGATCTCCATCTGCGTAAACGATATCCCAGAGGATACCGATCAACGCGACGCGCTGGGCTTCATCAAGGTGACGGCGAATATCGGTGGTAAAACGGTAATAATCGACCGCTTCGGTGCCTGCCTCGCGTCCGGCCTCGAGAAGAGCTTCCAGCGTGCTGCCACTCAACGAATAATATTGCGAAAGTATTTCCCGCAATTTCTGGCGTTCGCTTTTGGAGATGGTGCCATCGGCTTCCATCACCTGGAAACATAGCGCCGCAACAGCGACACGCAGATCATCCGGTGCAAAGTCTTTTCCGGAATGACCACCCGTAAGTTCCTGAAAAAAGGATTGAATACGATTAAGCATGCCTATCCTGTTCAAATTGGCGCTTCATGAGACTTGCAGATCAAAACAGCTTGAGCCGAGTTTTGGGTTCCTGTTCAGAGCCGGCCTTTTTAACGCCCGGGTCATCCGGCAAACCGCCAAAGAACGGAACTGGTTCCTCTTCCTTTGCCGTTTCTGCCAACGGCGGTGCAGCAATGGTTTCTTTGGACTTGGGGGCAGGCGTCGATGCTTGAGCTGGTGCTGGTGTTGAGATCGGCTTTACCGGCTTTTCTGCTTTCTCGACAACTGTCACGACAGGCGGAATGTCGATCGGCTTTACTGCTGCAGGCGTAGGCTCAGGTGCTTCTGGCGTCGCTGGCTTGGCAACCGGTGGCAGTGAGGCGAATGCCTCTTTGACATCGGCATTTTCCAACGGGCCTTCGATTTGTCCAAACGGCGCCTTCCACTCAAAGGCATCCAGTCGACCGGTGACCGGTGAGATTGGCAACCATTTTTCAGAGGCAATGCCATCAGCCACCCATGAAGGATCACGGGGCGCACGCAGCGCCTGCGCCATCCAGTGACGCACTCGGCCCTGATCACCGTTTTCAGAATCTTCAATATCCGCCATCAGCAGGAAAATGCTTTCACGCGGTTCAATTCTGGCGGCTGCTTCAGCTTTGCTGCGGGCCTTGGCAAATTCCTTGGCATCCAGTGCAGCATGCGCCACGGTAAACAGCGATTCAACGTTGTTGGGTCGCAGGGCTTCCAGCTTCTCTGCCCGCTTTAGACGATCGATTGCCGTATCGCCGCTGCGTGCACGCACGTAAACGGCCGCGACTTCAGGGTGCGGGGCGATTTTCCACACACTTTCCAGCACCGAGGCTGCCTTGCGCAGATTATCTTCGCGAATATAGGCCTTGGCGGCAATGAGAGCGGCCGGGACAAGGCTCTTGGCAAGCTTGAGTGCCTGCAGCGCATCATCACGCGCGCCCTTCGGGTCGCCTTCCAGCTTATCATTGGCTTTGGCGGTCAACAGCACGGCTTTCAGGCGCTCTGCCTCGCCGCGATCCATAACATGAGCAGCCTTTTGCTGATCGAGCAGGCGAATGGCATCATCCCACTGGCCGGTGCGGCTGCGGAATTCCAATGCAGCCTGAGCTGCCCATGGAAGGTAGGGGGCTTTTTCAGCGGCATCTTCGGCATATTGCATGGCGGCTTCGTGCGCGCCCTGACGTCGTGCCTCGATATAGAGGCCTCGCAGACCCAGTTCGCGTGTTTCGGGATCCTGTGCCATCGCCTCGAACTTGCGGCGGGCTTCGTCATATTTGCCTTCAATGAGGGCTGCCTGTGCTTCGAGCAAATGGATCAACGGTTCCTGATCGGCGCTGATCAGTCCTTGAGCACGGGCCGTCATCTTGCGTGCCATCAGCGCATTACCGGCACCAGCGGCAATCAAGCCGGTTGAAAGCGCCTGATAACCACGGTCACGCTTGCGGGCGCGGAAATAACGGCGGGCTGCATAAGGTGAGGTCCAGATGGCGGCAAACAGCCACCACAACAGCATGACAGCGGCAACCAGCACCGCGATCATGGAGGCCGCGACCATCAGGCTCATTTCAATGAGCTGTCCTTGCCAGACGACCGAAAGCACGCCCGGCCTGTCAGCAAGCCATGAAAAACCAAAACCGATGGCCAGAACAAGGACGATAAAGGTCAGAATTTTTGCCATGCCGCTTATCCCTTCTGCCCGGAGCTGTTGATGGCGCGCGACAGGCTGTCGCCGACCAGTTTTTCAACCTCTATCCGTGCATCAAGCGATTGTTTGTAGGCGGTTGATACGGTTTTTGCCGCATCGGGGAGAGCATTCCATTCCAGGGCGGCACCTTGCAGGTCGCCATTGCGCATCTTGTCTTCCATGCGCGCTATGACGGCTTCAGGCGTCTCACCTTCAATGTTGCCGACCGGCCTTACCTTGACCAGCGAATAGGCGCTTTCGGTCAAGCGCTCGACGATCGACTGGTTGGGGTCGGGCTGGTTCAACGTGGCCAGCATAGAGTTTGCAACGTCTGGGAATGTTCGCAGCAATTCGGCACGCGATGGGACGCCGGTGGTGGCAAAAGGTTTCAAGGCCGCCACGGACGGATCGTCGGTTGCAACACCGGCAAGGGTGTCCAGTTCTGTCAGGAATGGCCCGCCACGATCGACGGCTGCCTTCAGGCCTGCGGATGCAATGGCACGGGCGACTTCGATGTCGTCCCGCGGTTCATTGAGTTTGGCTTCAGCATCGTTCAACCGGCGCGTCAGATCAGCAGTGGCCGTTTCCTGTGCAGAGCGTTCGGATTGAAGGCTGGATACCGTTCCTTCAAGGCTTGCGATTTTATCGGCAAGGCCAGAGACATCGGCACTTTCGCCACTCGCTGCAGGTACGGCATTTTCAAGTGCGGCAAGGCGTGCCTCAAGGGCCGAGGTGTCTGCCGCTGGCGCTGATTGTGCTTGTTGCTGGAGAGCGGAAAGTTGCGTTTTGAGGCTGGCTATTTCTGCCGACAGTGCATTTTCCGCATCCTGATTGGCTGCTGACGAGAAGGGTGGAAGGTAGCCCGCATATTGCATGCTGCCAGCGGCAAGCAGTGCGATCAGGCCACCAAAAATGCCAGCGGCGATGAAGCCTGATGATCCCTGCCGGGCCTCTGTCGAGGCGGGCTGTGGAGGCGGTGGTGGCGAGAAGACTGGTTCTTCTTGCTGCGCCGCTTCCTTCACGTCATTTTCTTGAGTTTCACGTTCCAGAGTTTGCGGGGCATCCGGTTTGTCAGAGGCCTCTGAAAGTTGCTCCTCAAATGAGGGCTTTTCATTTTTCTGTTCGTCTTTCGGCTCGTCGCCAATATCCACATTCGGCTGCGGTTCAATTGGCGATGAGGCAGGAATGTCCTGTGAAGGCTGATCAGCCGCGACGACCGGCTCTTGTTTGTCCGGCTCTGTTGCGCCGGGCGCAAGCGTTTTCACGTCCTTTGCATCAAGGTCGATCGTGACCGGTTCGGCTTTTGTCCTGGAGTGGCGTGGCGGTTTTCCCGAGACCATGTCTACCTCTTTGTGCCTTCAACAATTCAAAACTAGTCAGTGATGACCGCAAAGGAAAGAGCAAAGGCACGAATTAGGTTCCTAATGCGACTTTAGAAGGTCAAGCAGGCCCGCCTGCGACGGCAGGGAACTGACATGAACATTGCTGGAAAAAGCCTTGGGAACTGCGGCTGCCACATTCTCACTCAGACAGAAGAAATGGCTGTGCCGAAGCTCGTTCTCGTAGCGGTCAGAAATAATATTTTTAAAAAAAAGCCGTGCGGTTTCAGTCGAGAACAACAGCACGGCGTCAACCGGTTTTGCCACCAGCAAGGCGTCGAGATCGTCATTCGACCAATCAATCGGCACCATGCGATAACATTCCGTCGTCGTATAGGTAATTCCCAAACCATCCAGCGCGGTTTCAAGCGCTGATGATCGGGGGGATCCAGCCAGGTAAAGCAGGGGCGCGATGGTGCCGTCGGACCCATTGATTTGCTCGCCAATCAGTCGGGCAAGGCTTTCACCATAACCATCCGCAGTATGGATATTCTCAAAACCTGCATGTCTGGCGGCAGTCGCCGTTGCCTGACCTACGGCAAAAACCGGCTTTTTTGCAAAAGGCCGTAAATCAATTTTGGCATCCGCCAACACGGCAAGAGCCTGAGCACTGGTAAAGGTCAGTGAAGCCCATGGGCTCGCCACCGCAAGTCTGGCGGCTTCGATATCGTGGCGGGCTTCCACCAGTGGCAGAAGCACCGCGTCATGTCCCATGTCATGCAAAAGTGCTGCCGTCTTTTTTCCGGTGTTTTCCGGGCGTGTGACGACAATGCGCATGCTTAATCCCAGCTCTCGAAGAAACCTGCGCCAGCTGCGGCACGAACCTTTTCACCGGCCCTTCGGCCGAGATCAGCAGCATCAGCACGTTTGCCGCTTACTTCTATGCCATGTTCGGTCTGTCCGTCCGGCGTCAGAATGAGGCCACGGAAATGCAGGTCTTCCCCGTCACAAAGGGCATAACCGGCAATTGGGGTGCGACAGGAACCGTCGAGCGCGCCCAGAAATGCCCGTTCGCACGTCACGGCATCATAGGTCGGCTGATCATTGATTGCGGCCAGCATGTCATTGGCCCGGGCGTCATTTATGCGGCTTTCGACGCAGATTGCGCCCTGCGCTGGAGCAGGCGGAAATTCTTTCGGGTCAAGCAGTGCGGTTGGCACATCCTGCTTTCCAAGACGTTTCAGGCCGGCATAGGCGAGAAGGGTGGCATCGGCCTGTCCTTCTTCCAGCTTGCGCAGGCGGGTATCGACCAGACCACGGAAAATGATGGTGCTGATATCTGGACGCAGACGACGAATAAGCGCCTGACGGCGCAAAGACGACGAGCCAACAACCGCTGCATGCGGCAATTCCATCAGCGTTTTTGCCGTACGGCCGATAAAGGCATCGCGGATATCTTCACGCGGAAGGAAAGCGGAAAGGAACAGGCCTTCGGGCAATATGGTCGGCATGTCCTTTGAAGAATGTACCGCGAAGTCGAGATCGCCAGAAGAAAGCTGCGCTTCCAGTTCTTCCGTGAACAGGCCTTTGCCACCGATTTCCGATAGCGCACGGTCGGTAATGCGATCACCCATGGTGGACAGCACAACCACCTCAAACATTTCCTGCGGCAGGTTGTGCGCTTTCATCAACCGGTCACGTGTTTCATAAGCCTGCGCGAGTGCCAGAGGGCTGCCGCGTGTGCCGATTCGGAAAGGTTTTGTTTGCATCCGCTTCTATCCATTGTTACCGGAGGTGTTCGTACCTAAGTTTCCCAAGCATCGCAATGAACGAACAGGTTAATGGCCTCCTTTCTACGTATCCTCGGCATAGAGACAAGTTGTGACGAAACCGCTGCTGCCGTTGTAATCCGGCATCCTGACGGTCGTGGCGAGATCGTGTCCGACGTCGTTTTGTCGCAGCTCGATGAGCACAGCGCTTATGGCGGTGTCGTCCCCGAAATCGCAGCCCGCGCCCATGTCGAGGCACTCGATACGCTGGTTGAGGAAGCATTGAACAGTGCTGGCGTTACACTTGCTGATATCGATGCGGTGGCCGCAACCTCCGGCCCCGGCCTGATTGGTGGTCTGATCGTTGGTTTGATGACTGGCAAAGCCATTGCGCGTGCTGCCGATAAGCCGCTTTATGCAGTCAACCATCTGGAAGGTCATGCGCTAACGGCGCGGCTGACGGACGGGCTGTCGTTCCCCTACCTGATGCTTCTGGTGTCCGGCGGCCACACGCAGCTCATTCTGGTGCGCGGCGTCGGTCAATATGAGCGTTGGGGAACGACGATCGACGATGCGCTGGGTGAGGCGTTCGATAAAACTGCCAAGCTGCTTGGACTTCCCTACCCCGGGGGACCAGCCGTTGAGCGGGTGGCTGCGAGCGGTAATCCTGATCGCTTTGCCTTGCCGCGGCCGATGGTGGGGGAGACACGGCTTGATTTTTCTTTTTCAGGTTTGAAAACTGCAGTTCGTCAGGCGGCGACTGCTATCGTGCCGCTGTCAGACCAGGATATTTCCGATATCTGCGCATCATTCCAGAAGGCGGTTTCGCGCACGTTGAAGGACCGCATCGGCCGTGGCTTGCAGCGGTTCCGCGAAGAATTCCCTGATGTCGATGGAGTGCCTGCGCTGGTGGTTGCCGGTGGCGTGGCGGCCAATCAGGAGATCCGGCGGACGTTGCAGGAGCTGTGTGACAAGCACAAATTCCGCTTTGTCGCTCCGCCGCTTAATCTTTGCACCGATAATGCCGTGATGATTGCATGGGCAGGACTTGAGCGTATGGCGCAAGACATGCCATCGGATGGTCTGGATACGCAACCACGTTCGCGCTGGCCACTGGATGCTTCGGCGCAAACATTGATTGGTTTTGGCAAGCGCGGAGCAAAGGCATGATCGAGCGCGAAAAGGTCGTCGTTATTGGTGCCGGTGCTTTCGGCACAGCGCTTGCCGTGGTCATGGCGCTGGAAAACCGCCACGACGTCACCCTGCTAGGGCGCGATCCGTCCCTGATGGCAGATTTGAAAACCGATGGCGTGCACGAAGCGGCGCTGCCTGGTATCAGCCTGCCGGATGCACTGCAGTTTTCAGCTGACGCCAATGTGCTTACCGATGCCGGTATCGTGCTGTTTGCCATGCCATCGCAGGCGCAAGCCGATGCAGCGCGCCACTACGGTCCTTATCTGGCTAATGATGCAATCATCGTAACCTGCGCCAAGGGCATCGATCGCTCGTCGGGACGGTTGCTTACCGATGTTCTGGAACATGAACTGCCGCGTCACCCGATTGCTGTGCTGTCTGGGCCCGGTTTTGCCGCAGATATCGCCAAGGGATTGCCGACAGCCATGGCGATCGCGGCAGCTGAGGCTGGCGATGCCGAGAGACTGGCACAAACCATTTCCGGCCGCACATTTAGGCTCTATGCCTCGACAGACCGTGCCGGTGTGCAGCTTGGCGGCGCGTTGAAAAACGTGCTGGCGATTGCGTGCGGTATTGTCGAAGGCGCTGGGCTTGGCGATTCCGCCAGAGCTGCGCTGATTTCACGCGGTCTTGCGGAAATGTCGCGGCTTGTGGTGGCCATGGGTGGCAAGGCAGATACCGTGCGTGGTCTTTCGGGACTTGGCGATCTGGTATTGACGGCCACGAGCCACCAATCGCGCAATCTGCGTTTTGGTATTGCACTTGGGCAGGGGCTGGATGCTGGCGCATTCGGCGGTGGTCTGGTCGAAGGCGCATTCGCTGCCTCGGTTGCTGCCCGGCTGGCTGAGGGACTTGCGATAGATATGCCTGTGACGGATGCCGTGGCTGCCATTATAGAAGGCAGCCTTGATGTGCGCACCGCCATGCAACAATTGATGACACGGCCTATCACCACTGAATGAGTGATGGCCCTTAAGGAGATGAAAATGCTGTTTGCCTTTATCTGCAAAGACAAGCCCGGTCACCTGAATCTGCGCATGGAAACCCGTCCTGTGCATCTTGAGCACCTCAACAAACTGAATGCGGAAGGCACTTTGAAGATAGCCGGACCGTTTCTCGATGCGGAAGGCAAGCCAAATGGCAGCCTGGTGATCGTTGAAACTGCTGACATCGATGCTGCCAAGGCACTTGCCGATGCTGATCCTTATGCAAAGGCCGGCCTGTTCGAAAGCGTCGAAGTGAAGCCCTACAATTGGGTCTTCAACAATCCGGGAGCGTAATTGGCCATGGCAAATTACTGGCTCTTCAAGTCCGAACCGGACACATGGTCCTGGACACAGCAAAAGGCCAAGGGCGACGTTGGTGAAGAATGGGGCGGTGTCCGCAATTATCAGGCACGCAACAACATGCGCGCCATGAAGATTGGCGACAAGGGCTTCTTCTACCATTCCAACGAGGGTCTGGAAGTGGTTGGTATTGCCGAGGTTTGCGCGCTGTCTCATCCGGATTCGACGGCAGAAGGTGATCCCAAATGGGATTGCGTGGATATTCGCGCCGTTTGCGACATGCCAAAGTCCGTTACCCTGAAGGATGTCAAGGCCAATCCGAAGCTGGAGAAAATGTCACTGGTCACCTCTATGCGGCTTTCGGTGCAGCCGGTGACCGAAGAGGAATACCTCGAGGTTTGCCGGATGGGTAACCTCGATAAGCCACCGCGCTCGCCGGACTGATAACTGAAGTGAAGACCGATCCCAGCCAGTTCGTCCGTGCCAACACGGATGTCATGACGCCGCCGCATGTGCCGGAGGTGCGTTTACATCTGGCCAGTGAGGCGCATGATCTATGGCTGAAAACCGAAGAAGAACTGGATGAGATCGGCCTGCCGCCACCGTTCTGGGCATTTGCCTGGGCCGGTGGGCAGGGTCTTGCACGCTATGTTCTTGATCATCCGACGACCGTTGCAGGAAAGAAGGTACTGGATTTTGCCAGTGGCTCCGGGTTGGTTGCCATCGCCGCCTCAAAGGCTGGGGCTGCCAGTGTCATGGCTGCCGACATCGATCCCTGGGCGCAGACTGCTATCGCGCTCAACGCCGCAGAGAACGTTGCTGAAATCGGCTTTATCGGCGACAACCTCGTCGGTACCGATCTCCGTACCGATGTTCTTCTGGCAGGTGATGTATTTTACGACCGCGCCTTTGCCGAGATGCTGGTGCCGTGGTTTGTAGCGCTCTGTGAAAAGGGTATCACTGTGATGGTCGGTGATCCCGGTCGCGCCTATCTGCCCAAGGAAAGGCTTGAGCTGCTGGCAACCTATCAGGTGCCGGTGACGCGCGCACTCGAAGACAGTGACGTGAAAAAAACCACTGTCTGGCGGTTTATCTGAACCTTTTTTTGTCCGTTATGGACGGATCACGCAAACGCCGGCCTCGTAGGAGCATTCGGCGCCTGCCGTTCTGGCGTTGACGTGAATGATCTTCGCCTTGGGTGCGAGTGTTTGCGAGGTGCTGTTTGCCTGAGAAAAGGCTGGGCGGCCCTGCTTGTAGAAATAGATGCCATTTCCTTTGAAACGCACGCCGGAAATCGAGCCCGCATAGGTGCCAACTCGTGGTATATAAGATGGCAATCCGTTGCCACCAACGACCTCTTGGCGTGTGTCGCGGTCGGGATTATGATGCCGGTAACTATTGTAATTTTCTGCCGCCATAACAGGCAGAGCCAAGGCAATCATGCTTGACAGGGTGGTCAGTCGCAATGCGATTCGTTTGTCGAACATGAGCTTTTTTCTCCGGTTTTTCGCCTTAACAAACTATTAAATATCGCATTTTTGACTTACGTAAAAGTCAAAATTTTTGCCGTTCTGATCTTGGAAATGCTGTACTTTTTATTTTGCAGAGCAAAAATTTCGCAGGAATCTCAAAACACAATCGATTAAATTCGAATCAGCCAGGAATTGTGCTTGTCGTGATGCCATCGTGCGATTAAAGGTCGCGGTTGGTGCAATGCACATTCTTTCGTCATGTGCGTTGTTGTAGGACGCCCGAAAATTCGGAGCGCAAAGAAAAACGCCGCGAGGTTCTGATGGCGAACGGTACTAATAATCGGCCTCTGTCGCCGCATCTTCAAATTTACTCCATGATTCCGACGATGTTTGCATCGATCGTGCATCGTATCACGGGCGGAGCGCTGTATTTCGGCACGTTGCTGGTTGCCTGGTGGCTTATCGCAACGGCGTCAGGTGTTGATGCCTATGCCTGGGTTCAATGGGCCATGGGCACGATCATCGGCAAGATCATTCTGATCGGCTACACATGGGCACTTGTTCACCACATGCTGGGCGGTCTGCGTCACTTCATGTGGGATCTTGGGAACGGTTTTGAAAAGCACTTCAACACCAAGCTGGCCAAGGCAATGTTCGCGGCTTCGATCTGTCTGACCGCGCTGATCTGGGTCATCGCCCTCATCGTGCGCTAAGGAGATACATATATGGATATGCGTACACCTCTCGGCAAAGTTCGTGGCCTCGGCTCCGCAAAGGAAGGCACCGAGCACTTCTGGCGCCAGCGCCTGACGGCCGTTGCCAACGTGCCGCTTCTCATCTTTTTCGTCGTCTTCCTCGTCATGTATGGCGGCGCGCCTTACGAGGAAGTGAAGGCTGCGCTTTCACACCCGCTCGTTGCGGTGGTGATGGGCCTCGTGATCGTCTCCGGCCTCATTCACATGAAGCTTGGCATGCAGGTCATCATCGAGGACTACGTGCACGGCGAAGTATCCAAGCTGGTGCTTGTGATGCTCAACACCTTCTTTGCAGTCGCTGTTGGCGGTCTCTGTCTGTTCGCCATTCTGAAAATCGCATTCGCAGGATAAACCGGTCATGGCATCTCCAAGCTCACCTTCACAGAATGGCAAGGCCTATACCTATGTCGACCACTCCTATGACGTGATCGTCGTGGGTGCAGGCGGCGCCGGTCTTCGCGCGACGCTCGGCATGGCCGAACAGGGTTTCCGCACGGCTTGCATCACCAAGGTTTTCCCGACCCGCTCGCACACGGTTGCGGCGCAGGGCGGTATTGCCGCTTCGCTGACCAACATGACACCCGACTGTTGGCAATGGCACCTTTACGACACCGTGAAGGGCTCCGACTGGTTGGGCGACGTTGACGCCATGCAGTATCTCGCCATGGAAGCGCCAAAGGCGGTTTATGAGCTTGAGCATTACGGCGTGCCGTTTTCGCGTAACGCTGAAGGCAAAATCTATCAGCGCCCGTTCGGCGGTCACATGCAGAACTACGGTGAAGGCCCGCCGGTACAGCGTACCTGCGCTGCTGCCGACCGTACCGGTCACGCCATTCTGCACACGCTCTATGGCCAGTCGCTGCGCAACAACGCCGAATTCTTCATCGAATACTTCGCACTTGATCTGATCATGTCTGACGACGGCAGCCGTTGCACCGGCGTTGTCGCCTGGAACCTTGATGACGGCACGATCCATCGGTTCTCTGCCAAGATGGTAGTGTTGGCGACTGGCGGTTACGGCCGCGCCTACTTCTCTGCCACGTCCGCACACACCTGCACGGGTGATGGTGGCGGCATGATCGCACGCGCTGGCCTGCCGCTGCAGGACATGGAATTTGTTCAGTTCCACCCGACCGGCATTTACGGCGCAGGCTGCCTGATTACTGAAGGTGCGCGCGGTGAGGGCGGTTATCTCGTCAACTCCGAAGGCGAACGCTTCATGGAGCGTTACGCACCTTCCGCCAAGGACCTTGCCTCGCGTGACGTTGTCTCGCGCTGCATGACCATGGAAATCCGTGAAGGCCGTGGCGTTGGCAAGAACAAGGACCACATCTTCCTGCATCTGGACCACCTTGATCCGGACATTTTGCATGAGCGTCTGCCGGGTATTTCCGAAAGCGCCAAGATTTTCGCAGGTGTTGACGTGACGCGCGAACCGATCCCGGTTCTGCCGACCGTTCACTACAACATGGGCGGCATTCCGACCAACTATTGGGGCGAAGTGCTGAACGCTGACAGCAACAATCCGGAGCGGGTTATCCCGGGCCTGATGGCGGTTGGTGAAGCCGGGTGTGCATCCGTGCACGGTGCAAACCGTCTTGGCTCCAACTCGCTGATCGACCTTGTGGTATTTGGTCGCGCTGCGGCTATCCGCGCTGCCGAGGTTATCAACCGCGAAGAACCGATCCCGGCGCTCAACGTTGCGGCCTGCGACAAGATCATGGATCGTTTTGACAGCCTGCGTTACGCCAATGGCGGCACGCCGACGGCTGTTCTTCGTGACAAGATGCAGCGCGCCATGCAGGACGACGCTGCCGTGTTCCGTACGCAGGAATCGCTGGAAAGCGGTTGCAAGCGTCTTTCCGCCATCTGGAAGGAATTGCCGGACGTCAAGGTTACCGACCGTTCGATGGTCTGGAACTCCGATCTCGTCGAAACGCTCGAGCTGCACAACCTGATGGCCAACGCCATCACCACGGTTTACGGTGCGGAAGCCCGCAAGGAAAGCCGCGGCAGCCATGCACGCGAAGACTTCGTTGATGGTCCGTTTGCCGGTCGCGATGACGTTAACTGGCGCAAGCACACGCTGGCGTGGGTCAACGAGCAGGGTGACGTTAAACTCGACTATCGTCCGGTCCATACCGACCTGATCGCCGACGGCATTGATCCCAAGAAGATCGCGCCGAAGGCCCGCGTCTACTGATTTGAGGAACTGGACATGGTTGAACTTTCTCTCCCCAAGAATTCCCAGATCAACGAAGGCAAGGTCTGGCCGAAGCCTCAAGGCGCCCAGAACGTTCGCGAATATCGCGTTTATCGCTGGAACCCTGATGACGGCCAGAACCCGCGTATCGATACCTATTATATCGATATCGATGACTGTGGCCCGATGGTTCTTGATGCACTTTTGTACATCAAGAACAATATCGACCCGACGCTGACGCTGCGCCGTTCCTGTCGTGAAGGCATCTGCGGCTCGTGCGCGATGAACATTGACGGCACGAATACGCTGGCCTGCACCAAGGGCATGGACGAGATCAAGGGTACCGTTAAGGTGTACCCGCTGCCGCATATGCCTGTGGTGAAGGATCTGATTCCTGACCTCAGCAACTTCTACGCCCAGCACCGTTCGATCGAGCCATGGTTGAAGACTGTGTCTCCGGCTCCGGCCAAGGAATGGAAGCAGAGCCATGAAGATCGCCAGAAGCTGGATGGTCTTTATGAGTGCATTCTGTGCGCATGCTGCTCGACGTCCTGTCCCAGCTACTGGTGGAATGGCGACCGTTACCTCGGTCCAGCGGTTCTGCTGCAGGCTTACCGCTGGCTCATCGACAGCCGTGATGAGGCAACCGGCGAACGTCTCGATAACCTCGAAGATCCGTTCCGCCTTTACCGTTGCCACACCATCATGAACTGTGCGCAGGCATGCCCGAAGGGTCTGAACCCGGCCAAGGCTATTGCGGAAATCAAGAAGATGATGGTCGAGCGCCGCGTCTGATTTGTAAAACCCGTCTGCGAAACCAAGCGCGTTTCTATGTCAGGCGGGAGATTTTGGAAGCCGTGGCCGCATTCCGGTCACGGCTTTTGTTTATGTCGTGACGGGATTTGCTCGTCTCGGACAAGGCTTGAAACCCTGGTAACGGTTATTTAAGCCTGTGCTGACTTGATTAACCAAACTGAAATACGCTAATTCCGATATGCAACGGCAGTTCATGTGTTACGGCGAGCAGCGAACGGGAGCTTGATATGCAATTGAGATATGTGGCAACGGGCATTGCAGTCGTAATGACTCTGGCGGGTTGCCAACGTACGTCTTACGACTACAACAATAACAGCGGCAATTCTGGCTATACGCCTCCGCTACAGGCCCAACCGGTGCCTTCGGTACAGTCCGGAGCATTGCCTCCACCCGGTGGCAGTTCACAGTTTCCAACCGCACCAGCCACAGCACCCGCCCAGGGCGGTGTTGACATGGCTGCTGCGGCGCCCGCGACGGCTATGGATATCCGCAAGGAAACCATGGTTGGTAACTGGCGTGTGGCCAATGGCGGCGCAAATTGCGACATGTTCCTGACCTTAACCAATCTCGGTAGCGGTTCGCGCGGCGGCACACGTGGTTGCGCAGGCGAGTTGACCGCCATGGGTTCATGGGAAGTGTCCGGCAAGATGGTTCTGTTCAAGGATCGTGCCGGTAACACGCTTGGTCGCGTCTACAAGAGCGGCGATACCCGTTATGACGGCACCACCAACAGTGGTCAGCCGATCAGCCTCAGCCGCTAAGGCGGCTTTTCACATTACATCACCCCATTTCGGGTGCGCGGCGCCCATATTTCAGGGCGCCGTTCGATGCAGCCACTTCCCGACTATAATCTAAGCGTTGTCGAACGGCTGAAAAGCCTGACCGCATCAGGCGAGTTGAAAGCCGATCCGGCGCAGATCGAGGTGGCCACGCAGCTTGACCGTATCCTGCACGACCTGAAGACCCTGAAACCTGCCAAAAAATCCAGCGCCCTTGGCTGGATGTTTGCCCGCAAGGCAAAGCAGAACAATGCGGTTAAAGGGCTTTATGTCTATGGCAGTGTCGGTCGTGGCAAAACCATGCTGATGGACATGTTCTATGAGATGGCGCCGGTTGAATCCAAGCGCCGTTGCCATTTTCATGAGTTTATGGCCGACGTTCATAACCGGGTCCATGCACATCGGCAAAAGCTGAAGAATGGCGAGACCAAACAGGCAGACCCTATTCCGCCGGTCGCTGCCGCATTGCTGGCAGAAGCAAAGCTGCTGTGCTTCGACGAATTTACGGTCACCGATATTGCCGATGCGATGATCTTGGCGCGGTTGTTTACCGAGCTGTTTGCCAATGGTTGTACACTGGTCACCACCTCCAACGTCGTGCCAGATAATCTCTACAGGGACGGTCTTAACCGCGGGCTATTCCTGCCATTCGTCGACCTTCTCAAAAAGTATGTCGACGTGGTGACGTTGGATAGCCCTACCGATTACCGTATGGAAAAGTTGAACAGCTTGCCGGTTTATATCTCGCCGCTCGATGGTGCTGCGGATCAGGCAATGGATATGGCTTGGCATCACGTTACCGCTGGCCACATTATAGCGCCGACGGAAATTCCAATGAAGGGCCGCTCCATCCACGTTCCTCACGCGCAGGGACGTGTCGCGCGATTTACTTTCTCGGACCTCTGCGAAAAGCCGTTGGGCGCCAGCGATTTTCTGGCAATTGCCGATCGTTTCGACACGGTTTTCGTTGATCATATACCGTTTCTGGACGCGGATAAGCGCAACGAAACGAAACGTTTTATTATCCTTATTGACGCATTGTACGACCACAAAGTGCGGCTGTTTGCATCGGCTGCAGCGATGCCTGAAGACCTCCTGGGCAAGCGCAAGGGCACCGAAGGTTTCGAGTTTGATCGAACCGCATCTCGGCTTTTCGAGATGAGAAGTGCGGAATATCTCGCGCAACACAACGAGAAACGCGCCGTAATTTGACAATTCTGTGACGTATTTTCTTACGTTTACGTAAGTTATTTAATATCTAAACGATTGAAAAACCTCACGTTGAAAGAATCTATTGCCAATTTGAGCTAATGACGCTAAGTCGAGTGCGACAATTTAGCTGCCCCTATGGCAGCGATTGAGTTGAAGCTCGAGAGGAAGCATTCGATGGCTCGCAAGAAGATTGCACTTATTGGTTCTGGCATGATCGGTGGTACGCTGGCGCATCTCGCCAGTCTGAAAGAACTGGGCGACATCGTCCTGTTCGATATTGCTGATGGCATTCCGCAGGGCAAAGGTCTTGATATTGCACAGTCCGGCCCGGTTGAAGGTTTTAATGCCAAGCTTACCGGTGCAAGCGACTATGCAGCTATCGAAGGCGCAGATGTCTGCATCGTCACCGCTGGTGTTGCTCGCAAGCCGGGCATGAGCCGCGATGATCTTCTCGGCATCAACCTCAAGGTCATGGAGCAGGTCGGTGCCGGCATCAAGAAATATGCACCAAACGCTTTCGTAATCTGCATCACCAACCCACTCGACGCGATGGTCTGGGCGCTGCAGAAGTTCTCCGGTCTGCCGAAGAACAAGGTAGTTGGCATGGCTGGCGTTCTCGACAGCGCACGTTTCCGTCTGTTCCTCTCGGAAGAGTTCAACGTTTCCGTTCAGGACGTCACTGCATTCGTATTGGGTGGTCACGGCGACACCATGGTGCCGCTTGCTCGCTATTCGACAGTTGGTGGGATTCCGCTGACCGACCTCGTGAAGATGGGCTGGCTGACTGCCGAACGTCTCGAGCAGATCATTCAGCGCACCCGTGACGGCGGTGCTGAAATCGTAGGCCTGCTGAAGACCGGTTCTGCCTATTATGCACCTGCTGCTTCGGCAATCGAAATGGCTGAGTCCTACCTCAAGGACAAGAAGCGCGTTCTGCCTGCTGCTGCTCACCTCTCCGGTCAGTACGGCGTCAACGACATGTATGTTGGCGTTCCGACCATCATCGGTGCTGGCGGTATCGAACGCATCATCGAAATCGAACTCAACAAGGACGAGGAAGCTGCCTTCCAGAAGTCCGTCGGCGCGGTTGCTGGTCTTTGCGAAGCCTGCATCAACATTGCTCCGTCGCTGAAGTAATTGCCCGACGCATCGGTGCAAGGGCAGTTCAGGCCTTTGTGCGCCGCGATGCGGAGACTCAACAGTTGAGAGTGTCCCTGAGTTCATCAGGACCTGGGGCGCTCCAGACGGCTACAAACAGGGATTAATCCATGAATATTCATGAGTATCAGGCCAAGGCTCTTTTGAAGGGCTATGGTGCACCGGTCGCCGAAGGGGTTGCAATCCTCAAGGTTGAAGAAGCTGAAGCCGCTGCAAAGCAGCTTCCTGGCCCGCTTTACGTGGTCAAGAGCCAGATTCATGCTGGTGGCCGTGGCAAGGGCAAGTTCAAGGAGCTTGGTCCAGATGCAAAGGGTGGCGTTCGTCTTGCGAAGTCCATTGAAGAAGTCGTCTCCCATGCCAAGGATATGCTCGGCAACACGCTGGTAACAGCGCAGACGGGCGATGCTGGCAAGCAGGTTAACCGCCTCTACATCGAAGACGGCGCAGACATCGCTCGCGAACTGTACTGCTCGCTGCTGGTTGACCGCTCGGTTGGTCAGGTTGCTTTCGTGGTTTCCACCGAAGGCGGCATGGACATCGAAGCTGTTGCTCACGACACGCCTGAGAAGATTCACACGATTGCGATCAATCCGGAAGTCGGCGTGACCGACGCCGACGTTGCTGCGATCTCCAAGGCTCTGGAACTGACAGACGCTGCTGCTGAAGATGCCAAGGCACTGTTCCCTGCGCTCTACAAGGCATTCAACGAGAAGGACATGGCTCTTCTCGAAGTGAACCCGCTGATCGTCATGCAAGATGGCCACCTGCGCGTTCTCGACGCCAAGATGTCTTTCGATGGCAATGCGCTCTTCCGTCACGACGACGTCAAGCTGCTGCGCGACGAAACCGAGGAAGACGCCAAGGAAATCGAAGCCTCCAAGTGGGACCTCGCTTATGTTGCTCTCGATGGTAACATCGGCTGCATGGTCAACGGCGCTGGTCTTGCCATGGCAACGATGGACATCATCAAGCTGTACGGCAAAGAGCCTGCAAACTTCTGCGACGTCGGCGGTGGCGCTGGCAAGGAAAAGGTTGCGGCTGCGTTCAAGATCATCACTGCTGACCCGAAGGTTGAAGGCATTCTGGTCAACATCTTCGGCGGCATCATGAAGTGTGACGTCATCGCTGAGGGCGTTATTGCCGCAGTGAAGGAAGTCGGTCTGCAGGTTCCGCTCGTTGTGCGTCTTGAAGGCACCAACGTTGAGCTGGGCAAAAAGCTCCTGAACGAATCGGGTCTTGCAATTACGGCTGCTGACGACCTCGACGATGCAGCCAAGAAGATCGTTGCGGCGATCAACGGCTAATTTGAAGGACCGGAAATAATGTCTATTCTCGTAAATAAAGACACAAAGATCCTCGTTCAGGGTCTGACCGGCAAGACCGGTACCTTCCACACCGAGCAGGCCCTTGCCTACTACGGCACGCAGATGGTTGGTGGTATCCACCCTAAGAAGGGCGGCGAAACCTGGACCGGTTCGAAGGGCGAAAGCCTGCCGATCTTTGCTTCTGTTGCTGAAGCCAAGGACAAGACCGGTGCTGATGCATCCGTTATCTACGTTCCGCCAGCAGGCGCTGCAGATGCGATCATTGAAGCCATCGATGCTGAAATTCCTTTCATCACCTGCATCACCGAAGGTATCCCGGTCATGGACATGGTTCGCGTCAAGGCTCGCCTCGACCGCTCCACGTCGCGTCTGCTTGGCCCTAACTGCCCAGGCATCATGACACCGGAAGAGTGCAAGATCGGCATCATGCCGGGCTCGATCTTCCGCAAGGGTTCGGTTGGTATCGTTTCGCGCTCCGGCACGCTGACCTATGAAGCCGTGTTCCAGACATCCAACGAAGGCCTCGGCCAGACGACGGCTGTTGGTATCGGTGGCGACCCGGTCAAGGGCACCGAGTTCATCGACGTGCTGGAAATGTTCCTCGCTGACGAAGCCACCACCTCGATCATCATGATCGGTGAAATCGGCGGTTCGGCTGAAGAAGATGCAGCACAGTTCCTGATCGACGAAGCCAAGAAGGGTCGCAAGAAGCCAATGGCTGGCTTCATCGCTGGCCGTACTGCTCCGAAGGGCCGCACCATGGGCCACGCCGGTGCTGTGGTTTCCGGCGGCAAGGGTGATGCAGAATCCAAGATCGCTGCCATGGAAGCAGCTGGTATCAAGGTTTCGCCTTCCCCGGCACGCCTCGGCAAGACGCTGGTTGAAGTCCTCAAGGGCTAAGACCACATACTGAGACTAAAACCGGGCAGGCGGATCGTGAAGAGCCGGCTGTCCGGATGCGCTTACAGAGCGCGGGATGAAGGCCGCTACGGCGGCATATATGACCAAAGCGGCAGGCCATCAGCGGCCATCAACAAATCGAGGAGGCGGGGTACTTCCCCCGCAGGACAAATGGCAAGGCAAGAAGCCAACGAGCAGTTTCAGATCACGTCGTTTCTCGACGGTGCGAACGCAGCTTACATCGAGCAGCTCTATGCACGGTATGAAGAAGATCCTTCTTCCGTATCGCCGGAATGGCAGAGCTTCTTCAAGGGCCTGTCCGACAATCCCGAAGATGTAAAAAAAGCCGCTAAGGGCGCTTCCTGGAAGCGTGCCAACTGGCCGATCGCGGCTGGTGGCGATCTCGTCTCCGCGCTGGACGGCAATTGGGCGACGGTCGAAAAGGCCATCGAAAAGAGGGTGCAGGCCAAGGCAGAAGCCAAGGTCGTAGAGACCGGCAAGCCGGTCAGCGAAGCAGAGGTTCTTCAGGCGACGCGCGACAGCGTACGCGCCATCATGATGATCCGTGCGTACCGCATGCGTGGCCACCTGCACGCCAAGCTCGATCCGCTCGGCATTGCCAGCGCGGTTGAGGACTACAACGAGTTGTCGCCGAAGTCCTATGGCTTTGAAGAAAGCGACTACGACCGCAAGATTTTCATCGATAACGTGCTGGGCCTTGAATATGCGTCCGTGCGCGAAATGCTCGAAATTCTCGAGCGCACCTATTGCTCGACGCTCGGTGTCGAGTTCATGCATATGTCCAGCCCGGAAGAAAAGGCCTGGATCCAGGAACGTATCGAAGGTCCGGACAAGGGCGTCGATTTCACACCTGAGGGCAAGAAGGCCATTCTGTCGAAGCTGGTTGAAGCCGAAGGCTACGAGCAGTTCCTCGACGTTCGTTTCAAGGGCACCAAGCGTTTTGGTCTCGATGGCGGTGAATCGCTGATCCCTGCTCTCGAGCAGATCATCAAGCGTGGCGGCCAAGAAGGACTGGAAGAAGTCATCGTCGGCATGGCTCACCGTGGTCGTCTGAACGTTTTGACCAACGTTATGGGCAAGCCGCACCGCGCCGTGTTCCACGAGTTCAAGGGCGGTTCGTTCAAGCCTGACGAAGTTGAAGGCTCCGGCGACGTGAAGTATCACCTCGGTGCATCTTCCGACCGCGAATTCGATGGCAACAAGGTTCACCTGTCGCTGACAGCCAACCCTTCGCACCTTGAAATCGTCAACCCTGTTGTCATGGGCAAGGCCCGCGCCAAGCAGGACCAGTTGGCCAAGGTTTGGGAAGGCGACGTCATTCCGCTCTCTGAGCGCGCAAAGGTTCTGCCGCTTTTGCTGCACGGTGATGCCGCTTTTGCTGGTCAGGGTGTTGTTGCTGAAATTCTCGGCCTGTCCGGTCTTCGCGGTCACCGCGTTGCCGGTACCATGCACGTCATCATCAACAACCAGATCGGCTTTACGACGAACCCGGGCTTTTCGCGTTCTTCGCCATATCCGTCTGACGTTGCCAAGATGATCGAGGCACCGATCTTCCACGTTAACGGCGATGATCCGGAAGCTGTTGTCTATGCAGCCAAGGTTGCAACCGAATACCGCATGAAGTTCCACAAGCCTGTTGTCGTGGACATGTTCTGCTACCGTCGCTTTGGCCATAACGAGGGCGATGAGCCTGCGTTCACGCAGCCAAAGATGTACAAGGTTATCCGCAGCCACAAGACTGTCGCACGTATCTACGCTGACCGTCTGATCTCGGAAGGCCTGATCAATGAAGGCGAGTTCGAAAAGCTGAAAGCTGATTGGCGCGCCCACCTTGAGCAGGAATTCGAGGCAGGTCAGTCCTACAAGCCTAACAAGGCTGACTGGCTGGACGGTCAGTGGTCTGGTCTGCGTATTGCCGACAATGCCGATGAACAGCGTCGCGGCAAGACCGGCGTTGCAATGAAGACCCTCAAGGAAATCGGCAAGAAACTGTCGACCATTCCTGAAGGCTTCAATGCGCACCGCACGATCCAGCGCTTCATGGACAACCGCGCACAGATGGTTGAAACCGGTGAAGGCATCGACTGGGCAATGGCCGAAGCCTTTGCATTCGGTACGCTTGCCGTCGAAGGCCACAAGATCCGTCTGTCCGGCCAGGATTGCGAGCGCGGCACCTTCTCGCAGCGCCACTCTGTTCTCTACGATCAGGACACGGAAGAGCGTTACATTCCGCTTGCCAACCTGGCTCCGACACAGGCTCGTTACGAAGTCATCAACTCGATGCTGTCGGAAGAAGCTGTGCTTGGTTTCGAATATGGCTACTCGCTGGCCCGTCCGAATGCACTGACGCTGTGGGAAGCACAGTTCGGCGACTTCGCAAACGGTGCGCAGGTGGTGTTCGACCAGTTCATCTCGTCGGGTGAACGCAAGTGGCTTCGCATGTCCGGTCTCGTCTGCCTTCTGCCGCATGGTTACGAAGGTCAGGGTCCGGAACATTCTTCCGCTCGTCTGGAACGTTTCCTCCAGCTTTGCGCCGAAGACAACATGCAGGTTGCCAACGTCACAACACCGGCAAACTACTATCACATCCTGCGCCGTCAGGTTCGTCGCGACTTCCGCAAGCCGCTCGTTCTGATGACGCCAAAGTCCCTGCTGCGCCACAAGCGTGCAACGTCTTCGCTTGCTGAACTGGCTGGCGAATCCTCGTTCCACCGTCTGCTGTGGGACGATGCAGAAGTGATCAAGGATGGTCCGATCAAGCTGCAGAAGGATTCCAAGATCCGCCGCGTCGTGCTTTGCACGGGTAAGGTCTATTACGATCTGCTCGAAGAGCGCGAAAAGCGTGGTATCGACGATATCTACCTGCTGCGTGTCGAACAGCTTTATCCGTTCCCGGCCAAGGCGCTCATCAATGAGTTGTCGCGCTTCCGTAACGCCGAGATGGTCTGGTGCCAGGAAGAGCCGAAGAACATGGGTGCATGGTCGTTCATCGACCCGTACCTGGAATGGGTGCTTGCACATATCGACGCCAAGTACCAGAAGGTACGCTACACGGGCCGTCCGGCTGCAGCTTCGCCTGCAACGGGTCTGATGTCCAAGCATCTCGCACAGCTTGCTGCATTCCTAGAAGACGCGCTGGGAGAGTGAAAACTCTCCCTCCATCATCCATCCAAAACAGACACCTATAAACGGAACAAGATTATGGCCACTGAAATCCGCGTACCAACTCTGGGAGAGTCCGTCAGCGAAGCGACTGTCGGGACCTGGTTCAAGAAAGTTGGCGACTTCGTCAAGGCTGACGAGCCTCTGGTTGAACTCGAAACCGACAAGGTAACTGTTGAAGTGCCTTCGCCGACCTCTGGCGTTCTGACGGAAATCGTTGCGCAGAACGGCGAAACGGTTGGCCTCGACGCATTGCTCGGCCAGATCGCTGAAGGTGCTGCTGGCGCGGCAACGACCGCTCCTGCGGCTGCTGCTTCCGCACCAGCTGCTGTTTCGGCGCCTGCACCTGCTGCCGCTGCTGCACCTGCAACCGGCTCCATGCCTGCTGCTCCGGCTGCTGCAAAGGTTGCTGCCGATAACAACATCTCGACTGCAGATATCGACGGTTCTGGCAAGCGTGGCCAAGTTCTCAAGGGCGATGTTCTGGCTGCTGTTGCCAAGGGCGCTTCGGCTCCTGTTGCCGCTGCTCCGGTCTCTGCACCACGTCCAGTGTCTTCGGCTGAAGACGGTGTACGTGAAGAGCGCGTAAAGATGACCCGCCTGCGTCAGACGATTGCAAAGCGCCTGAAGGATGCACAGAACACCGCAGCCATGCTGACCACCTATAACGAGGTGGACATGTCGGCCGTTATGGATCTGCGTAACCGCTACAAGGACGTGTTTGAAAAGAAGCACGGCGTGAAGCTTGGCTTCATGGGCTTCTTCACCAAGGCCGTTACTCACGCGTTGAAGGAACTGCCTGCAGTTAACGCCGAGATCGATGGCACCGACATCATCTACAAGAACTATTGTCACGTTGGCATGGCTGTCGGCACCGACAAGGGTCTGGTTGTTCCGGTTATCCGTGACGCTGACCAGCGTTCTATTGCTGGCGTTGAAAAGGAACTCGGTCGTCTTGCAAAGGCAGCCCGTGACGGTTCGCTCAGCATGGCTGACATGCAGGGCGGCACATTCACCATCACCAATGGTGGTGTTTACGGTTCGCTGATGTCTTCGCCGATCCTCAATGCTCCGCAGTCCGGTATTCTTGGCATGCACAAGATCCAGGAGCGTCCGGTTGCTATTGGCGGTCAGGTTGTCATCCGCCCGATGATGTATCTCGCGCTGTCTTACGATCACCGTATCGTTGACGGCAAGGAAGCCGTGACCTTCCTCGTTCGCGTCAAGGAAAGCCTGGAAGATCCAGAGCGTCTGGTTCTCGATCTCTAAGAAAAAAGGAAGAGAAGAATGCAAACGCTGGCAAGCGAAAACGCGCCTTACATGGTGCTGTTGGCTCTCAGTGTCATTCTTCTCTTCTTGCATATCGGGTTGCAGGGGATACTTGCGACCAAGGAACTCGGATCTGCATGGAATGCAGGTCCGCGTGACGAGGGCAAAAAGCCGAAAGGCGCGCTGGCCGGTCGGGCTGAACGCGCCTTGGCAAACTACAAGGAAACCTATCCGGCCTTTGTGGGGCTGATCCTCGGTGTTGCTCTTGTGGGTGACGCTTCAGGTTGGGGTTTGATAGGCGGGTGGATATGGTTTGTGGCGCGTATCGCCTATATTCCGCTTTATTTGCTGGGAATTCCCTATATTCGTTCGCTGGTATGGCTCGTTTCGGCTGGCGGACTGCTCATCATGCTGCTGTCGTTGATCTGAGGAATATCCGTCATGCACGCTTACCTGATTGAATTGCTCTCGCTGATGGCGATCTTTGCCTTTGCCATCGTATCTCCGGGCGCCGATCTGGCGATGGTGATGCGCCAGGCCATCGTGCACGGCCGCGGTCAGGCAATCATCACCAGTTTTGGTATTGGCGCGGCGTTGATGGTCCATGTCAGCTACACGATCCTTGGTCTAGGCCTCGTCATTTCCCAGTCGATTTACCTTTTCAATCTCGTCAAATGGCTAGGTGTTGCCTACCTGCTCTACATCGGTATCAAGGCGTTGCGCGCTGGCAAGACCGATGTAACGGCAGCCACAGGCGATGTGACGACTGCACCCCGTCAGCAGCAATCGGCGCTCAAGGCTTTTACGTTGGGTTTTGCAGCCAATGCACTCAATCCCAAAGCGGTGTTTTTCTTCCTGTCGATTTTTTCGACGGTTGTCAGCGCACATACACCGATTGCCATCAAATTCTCTTACGGGCTGGTCATGGCTAGCTTCCTGATCCTGTGGTTCATCGGGGTCAGCCTGTTCATGACAACGCCACGCATGCGTGCGGCATTCTCGCGTGCAAGCCAATGGATCGATCGCACCAGCGGTGTGGTTTTCATTGCGCTTGGAATTAAACTTGCCACTGAAAAAGCGGCCTGAAGGCCAAAACCGAATGGTCACGGTTTAGCCGTTTCCATCATCAATCAGGAATTAGAACATGGCTTATGATGTAGTTGTTATCGGCACCGGACCTGGTGGTTATGTTTGCGCGGTCAAGGCGGCCCAGCTTGGCCTGAAGGTTGCCGTTATTGAAAAGCGCTCGACCTACGGCGGCACCTGCCTGAACGTCGGCTGCATTCCTTCCAAGGCGCTGCTGCATGCATCCGAAACCTTCGCACATGTTGCACACGGTCTGGATTCGCTGGGCGTTGAAGTTGCCGCACCAAAGCTCAACATCGAAAAGATGATGGCGCACAAGGACGGTGTGGTGAAAGCCAACGTCGATGGCGTTTCCTTCCTGTTCAAGAAGAACAAGATCGATGCTTTCCAAGGCACCGGCAAGGTTGTGGCTGCGGGCAAGGTTTCCGTGACCAACGACAAGGGCGAAGTTCAGGAAATCGAAGCCAAGAACATCGTTATTGCTACCGGTTCTGACGTTGCCGGCATTCCTGGCGTCAATGTTGAAATCGATGAGCAGACCATCGTTTCCTCGACCGGCGCCATTGCGCTCACCAAGGTTCCTGAAAAGCTGATCGTGGTCGGCGGCGGTGTTATCGGTCTCGAGCTCGGTTCCGTTTGGTCGCGTCTCGGTGCCAAGGTGACCGTTGTTGAATATCTCGACAACATTCTCGGCGGCATGGACGGCGAAGTGTCCAAGCAGTCTCAGCGTCTGCTGGCCAAGCAGGGCTTGGACTTCAAGCTCGGCGCAAAGGTTACTGCCGTTGAAAAAACGGCTGACGGCGCAAAGGTTGTCTTCGAGCCTGTAAAGGGTGGCGAAGCCGAAACTCTTGATGCCAATGTTGTGCTGATCTCCACCGGCCGCAAGCCTTACACTGACGGTCTCGGCCTTGCCGAAGCTGGCGTTGTTCTGGACAGCCGTGGCCGCGTTGAAATCGATGCTCACTACAAGACCAACGTTGCTGGGATTTATGCAATCGGCGACGTTGTGAAGGGCCCGATGCTGGCGCACAAGGCTGAAGACGAAGGCGTTGCTCTTGCCGAAATCCTGGCTGGCCAGCATGGCCACGTCAATTACGACGTCATTCCAGGCGTTGTTTACACGCAGCCTGAAATCGCATCGGTTGGCAAGACAGAAGAAGAACTCAAGGCCGCCGGCGTTGCTTACAAGGTTGGCAAGTTCCCATTCACGGCCAATGGTCGCGCTCGCGCCATGCAGGTTACCGACGGCTTTGTGAAGATCCTGGCGGACAAAGAAACCGATCGCGTTCTCGGCGGTCACATCGTTGGCTTCGGTGCTGGCGAAATGATCCACGAGATTGCGGTTATCATGGAATTCGGCGGTTCCTCTGAAGACCTCGGCCGTACCTGCCACGCTCACCCGACCATGTCGGAAGCTGTGAAGGAAGCGGCACTCGCCACGTTCTTCAAGCCAATCCACATGTAATCATTGCTGATTTCGCAGTTTATGAAAGGCGGCGACAATTCGCCGCCTTTTGTTTTTGTGCGTATCGGTAAATGCTTGGCCTCAGTGAATGTCGAGGTCGAACATGAAATTTTTGTCGGAGCCGTTGCCGTTTTCGTTTAACTGGGCGGATCGTTTCGAAGGTACCCTTCAAGAAAATGGGCTGACATCGCTTACGGCAGCGCGCCTTATTCTGGAAAATCCACCGGCCTGGGTTTCGTTTCTCATGCGACTGCGCAATAGCGTTGTACGCTGGTTCGGTCTGAAGACCGTGCAGCTTTCAGCGGGCGAAAGCGCTGGGGGATTTCCGATTATCGCCTCCACCGCAGACAGAACGGTGATGGGGTTTGATGATCATCATCTCGATTTTCGCATCGTGATTGATGTCGAAGCACACGACAGCAATCCGACAATCAGTGTCACGACGCTTGTGAACCGCAAAAACTGGCTTGGTTGGGTCTATATGATGTTTGTTGCGCCCGTCCACCGGCGCATCGTCCCAGCCACCCTGAAAAAGGTAAGCCGTGGCATTCACAAGGTTACCATTGGCCGCTGATGATCAGACGGCTGATGATCAGTTGACGCGGGTCAGCGTATAACCCTGTTTGCGCAGCAGTTCGATGACCCCTTCTTCATCCGGCAAATGGAGTGCACCGACTGCCATGAAGACTGAGCCTTGCGCAAGCAGCGGCGCTGCTCTTCCGGCCATGACATGGTTACGGTCGGTGATAATTCTCTTTTCGAAGCTGGCATAACCGTCTTCGTCCGTGTCGGAGTTTTCCGGTGTGACGGCCGTTACCATTGGCATGATCGCGCCGACATTTTCCTGAAGGTATAGATCGGTCATCGTCCACATGATGTCCTGCATGCGATCACCAAGGCTCAAGGTTTCAACCAATGCCTTCATGTGGAAATCCATTGGAAGATCAGCCATGGCCTGTATCTGTTCGACAAGGGTTTCCAGTCCCTTGATGGATTTTCCAGAAGCTACACCGTCTTCGGCGATCTTCTTGTCGAGGAAAGATGCTCCCTGCGCCTTGCGTTTGAACTCACAGGCTGGCAGAGCCACAAAGCTTGCCAGAATCCATGGCTTCATCTTCAGAACCGAGACCAGCGGAATGCCGCGCTGTTTCAAGCCATCTTCCAGGCGCTGTTTGTCTTGCGTCGACAGCATGTCGGTAATGGATTTTCCATCGATGAACATCGACAGATCGGGTCTGGCGAAAATTGCGACGGCGGCTTTCTGTTCATCAAGGATTTCGTCTGACTCAACCACCACCGTCTTTGCGCTGGCAAATGCTTCCTGGGCGCCCTTTGGCATTTTGAGAACACGCGGGTCGGTCACATGCATGGTGCCCAGCAAATAGGACGGTGCAAGACCGTCCTTTTCGATGCGCCAGAATGTACCTTTTCCATTCAGGACCTTATCCGCCTCTGCCTGCAAGTTCTGGTATTTCTGGGGTTCATCACGCTGCATGATCTCGACGAGATCCTGACCGACACAGCTCAGATCCTCCTGTGCATGTGCCGGTTTGATACCGAGCAATGTCAAAAGCAGGATGGCGAGAAGGGTGATGTTAAACAGCGCGCACAGGCCAAGCATGGTGTTGCCCGGACTTGGCAATCTCCAACCAAGAAGACGTTCAGTGTTCAATCCGCCAGCCATGGTCATGCAATCCCGTAATTTCGCTAAAGATTTTTTATGACGGCGACGTCGCGATTGTATTAACGAAAGTGGTTAATACTTGGACAGCACAACCGTTCCTTTCACGCCCGCGGATGGGCGTTATCGTAGATTTCCAACAGGCGTGCCGTATCCACCCCGGTATAGATTTGGGTGGTTGACAGGCTGGCATGGCCAAGCAATTCCTGGATGGTGCGCAGATCGCCGCCGCCAGCCAGCAGGTGGGTGGCGAAGGAATGTCGTAAAGCATGCGGTGTCGCCGTATCCGGCAAACCAAACGCGCTGCGCAATTTCTGCATGCCGCGCTGGATGATGGCTGCGTGCAGTTTGCCGCCGCGTGCGCCGACAAACATGGGTTCGTCATTCGTAAGATGGTACGGGCAAAGTTTGCGATATGTTGCGATTGCTTCGGCGACGATCGGCAACAATGGCACCAGACGCGTTTTTCCGCCTTTACCAGTGATGCGAAGTGCGCTTGTGGCGCTTGGAATATCCACTGCGCGCAGGCTTAGTGCCTCGGAGATACGCAGACCACAGCCATAAAGAAGAGACAGTACCGCTGCATCGCGCGCGGCGATCCACGGTTCTTCCTGCATCTGGGTATCGGTCTGTGTCAGGTTCAGTGCCTGCCTGTCGGTAAGCGGCTTTGGCAGAGACTTTGGCTGTTTGGGCGTGCGAATGGCATTTGCCCCTGCTGTCTTCACCAGACCTTTGCGTTCCAGATAGCGCAGAAAGGATCGTAAGCCCGCCAGATGGCGGCCAAGCGAACGGGCGCCTGCACCATCACGACGGCGGGATGCCAGAAAACTGCGTAAGTCGGCAGGGCGTAGGTCGGCAATATCCTTGATGCCTGCCGGTGCGGCGAGATGACCGGTGAGGAACATCAGGAACTGTCTTGTGTCGCGCTCATAGGCCTCAACGGTGTTTCCGGAAAGACGGCGCTCACCCTGCAACGTGGCAAGCCATGTCTGCCGCTCATCAAGAAGAGCCTGATCGGCAAAGGTCAGAATCTCGGACAACTCATTACGCTCCGGTGGTTCAATTGATGACAAGGATAGAGCCTGCGGATCAGCATTTGGTTAAAATTGACGATATTGAAGGCATCGCGCATCGCTGTTTGCAGTTTCCTTTTTGTTCATGAAAAGGCATGGTCGCCGCACAATGGCAAAAGATTCGACTGACCTGTTTGGCGCAATATTCGATCCTGCACCTGTGGCGCGCAATAGCGTGCCTGTTCTTGTGCCGCTGCCTGCGCCGGGTCCTTACAGTTACGCCGTCCCTGACGATATGGTGGTGGAACCGGGTACTGTGGTGCAGGTTCCGCTTGGGCCTCGACAGGTCATTGGAGTGGTTTGGGACAGGGAGCAGGATGACGGCAAGACGGTTGATCCGAAGAAACTGCGCCCGATCACCAAGGCTTTTGACTGCCCGCCACTTAAAGCTGAAATGCGGCGCTTCATCGATTGGGTTGCCTCCTATACGCTGTCTCCACCGGGACTGGTGGCACGTATGGCATTGCGCGCACCCGCCGCATTTGACCCCGAGCCGATGATTGAAGGCCTGCGTCTGGGTGAAGGCCGGCCCGAACGCATGACGCCGGCACGCCAGCGGGTGATCGAGCTGGCAGGTGAGGGCCATACCTGGACGAAGAGCGGTCTTGCGCATGCTGCCGGAGTTTCCACCAGCGTTATTGACGGTTTGGCAAAACAGGGCGTGTTCGAAACCGTGTTTCTTCCCGCGCCGCCCGTGGTTGCCGAACCTGACCCTGATTATGTCGAGGCGCGTATTGAAGGTCCGCAAAAGCAGGCAGCGTCTGAAATTCTTGAGGATCAGCGCAAGGGCGGATTTTCTGTCTCGCTGATCGATGGCGTCACCGGCTCCGGCAAGACAGAAGTCTATTTCGAGGCGGTTGCCGAAACGCTGCGGCAGGGCAAACAGGTGTTGATCCTGTTGCCTGAAATTGCGCTGACCGCTGCATTTCTAGAGCGATTTCAGAACCGGTTTGGCGCAAAACCGGCCGAATGGCACTCCGAGCTTGCCCCGAAAACCCGCGAAAAGGTATGGCGGCAGACCTCGACCGGCGAGGTGCGGGTGGTGGCAGGTGCGCGTTCCGCTCTGTTTCTACCCTTCGACAATCTTGGTCTGATAATTGTCGATGAAGAACATGACCCAGCTTACAAACAGGAAGATCGCGTGTTTTATAATGCACGCGACATGGCGGTGGTGCGGGCGCGAATAGCTGATTTTCCCGTCGTACTGGTCTCTGCGACGCCATCGGTGGAAAGCCAGGTCAACGGCAATTCCGGGCGTTATAATCTCATTCATCTGCACACGCGTTTTGGCGATGCGGCGATGCCCGATCTGCACCTTGTCGATATGCGACGCCACCCGCCGGAACGGGGCGGCTTTCTGTCGTCGGTTTTGCTGCGCGGCATTGGCAAGACCATTGAACGCGGTGAGCAGGCGCTGCTGTTCCTCAACCGACGTGGTTATGCTCCATTGACGCTCTGCCGCGTATGCGGCCATCGCTTTCAGTGCCCGCAATGTGCCAGTTGGTTGGTGGAGCACCGTTTCCGGGAGCAGATACAGTGCCACCAGTGCGGTTACGCCGAAAAGACACCGGACCATTGCCCGGAATGCGGCACATTTGACCATTTGGCTGCCTGTGGTCCTGGTGTGGAACGTATCGCCGAAGAGGTCGAGAAACACTTTCCCGATGCGCGAACCATCCTTCTGTCATCGGATATGCCCGGTGGCGTAAAACGTTTGCGGTTGGAACTGGAAGCGATTGCCAATGGCGAGGTCGATATCGTCATTGGCACGCAGCTGGTGGCGAAGGGCCATAACTTCCCGCTGATGACGCTGGTTGGCATTGTTGATGCCGATCTGGGACTGGCGAATGGCGATCCGCGTGCGGCGGAGCGAACCTTCCAACTTCTGTCACAGGTGACGGGTCGCGCCGGTCGTACCGGTCTGAAAAGTCATGGTCTTCTGCAAACCTATCAACCGCAGCACCCGGTCATGCAGGCCATTGTCTCCGGTGATGCCGGGGCGTTTTATGATCGTGAAATCATTGAACGTGAAAAAGCGATGTTGCCGCCGTTCGGGCGCTTAGCCTCGATTATCGTGTCGGCGGAAACCCGCGCTGATGCAGAAACCCATGCTCGTGCTCTGAGAGTTGCAGCGCCGCAGGCTGCTGGCATTGCCTTGCTGGGGCCGGCGGAGGCACCGCTTGCACTTATTCGCGGACGGTATCGTTTCCGGCTGCTGGTTCACGGAAAACGCAATTCGGACATGCAGGGGTTTATGCGCGCTATGCTGGCCAATGGTCCAAAGGAACGTGGCTCTATCCATGTCCAAGTGGACATCGACCCGCAGAGTTTTCTGTGAGGCTGAAGTAGCGCTGAAATAACGATTCCGATTTTTAGGTCAATATTGTAAGTCGGCAAGTGAAACTGATTTGAAGCGAGGGGCTGGCAATCATGGAATTTTACTTTCCAACCGAGTTTGGAGAACAATTGGCGTTTTTGGCTGCATCGGTCTCAGCCCTGATCGGGTTATTGATGTTGTTTGCGCCTGGTGTGACCTTGCGCCTCTTTGCATTGCAATCCAGCCGTGAGCGCAATGACGGGTTTGTGCTGATCCGCTCCTCGCTGGCTGGCTTTTACCTGGGACTTGGCGCTGCTGCTTTGCTGCTCGCGCAGCCTATGGTCTATCTCGCGTTTGGTGCCGCATTCGGTCTTTCAGTGTTCGGGGCAGTGCTTTCCATCCTGTCTGACGGTGGCACGACATGGCGAAATTGCCTACTTATGGTTGTAAATTTTGTACTTGCTGCCTTGCCGTTACTCTATGTTTTTGGAATAGTGTGAGGCTGGCTGAAACGCCCAAGGTGTGGCGCTTTTGGCAAAGGAATGGGGATTTCGTATTTTTTTCTGCTTTCCTGTTGCCCTAAAGCCTTATTCCGTTATTACCCGTGTTGCGAGTCCCGGCATCCTATGCTAGACGGACCGCGAAATTCGAAAAGGTGAGGGGGATCACTTTAGCCTTTTTCGGGGAAATTGAAACGATTTCAAGAATTTGGCAAAGTTGCTGACGCGACTTGTCTTTCTTGGATGATAAGCAGGGAAAAAGTGCCAGTGGCAGACACCTCCCATGGAACATCCGGTGTAGCGGAAAGGTATGCGTCGTCGCTTTTCGAGCTTGCTCTTGAGGCGGGTGTTGTAGAGGCGGTTGGGGCCGATCTCGATGCATTCCAGTCGCTTCTCGACGAGAGTGACGATTTGAAGCGTCTGGTAGAAAGCCCGGTATTTTCGTCTGAAGATCAGGGCAAGGCCATCGCAGCTATCTGCGAAAGGGCCGGCCTGAAGACGCTTGCTGCGAACTTCCTCAAAGTTGTCGCCAAGAATCGCCGTCTGTTTGCCGTTCCTGGCATGGTACGCGCTTATCGCGAAATCGCTGCCGCACACCGTGGCGAAATTACTGCCGAAGTTACTTCGGCACATGCGCTCGATGCAGCGCAGGAAACTGAACTGAAGGCGGCGCTGAAGAGCGTTACTGGTAAGGATGTAACGGTTGCAGTAACCGTTGATCCGTCAATCCTCGGTGGCCTTATCGTCAAGGTTGGCTCCCGTCAGATCGACACGTCTCTTCGCACCAAACTTTCCACCCTTAAGCTTGCACTGAAAGAGGTTGGCTGATGGATATCCGCGCCGCGGAAATTTCCGCAATTCTGAAAGATCAAATCAAAAATTTCGGCAACGAGGCTGAGGTCTCGGAAGTCGGCCAGGTTCTGTCCGTTGGTGACGGTATCGCTCGCGTTTACGGCCTTGACAATGTTCAGGCTGGTGAGATGGTCGAGTTCCCAGGCGGCATCCGTGGTATGGCGCTGAACCTCGAATCCGACAATGTCGGTGTGGTTATTTTCGGTTCTGACCGTGACATTAAGGAAGGCGACACCGTTAAGCGGACCGGCGCCATCGTTGACGTTCCTGTCGGTCCTGAGCTGCTTGGCCGCGTGGTCGATGCTCTCGGTAACCCGATTGACGGCAAAGGCCCGATCAATGCCACGAAGCGCGCTCGCGTTGACGTAAAGGCTCCTGGCATTATTCCACGCAAGTCGGTTCATGAGCCGATGTCCACAGGTCTCAAGGCTATCGATGCCCTGATCCCAGTTGGTCGTGGCCAGCGCGAACTCGTGATCGGCGACCGCCAGACCGGCAAGACCGCGATTATTCTCGACACGATCCTCAACCAGAAGGCCATTCACGACAATGGTCCTGACGGTGACAAGCTTTACTGCGTATACGTTGCTATCGGTCAGAAGCGTTCGACCGTTGCCCAGTTCGTTAAGGTTCTGGAAGAGCGTGGCGCACTGCAGTATTCGATCATCGTTGCCGCTACGGCTTCCGATCCTGCTCCTATGCAGTATCTGGCTCCGTTCGCTGGTTGCGCAATGGGCGAATACTTCCGTGACAACGGTCAGCATGCGCTGATCGGTTACGACGACCTTTCCAAGCAGGCTGTTGCCTACCGTCAGATGTCGCTTCTTCTGCGTCGTCCTCCGGGTCGCGAAGCTTATCCTGGCGACGTTTTCTACCTTCACTCCCGTCTTCTCGAGCGGGCTGCAAAGCTCTCCGACGAAATGGGCGCTGGTTCGTTGACCGCTCTGCCGGTTATCGAAACCCAGGGTAACGACGTTTCCGCGTTTATTCCGACCAACGTGATCTCGATCACCGACGGCCAGATCTTCCTTGAAACCGACCTGTTCTATCAGGGTATCCGCCCGGCTGTTAACGTCGGTCTGTCGGTTTCGCGCGTTGGTTCTGCTGCTCAGATCAAGGCCATGAAGCAGGTTGCTGGTTCGATCAAGGGTGAGCTCGCTCAGTACCGCGAAATGGCCGCATTTGCTCAGTTCGGTTCGGACCTCGATGCCTCCACACAGCGTTTGCTGAACCGTGGCGCACGTCTGACGGAACTCCTGAAGCAGCCACAGTTCTCGCCGCTCAAGACTGAAGAACAGGTTGCCGTGATCTTTGCTGGCGTGAACGGTTACCTCGATAAGGTTGCTGTGAACCAAGTTGGCAAGTTCGAGCAGGGTCTGCTGTCCTACCTCCGTTCGGAAGGCAAGGGCATTCTCGACACCATTCGCACGGAAAAGGCTGTTAGCGATGACACCAAGAGCAAGCTCAAGGCTGCTCTGGATAGCTTCGCAAAGTCTTTCGCCTGATTAGGGTTCACACTGGGACGGATAACGGATGCCTTCACTAAAGGATCTGAAAAACCGCATTGCCTCGGTCAAGGCGACACAGAAGATTACCAAGGCGATGAAAATGGTCGCCGCGGCGAAGCTTCGTCGTGCGCAGGAGGCTGCTGAGGCTGCCCGGCCATATTCACAGCGCATGAGCGCCGTTCTGTCCAATATCGCTCAGGCGGTTGAGGCAGACGTAGCTCCTGCACTGATGACCGGTACCGGCAAGGACGACGTGCATCTGCTCGTCGTCTGCACAGCCGAGCGTGGTCTTTGCGGTGGTTTCAACTCACAGATTTCCCGTTTTGCTCGTGATCGTGCGCGTAAGCTGATCGCCGAAGGCAAGACGGTCAAAATCATGACCGTTGGTAAAAAGGGCTACGACAGCCTGCGTCGCGAATTCGCATCGAACATCATTGAGCGCGTTGAACTGCGCGAAGTGAAGAAGATCGCTTTCGAAAATGCCGACCAGATTGCCAAGAAGATCATTGCGCGTTTCAACGCCGGTGAATTCGATGTCTGCACGCTGATCTACTCCGAGTTCAAATCGGTTATCAGCCAGGTGCCGACAGGCTTGCAGCTTATTCCTGCTGCTGCGCCGGCCGCTGAAGTCGAGCAGACGGCAACGACTGCAATTTATGAATACGAGCCGGATGCGGCTTCCATTCTGGAAGACCTTATTCCGCGCAACATTTCGGTTCAGGTTTTCCGGGCATTGCTCGAGAACGTTGCTGGCGAAATGGGTGCCAAAATGAGCGCGATGGATAACGCAACGCGCAACGCCGGTGAAATGATCCACAAGCTGACATTGTCTTACAACCGTCAGCGTCAGGCTCAGATCACCAAGGAACTGATTGAAATCATTTCGGGCGCTGAAGCGCTCTGAGGTTAAGGAAAGAGGGTAAGGATAATGGCTAAGGCAGCTACCCCCAAGAAAACCGCAGCGAGCACAACCGCGACTGGCAAAGTTACGCAGGTTATCGGCGCTGTTGTCGACGTGGCGTTCGAAGGCGACCTGCCTGCGATCCTCAACGCGCTTGAAGCTGACAACATGGGCAACCGTCTGGTTCTCGAAGTTGCACAGCACCTCGGCGAAAACGTCGTTCGCACGATCGCCATGGACTCGACCGAAGGTCTGGTTCGCGGTCAGGCCGTTCGTGACACCGGTTCTCCGATCACCGTTCCGGTTGGTCCTGAGACGCTTGGTCGTATCATGAACGTTATCGGCGAGCCTGTTGACGAAGCTGGTCCGCTGGTCACTTCCGGCAAGCGCGCTATCCACCAGGAAGCTCCGTCCTACGTCGACCAGTCGACTGAAGGCCAGATCCTGGTTACCGGCATCAAGGTTGTTGACCTTCTCGCACCTTACGCAAAGGGCGGTAAGATCGGCCTGTTCGGCGGCGCTGGCGTTGGCAAGACCGTTCTCATCATGGAACTGATCAACAACGTGGCCAAGGCGCACGGTGGTTACTCGGTATTTGCCGGTGTGGGTGAACGTACTCGCGAAGGTAACGACCTTTACCACGAAATGATCGAGTCGGGCGTTAACAAGCACGGCGGTGGCGAAGGCTCCAAGGCTGCTCTCGTTTACGGCCAGATGAACGAACCACCAGGTGCACGTGCACGTGTTGCTCTGACCGGTCTGACGATCGCTGAAGACTTCCGTGACAAGGGCCAGGACGTTCTGTTCTTCGTGGACAACATCTTCCGCTTTACGCAGGCTGGTTCCGAAGTGTCCGCTCTGCTCGGCCGTATCCCTTCTGCTGTGGGTTACCAGCCGACGCTTGCGACCGACATGGGCCAGATGCAGGAACGCATCACGACAACGACGAAGGGTTCGATCACTTCGGTTCAGGCTATTTACGTACCTGCCGACGACTTGACCGACCCGGCACCAGCAACCTCGTTCGCCCACTTGGACGCAACGACCGTTCTGTCGCGTTCGATCGCTGAAAAGGGTATTTACCCGGCTGTTGACCCGCTCGACTCTACATCGCGTATGCTTGACCCAATGATCGTTGGCGAAGAGCACTACGAAGTGGCTCGTAAGGTTCAGTCGACACTGCAGCGCTACAAGGCTCTTCAGGACATCATCGCCATCCTTGGCATGGATGAACTGTCTGAAGAAGACCGTCTGGCTGTTGCCCGCGCTCGTAAGATCGAACGCTTCCTGTCGCAGCCGTTCTTCGTGGCGGAAGTCTTCACCGGTTCGCCGGGCAAGCTGGTTGCTCTCGAAGACACCATCAAGGGCTTCAAGGGCCTGGTAAATGGTGACTACGATCACCTGCCAGAAGCAGCATTCTACATGGTCGGTTCGATGGAAGAAGCTATCGAAAAGGCAAAGAAGCTGGCTGCTGAAGCTGCCTGATAATGCTTTAAGAAGGGCGCGTGGCTTTTCCACGCGCCTTTGTCTGTCGCGCAACAAAACAAGAAGTGAATAGCCATGGCCGACACTTTCAAATTCGAACTTGTTTCTCCGGAGCGCCTGCTCGTTTCCGAAACGGTTACTGAAGTCGTCATTCCAGCCACTCTGGGCGAAATGACGGTGTTGGCAAACCATGCGCCGGTAATGACGACGATCAAGCCTGGTCTCGTTTCGGTGAAATTTGCCTCTGGTGAGACACACAAGTACGTGGTGTTCGGTGGTTTTGCCGACATTCTGCCAACAGGTTGCACATTGCTTGCTGAATCTGCTGTTTCGGCTGATGAAATCAGCCCTGATACATTGCAGAAGCGTATTGATGCAGCGAAGGCAGAAATCGAAGGTGGTAGCCATCACCACGAGCACCTGACCAAGCTTGAAAAGCACCTCTACGAACTGACGAACCTGCATGAGGTTCTCGTCGCTGCTTGAAAGCACCGGGCGGGTTCGAAAGAATGACTGCCCACAAAAAATGAGAAAAAAGCGGCCGTTTCGGTCGCTTTTTTGTTTTTAGACTACCCATGTTCAGCTGCTACTATCATCGCCGTTGCGAATTTGCGCTTTGATGCGCCCTAGCTCTTGGGTAGAACTAGGCTCCAATTTTGATGAAAGCCAATGGCAAGTGCGCGTGATGCTGCCAATTGTTCCGGCTTTTGTCGCATGCAGGCGAATAGGGCTGTTATTTGATGGAAACCTCGCGGAAAGTCATACGCATATCACGGCACGCAGGTGTTGTGACGCAAGCCACACGTGCTGTTCCCGAGGAGGTGCCAATCGCCTTTTCCTATGGCGGTTCTACCCATGCCGTCATGATGGGCACACCGGCCGACTTGGAAGACTTTGCCATTGGTTTCAGTCTGACCGAGGGCATCATCCGTGATGTCTCTGAGATCGTTGACGTTGAAATCCTTGCGGCCGATAAGGGTTACGATGTGCAGGTGATGCTTGGAGATAATCAGGCTGATGCACTGCGTGCGCGCCGTCGTCATATGGCAGGGCCAGTCGGATGCGGCCTCTGTGGAATTGAATCGATCGAGCAAGCACTTCGTCCGGTTCCCGACGTTTCAACGGCCCCGCTCAAAGCGACGTTTGATGACATTGTGTCTGCGATCACGCTGTTGTCGGACGGGCAGTCACTTAATCAGGAAACGCGCGCCGTGCACGGCGCCGGCTTCTACCTGCCAGGTGAGGGATTGCTGGCTGTCCGCGAAGATGTCGGGCGCCATAATGGCCTCGACAAGTTGGTTGGCGCTGTCCTTCGTGCTGGCCGCCGTAGCCGCGACGGTATGATTGCGGTTACAAGCCGTGTTTCCGTCGAGATGGTGCAGAAGACTGCTATTCTTGGCAGTCCCATCCTCCTGGCGATCTCGGCGCCCACTGCACTTGCCATCGAGACGGCGGAAAAGGCCGGTGTGACACTGGTGGCATTGGTGAGGGGTGAGGACTTCGAAATTTTCA
The DNA here is from genome assembly GCF_024810055.1 of Rhizobium sp. BIGb0125. Lineage (NCBI taxonomy): Bacteria > Pseudomonadati > Pseudomonadota > Alphaproteobacteria > Hyphomicrobiales > Rhizobiaceae > Rhizobium > Rhizobium sp. BIGb0125. Next base: position 69,881 of record NZ_JANUDV010000011.1, read on the forward strand.
CCCATGCTCACAGAATTGTTGAGATCGCAGCGGGTGCGGATATCGGGTCCTGATTTTGCTTTTAGGCGCCGCTCTGCTATTCGTCATTTTTAAGCTGATAGCGGATGTCGCAGGAGAGTGATGTGCAACACGAAGTGGTTTCAAAGCCGCAGGCCGCGGCTCAAGAATCCGATTTCGGACCGTGGCTCGCCAAGGCATCTATTCTTGTGGTGGACGATGAGCCAGGCATGCGCAATTTCCTTGTGCGCACGCTGGAAAGCCGCTGCAAATTTATCGACGAAGCATCAGATACGGTTGAGGCCAGCCGCAAGCTGGATGAGCGTCATTTCGACATTGTCATTCTCGACAATATCATGCCGAAGAAAACCGGTCTTGAATGGCTGGCAGAACAGCGCTCCATCGGCCTTTATGCCGAAACGATCCTGATGACGGCATATGCCGATCTGGATACGGCGATACAGGCGATCCGCGCCGGTGCGGCGGATTTTGTGCTGAAACCGTTTCGGTCAAACCAGATCCTCAATGCCATAACTCGCGCGCTGGACCGCATCCAGTTGCAGCGGGAGAACTTTGCGCTCAAATATGAGCTGAGGGCCGCGTCCGATCACATCTATCTGCGTGATCGGATTTTCGGTAGCTCTGCGACCATTCAGCAGACACGTGAAATGATCAGTCGCGTTGCACCCTTGCCAACGTCGGTGTTGCTGACAGGTGAGTCCGGGACCGGCAAGGAAGTGCTGGCGCGTTCCCTTCACGAACTGTCCGACCGGGCTGGTAAACCCTTCGTGCCGCTCAATTGTGCGGCTATTCCCGCTGACATGCTGGAAACAGAATTGTTTGGCCATTTGAAGGGCGCTTTCACGGGCGCGGATTCCCGGCGCGAGGGTCTTTTCCTGCATGCGCAGGGTGGCACGCTGTTCCTTGATGAAATCGGTGAAATGCCGGTGGCGCTACAAAGCAAGCTGCTGCGCGTCATTGAAGATCGCAAGGTTCGGCCGGTTGGTTCCGAGCGCGAAGTGCCGATCGATATTCGCTTTGTGTTTGCCACCAATGCCGATCTTGCCAAGGACGTTGAAAAAGGCCGTTTCCGCGCTGACCTTTATTACCGCATCAACGTCATGCAGGTGCATCTCGCGCCGTTGCGTGAACGTGAAAAGGATGTTCTTGAACTGACCGATCTGTTCATGAACAAGCTGTCGCGGCAACTCGGCATGCCACCCGTGCAGGTCGATGATGCGATCAAGGCGGCTTTGCTCGCCTATAACTGGCCCGGTAATGTTCGTGAGCTGCGTAACCTGATCGAACGTACCCTCATTCTGGGCCGCTTTCCTGCGGACCTACGTGGCGGTATTTCTGCGCCTGCCAGCAATGCCACGCTGGAAGAGGTTGAGCGCCGGCACATATTGAGTGTGCTCGACGAGGTTGCTGGCAACCGCGATGAAGCTGCAAGACGGCTTGGCATTTCCCGCAAGACCATTGATCGCAAGCTGACCTCCTGGCATGGCTGATCTGCACCATCAGCCAAAGGTCGTCAGCCCGGTTCGCTCCGTCCGCGTTAAACTGCTGGCGATTGCCCTGTTACCAACCCTGGTGATTTTGCCGCTGCTGCTGGGCGTGACGATGGTGCGCTGGGGCGCCAAGTTCGATTCACTTCTGATCTCCAAAGTGCATGGCGATCTGACCATCGCGCATCAATATCTGTCGACCATTCTCGAAAACACCGGCGAACGTATTGAATCCATTGCGACTTCTGCGCGGCTTCAGGATGTCTTGCAGGATGATACAGCGACACAATTGGGTGGTTATCTGGAAGAAAGCCGCGAAAAGCTGGGGCTCGACTTCCTGTTTATCATTGACCCTGAGGGGCGGGTTACCGCCAGTGCCGGAACGGAAGTGTCGCGTGTGCGGGTCAATTGGCCCGTGCGGGCCAAGGCGCTGCAGGGAAAAGCCGCTTACGCATTCGACATTTTTTCCAATGACGAGTTGGGAGAGATTTCCGCTGCGCTGGCGCAACGCGCCCGCCTGGAGCTTGTAAAGACGCCAAATTCCGGGCAATCGGAACAGCTTTGGGAAACACGCGGTCTTGCCATTCACGCCGCCAGTCCGATTGATGTTTCGCCTGGCCGGCGTCTGGCTCTTGTCGGTGGCAAACTTCTCAACCAGAATCTCGATTTCATCGATACGATCAATGATCTGGTCTACAAGGAAGTCAGTCTGCCGGAGGGCAGTCAGGGTACGGCAACGCTGTTTCTGGATGATGTCCGCATCAGCACCAATGTCCGTCTTTTCGAAGGGAAGCGGGCATTGGGAACGCAGGTATCCAACGCCGTGCGGACTGCGGTGCTGGGTGAAGGGCGCGTGTGGCTCGACAGCGCCTTTGTCGTAAACGACTGGTATGTCTCCGCCTATGAACCGCTGGTCGACAGTTACGGCAATCGTGCGGGCATGCTCTACGTCGGATTTCTGGAAGCGCCATTCGCCCGCGCCAAATATGAAACGGTCGCCGCGGTGATTATTGCGTTTCTTGCGATAACCTTGATGAGCATTCCGGTGTTCTTGCGGTGGGCGCGCAGCATCTTCAAACCACTGGAGAGAATGACCGAGACCATCGCCCGTGTGGATGAGGGTGATCTTGGTGCGCGAACCGGGCTGCCTGCCACGCATGATGAAATCGGGCAGGTGGCTGTTCATCTGGATGATTTGCTGCAGCGCCTGCAGGAGCGTGAAGGTGAACTGCGCGCCTGGAATGAAGAGCTGAATGTGCGTGTTGACGAACGGACGCGGGAATTGCAGCTTGCCAACCATCAGCTGGAAGCCACCACGAAACAGCTGGTGATTTCTGAAAAGCTGGCCACGGTAGGAGAGATCACTGCCGGCGTTGCCCATGAGATCAACAATCCGATTGCCGTCATTCAGGGCAATCTCGAGGTGGCGCGTTATCTGATCGGTGAAAACGCCGATCTGGCCAAAACCGAGTTTCGACTGATTGATGAGCAGGTCGAGCGCATAAGCCGTATTGTCACCAAGCTGCTGCAATTTGCGCGACCAGAAGAATTCGCCGGTTATGTTGAACGGCATGACCCGGCCCATATCATGACCGATACCATGCCACTGGTTCAGCACGTGCTGAACCGCAGCGGTATCAATGTCGTGCGTGATGACAATGTCAGCCGGTTGGTGTTGATGAACCGCACCGAGTTGCAGCAGGTGCTGGTCAATCTGATCGTCAATGCCGCTCACGCAATGCCGCATGGCGGCACGTTAGGTCTTGGCTGCCATGATGCAGAGCGTGACGAGCGAGCTGGTGTTGTGCTGACAGTGTCCGACACCGGTATCGGCATGGATCAGGATGTTCTCGCTCGAATTTTTGAACCGTTTTTCACCACCAAACGGCAGGAAGGTACAGGGCTTGGTCTATCGGTCAGCCAGATGCTGGTGATCCGTCAAGGCGGTATCATTACCGCTGAAAGCACGCCTGGAACAGAAACGACCTTCACGGTCTGGCTACCTGAAGCGCAATAAATCTCCCAAATCAGACCTGCTGTCCGGGCGAGATTTTGTCGCACCGCTTGGACATTTTGTCGCATTGTCACGGACATTTTGTCCGAAATGTGGCGGAATTTTAGTCTAATACATTGTAATTATTTAGTTTTATTTTTGGCACGATCTTTGCTGCTGCCAAAACGCAATTCGGATCAAGCGAAATGGCGGGTTTTAGGAAAGGCCGCTCAAGCCGCGTCAGGGGCGGTGTTTATGAAACGCAAGCCTGATCAAATGTCTATGCCGGTGTGTGCTCACCGCCGGTCGGAACAGCCGAATAAATGACAACAACCGTATTCGCGCGGCGTCCAGCCGGGTCGAATGGAGGAAACACATGACTGCTACGAACGAGACGTTCACTGGCAATGCAGCCGGTACCGGCTTCCTTGACCGTGAGCGCATTATCGCCAAGCCTGGCTTTAACCGCTGGATGGTGCCGCCTGCTGCGCTGGCCATTCATCTCTGCATCGGTATGGCCTACGGCTTTTCCGTGTTCTGGCTGCCTTTGACCAAGGCAATCGGCATCAACCAGTCCGTCGTCTGCTCTGACATGGGCCTTGCGACTGCCCTTTTCACCACCAGCTGCGACTGGCGCGTTAGTGACCTTGGCTGGATCTACACGCTGTTCTTCGTTCTGCTGGGCTGCTCGGCTGCGATCTGGGGCGGTTGGCTTGAGCGTGCTGGCCCACGCAAGGCCGGTTTCGTATCGGCTGTGTGCTGGTGTGGTGGCATGACCATTGCTGCCATTGGTATCATGACCCACCAGCTGTGGCTGATGTGGTTCGGCGCCGGTGTCATCGGTGGTATTGGCCTTGGCCTCGGTTACATCTCTCCGGTTTCGACCCTGATCAAGTGGTTCCCTGACCGTCGTGGTATGGCGACCGGCATGGCGATCATGGGCTTCGGCGGTGGTGCAATGATCGGTGCGCCGCTTGCGGATGCGCTGATGCGCCATTTCCGTACCGATGCATCGATCGGTGTTTGGGAAACCTTCCTGGTCATGGCTGCGATCTACTTCGTGTTCATGATGGCTGGTGCATTTGGATACCGCATTCCGCCTGCCGGCTGGAAGCCTGAAGGCTGGACAGCGCCTGCTGCCAAGAGCTCAATGATCACGACCCGCCACGTTCACCTGAAGAACGCGCACAAGACAAAGCAGTTCTGGATGATCTGGCTGGTACTGTGCCTTAACGTTTCGGCTGGTATCGGCGTACTCGGCATGGCTTCACCGATGCTGCAGGAAATTTTCGCCGGTTCGCTGATTGGTCTTCCCGATGTCAAGTTTGCTGATCTGAACACTGAACAACTGGCGTCGATTGCAGCGATTGCTGCCGGTTTCACCGGTTTGCTTTCGGTATTCAACATTGGTGGCCGTTTTGTATGGGCCTCCATGTCTGACCGTATCGGCCGCAAGGCAACCTACTTCACCTTCTTCGCACTCGGTATCGTACTCTACGCATCTGCCCCTTGGGCTGCCGGTCTCGGCAACAAGGCGCTGTTCGTGGGCATGTTCTGCATCATCGTGTCGATGTATGGCGGTGGTTTTGCGACTGTTCCAGCCTATCTGGCCGATATCTTCGGTACGCAGTTCGTTGGTGCTATCCATGGTCGTCTGCTGACGGCATGGGCAACAGCCGGCATCATCGGCCCTGTTGTCGTGAACTACATCCGTGAAGCACAGATCGCAGCGGGCATTCCACGCGCGCAGGTCTACGATTTCACCATGTATATTCTGGCGGGCATGCTGGCTGTTGGCCTCATCGCCAACCTGCTGGTGAAGCCGCTGGATGCCAAGTGGTACATGTCTGACGAAGAAGTTGCAGCCTTACAGGCCAAGACCAAGGCCGTGGACACTGGTCCTTCCGGTTCTTTCGGTATTGGCAAGGGTGGTCTCGACGCCAAGGCGCTGATTGCCTGGGCTGTTGTCGGTATTCCGATTGTCTGGGGTATCTGGATTACCCTGCAGAAGACTTTTGTGCTCTTCGTGTAAAAAGAAAAGGCGGCTTTCGGGCCGCCTTTTTTGTTTCTGGATGTACGCGCTACAGCGTCAGAATTCTGTCCATTGATCGGCGCGCTCTGCAGGCATGGCTGATGTGGCGTGCCGCAGACTGGCAACCATCTTATGTACCGGTGATGCGACCTGCTGGTGTCTGCTGACAACGGCATGTGGGGTCGGTGCTTCATAGGCCTGTGCCTGAGCATTGCCGATACGGAACTGGGTCAACAGCTCCCGCAATATTTCCGATTCGCGCGCCAGACCGTGGCTGGCGGCAGTCGTTTCCTCAACCATTGCCGCATTCTTCTGCGTTGCCTGGTCCATCATGTTGACGGCCTGGTTGATTTCCGCAAGGCCGTTGGCCTGCTCGCGGGCCGCTTCGACAATCGCCGAGACATTGACGTGGATCTGGTCGACCTGATTGGCGATTTCTCGCAGCACGCCGCCTGTCTGACCAACAAGTTCGACACCATTGGCGACATGGTCGCCTGAGGTATTGATCAGGTTCTTGATTTCCTTGGCAGCACTGGCAGACCGTTGTGCCAGTTCGCGTACTTCCTGCGCGACGACGGCAAATCCTTTGCCTGCCTCGCCAGCACGTGCCGCCTCAACACCGGCATTCAACGCCAGCAGGTTCGTCTGAAACGCAATGTCGTCAATCACGCCGATGATGTTGGTGATCTCCTTGGAGGAGCGAGATATCTCATCCATGGCGCCAATTGCCTTGTCGACAATCGCACCGGAGCGTTCGGCATTGTTTTTGGTGGAAGTCACCAGCCTTCCGGCATCGTCGGCCCGCAGACTGGAATCCTTGACTGTTGTGGTGATTTCTTCGAGTGCTGCGGCGGTCTGTTCGAGTGAGGCAGCCTGCTGCTCCGTTCTTTGCGCCAACTGGTCCGCAGCCGTGCGGATTTCAGAAGAACCTGCGGCAATTGTTGTCGCGTTGTGGGCCACCGTCTGCATGGTGTTGCGCAGTTTGGCGATGACTTCATTAAAGTCGTGCCGAACTCTTTCCATGCTGGGCACAAAGGCAGTATCGAGATTTTGCGACAGTTCTCCATCGGCCAGGGCTCTGAGGCCGTCGCCAAGTGCAGTAATTGCGCTCATGCGTGGGGTGACGTCTGTCGCAAATTTGACGACTTTGACGACGGTGCCCTTGTCGTTGAAAATTGGGTTGTAGGCTGCCTGTATCCAGACTTCCTTGCCACCTTTGCCAAAGCGAACAAATTCATCGGCAATAAATTCGCCCTGTGAAAGGCGCTGCCAGAATTGGGCATAATCGGATGTCGCAGCATAGTTCGGCTCGCAAAACAGGCGATGGTGTTTTCCCACGATTTCCGAGAGGTCGTAACCCAGTGTTTTGCAGAAGTTTTCATTGGCGGTGAGAATTTCACCAGTTGAGGTGAACTCGATCACCGCCTGTGATTTGGAGAGGGCATTCAGCTTGCTGGCATCTTCGACCGCTTTTTGTTTGACGGCGGTGATGTCGGTCGCCAACTTGATGACCTTGTAAACTTTGCCGGAGCGGAAAACCGGATTGTAAGAAGCCTGTATCCAGATCTCGCGTCCGTCCTTGCGGATGCGCTTGTATTCTTTGGTGTCGTGTTTTCCCGCCGCCAGGTTTTGCCAGAACTGGGTGTATTCGGCAGATGCGCTGTAATCTGGCTCACAGAACATGCGGTGATGTTTGCCAACAATCTCGCTCAGGTCGTAACCGAGGGCTTTGCAAAAGTTTTCATTGGCATTGAGGATTACGCCGTTTGGGGTGAATTCAATCACGGCCTGCGATTTGGATATGGCATCAACGATATTTCTGGCATCACTGACTTTATGCAGGCCGAACATTGTACCCTCCGGAAACAGCGAAAGTGAGAGCGTTTACTTTCGCTTGGCAGCGTTATCGCGATTCATTCGCTGACAGGGAGAAAAATCATCAATCTCCAATATAGTGATTAGAACATTAGAATATTAAAATGTAATTGATGCATTGTTGCTTGAAGCTCTTTTTAATACAGAAAGAAACAGGGGGATTTTAGCTGTTTGACCCAAACAAAAACCGCCACGAATGGATCGTAGCGGTTTAAAATCATAGGACGTTTGGAAAGATGATCTCGCTCGCGATGTGTGGCGTAGCGTGATGCATGTTTCTTATGCTGCCAGATCTTCGATCTCGTTGCCCTTGAACATCTTTGCTAGGTTCAGGAAGCAGATCATGCCATGTTCGTTGGCGATGATGCCTTCGGAGAAGGACTTGTCGAAAGAAGCGGATACCTCCGGCACAGGCTGAACCTGATTGGCAGGAATTGTCAGAATGTCGGATACGCGGTCAACCAGCATGCCGATGACCATGTTGTGAACTTCGGCAACCACGATGGCGCTACGCTCATTGGCAACGGTGCTTTTCATGCCGAGTTTGTAGGCGAGGTCAATGATCGGAATAACAGATCCGCGCAGGTTCATCACGCCAATCACGTCAGCTGGGGCGTGCGGGATCGGGGTGCATGGCGCCCAGCCGCGAATTTCGCGGATTGTGGTCGTCTTCACGCAGAATTCCTGATCGTGCAGGCGGAATGCAATAATTTCCAAAGTGTCGCTGCCGAAGTTTGTAGAATTAATCGTCGCCATCAGAATTCTTCCCAATCTTGCTGTACTTGCGCCAAAGCAAGAGAACCATGTGTTCTGGCTGCTGGTGTGGCAACCGTACCGCGTGCTCTTGATGCCAAGGGCTGCACATCCCCTTTCACATCATTCCTTTTAACGTGAGAGTCTTGCGTAAATCTAAATTGTCTTAGCAAATTACGTAAAGATTCTGCTTCTTTTGCCAAACCGTGGCTGGCGGCGCTGGTTTCTTCCACCACGGCCGCGTTCTGCTGCGTATTGGCATCTATGGAATTGACCGCAGAATTGATTTCTTTCAATCCAGTCGCCTGCTCGCGGGTCGTTTCAATCATGGCTGCGACATTCTGATTGATTTCGGCCACCTGACGGACGATCAATTCCAGTGATTTGCCTGTCTCATCAACAAGCGAAACACCATTGGCAACCTGCTCGGTTGATTTGGTAATCAGCGCCTTGATTTCCTTGGCGGCATTGGCGGAACGTTGCGCCAGTTCACGCACTTCTTGTGCGACCACGGCAAAGCCCTTGCCAGCCTCACCGGCGCGAGCTGCTTCCACGCCAGCGTTCAGCGCAAGCAAATTGGTTTGGAAGGCGATCTCATCGATGACGCCGATAATGTTGCTTATGCCCTTGGACGATTGCTCAATCTCGTCCATGGCCGCAATGGCGTTGTTGACGACAGTCCCGGAAAGCTCGGCGCCGCTCTTGGCCTTCGCTACCAGTTGCCCTGCCTCTTCCGCTCTGCGGCTGTTGTCAGTAACCGTTTGGGTCATTTCTTCCAGTGCGGCTGCGGTTTGCTCGACAGCGGCTGCCTGTTTCTCCGTCCGTTCGGCTAGAGAGCTTGAGGCAATGCTGACTTCATGTGAAGCACCAGCAATGCCCGTCGCATTGTCTGAGACAACTTTCATGGCGTCGCGCAGTCTGGCGATCGATCCGTTAAAGTCTGTGCGCAGTTTGTCGAGGGCAGGGATGAAAGGTGTGTTGAGCTGCGTCGTCAAATCGCCATTGGCGAGGCCGGTCAAACCATCAGCGATTTCATTGACGGCGCGGACGCGTTCCGTCACGTCGGTGGCAAACTTCACGATCTTGAAGACATTGCCTTCCTCATCAAGAATTGGATTGTAGGATGCCTGAATCCAGACGGGTTTTCCGCCTTTACCTATGCGCTTGAATTCCTGGGCAATAAATTCTCCAGCTGCCAATTTTTTCCAGAAGGTCGCATAGTCGGCACTGTCGCGGAATGCAGCTTCGCAGAACATGCTATGATGTTTGCCCTTTATCTCTTCAAGCCTATAACCTAGACAGTTCAGAAAGTTGCTGTTGGCCGTAATGATCTGGCCGGTGGTGGTAAATTCGATAATAGCCTGAGCGCGTGAGATGGCATTTATCTTACCCGCATCCTCGGCTGATTTGAGCTTTGCTTCGGTAATTACAGTGGCAATCTTGATAACGCTCTGGACCTTGCCGCCAATGATCACAGGGTTGTAGGAGGCCTGTATCCAGACTTCGGTGCCGCCCTTGCCGATGCGCTTGTATTGTCTTGCATCCGCCTTGCCGTTCGCCAAATCCTGCCAGAACTTCCTGTAATCCTGACTGCCACTATATTTGGGGTCACAGAATATACTGTGATGTTTGCCGATGATTTCGGCTGCTGAATAACCAAGTGCGCGGCAGAAATTGTCATTTGCAGACAGTATCTTCCCGGATGGATCAAACTCAATCATCGCTTGAGTGCCGCCAAGGGCAGTCAAAACAGCTTTTGCATGTGATCCCGGAAAAAATGACAAGCTCATGGGTGGCTCCCGTCTCCGCGAGGCGTTGTACAATTGAAAGTCCGGAAGCGTTTCCATTGATTGAAACGTCAGGACTCAATGTTATGTTTGGGGTGTTTCCTGAATATGCGAAATCAACTGACGATTTTTTATACAAAATCATCATTAAAAAATTATAAATAATAACAATAGGGTATTTTTGATATATTTATATTTGCAATATTATGAAACTATAAACTTATACATAAGCAGTACATAAGAGATCAATATTCTTTTTCGTAGAATATACCTGCTGCGCCACCGCCATCTGCGCCTGCTTCACCCCGTAGTTTGACGCCTCTGCCAACATCCAGATTGATCACAGCCTTTGCGCCTGAACTGCCACTCTGTTCCAGTTCAAGATAGGTGCGGTCATTGATGTATTTCCCGGCAGATACTTTCGCGTCACCCTTTTCGTCGGTGGAGATATCAAGATCATCGACGCCAAGATTGCTGCGCAAACTGTTGAACAGCGAGGTAGAACGTCCACCGGCTAGCTGGCTTGCAGCATCGGCCAGACGGGCGATCTGAAGGGCAGACAGTTTCGACATGGACTGTCCAAAAATAAGCTGTGCCAGCACTTCATCTTGAGGCAGAGCAGGAGATGAGGAGAAGGTAATCGCCGGATCATTGGCAAGACCGGAAACAGAGACGGTTATCGTTGTTGAACCGGAGGCGGAATCGGCTGCCATATCCAAAACCGGTACCAAGCCGCCGCCGAAAGTGATGTTGCCTGTGGTGAAGTCCAGTCTTTTGGTCAGGACTTCGAGCCTGCCACGCTTCATGGTAAAGCCACCGGATACCACGGGATCGGCAGCGGTGCCGCGTACCACCAGATTGCCGGTCAGTTCGGCATCGACGCCGCGACCGCGCACGAAAATGCCGTTGGGCGCATTGATGTTGAGGTCGAGACCAATGGTGGAGCTGCTGCCATTGGACTCATCCGCCTGCATGTTGCTGACCTGTTTTTTTACCGCAGGTGGCGCATTGCGATGTTTGATATCGATAGCGGTGAGCGAGGCTGGCAAGCGTTCAGGAATGGTAATGGCGCTCTTGTCCAGCGTCAGTGTTCCCGCAAGCACGGGGTTGGCGAGCAATGGGCCTTTCAGGGTCAATGTGCCGCTGACAATAGTGGTAACCAGTGTCCCGTCATTATAGGCGGCGCGGTCTAGCACGATCGACAGATCGGCCGGGAAATTGGACGCTGGCGTGATACCGACCGAGCCGGATGCCGAAAGCGTGCCACCAGCCGCAAGCCTGCCGGACAAGCGCGAGATGACGGCGCGGTCCCGATCAAAGGTGATCGTGGCACCAAGATTGTTGATCGTCAGGTTTCTCCGCACATCGGTCAACTGAGTGCCATCCGTTGAAACCGTGCCGGTTATCGATGGGGCTGCAGCGGTGCCGGATATATTGAGATTAATGTTGGCACTGCCTGTCACCGACAAACCCTGTTCGGCTGTTTGTGCCGCAACCGTTGCAAAGGGCAGATTACCCTTGAAGGCCAATGACAATGGCTGGTTGCCGGAGATACCAACTGAGCCGCCGCCGGACAATGACAGTCCGCCCTGACCGGTTAGTCCGGTTGTGATGTTCAGCAGATTGTCGGCAAATGTACCATCGGCCTTGATGCTGAGTGGTGCAAGGCCCGCCGCACGTGTCTGGCTTACAACGGCGTTGTTCCAGCTCAGGTCATAACCGACAGATGGATTTGCCGCGGCACCTTTGGCGGTGACCGTGCCGGAGATATCGCCGGATGCGTCAAGACCACTGGCGAAGGCATTGGCAAGGCTGGCCGGCAAAGAACGGATAACAGCGTTGATATCAAGGTTTGAGCCTGCCGAGCCATTTACTTCAATGCGGCCATTGCCTGTCTGAATGGTGAGGCCGTTGATGCGCGCCGTACCATTGTCGACAGTGATATTGGTCGGTTGTGCCAGCTTGACCGGGATACCACGCGGAGCGGCGGAAAAGTCCCTGATAGCGACAGTCAGCGGTTGTTTGCCGGTATCGACGCTGCCGGATGCCAGAAGTGGCGCATTGTCGTATCGGGCATTGAGGTTGAAGCCTGTTGCGGACCCGGCATGGGTAATATCCAGCTTCAGTCCGCTGATGGTGTTTGCGCCGGCATTTATCGCCTGTGCAGTCAACGTTCCCTGTGCCGCCAAGGCCTTCAGGTCGCTGACAGCGATATCGGCTGCGAGGTTTGAAATTCCATTCGTACCTTGGCTCAGCGATTTGCTGTTGGCCTTCAGAGTGATTGCCGTCGTTGTCGCATTGCTGTTGAAGACAGCAGTACCTTTCAAATCACCTGCGGCCTGCTGGGCTGCCAATGCGGCGAGCAACGAGACGTCAGGAAAGTCGAACGCTAGAGTACCGTTGGGCTGGAAGGTCGGCGTAAAACGCAGATCACCTGTCAGGCTGTTGGGTCCGATGTCGACGCGCAATGACGGCAGAGCCGTTCCATTCTGGTCCTGAACCAGAGCGGCCTTAGCTTCGATTGGCTGGCCATCCAGCGTGCCGCTCGCCGCAATGTCTGCCTGCGGTGCCGCGGGGTCGGCCTTACCGCTGGCGGTCAGTGCAAATGCTTCGAGCGAACGCCCGGCCATCGTGGCACGGGCCGAGTTCAGGCTGGCCTTGAAATCCGGTGTAGCAAGCGGGCCTGTCGCTTCCACGGCAAAACCGGCCGCACCCTGTGCGTTGGCCAGCAGTTTTTCGAGAGCAAGGAAACGTCCGCCGATCTTGGCCTGCACTATGCCGTTGTCGAGCAGCAGATTACCATTCGCTTCGACCAGATCCGAGCGAACGACAAGGTTTTCGAGGCTTGTTTTGCCGCCGATGACAGCGTTGACATATCCCTCGACCGCAATGGTTTTTTCGATCTTTTGTGCCAGTGCCTCAGGAAGGATCTGCGGCACTGCGAACAGGCGCAGATTTGCGGAAACGGTTTTGCTGTCCAGCGTATAGGTGCCGCTGGTGGTGCCACCGATGCTGGCGCTTTCCAGTGTCGCTGCTTCAAAACCGATAGCGGTTGGAGACAGGCGCAACGGTGCCTTCAACGTGGCGGGCGCTTTAACCAAACGGTCGAGGTCAGGGCTGACCAGCGCGGAACCATCAACGGAAACCGTCGTGTCGACCGTTCCGGTAAAGGCTGCGAGATTTAGGTCCTTGCTTGCCGCAGATAGCTTGATGCCATCCAGACGTCCCTGCGGAATTTCCACAGATCGCAGTGCGGCGGCGACATTCAAGGCTGCAGCCTGCGCGTTGCCGCGCAACGAAATATCGGCGCCATCGATCAGAAGCCGTGCCTGACCACCATCCATCGGCAAACGGAAATCAACAGGGCCATTGGTGCCAATCAGGTTGGCGCTCAAGTCGTTCATGCCTTGCGGATCAACGGTGCCGGAGGCGGCCAGCAGCAGCGCGCCGGTTGTCAGATTTCCGGTTTCGATGTCGATACGGCCGTTCGGATCGAGTGCGACATTGAAGTCGATCTGCGTTTCGCCATTAAAAAGCTGGCGGTACAGCGGGGGCAATAGCATGTCCGGCTGACCACCGCCGGTCAGCGCAATACGGCGCACGCCGGTATCGGCAAGTTTATGCTGGCCGGTCAGGCTCAGGATGCGATTGCCATCGACGGCGCCGACCAATTGGCCGCTCCAATCGGACAGTGGGCCTTGACCATCAATGTCAAGCGAAACAGCGGGGGCGCCGGGCAATGCCAGAAGGTTTGCCAGCATGCCGCCCTGTGGTTCGCTTAAATTAGCCTTGAGTTGCAGAACATTCTGCTCGGGCACATAGGTGAAATCGGCCGTGATGCCTGCCTGTGGCACATCCTTGCGGTGAACGGCGATGTTGGCGGCCATATCTTTGGACGATGCCTTGGCATTGCCTGACGCTACCAATTCAAACGGGCGTCCAGCCAAGGCTTCACCAAGCTTGATGTCATCGAAAGTCAGGTTTTTGATATCGACTGCAATCGGCAGCGAGAAACTACCGCTTTCCTGTTTTGCCGGTTGTTCAGATGGCAAGGGAGTGCGGTCAAATTCGATTGTGCTGGCTGAGACCAGATCTGCGCGGAAGGTGCCAGTGAGCAGCGCGGTTGGAGACCAGTCGACAGCAATGCCATTGATACGGGCATAGACCCCTTCGCGGTCGGACAGCACGACGCTGTCAAGGCGCAGATTTCCGGTAAGGAGACCCTGTGGCGCAGAAATCTCAACCTTTTGATCGGCTGTGGATGCAAGGGATGAAATCTGGCGGGCCGCAAATTTTGAGCCCGATGCGGTAAAGCCTATGAACGAGACAAACAAAACAAGAAACAGCACCAACCCTGCGGCGATGTATAAAACCCATTTTAAAGGTTGAAGCAGTTTCTTCATGGTGGTGTTTTGCCTTGTTTCAGACGAACTGCAGCACGATCAGAACGATTGACCGATACCGGCGTAAATGCCGTAACTGTTGCCGCCATCATATTTGTCGAGAGGCATTGCAACATCCAAACGCAATGGACCGAAAGGAGTTGCATAGCGTAAGCCGATGCCTGCGCCTGCTCTTATATCTGAAAAATCCGGTGTCATGCGGGTAGAAACCGCTGCCGCGTCGATAAATGGTACAAGACCGATTGTTTCGGTGATCTTGATACGGGCTTCTACGGAGCCAAGAACGTAAGAGCGACCACCTGTTGCATCGCCATTGGCGTTATAGGGTGAAATTTCCTGATAGCTGTAACCACGCACCGAGCCGCCGCCACCGGCATAAAAACGTCGAGTTGCAGGTACATCCTGAAGGTCACTTGCACCCACCAAAACGCCCGCGCCAAGTTTACCGGCAAGCACAACGCGATCTTCTTGTCCAAGTCCCTTATAGGCGGTGGCTGAGCCTTCAAAGGTCGAGAAGAATGTGCCGTTCATCGCTTCATAGCTGGGCTTGGCGGCAATGGCTGCACGGAAGCCGGTTGTCGGATCAAGCTTGTTGTCACGGGTGTCGCGCACATATTCCAGCGGTATGGATGTCGTCAGATACTTGTTGTTGCCATAGGCATCATCGGTATCCGTCCAGCTGACCTCAAGTCCTGCCGCTGCAGTATCGGTATCATTGACCTCATAACTGAAGCCTGCAGCACCTGTAATGGTCTTGGCTTCATAGGTGTCAGGATGCTCGGTCTTGGCAATAAGGCTTGCTTTGAATGTTGCCGAGGGATGGAAGACGCCTGGCTTCGTGAAGGTAATGCCAGCGGAATAATCCATGCCTTCGACGCTGGATGCCTCACCCAGTCGCGAAACAGAACCTTCGATGCGAAGGGTTTCCGCCTTGCCAAACAGGTTGCGGTGGCCCCAATAGCCTTGCAGGCCGGCACCTTCGGTTGTCGAGAATTGCGCACCGAGGCCGAAATAGCGGTGTTTTCCTTCGGACACTTCGATGGTCAGTGGCAAGGAGCCGTTGGCCGCGAGTTGCTCGGATTCGCGAACTGTGACGCTGGAGAAGACACCAAGCTGGCGCAGCCGCTCGGATGCCTTGCGCAGGCTTTCCGGCGAATAGGGCTGTCCGGCATTCAGTCTGGAGTAATAACGAATAAAGTCCGGATCAACGCTTTGCTGACCCTTGATGCCGATCATGCCAACCGGTGCGACTGGCCCCGCTTCTGCCGCCATCGTCACATCGACGGTGTTGGTAGCGTGGTCGGCGACCGCCTGTCTTTTGGTCAGCTTGGCCAGCGGGCGGCCTTCGGATTTCAGCTGCTCAATCAGCTTTTCGCCACCACGGATAATATTGAGCGAGCCGGCCTTGCCGCCGCGCACCAGACCAAACTCTTCCAGGTTGCGCCCTGCGGCGTCACCTTCCAGAATTATGTTGCCAAGAGTAAACTCTGGGCCTGGTGTGATCTGGATATGCACAGGAACCGGCTTTGAATGGTCAAAGACCGGATTGGGGGGAAGATTTTCAATGTCTGTGCCAGCGATACTGACTTTGACGACACCGGAATAGCGGGCATTTTCATAAAGAGAGGCGACGAGACGGTCGCGGTCGTCGCGCGCCTTTATGACGAGGCCAAGATCGCCCGATACGGGTTTGTCCTGATCGGAAATCAGAAACGACGCGTTTTCCAGATTTTCGTAGAACTTGGGATCAACGAGCGGAACATCCATGCTTGCGCTGTAGCGAACCGGATTGATGATCTCGAGTTCCGGTTCGTCTGATCCCCAAAGCGTAATGCCAAACAGCTTGAACGCGTTCGCTTCCCGCACAAACGCAGGGTATAAAACCACTGCTGCCGCAACCGCCAGTGCGGTGCCTGCCTTCCGGTACGCAATACTCAATCTCGGGTCAGTCCGTTTTGTCGGCATCTGCTACTTTATGGTTGAGCATTTATTATCGCTCTCACCGGTTTCCCGTTCGTTAATATAATAATCTAAGCATAAAAGTCCGATTTTGATACGCAGAATCAACTTTTCCGATGTTAAAATGCAAAAGCCCCGGAAAACCGGGGCCTGCATTCTGCATAAATCTGCAATCGAGATTAGCAACGGTCTACGTAGCGGTTACCATAACGGTCACGGTAGTAGCATTTGCCAGGTTCATTGGCATTACCAATGAGCGCGCCGCCAACACCGCCGATAGCAGCGCCAACTGCTGCGCCGCGAACGTTACCGGTGATTGCGCCACCGAGAACAGCTCCGGAAACGGCACCGATTGATGCGCCTTTTTCAGTTTGTGTGCAGCTTGCGAGCGCCAAGCCAACCAGTGCAAATACGATGGCCTTCTTCATTTACTCTCTCCAACGTTACAATGAGCCTCAGCTCCGATAGGCGTCCCAGTTTTTTATGCGGTGACTGCTTGTCCTCCGACCGCTACGGATTGCTTTAACAATTCACCGTCATTTATGGAAGCCTGATTAGCTGGCTGATGAACCGGAATTGCCGACAGGTTTCAAACGCACGCTGCCGGTTTTCGTTCCAATCTTTTTCTGAATTTGATGTGAATCAAGTTCAAGCCATCGCGAAAGCGCTAAAAGAAGTATATTGGAATCGTTCAAAAGAGTAGGCGAATTGCCGCAGGCTATGTAAAGTTGGTCTGTCGGGGTTGACGGTTCGAAGGGGAGAACTCAAAACTCCCTCAAGAATTCTGGAGCAAGGCATGGATTTCGAGGCATATTTCAAGGGCGAACTGGACAGCTTACACACAGAGGGGCGGTACAGGGTATTTGCGGATCTGGAACGCCATCAGGGGCAGTTCCCGCGGGCCACTCGCTACAATGCAAATGGTGAAAAGCGCGACGTAACAGTCTGGTGTTCTAACGACTACCTCGGAATGGGGCAGAACCCGAAAGTTATCGAGGCCATGAAAGCGGCGATCGATCACTGTGGCGCGGGTGCGGGAGGCACCCGGAATATTTCTGGTACCAGTCACTATCACGTCCTGCTTGAGCAGGAACTTGCTGACCTGCACGGCAAAGAAGCTTCACTGATCTTTACGTCTGGCTATATTTCCAACTGGGCAACCCTTGGAACGCTCGGACAGAAAATTCCTGGTCTGATCATCTTCTCTGACGCGCTGAACCATGCGTCGATGATTGAAGGTATTCGGTATGGCAAGTGCGAAAAGGTCATCTGGAAGCATAATGATCTCGAAGACCTCGAGGCAAAGCTGAAGGCTGCTGATCCGAAGGCGCCAAAGCTGATCGCTTTTGAATCCGTCTATTCGATGGATGGCGACATTGCGCCGATCAAGGAAATCTGTGATCTGGCCGACAAATATGGCGCCATGACCTACCTGGACGAAGTGCATGCCGTTGGCATGTATGGTCCGCGCGGTGGCGGCATTGCCGAACGCGAAGGTCTGATGCATCGCCTGACGATCATCGAAGGAACGCTTGGCAAGGCATTCGGCGTAATGGGCGGCTACATTGCCGGTTCCACAGCACTTTGCGACTTCATCCGTTCGTTTGCTTCGGGCTTCATTTTCACGACTGCGCTTCCGCCATCATTGGCTGCGGGTGCTGTGGCGTCCATCCAGCACCTGAAGTCCAGCCCGTTTGAGCGTGCCCGTCATCAGGACCGGGTTCGCAAACTGCGCACACTCCTGGATGCCAGTGGCATTCCGCACATGCCAAACCCAAGCCATATCGTGCCTGTCATGGTTGGCGATGCTGCCAAGTGCAAATGGATTTCGGATATTCTGCTGGATAACCACGACATCTACGTCCAGCCGATCAACTATCCCACGGTGCCGCGCAAGACAGAGCGTCTGCGCATTACACCGACACCGCTGCACAGCGATGCGGATATCGAGCATCTGGTGGGTTCGTTGCATCAACTGTGGGCACGTTGCGCACTGGCGCGGGCCGTCGCGTAAGATAAGGCTCAGCCTTAACTCGCTGAAACATTTGGAATGGCCGCCTCTCAGGCGGCTTTTTCTGTTTGGGCGATATAATCTTCAGCCAGAAGACGAGCTTGCTGGTCAGCGGCAATAATGTCGTCCATGCTATCCGCTGTGCGACCATCAGCCATCCGGTCCATCGCGAATTCGACGGCTTCAGCCATGTGCAGGAAACCGATACGGCCTTCAACAAAGGCATGGAAAGCAGTCTCATCAGCGGCACTCAGCACAGCGCCCTGCACGCCGCCACGTTCCAGAGCGGTGCGGGCCAAACGCAATGCCGGGAAGCGTTGTTCATCGGGAGCTTCGAAATCAAGCTTCGCAAGTTTGGCGAAGTCCAAACGATCAACGTTGAGCGGTGCGCGCTCAGGGTAGGTCAGAGCATAAGAAATGGCGGTACGCATATCCGGGCAGCCAAGCTGCGCAATCACCGAACCATCGTGGTAGCTGACCATAGAATGTATGATCGACTGCGGATGGATGATCACCTCAATCTGTTCAGGCAAAACATCAAACAGGAATTTCGCTTCAATCATTTCCAGCGCCTTGTTGAACATGGTGGCGCTGCCAATCGAAACCTTCAGGCCCATTGACCAGTTGGGATGGGCTTTGGCCGCTTCCACCGTCACGCCAGCCATTTGTTCCTTGCTCCAGGTGCGGAATGGTCCACCGGACGCAGTCAGCAGAATGCGCTCCAGAGATTGGCGTGGATTTCCTTCAAGGCACTGGAAGATGGCACTATGTTCGCTATCGACAGGGATGAGCTTGCCGCCGCCCTGCTTGATGGTGCGAATGAACACATCACCTGCCGACACAAGGCATTCCTTGTTGGCGAGTGCGATGTCAGCGCCGCGTTTTGCTGCTGTGATCGTTGGAGCAAGACCGGGTGTTCCGGCAATGGCCGCCATAACCCAACCGGCATCCATCTCGGCTGCTTCCGTCAGGCCATTTTTTCCAGCTGCAACTGCAATGCCGGTGCCGGCAAGCGCTACCTTCAGCGCTTCATATTTTTCATCATTGGCGGTGACGGCCAGCTTTGCGCCAAATTCCTTGGCCTGCGCTGCCAGCAGCTCGACATTATCCGCTCCGGTCAACGCTAGTATGTCGAATGCGTCACGGCCGCCGAGTTGGCGCAGAACATCGAGAGTGCTGGTGCCGATAGAGCCTGTCGAGCCAAGTATCGTCAGGCTGCGTGGTGTGGTAGTGCCGGGTATCATCGTTGCAATCCGGTATCTTTTACGTTGTGATGGCTCTACCTGCGAAAACAGGGCGGAACAAGAAGAAACCATCGCCATTGTTTTCCTGAACGGCGAAAGCCATATGCTGAAGAGCGGTAAGGTCAGACCAACAGGAGTTGCATGAACAGATTTATTGTTTCCAGTGGTTGGGTGTTTCTGGCGTCTATTGTCCTGGTTCTGGTTTTCATGCCGTTTGATGCCGCTCTGTCAGAGAGAGCGCAGGGCTTGCCGGGCAGGGTTGTCGGCTTCAACAGTGCCATTACCGATCTCGGTACATTTCGGTGGATGCTTTATTCATCGGGTTTGGTGATCATTATCGCCTTCATTGCCGGAAAGGTTTATCGCAACAGTACCTATGTCGGGAAATTACGGACGGGCTACCGGCTGTTTCTATATTTCTTCCTCACGATTGCCTCTGCCGGAATTCTGGTCCATCTGCTCAAGTTTCTGATCGGTCGGGCAAGGCCGGAACTGTTCAGTGAACTCGGTGCCTTCAGCCTCACACCTTTTGCAGGTCAATGGTCTTACGAGAGTTTTCCATCCGGCCATTCGACGGCTATCGGAGCGCTGTGTGGCGCGCTTGCCATGCTGACCCCGCGTCTGCGGCCGGTCTTTCTCCTGCTTGCCCTCATCATCGGAATTTCACGCGTCATCGTTGGGGCGCATTATCCGAGTGATGTCGCTGCCGGTTTGTTGCTTGGTGTGTGGACGGCCATGGCCTTTGCCTTTATCTTTGCGCGTTACAACTGGTTGTTCCGGTTTGATGAGAAGGGCTGGCCACAGCCCAAATCCGTTTTTGCTGCGAAAACGGCCGATAGGGCGCAGTGACTTGCAAGACGTCTGGGGAGTGGAATGAACGTTCAGCAGAGCCTTTCCGATAATCCTCCAGCCGTGCGGCATTTGGAAACCACTGTTGCGATTGCCGGTGGTGGACCTGCGGGAATGATGCTGGGTTTGCTGCTTGCGCGCGCTGGTATTGACGTCACTGTGGTTGAAAAACACGGCGATTTCCTGCGCGATTTTCGTGGCGATACCATCCATCCATCAACGCTTGAGGTGATCGAGCAGCTTGGTTTCATCAAGGAATTTCTGCAGCTACCGCATACGCGAGCTGAAAAGCTGCATGCACAGATCGGGGATGACACCATCACCATTGCCGATTTCTCATGGTTGCCGGTCAAGAACCGCTTCATTGCTTTCATGCCGCAGTGGGATTTCCTGAACTTTCTGGCAGGCAAAGCAGGGCAATACGAAAACTTCCGTTTGTTGATGAATGCGCCTGTGACTGGCCTGTCGATAAAAGACGGTCGCGTTTGCGGGCTGGAGGTCTCAACACCGGAAGGCGATGTTGTCATCAAGAGTGCGCTTGTCATTGGCGCCGATGGTCGAAACTCCGTCGTGCGAGACAAGGCCGGCCTTCAGGTTGAACGGTTTGGTGTGCCAACCGAACTCTTGTGGATGCGACTTTCCAAACAGCCGGGTGATCCCAACGAGACGATGGGACATGCTGGCCCCCAGCAAGGTCTGGTGTTGATTGATCGCGGTGACTATTGGCAATGCGGTTTTGTGGTGCGCAAGGGTACATTTGCCGAACTGCAACATAGGGGCATCGAAGCATTTTGGGATGCAGTTGCGTCTGTCAGTCCTCTGCCGAAGGACAGGATGCGGGAAATTGCGTCATGGGATGATGTGCATCTACTGACCGTGCGGATCGATCGTCTGAAACGCTGGTGGCGACAAGGTCTGCTTTGTATTGGTGATGCCGCCCATGCCATGTCGCCGATTGGCGGTGTCGGGGTCAACCTTGCCATTCAGGATGCGGTTGCTGCCGCCAATATCCTGACACCTGCACTGAGTACCAGAGGTACCGTCTCAGATAATGACCTTGCAGCTGTTGAAGCACGACGCTCTTTCCCGACCAAAGCTACGCAAAAATTGCAATTGATGATGCGCAACCGACGAAAGGCACCGAAAGCGAACGCGGGCAAACCATCGGGACCGCCAGGTTTTGTAAAGGCGATCATCAAATTCCCGCTTCTTGCCCATTTGGCCGGCCGCTTGATCGGCCTTGGTTTCCGGCGGGAAAAGCTGAAATAGGCTATACCTGTCAGCGCGATTGATAGAGCTTGTGCAGAATTGCAGCGGTGCCTTGCGCACCGTTGAGATCAAGGTTCTGACTATCAGGTGATGGAAGCGCCAGTGCCTGTCTGATGGCATCTGCCATGGCCGGGCCGGAGATTTGGTCTTCCTGCAGGACATGGGCTAGCTGTAACTTCGCCAGCCGCTCGGCACGGGCGCCCTGTTCGGTTTCACCGCCGACAGCGAAGGGAATAAGAAGCGAGCGGCATTTTGCCCGCAAAATATCGCAGACCGTATTATAGCCCGCCTGAGAGACCGATAGTTTTGCCGCTGACAGCAGGCTTGGAAAATCTTTGCGGAAACGGAAAACGGAAACCTTGTCACTGGCCTGAGCGGAAATCGCGTCGAAGTCTGCCTGCGGCATGTTAGGGCCTGTTATCAGGCACCAGCTGTTTACATCGTCAACGATGTTTGACGCTTCCAATGCACTTTTGATGAGCTGCGCACCGACGGCGCCACCGCCTGCGGAAACGACCACGTCATACTGCTCTGTTGGTTCTGGCGGCGGTTCAGGGGCAACGAGGCCAGTGTAAACCACGCGTGCGGAAATCTCGTGCGCGAGCGGGAACGTTTCCTCAAGCTTAACGAAATTCGGGTCGCCATGAACAAGAATGGTGTCGAAGTGTTTTTTGACGAGTTCGATTGTTTCTTCGTCACGGCCCGGTTTGTTGCGTTCCTGTAAGATATCGCGCAGCGACGTCATGAGCAGTGGGCGCGGGCGTGATTGTTCGATGGCTTGCAGCAAGGGCAAAAGCTCAAACCGCACCTGCCGCCGACCAAACGGGAAGGCCTCGATAATGACGATATCTGGTTTCACCTCTTCGAAGGTGTTTAAAAGCAGGGTGGTGCGCAGCTGCTTGAAGCTGTCATCGACCGCCTTACCGTTGATATCGACCAGACCGGAAAAACCGCTATCGCCAACGGCAATCGGCGGCAATGCCACATGCTTCAAACCGTCAGCCGGAAAACCGGGTACTGGCAGACCGCCGGTGAGCAGCGTCACATCAAAACCGTCTCTCTGCATGGCGTTGGCGACGCGACTTGCCCGCGCAATGTGACCGATGCCGAGCAAATGCTGGACGTAAAATAAAACGCGTGGTCCCGGCGTGGCGGTTTCTTTGGTCATACGCCTTTTTCCCACTCTTGTTCGAACAGGGATTTGAGATGGGTAATGCTGGTATTGTTATCGAATGCGGTGCGCACTTTCTGCTCGGCGGCAGCACCAAGTCGTGCGCGCAGGGCGGGATCCGTGATCAAGGTATGTAGTGCTGTGGTGAAAGCGGCGACATCTTCCGGATTGGTCAAAAGGCCGTTTTCGCCTGAAATGAAAAACTCCGGGATGCCTGAAATGTTGGTAGACAGACAGGCGAGCTTCTGGCTAGCAGCCTCGACCAACACGTTTGGCAGGCCGTCACGGTCACCATCCTGCGTGATGCGGCAGGCAAGTGCGAACAGATCGGCTTTGCGGTAATGGTCCAGAACCTCCTTCTGATCCATCGCGCCTTTCCAGGTCACGCGGTCAGCAAGGCCAAGCGAGTTTGACAAAGCCTTGAGGCTTTCCAGCTTCTCGCCTCCGCCGATGTGAACGAGTTGCCAGTGCAGAGAAGAGGGCAATGAGGCCAGGGCTTTCAGCAGAATATCGATGCCCTTTTTCTCGACGGCGCGACCTACGCTCAAAATGGTGATCGGCTGGGCAGCATCGGAGCCGTCATTGGCTGGACGGTCGGCATCAAAATGCGGAAAACGTGTCAGATCCAGCCCGTGATAGCTTAAGTGCACTGTGTCCTTCTGCCGGGCCAGATTACGCAAATGCTCATAACCGCTGGCGGTGCAGGTAACCGCCCAGCGCGCGCTGTTGAGCTTGCCCGAGAGATCGCGGTCGTTGGACGTCCAGATATCCTTGGCATGGGCAGAGATCGTCCAGGGAATATCCGTCAGAAGGTGAGTATAGGCGGCGACGGAGGCGGGCGTATGAATGAAATGCACATGCAGCCATCCGCCATTGTTTGGCCACTCGGCAGCAAGAACGGCTGCCT
The DNA here is from genome assembly GCF_024810055.1 of Rhizobium sp. BIGb0125. Taxonomy (NCBI): domain Bacteria; kingdom Pseudomonadati; phylum Pseudomonadota; class Alphaproteobacteria; order Hyphomicrobiales; family Rhizobiaceae; genus Rhizobium; species Rhizobium sp. BIGb0125. Next base: position 93,639 of record NZ_JANUDV010000011.1, read on the forward strand.
GACCAAAGCGGCGAATACGGTTGCGGTTCACGTCATGGCGAAAATCGCACAGAAAGCGTTTAAAGGCTTTGCCAAATCCGGGGCGTTTGCGGCAGGCCCAAAGCGCCCGCAAAACCCTTATCGGTTCTTCATGCAGATATTCCGGCAGGTAAGAAACCGGAGCCTTGATTTCATCATGGACGGGATGGCGTTTCTTGTCGGTAGGACGGCGCATGGCGACCAGTTCCAGCTCCAGCCCGGCTTTCTCCAGCCCAAGCAATTCCTGTGCAATGAACGTCTCAGAAAGCCGCGGATATCCCTTCAAAAGGACGACGATTTTTTTCTTGTCGCTCAAGCTCTTACAATCTCTTTTTTCTCGGAAGGCTATCGGTTGCTTTGTTGTGTTCAAAAGCGCTTAGCCTGTCGCCTTGGCGGCGTTGATGTCTTCGCTGGCATGCAGCCATTCTGCTATTCTGCGCGAAATGTTCTGCAAACCATCGAGCTGTAAGTTCTGGGAGTTTGCAGAGGGCGGCTGTCGGTGTGGCAGGGCCTTCAGCGCCTCTGCCATCAGCTGAGGATTTTCTGCTTCTTCCGGCAACAGCATGTCCAACAGGCCCAGCTCCTTGGCGCGGCTGGCGCGGATCAGCTGTTCTTCGCGGGGCACGACGCGCGGCACGATGAGAGCCGGTTTGTCGAACGAAAAGATTTCGCAAACGGTGTTATAGCCACCCATGGAAACAACGGCCTTCGCGCCGGCAACCAGATCTTCCATACGGTTGTCGAACTGGATGATTTCCAGATGCGGAATGTGGGCAGCCTTGCTCAACAGCCTGTCGCGTTGCTCGGTCGGCATGTAGGGACCGAGAACAACAAGAGCTTTGTGGGTCAGTGTCTTGTCATAGTCATAGGCGTTCAGAACATCATCAATCAGTTCGCTGCCGTCACCGCCACCGCCGGTGGTAACGAGGATGTAGTCATCCTTGGGGCGAGGGTTGTCGATTTCACTTTGCGTTTGTGATCGTTGCAGGAAGCCAACGAACTCCATGCGATCGCGTACAGCTTGCGGCACATCGAGGCCATTGAGCGGATCGTGGAAATCGGGCGGCCCGTAGACCCAGACATTGTCGTAGAATTTCGCAATCTTGTTCATCACATCATTGCGTTTCCATTCGGCATCAAGAAGCTGTGGCGCATCCATGACGTCGCGTAGGCCAATGACCAGCTTCGTGCCTTGCGATTTCAGATATTCAAGTGTTTCCTCAACTTCGCCGCGCAGGCCCATCGGCTCCTTGTCAACGATGAAGACATCCGGCTGGAAGCTTTCTGCGGTGTGGCGAATGATCGACCGGCGCATTTTCAGCGTGTCCTGAAGGTCGATATGACGATCCAGCGACGTGTATTCGCCATTGCGCAGCTTGATGATACTGGGAATTTTGACGAAATCGACGCGGGCGCGATAATCGAAAGCCCCGGCTATCGTGGCGCCGGAAATGATCAGCACGTTCAGGCCACGGTAGTCTTCTACCAGCGCATGGGCAATCGTGCGGCAGCGGCGCAAATGGCCAAGGCCGAACGTATCATGACTGTACATCAGGATGCGTGCATCGTTCAGACGGGATGTCACTGAGAATGCCTCATGGTGTTTGGACAGATGATGGCGAGGTGCCGGACTACCGGTTTTTGCTTATTTGAAAGGATCTGCAGCATCTCGTAGACCGTCACCCAGAAAATTGAAAGCCAGTATCACAAGGACAACCGGTAGCGTTGGTAGCAATAGCCAAGGATATAACGCAATAACGCTGACACTGCGCGCCTCAGTGAGCAGAATTCCCCAACTTGTGATCGGAGGGCGCAAACCAAGGCCGAGGAAGCTGAGGGCAGTTTCGCCCAGGATCATGCCGGGGATGGTCAGTGTTGCCGAAGCGATAAGATGCGACATGAAGCCCGGAATAAGGTGCAGGCCAATAATGCGGCGGGTGCTTGCACCCATCAATTGCGCAGCAAGAACATAGTCTTCCTCGCGCAATGCCAGCAGTTTGGAGCGCACCGCTCGTGCAAGTCCCGTCCAGTCCAGCATGCCGAGAATGACGGTGATGCCGAGATAAACAAGGATTGGGCTCCAGGTGACCGGCATGATTGCGGCAAGCGCCAACCACAGCGGAATGCTTGGAATGGACTGCAGAACCTCAATGATGCGCTGAACGATCAGGTCGAATACGCCACCGCGATAACCGGCAAGACCGCCAATCACAATTCCGAGAATGAAGCTCATGGTCACGCCAAACAGGCCGATTGTGAGCGAGATGCGTGCGCCGTAGATGATGCGCGACAGCACGTCACGCCCCAGCCGATCTGTTCCCAGGAAAAAGAACTCGCCGTCTTTGGCAGGGCAGACCAGATGCGTATTGGACTCGAAAAGCCCCCAGAACCGATAGCTGTCGCCACGGCAGAAGAACCGTAGCTGCTGAATGTCGTTGGGGTTGTCAGTATAGACGCGTTTTAAATCTTCCATTTCCAGCGACATGGTCCGTCCGTAGACGAAGGGACCAATAAATTTGCCGTCATGGAACAGATGCACGCTTTGGGGTGGCGCATAAATCTGCTCAACATTTCTGGTGTGTAGATTATAGGGTGCCAGAAACTCCGCAATGATGATGGCGAAGTAGGCCAGTATCAGAAAGATGCCGGAAAACAGCGCCAGCTTGTGCTGTTTGAACTGCCACCACATCAGCTTTAGCTGTGAGGCCCGTGCAATTCCTGCCATGCCGCTGGTGTTCGGTTCGACCAGATAGGGATCGAATGGCGCGGTTGATACATAATGCTGCAACGGTTCACCGGGACCGGGAATAGGCGCGCTCATTTATGGCTCCCTCCGCCCAGGCGAATACGCGGATCAAGGATGGCGAGTGCAATATCCGACACCAGAACACCGATGACCGTCAGGAATGCCAGGAACATCAGGAATGACCCGGCCAGATACATGTCCTGACTTTGCAGCGCTTTGATGAGCATCGGTCCGGTGGTTTCCAGAGATAGCACGACGGCGGTGATTTCCGCGCCTGATATGATCGATGGCAGGATGGAGCCGATGTCGGAAATGAAGAAGTTGAGGGCCATGCGCAGCGGATATTTGGTGAGAACGCGAAACGGGTGCAGGCCCTTGGCGCGGGCGGTGACGACATATTGTTTCTGCAACTCATCCAACAGGTTGGCGCGCAGTCTGCGGATCATGCCAGCCGTTCCGGCGGTGCCAATGATTAGAACCGGGATCCACAGATGTTCAAGAATGGATTTGAACTTGGCCCAGCTCATCGCCTGACCGAGATATTCGCGGTCCATCAAATGGCCGATCGATGTGCCGAACCAGATATTGGCGAAATACATCAGAATCAACGCGAGCATGAAGTTGGGAATGGCAATGCCAAGCAGACCGAGGAATGTCAGGCCGTAGTCACCCCAGCTGTATTTGTGGGTTGCCGAGTAGATGCCGATAGGGAATGCGAGAATCCATGTGACGATAATGGTGACGAATGAGACGAGAACCGTCAACCAAAGACGGTCACCAACCACGTCACTGACCGGCAACTGGTATTCGAACGAATAACCGAAATCACCAACCAGCATGCCCGATACCCAGCGCAGATAGCGGATCGGGGCGGGCTGGTCAAAACCGTAGCGGATGCGAAGGTCTTCGATTTCCGCCATGTCGGCGGTCTCGCCCATGGCGCGGACTTCTGCGACATAACTTTCGAAATAATCGCCGGGTGGAAGCTCGATGATCGTGAAAACCAGCATGGAAATCAGGATCAGCGTCGGGATCATGAATAGGATGCGGCCGAGAATATAGCGCAGCATATTATGCCCCTTCCCCGTACCAGAATGTATCGGGCATATAGACACCAAGGTAGGATGTCGGGTCGTAACCGAACAATCCCTTCGACGGAATGTTGTTTAACCGCGATGAATGCACCAGCGGTTGCAGCGCGCCATTCACGGTGCCGATCGAAAAGACCTGCTGCGAATAAAGTGACAACATCTGCTGCCAGATTGCGGTGCGGTCTTCGAGCGTAGTGCTGGTTCTCCACTGCTTGAGAAGTTGCAGCAACTGGTTGACCTCGGGTAGATCCGGCGCTTTGCCCTCGCGGCCGCCAGACAGGTAGTGCACGCCCCATAGTGGCCATTGCAATTGATCTGTGTCGGTGGGAGCAAGACCTGATGGCAGCATTTCCGCTGTCGGAATGCCATTGTCCATGCCCATCCACACAGCCATCGTCACTTCGCCACCCATTGCGCGGCTGCGGAATACGTCGCGCTGTGTAACGCGAACAGAAAGTGAGATGCCGACGTCTTTCCAGTGATCGGTCACCAGTTCCATCACGTCGGTTTCGAGCGTGCTTTCACCTGAGGATTCGACAACGATATGGGCAGGACGACCATCGGGCAGCAGGCGTATGCCGGATGAATTTCTGGCCTGAAGACCGGCTTCGTCGAGCAGCGCATTTGCCGCCTCTGGATCAAACTGCGCCCAGGCTTGCGCAAATTCCGGCTTGTAAAGCGGGCTTTCCGGCAGCACCGTATCAGAGCTTTCCGTGCCCAGACCATAAAAACAGGCCATATTGATTTCGTGGCGATTGATGGCAATCGACAATGCGCGCCGCACCCGAACATCCTGAAACAGTGTGCGCCATTGGCTGTCACCGCAGGTCAGGTTTGGCAACAGGGCAATTCGCGATCCTTGGGTACGCTTCCACAGATTGACCTTGAGAGGGTAACGGTTTTCCGCATCCTTCAGGAATGTGTAGTCGGAGAAGTCCAGGCCGAGCAGCTGCAGGTCACTGTCACCGGATGCGGTTTTGGCTGCGATGATTTCCGACGAGGAAACGTTGAGGACAAAACGGTCGAGGTAGGGCAGCTGCAGGCCGTTTTCATCGATGCGATGATAATAGGGATTGCGCTCAAAAACGAACTGTTCGGCTGGCGGTGCAGTCAGCGGACGCCAAGCATCCAGCGTCGGCAGATCAGGGTTTTCCGGCCGGTTCTGGCGCGACATCTTGATGTGGAGGCCGCTCCAGTCATCAACCTTGTTTTTCTTGATAAGGGCCGCAAGTTTTTCAGGTGTCTGGTACTTGCTGTGGAACTGCTTCATGTAGGCGGAAGGCAGATACAGGCGGGCCGGTGATGGTGCCGCCAGCTTGGCAAGAAAGTCCGGATTTACCCCCTGCCAGGTATAACGAACGGTCAGTTTGTCGATAATTTCGACGGTTGGTGGCTGGTCATGCACCTTTAGGTCGATGGGCGGGCCGCCCTTATGGATTTCCTTGTTCAGCGCCACATCTTCCCAGAAATAGCGGAAATCCTCTGTCGTGAAGTCACTGCCATCGGACCATTTATGGCCTTCGCGCAGATGCAGCGTAAAAATGCGGCCTTCGGATATGTCGTAGCTTTCGAGAATATCAGGCTGGAAACTGAACTTTTCGTCGTAACCAACCAGACGGGCATAGGCATTGATCGGCATCAGGCGGGTATCGCGTTGCCCACCAATCAGCATTCGCACCGAACCGCCGTGTTTTCCGGGCATGCGTCCAAGTGATTTTAAGTCGAGGACGCGGGGATTTTTTGGCAGACGATTGGCAATGTCAGGCAGTTCGCCGGCCTGTACTTTCTGCTTGAGGCTTTCCGGTTCCACCAGCGCGGCACGGGCGGTCGCCGGGACAAGAGCCGAAGCAAGCAGCATCAAGGTGGTGCGCCGGGTTATCATGAGCGCAACTCCGTTACGTCGACATTGCGGTTGGCAAGCACGACATGTCCATTGCCCAGGTCAGCGGGCGCGAGACCGTGGCTGCCTTCCGACTGGAACTGGCGGCCCCAGCTGGCACGGTTGGTAAAGCCCGATTTTCCGAGTTTGGCATAGTCCAGCGGACGATCCAGATCAGGGAAGGGGACTGCTGTCAAAAGTGCCTTGGTGTAAGGGTGAACCGGGTTCTGCATCAGGATTTCACGCGGGGCGATTTCCACGATGCGGCCGTCGCACATTACGGCAACGCGGTCAGCCATGTAGTCGACCACGGCCAGATTGTGGGAGATAAACAGATATGTCAGCCCCAGATCCCGCTGCAAATCCTTCAGTAGATTGAGGATCTGCGCCTGTACGGAAACGTCAAGCGCTGACACAGGCTCGTCGCAGATCAGCAGTTCAGGCCCCAGTGCCAGAGCACGGGCGATGCCAATTCTCTGTCTTTGGCCACCGGAAAAACTGTGCGGGTAACGATTAAGGGCACTGTCACCAAGTCCGATGGCTTTCAGCAGCGCACGCACAGCTTCTTTCCGAGTGCTGGCATTGCCGCGATTGTGGATTTCCAGCGGTTCACTCAAGATATTGCCGACAGTCATGCGTGGTGACAGCGAGGACACCGGATCCTGAAACACCATCTGGATTTTGGTACGCAATGTCTTGAGGTCATCGCCGGAGGCATTCAGCACATCGATATCGCCGGTATCATCATGGAAGGTGACGCTGCCGGCATCGGGCTTTACGGCACGCATCAAAATCTTGCTGACGGTGGTTTTGCCACTTCCGCTTTCCCCCACCAGACCGAGGCATTCTCCGCGACGAATATCAAAACTGACATTTTCGACGGCGAGGGTCTTGGTTGCAGCGGCTTTTTCAAACCAGCCGGCTTTGCGAATGGTGAACGACTTTTCGATGTTATCAACCGAAAGCAGAACACCGTCCTTCTTGTGTTGCTTTGTGGTGCTGCGCCCGATCAGGCTGTGTTTGTCGACCGTGACTTCACGCAGCGCTTTCAGCCTTTCGCCCGGCTTCATATCGAAATGCGGAACGGCCGCCATCAGTCCCTTGAGGTAGGGATGGGACGGTGAGCGGAATATTTCGTTGACCGGGCCAGCCTCCATGATCTCACCCTGATAGATGACGGCGACTTCGTCGGCGATATTGGCAACGACGCCGAGATCATGGGTGATGAGCAACATGCTCATGTTGAGACGTTCCTGAAGGTCCCGTAGCAATTTGAGGATTTGTGCTTGGATCGTCACGTCGAGAGCCGTCGTGGGTTCATCGGCGATCAGCAAAGCCGGGCGGCAGATCAGTGCCATCGCAATCATCGCTCTTTGCCGCATACCACCCGATAGCTCGAACGGGTACATGTTGCAGACTTTGGCCGGGTTAGAGAAACCCACCAGATCAAGTGTATCGAGCAATGTTTCGTAACGCTCTTTTGGCGAGAGCGTCGTGTGAATTCTCAAGGCCTCATCTATCTGATTGCTGATTGTGTGCAGGGGCGAGAAGGATGTCATCGGCTCTTGAAAGACCAGGCCGATACGGTTGCCGCGGATGGAGCGCATTTCTCGCCCATCTTGGGGAAGCGATAACAGATCGACCGGGCCTGCCGATTTCTCAGTGTCATTAAACAGGATACGGCCGCTGGTATGTGCTGTTCTTGGGTGCAAACCCATGATGGTCTGGCCGAGAACGGATTTTCCGGAACCGGATTCTCCGACCAGTGCGGTGACCTTACCCGGCAGGATGCGCAGGCTGACATCGCGAACGGCATCTATGGTTCCACCCATCAAAGAAAACGAGACGCGCACATTTTCAACGCGCAGCAAATCGACGCCTGTTTTCATGCCAATGGGTTCCCTGTCTCGATCCTTTTGTTTACCTGTAATACGAATGGGTAATCAGGATGTTACAGTCACGTTATCGCAGGGCCATTGGTCTGTCTATGCTTGCGTATGGGCAAAAGCGGAATGACGTTACATCCGCATTTGAACGGGACCGAAGGAAACATGGCGGACAAGACCTATTATGACGCTCTGCTCGCCGATGTCAGAAAATTTCAAAAGGAAAATCGCCACGATGAGGCGCGGTCCCTGCTGCGAGACTTGCAAAAAGAATCAGACAACAGCCTGATGGGTCCAAAAACCGTGTTTGGTTTGCCGCGCAGGCTGCATGCGGCCTTGCTGCGGCAGGCCAAAGTGGAAAAAGACACACTCAAACGCATTGGTTATCAATACACTCTCGTTCCACCACCTGAGGTCCTGGCCCCTTACGGTATCTTTGATGTTAGCGGACATCGCGCGCTTGCAGAGGCAAACCGAAAGCCGGTCCCGAAGATCACTCACCAGATCTGGATTGGGCCAAAAGAGCTTCCGGTCAGCATCGAGGCGTGGCGTAAGCACGCCGAAGATCATGGCTACGAATTCAGGTTGTGGCGCGAAGCCGACATTGACCGTGAAGGTATTACGGATAATCCGGTCTTTTCCGACATGCTGAGACGCGGAGATTATCCCGGGGCGGTTGACGTGGCTCGTTATGTCATCCTTGAACGCTTTGGTGGTATTTATCTTGATTGTGACTGGTACCCGGCGCGCGATGATATCAGCTTTCATGACCTGTTGCCGCTGCAGGGCCTGACCGCTTTTGCCGAAGAGGTGCCACGCGATACGGGACGAGGAAGTGTGCTTCTGGCCAACTCTTTTATTGCCGCACCGCCACAGCATCCGGTGTTCACCCGTATGCTGACAGCCATTCCGGCGGCGTTACACGATATGCCACGGGCACCAGCCTGGTGGGCAACGGGTCCGTTGCTGTTTACCGTTGTTGCCCGCGCGGCATCGATCTGCCTCGCCGGTGCCGATTTTGTTGCTGGCTCAATACCGGACAAGGCGCCACTTGATGACGTGCTGGCAGTGCGCGCTGCAATTGATGAAAACTCGTCCGGTCTGCTTATTGCCTGGAAATCATGGTGACAGTGTCGCCATCAGCTGTCGTGAAGCGCGCCAGCTGATGGCCGGATGGTTGGCGGTAAGCTCAAACAGCTTTTCCAGAAACGCCCAGGCAACGTCGTCATGCACAAGGTGATGGGTAAGAATTCCGGTGATACTGCCACCTTGCGGTTCTGATCGCAGCCGCGTGGCGATTTCCTCAAACAGCGCGTCGTGTGGTCGTCCGCCGCCGGTGCCGTGCCAATCCATCAGATCGATATGGGTGTTCAGAAGCGGCAGACTTGCCGGCTTGTTTCGTCCAAACACCGACAGTGTCTGATAGCCGATATCCGGCAATCCATCGACGATACCGTCATCGATCCGGTTCCACGGTGGCACCAACATGGAAATGAACTGGCCTGGATAGAGGTCGTGCAGCTTTTCAAAGCCATGGGTCAGTTCGGAGAGAACGATTTGTTTCGGCCTGTGCAGACCGAGTTCGCGTTTTTTCTCAGTTTCTGCCGCGTAATTGAGGTGCGACCAGCCATGCACTGCCACATCAATATGTCGGTAATCCCGCAGATAGGTTGCCAGTCTCTCGCCGGTATGTTCGGGAATCACCGCCAGCGTCAGGGGAACAGCATACTGCTGCGTCAGACGAACCAGTTTTTCCAGAGCGGCAGTTGGTTCAATCGCGTCGTCATCCCGTAACCACAGATCAACCGATTTTCCCTGACTTGCGAATTCATCCAGTGTTTCACGAAGGGAGATGGCTGTCATCGGTGGTTCCAATATCGTTCGTGAGAATGGTGTTGAGGTTCTGGCTTGCACGATCAAGCGAACGTTCCATCGTTGCGAATAAACGTGCATTACTTGCCAGCGTTTGTCTGTCGTCATCATGACGCAGCAGATGTTCTATTGCCGCAGCATAGGCATTTACATCATTTGCCGGCGTCAAAAGGCCAGTCTTGCCATTCTGGACCACCTCCGGGACACCGGCTGTGTGTTCTGCGACAACAGGAAGCCCCGCCGCCTGCGCCTCCAGATAGGCCAGGCCATAGGCTTCGCCATGACCCGGCCAAACATAGATGGCGGCATTGGCCAAGATGACCGCGATGTCTTCTGGCTTTTTTTCGCCATGCCAATGAAGACGTGACGGATCAAACTCATCCAACAAAAGCTCGACGTTTTTACGCTCCGGACCATCTCCAATGATATCCAGTGTCCAGGGCAGGTTGGGCGGTAGTTGTGCCAGTGCGCTTGCCAGCGCAGCATAGCTTTCCAGCTTGTCGCCAGCGCGCATCATCGCCACCGTTACCAGCCGGAAAGGGTGAGGTGCCGGTTTTTGTGCAAGGAAAATGGCGGGATCGATAAATGGCGGCAGCATCGCCAACCGGGCGTCAGGTGCGGCCGTCAGCAGGCCGTCATGATCGCGTTTCGTAAAGCAAAGATTGACGGTCGCACGCTTTATACCATCCAGCAGACGGCGCTGGTTTTCAGCCCAGTGGCCGATATTGCGCCGGTTTGAATAGGACGCTTCCGATGTGATGTAGGCAATGCCAAATTCATCACACAGCAAAGGACCAAGCAGGTCCGGCGCCTTGTAGTAGGGATGGTAGCAGAACCAGACGTCCGGTTTGCCACTTGTTTGCCATTTCTGCCTGATCTGGCCACTTTCCTCCTTCGCACTTTGCAGCAAAGTCTCGTAATCGGGGTCGTCGGCATTTCGCAGAAAGCTGCGCAGCTCCGAGACCACAGATACATCATGGCCAGCCATCGACATGGCTTGCATGAGTAATTGCGCCATCAGCCGGTCGCCGGAGGGGACGGGATGATTGGGCGATTTGAGCGGAGCGTAGAAAGCAATTTTCATGACGGAGACTGGATTTACGCCGGAGTTGGCAGAAAGCGAGCACTTTCCTGTTCCGAGATAACATAAACGCGCATTTGCGACGACCGTCCGCGCACTGTGATATCGTGTTTTTGCAGAGTGCCAATCGGCACACCTGACTGGACGATAGCCGGTTCCGAGACAACGATTGTGGCATTCAATTCTTTTGCCACACTTTCCAGACGGCTCGCGACATTGACTGTGTCGCCGATCGCCGTCAGCGACTTCGCCTCGCCATATCCCATCACGCCGACGATGGATGGGCCGGTATGGACGCCAATGGCAATACGAAGATGTACCGAGAAATCTTTCTCCAGTTCCTCATTCAGACGCTCTATGTCCTGCACGATCGTTGCTGCTGCCCGCATGGCATCCCGGCAGGCGTTTGCCGAATTACCATCGAGGCCGAACAGCGCCATTGCGCCATCGCCGATAAATTTGTCCAGCCTGCCACCGGATTGCTCGATGGCCTGGCCAACAATCGCAAAATAGCGGTTGAGCAGGAACACGATGTCATAGGGAAGGCGGGCTTCCGTCAACGTCGTAAAGTTCCGCAGATCACAGAACAGGACAGCAATTTCCTCTTCGCGACCTGGACGGATTGGCTCACTTTCGGCTGGGGCGACCTGCTGGTGGTTTTGTGAAAGAAGCAGTGCAACACGAAGGTTGGACTGTGGTCGCAACTGACAGCCAAGTCGAATATTCTGATCTGCATGGATACGTTGCAGAGTGGCTCTCTCAATATCACCGGGTGGCGGGAGGGGGGCGTCACTTTCGAGAATTCTCACTCGGCAGGTGGAACAGCGACCCCGTCCACCGCAAACCGAATAATGAGAAATGCCATTCAGTCGGCTCGCCTCCAGCAGTGTCATGTCCTTTGGAGCGCGAACCGTTGCGCCATGCTCGTAATGAATATCGATCGATGTCGAGTTCTGCCGCAAAGTGCGTGCGCCACGCAACAGGAACACTGTCCCGACCATGCCGACGAATGTCAGCTGGATGGATTTGACGATGTTGTTGATGTTGTCATCAATGCTTGCCTGCCGAGGGTCTGGACGGTGCAATTCATTAGGAGCAGCAATGATGGGGTTGGGCAAGGCCCTGTAGCTCTGGGCGCTTTCAAGCTCACGTCCGGCACTGCTGAAGCCGAGCAGTGCCATAACCGGTACCAGAACGGCGATTGTCAGGAAATAGGGCGCGACACGCGGATACCAGGAGCGGTATCGCAGCCAGAAAAACAGGCCGATACAGCCATGGCTCCAGATGACAACAACAGCCACGCTTTGCCGTACGCCCGCCACAGGCGCATTGATCCACAGACGGCGGATGACATTCTCATAGGTAATGGGAATGCTATAGAGCATGCTTGAAAATCTGAGACTTGCGGCATGCTCGATAATCAATAGTGGAATGAGAAGCCCGAATATCAGCTGCAGGGCCTCACGCATCGGCATGTTCAGGGTTCTGCGTTTATAAAGCGCATGCAGCACGAGCAGAACATGGGTCAGAACTGCGCCATAAAAGACGCTGAGACTGACTGGGTTCATCCAGACAGCAGAGAACCAGCGTTTTCCGTGCTCGGCCGCTTCAATGGAGATCAGGCCAAGCGCGTGATTGAGCAAATGCATGCTCAAAAACGAGAACATAATCAGTCCGCTGAGCAGACGCAGTTTTTGCAGTTGTAGCGATGCAGGAAGATTATCGGAGTTCATCTGCTGTTGCCCGATGATAAACGGTCTTTTGGGTCATGACGGGAACAGAATATTCCTGGTGTTTCGGTTGCCGTTTGTTGCCCAAAGATGCCGACTTCCTAAAGACAGTATGACTGATGGTGTTGAATAGCAAACAGCATTGCTGTGCGCCTCGAATATGAACCGCAGTGAACAGCATAGTGAGGTTATGGTGGCGAAAAAACAGCAGGCACGTTTCATACCTGCCAAATCTGCATCACGGACCATCACATGATTGGCATTAAAAATACTTAGAGTTCAATGGTCTGGCCATCAAGGGCAGCAAATGCGCCATTAAATTCCAGTCTAGCTTGCGCATCGATCTTGTCGAGATCTTCGTCACTGCGCCACGGAGAGTGATGGATGAAACCGACACGGGAAGCATTGGCAAGTTTTGCCAGACGAATGGCCTGCTGCCAGGACGAGTGCCCATAGCCCTTGAACTGTTGCATTTCATCATCTGTGAAAGAACAGTCGTAGAGGAACAGATCAACATCCTTGATCAGTTCCAGAACATTGGGATCATTGATGCCTGGCGTGTGTTCGGTGTCGGTGATGATGGCCATTGTCCGGCCTGCCCATTCGATACGATAGCCGATGGCGTTACCGGGATGGTTGAGCATGCCGGTCTTGATGACCAGCCCCGGTCGAACATCAAGCGTGTCGCCAGCCTTGAAATCCTGTGGGTCGATCTTGGCGCAGCATATGTCGAGCGGTGCCGGAAACCACGGTGGGGACATGAATTCGTTGAGCATCTGGCGCGTGGTCTTGACGCCGGCCATATGGCCCGACCAGATGGCAACCTTATTGGCCTGATTGAAGAACGGCTTGAAATAGGGGAAGCCGACAATATGGTCGTAGTGACAGTGGGTGAAAAACAAATTTATGTCGGAGACGCCCTCAGCCTTCAGCGACATGCCGGCTGGCATGATGCCCGATCCGGCATCAAAAATGAGAACGTGCTCTCCGCAGCGAACTTCGATGCAGATGGTATTGCCGCCATATTTGGAGAAATTTTCGCCTGATACGGGCAAGGTGCCTCGTGCACCCCATATTTTCACGCGGAATAAGTCTGCACTCTCTTCCCGACTTGTTTCGCCGGAACTCGCTACCATGATCCACCTCTACTCACCACGGTTCCCATGATACTCTGTGTTTCATGGTGCCGTGCCGCAAGCTCCATCCTGATGATGCCCTGCGGTTGAAATGCTGTCTCTTTAATTCAGTCAGCATTTCAGTTTTATTACAACAGAAAATATTCTTCCTTTTTAATTGTTCCGGTTAATTTCTGCCTCAAAGCGCATGTGAACGAAAATATCCGGTCAGGATAGGGTGCGTGTCACGCAATAAACTTAATGTTCGAGCCGTGCTCTTGCCTTGCCCAGCTCCGTTGTGGTGCTGGTAAGACGTTCTGCGAGAACGCGCATGACCTTGATGGTTACATCCGGGAAGTCTGACATCAGCTTGAAGAATTGTTCCTTGCCGATGCGAAGAGCTTCAACCGAGGTTGATGCGCGAACCGTTGCTGTTCTGACACCGTCACACAGAATGGCAATTTCACCGACGATGGCATTGCCGCTCATTTCGGTCAGCTTGATCTGGCCGGACGGCGAATCCACGAGAACATCAACCTTGCCGGTCAGAAGTACGTAAGCGGCATCACCCATATCGCCCTGACGAAACAGATCTTCGCCAGCCATATAGCTCACACGGTCGGATGAAAAAGCGAGAAGCTTCAGCTTGGATGGCTCCATTTCTGAAAAAAACGGAACACGCCGCAGCATCTGTATTTCATCTTTGAAAAGCATTGCCTTGTCCTATCCGGTTCTTTGTCAGCTTTCGGCTGTCATGCGCTTAAGTCGCTACCATCTTTTGGAATATAGCGTTTTCTTCGTTAAGAGTCTCGTATGTTCCATCTGCCGCCAGAGCGCCTTGATTGAAGACAACCACGCGGTCAAACATACGCGTTAGTGAAACATTCGACAAAACCCATATAATCGCTGGCTTGTCATCTTCGCGGTGCAGGAAGGTCATGACGCTCTCAACGATTGCTTCTTGCAGGCGGTGGTCGAGACCTGGCAGCGGGCGATTGAAGATATAATAATCGGAACGTCGTATCAGCGCGCGTGCCAGATTGAGTTTCTGTCTTTGCAGTGGCGACAGACGTTTTCCGCCCGCACCGACATTAAAGTTCAAACCAACTGCCAGAACACGTTCATAAAGACCTTGATCATGCAGCACATTCGCGACGATGCTGCGAATGCGTCGCGATGCATCTGTATGGCGGTGGCTTATCTTGCCAAATAGAATGTTATCCAGCAGGCTTGTAGAGCTTAGATAGCGATCCGGGTCATAAAGTTCAATGAGACTGCGCAAGTCGTCCGGCAGGCCATCATGGAACTGGTGACGTACCTCAACGATCTGCTTCATCAGATCAGGTGTCAGCAAACCGAAACGATGGCGTGGTTCGATGTAGAAAAAGCTCAAACGCAGCATGGCGCGTTTTTCAGCGTCAGTTGCGCCGTTGTATTTGTCTTCCCCAACGTTTTGCAGACGCTGCAGTATCTGCTGATAAGCCGGAATTTCTTCCGCCGTCAGGAAGGTCACCTGCTGGAAGAACGGGTGGTCTGCCGGCAGATCGCCGAAGATTTCGATCAGGTTTTCAGCAATCGTGTAGCCCATGTCGAACAGCGTGCGTGACAGGCCGGTTTCGATCATCAAGTTGCGGAAATACTCACTCTCGACAATCGTGCGGCCTGTCAGGGTGGTATCACGCATAGTGCCGAACAGCAGGTTTTCACCAACCGTTGCTTCCGTGTTGTAGCTTTCCAGCTCAAACGGCACGATGATGTTGCTGAGATTTTCCCGCTGCAATTCGCCACGCAAGGCCTGACGCATTTCAACAATCCGGGCAGCAAGATGCAGGTCAGACAGCGGGTCGATGGATGAGCGAAGCGCAAACTCGAGAATATCGGACGAAAGCTGAACTTTCTCGAGAACCGTGAACATGTCATGCGCCAGGCTGCCCGGCTTATCACTGCCGCTAGGTGTGGATTCGTAATCGATCCAGTCTCCGCGCAGATCCATGTCGGTGTTACCGGCAAGCTTGGCTTCCAGAATTTCCCATTTGCGGGTGTCCGCTTCCTTGCCAACATAGGACTTCGACTTCAGCGGCGCATGTTTGAGACCGTAAAGCAGGTTGTCCTTCAGGCTGCCGTGGAAGAAATAGGTGTCGGAAGAGACATAGGAAATGCGCCGCCCAGTCGTTGATTCGGGTATTTCGAGTATGTCGTCCGAAGCGATACAGATCTTGCCGCTGGCGGGACGAATGGTGCGTCCAATTGCTTCGGCAAGTGCTTCAGCCGCCGCCCCGCCGACAATGGCGATTTTTTCGCCGCGCTCGATACTAAGAGAGGTGGGCTCGAGAATGCGCGCACCGCTGTCGTCATCAAGCACCAGCTTGTCGATGGTGATGGCAGCTGTCAGCGTGCCGGCCGCCGCGAGTGAAACGGTCTGGATTTCCGGCGGGATCATGTTCGACGAATCGAATTGTTCGATGACCTGCTCGTATTTGACCTGCACATCCTGGCGTGCCTGATCCCAGTCGATCAGCTCCTTGAGCGGTCCCGGCAGTTCCTTATAGGCGTTGATGACGGCAACCAGCTGACCGACGTCAAGGCTACCCTTGAGGGTCAGATAACCACCGATCGCGTAGAAAAAGAACGGTGTCAGCTGGGCTAGGAAGTTGTTGATGAACTTGACCAGAAACTTCCACTGGTAGAGGTCATAACGAATCCTGAAAATCTCACCAAGCCGATGGGCAGCGTCGGCGCGTTCATAATTCGATGTGTCGTAGGCATGGATTGTGCCAATACCATCAACGATTTCACCGATGCGGCCGGCCAGAAGACGGGCGCTCAACTGGCGCTGACGACCCAAATCGATCAGGCGACGACGCATCTTTGGAATGATGCCGACCTGTATCGCGGCCATAAAAGCAGCAATCAGCCCGAGCCAGAGGTTCTGTACAAGGATGAAGAACAGCGCCGAAAATGCCTGCCCGCCAAGAAGGGCGGGCTGCACGAAGGCGTCGCCGGTAAAACCACCCAGCGGCTCCACTTCGTCTTTCACCATACTGGATATTTCCGACCCCTTCACTCGCTTGAAGTGAGAAGGTGGAAAACGCAGGATACGGTCGATCAAGTCGAAACGAATGCGGCGAAGCAGACGCTCGCCAAGCCGGCCCTTGAAGGTGTTGATGTAATATTTGAACAGGCCGTTGATGATGACGAGGACGAGGAAGGTAAAACTCAACCCCATAAGGGTCATCATTCGGTTGAGTTCGACGCCGGGAAAAAGCGTCACGGTACCCCAGAATGGAAGCTCGACTTCCAGATGCATGAACAGCTGGGTGGCGTTTACGCCTTCAAACCCGCCGCCCTGAATCGGACCGTTGACAATCTGCTTTGGCAGATCAAAAGACAGGAAGTATGGAATCATCGACAGGGCGACGATGAACAAAATCCAGAGTTGCTGCCGCCTGGTGTGGGTCCAGATATAGCGGGCGAGGCTTTTTTCCATGTATGCTTAAATGCCCTGTCGGAGTGAAGGTGACTATAATTTATGCCTTGGGTGGCGTCAAAGCCATCCTCGCAAACATGTGAGCTTTATTGGTTGAGGAAATAGGTTCTGACCGGTGAGATTGCCAGAGCAAGATACTATTCTCGGTGAACTAACTGCGATGCTGATTAACTGCAAGCGTGACGCGGTTCAAATTTATGTAAGCGACCGGTGTGATGAATCGCGTGCGTTTGCCCACAGATTCGCGTCAGGGTTTTATGCTGTGAAAAAACACACTATGCAATGTGCTAATATTTAAGCTATTTGCGGCAGGGTATGTGGAAATCAGAGCGGTACGGTTTGGATATGGTAGACACCTCGCAGATCAAGACTGATCTTCCTCAGAATGTTGATATTCAAGCGAAAAGCAGGCTGCTTGTTTCCTATGCCGCGAGGCCGGTGGTTTTTTCGCAGTGCGCAGGCATTTTTCATTTTCCCGATGAAAACAATCTCACGGATACGGCTGTGCTTTTCCTCAGTCCTTGGGGAATGGAAGAACTGTGCACGCGCAAACTGCAGCGTATCATGGCGGAGCGCCTGTCGGACGTCGGCATCGCAAGTCTGCGTTTTGATTATCCGGGCACGGGTGATTCCCTTGATCCTGATGGCAGCGATGCGGGCGCTGAGGTCTGGATCCAAAGTGTTGTGGATGCTGCCCAAACCCTTCGAGCTTCATCCGGCTGCCGGAAACTGGTGGTGATCGCGCAGGGCCTTGGTTGCATCATGGCCTGCGAAGCCTTGACCAAAGCGGGTAAAATCGATGCGTTGGTCATGATGGCGCCGGTTGTTTCCGGTCGCAATTATCTGCGTGAAACAGCCATGTGGTCTTCAATGATCGATGACGGGCTTGGTTTGCCTGCAGATCAGCGGTTGAAAGATCCCGGTTCCATTGCTGGTCTTCTAATGCCGGCTGGCGTTGCGGATGCGATCAAAAAAATCAATCTGCTCAAGCTTGAAACCATCCCGTCCTCCGATTGTCTTTTTGTGACGCGGCCCGAGCGTATTGCCGAGGATGACCTTCTCAAACATTTCAAGGCTTTGGATGCCAAAGCCGACGCCATTGCGTTTGCCGGATATGATGCGCTGGTGTCCTCTCCAACCCAATCCATCATTCCCGATGGTCTCGTCGAGAATATTGTCTCTTGGGTGAAGGAGCGGTCAGACCCTTGCGCTGATGGACCTCACCATTTAGGGCAACCTCAGAACGCGGTGCTTGATGGTGCCGGATTTACCGAGACGCCGGTTCAATTCGGTGAAAGGGGCCGTCTGTTTGGTGTGGTGTGTGAACCGCTTGGCCAGCCGCGAGGCGCCAATGTCGTCTTCCTCAACTCAGCCTATGACCGCCATTCCGGCTGGGGACGGCTGACTGCGCGCATGGCGCGCGATTTGGCGAAAGAGGGCATAACCTCCTTGCGATTTGACGGCGCGAATATTGCCGACAGTCCACCGCTGCCGGGCGTTCCGCAACAGGTTCTCTATGAAGAAGCGCAAAATATCGACGTGATCGAAGCGGTCGATTTCATGCAAAGCCGCGGCAAGGGACCCGTGATTGCTGCAGGACGGTGCAGTGGTGCGTTTGTGGCCTTTAGCAGTGCACTGGCCGATGCGCGCATCAGGGGTGCCATCGTGGTGAATGCGGATTGTTTCCGCTGGGAGAAAGGGCGGTCTGTCGAGGACAGCCTTGATCATAAACCGCGGTCATTTGGCGAATATCGCGAACGCATGTTGAACCGGGGCACCTTTACCCGGATCCTGAAGGGTGAAGTGGATTTGCCGAGTGCTGCCATTAACATTGCCAAGGCGGTCGGGAAACAGATTGGCGTCAGGACAGCACGACTGTTCCGCTCACATAATGAGTTTGGTCGTTCGGTCTATGCGGCGTTTGATACTTTGAAGGCCCAGAAAACCAAGGTGGCGCTTCTCTACAGCGAAAATGATGCCGGACTTGATCACTTCAATTATTATTTTGACGTGAGTGGGCGGGGGCTGAAGGCCTACCCCAATGTGTCCTTCGCAATCATGCCAAATGCAGATCACAATCTTTCGCCGGAACATGCGCGCAAGATTTATCTCGACAAGGTCAGGGAGCTGGCGCTGGCGGATTAAAACCGCAGCACCTGTTTTGAGGACAGTGTGGTGATTTCACCCGATGGCAGCATTTCGTCACCGCTTCTGGCGACCAGTTCAATCGTCTTGGCGGCACCCGGTGCGAGATGGAACCAGTCGTCCGAGGCGCGGAAATTATCAACCTGAACATGAACGGACTGTGCAAGCCGATTGGTTGTCAGTTTCAGACACCAGTTTCCCTTGTCGTTTCTCAGCAGATGGACCTCGATATCCGAATCGTGCATCGCCCGTGACCGGCCAAGCGGGAAATGAAACGCTTCTGAGATGACCTCCTCATCAGCAGCATTTTTGAGCCGCGCTACAGTGACATCATGAGACGGTGGACCGAAGCGATAGGCATAGGTCGTATCAAAAAATGCCCCGAACAGATCGCTCGCTGCGATGGTTGCCGTGCGTCTGGCCGCGAGTTGCAATTCTCGCCGTGCGCTTACGACCGGCTGGCTGCCATCTCTCAGGCAGGTCAGTTCAACAATGAAATCCTGCGCAGCAGACGTCTCGTTGATGACGTGTACGTCCAGGCCATTGGTGCCTTCATCGCTCAGCAGCAACTGTATCGGGCGGAATGCCCTTTTCAGACCATACCATGCCGGTTTTGGTTCGCCGGTTGCGTCAATCACGCCCCAGCCTGCACCCGGCATCAGGTCTTGCAATGTCCAGACCAGGGCACCGTTGCAGGATGAAGCGGACCGGCGCCACTCGGCAAATGTCGCTTCCATCACTTCAGCGGTGACGGCGCGGGAGTAGTCGAGATAACGGCTGGGATTTTCACTGCGCAATCGGCTTGGAACGACGTCATAAAGCTCTGTCAGGTAGTGCTCACGGATATCGTCGAAATCCCAGGATGCGCTGCGGTCACGGGGGACCTGCTTTTTCCATATGGGGTCAATCACCGCTGGCACCGATAGATGCCGATCGAGCGTCTGTTGTTGCGGCACATTGGCAAATGCCAGACATTCGGCTGCAAAACGTACATTGGCGCGCCGGGCATCGTCCAAAGGACGGCAGTACGCGCCGACACCGTAATAATGGGCTATTCCAGCATTCGGGTAAAACGGTAGTGCACCGCCGCTCGGTGAATTGGCAACAAATGGCACATCAGGACGTTGGCGGGTTGCCAGTTCCGGCAGGATTTCCTGTGTTAGTGGGCCATTCCAGATTGTTTCCGGCAGGCCAAGCATGGCGCCTTGCTGGTGCATTTCACTGCCGCCGGACAGGATGGTCAGCGAGGGAGACAAGGCCGTTCCCGCAAGAAATTGCGACACTTCAGTTTTGACGTGCTCGCAAAATGTTTCATCCTTTGCCGGATAATCAAAATTCGCAAACATCAGATCCTGCCAGACCATGAGGCCCAATTCGTCGCAGAGTTTGAAGAACTCAGGCGTTTCATAGGTCATGGTTCCGCCGATGCGGATCATGTTCATGCCGGCATCTGCGGCCAGTTTAAGCCATAGGTCGTAATCAGCGCGCGCTCCGGGAAGCCGGACAATATCGGCATTGGTCCATACGGCGCCACGGCAGAAGATGCGCTCACCATTTATCTTGACGGTAAAGTCATTGCCGTCAGAACCACGATCGACCTCAATGCGCCGAAACCCCGTCTGACCTAACGGGTACGTTTCGCCACCGATCTTCAGGGTAACGTCATGCAGTTGCGGTGTGCCATGCGTGTGTGGCCACCATTGCGCAACGCCGGGAATGGTCAACTGGCCAGCGATTCCCCCGTTATCGTTCTGCTGCAGCTCCATGGAATGATCGGCACAATGAACTGAAATCGTATCGGTGCGGTTTTGCAGTTTGAAGGCGATCGAGAGGAGGCCATCACCTTTGTCTGAAAGGTCGGATCTGAGCACCAGATCTTTGATTGCCTGCTTGGCGGGGCGCGAATAGCTGATTGGCCGCCAAGGACCTACGGCGTGGATCTCTGGGCACCAGCCGGGCATATAACCGAGCGCCGTGGTTCTGATTAGCCGTAACCCTTGTGTGTTCATCATTTGCGGACGCCAACGCGCCCGTGGTCCGTTGCGGGCAAGATGTGGCGCGAGGGCGCGAAAACATATCGCCAAATTGTCGTTACCGCTCAAATGGACGGGAACGTCGTGACTTTCAAACATGCTTTCGGATGACAGGATCAGCGTGTCGTTCAGAAACACCTCTGCCACGGTGGCAAGGCCGGCAAAGTGCAGCATGACATCAGCCGGCTCATCCGTTTTCAGGGCAAGCCTGTACCACGCATCCTGCGTATCAAGTGGATGCGGGTTGTTTCGGTCGAACATGCCGGCATTTTCCAGCGCTTCGGCAACGGTGCCGGGAACACATGCCGTGATCTGCTGTTTCTCTGCGGAAATGTCCGATGGTTTCTCGAAAGCGTTGGCAGGTGTGGTCGTCAGCATCCATCCATCTGAAAGGAGGGTATGAATCATGCTTTCAGTCAGGATTGGGGGTGTCACGCTGCCTCGCTTGCCGCACCGACGGATCTTGTCAGATCCTGCATCAGCAAATCCCAGGCATCGACTGCAGGATCAAGGACGGTGGTGAGAGCATCAAATTTACGGCGGGTGATGGCGCGAGCAAGCTGGAATTGCACAGTCTTGGAGATTTCTGCGATGCGCAGCGCATGTTGTTGTGCTTCGCCAAAACGGTCTTCTCCACTCAGCCATTGTAGATGGCTGGCGGTCAGTTCGAAGTTGGCGCCAAGCTGCCGCAGCGTATTGAACGCGTATTTGTGGAAAAAGCCGAACGGCCTGTCAGCCATCGCTTCGACCTGCGCGGGGAATACCTTGGCAAAGGCCCGGACCGGATTTTTGGACGGACGCCGCGCAAAGTGGTGTCGCAGCAACTGCTCGGCAACAGTGCGAATATGATGCTGCGAAACAGGTGCGTCCGGAAATTTGGCAAATTCCGTATAGGGCAGAAAGGGTGGTGCAGTCTCGTCGAGATGATGCTGGAACAGCCCTGAGAAATCATCGCCCTCAAGGTGGAAGAAACCGGCATTGTGGAAATAATCGAGAGAGCGGTTTTTGACGTCGAGCCGGTTTATCGCAACGGTGGTCTTGCCATGCTCCTTGCCATAACCGACCCCCTGGGTATCCGGCATGTAGAAGCTGTCCATTTCCAGCAGGCACAGACGGCCACGCTCAATCTGGGTCAGCACATGATTTTCCACGTTATCGAAGATCGCAAGCTCGGTCACGCGGATGCCGTAGAGCGCCTCTAGATCCTCAAGCGGCACCTTAAAAAAGGTGAACTGGTCTCCTTCGAAGTCTTGCGACAGGGTAAAACCGAGCATGGCTTCCGGTGGCAGGCCAGCGGCTGACAAGACCTCGATCCACAGATCGACATAACAATTGGTTTCCGGCCACATGCGCTCGGACGCGTGCAGCGGATGCTGGATGTAACCATCCGGATTTATAGCCGGAAAAACCTTTGTCATGTCATCAGCCCCAGAGCGTTTCACGAACCGTTGCTGGCCACTCCTGAACGTCGAGACCATGTTTGGCGAACAAAGCAAGCGCAATACGCTCCAGTCCGAAGCCGACACAGGCGGTGTGCGCAACTTGTCCATTGTCGAGGTTGAGCCCCCATTTCGTGCCGAATGCATCCTGATGGTAATTAAAGCTCATGCAGGCAGTCTTGTTGGCTGCCGACGTAACCGGGATGAGCAGTTCAAATTTCAGGTTCTGGTCACGCTGGTTGTTGGCCAGCATTTTACCGGCACGACCAAAGAACGGATCGTTGGCAACGTCAATTTCAACGTCCAGGCCAACGGCTTCCATCATTTTCACACCGCGATCCATCCAGGCCTGACGGAAATCGGTCACGTCTTTTTCAGTGCCCATACGGACATATTCGCGCATGCGGAACAGTTGCTGACGGGCTGGGTCCTTGGAGGGCTCATGCCGGAAACAATAGGACTGAATATCGTAGAGACCGCCGTCTTTTGGCAGGTTTCCGCGCTTGGCTATCGTGGGGTAGAGCGGATAGCAGGCCGCCGGTGTCAAGACGATATCGGTCGCCTTCTGTTCCTTTGTCCAGTCGTCACCTTCATCCATGCATTTCAGCAGGTTGATGTGATCCAGTTCACAGCCGCAGAACGAATGAACCGTGCCCGCCAGCTGCGGGAAACTCTTCATGTAGCCGCTTTTTTCAAAATGGGCGCGGTTGATGCCGGGCGGAAAACGAATGGCCTCCGCACCATCAATGCCGCCGGTGCGGTCAATCAAACGTTCAAAAGCGGTGATGACATCCTCGAACTGGCCGCTGCGGCCGTAGAGACCATCAACACCCGTATCAATCAGCAGGCCCTTCTCGAAGAGACGGTCCAGAAATGAGGTTTGCATATCCATTTTTTTATCCCAACAGGCTGGTGTCTTGCTTGTGAACAAGCAACAGATTTGCCGTATTGCCCAGAATACGATCGTTCGAGATCATCAATTGTGCGGAATGCGCATCGCGCAGATGCCGTCCGACACTATAGGGCGTACCGTTTTTGTAACCCATGATGCCGCAGATCAGCAGGGCATGGTTGATGATGTCGAGAATGGTCTCCGACGAGCAGATCTTCACATTGTTCATGGTGACCGCAAAACCCATGGACATCAGTGCGTCAGGGTCTTTTTTGGTCTCGGCATAGGCTCTAAGGCCGGCAATGACGTTAGAGCGAACCGTTTGCAGTTTGCTCGATACTTCTGCCAGCCGGATGGCGCCGGGCGGCACGGTGCCGGGTGAACGGCGTGCTGCGGCGCGGACAAAGCTTTGTGCCCGCATGACGGCGTCGGCTGCAATGCCGTGCCAGACGGCACTCCACAACAAGTGGGAGGTGGCCAGCATGGACTGGGCGGCGATTTCGGCAAAAGGCTTGGCAAATATCTGTACGGCAGGCGCTTCTGCCTTGAACAGGAAGCCATCCGAACAGGTGCCACGCATGCCGAGCGTGTCCCAGACATGGGTTTTTTCCAAGGAATACTGATCTTTCAAAAAGACCGTCATTACCTGATCGGAAGAACTGGCTTCTGCATGGGCACGGGACGTAACGAGAATGGCATCGGCGTCACTGCCGTAGGAAATAACTGTCGCGTCTTTTTGCAGGCGGCAGATCGTTCCCTCGCGCTCAATGGCGCAGATGGAATTGCGCAGGTTTCCGCCGATACCGCCTTCGGTGGTTGCGGAGCCAAGCAGCAGTTGTTCGGCCGCGATGCGGCGCATGAATTGTGTATGCCATTCACTTTCTTCGCCATGTTCCACAAGGCTGGATGCCTTGATCTGGTGCATGGCAAAAATCATCGCAACGGCCGAGCAGGCCTGCCCGAGTGTCGAGCAAACCTCGGCAATCTGTTCAAGGGAGGCGCCTTCGCCACCCAGATGAACGGGAATCTGAATGCCAAGCAGCCGTTCGGCTTTCAGCGCGTCAACGGCTTCCTTGGGAAAACGTCCGGCATGATCGACATCATCGGCATGTTTGGCCGCGATAACTGCCACCCGCGCAGTCCGGGCTGCAAGCGCGGTTTCCGGCAGGGCAACAGAAACGTTCATCAGGCTGCCTCTTGGTCCTTGAGAATAAGGGTCACTGTGTCTTCGATAGCCTTGATGCTCGCAAAGGATTTGCGGTTCAAAAGATTATCAGGGAATTCGATATCGAATGCTTCTTCAATTCCAAGCATCAGCTGAACTGAAGCGAAAGAAGAAAGCCCGGCTGCGTAAAGATCAGCTTCATCGGCAATCGTATCAACGGAAACCGGCAACTGGCCGAACTTTGACAGTATTTCACGGATCTTCGCGTTCATCTCGACTGTATCTCCCTTCAAACTTCTGGATATCCTAGTCATTTGGATAATACTGAAAACATAAGATTCACCTAAACCATTAGGTTAATTGCTGATAACCATGCAGCCAAACACGGGAATTTCAGACCGGCTGTCCACCCGTATATTGATGTTACAGGGTGGTGCAGGATGGCTGAGACAAAGAGGATACCATGGCGCAATTGCAGAATTTGCTGACAGATGTAGCAGGTGTCCGTATCGGGCATGCAACGGACCTCGCGCTTGGGTCCGGCGTCACGGCGATTGTTTTTGACCAACCGGCTGTTGCGTCCGGTTCGGTTCTCGGCGGTGCGCCGGGTGGCCGTGATACCGATCTGCTCAATCCGGCAATGACCGTTGAAACTGTTGATGCTTTTGTGTTGTCGGGTGGCTCTGCATTCGGATTGGATGCGGCGGGTGGCGTGCAGGCGGGTTTACGTGAACAGGGGCGAGGTCTGCAGGTTGGCACGACAAGGGTGCCGATTGTTCCGCAGGCTATCCTGATGGACCTGCTCAATGGTGGTAACAAGGATTGGGGCCGGCATTCGCCCTATCGAGACATGGGTTATGCGGCCTTCACGGCTGCTGACGACAAGGCGTTTTCGCTGGGAACGGTTGGTGCTGGCACAGGTGCGACCACTGCGACCTTTAAGGGTGGTCTTGGCTCGGCAAGTGCGGTGACGTCAGGTGGATATGTGGTTGCGGCACTGGTTGCCGTCAACGCGCTCGGCTCAGCAACGGTCGGCGATGGTCCGTACTTTTGGGCAGCACCGTTTGAGCAGGCGGGTGAATTTGGCAACAGGGGGTTTCCAGGCGGCTTTTCAGCGCCTGATACTGCTATGCGCTTGAAAGGTGTTACCCTGACGGCAACCACCATTGGTGCCGTTGTCACGGACGCGACGCTGAGCAAGGCGCAGGCCCATCGTCTGTCGATCTTGGCCCATGACGGCCTGGCGCGGGCCGTATTACCAGCGCATCTTTCCAGTGATGGCGACACAATGTTTGCCGCGGCCACTGGCTTGAAACCGCTGGAAACCGGTGTTCATTTTGCCGAGATTTGTCATCTTGCTGGCATTGTCATGGCTCGTGCGATTGCCCGGGGCATCTATGAAGCGACGGCGTTGCCAGTTGCCGGGGCGCAGCTGGCCTGGCGTGATCGGTTTGCCTGAAACCGCTCACACCTCCGAGGCAAACAGTCGCAAACGCCGCAGTACGATTTTTTCGATCTCCAGAACGATCATCAGCACGACGCCTGTTGAAACCACGACCAGCCCGTCAAGCAGGGACAGCGGTGCCGTTTCGAACATTGTCTGCATGAATGGTGTGTAGGTGAACAGGAACTGCGCCGCAGTGACGGCGATAATCGCCAACAGCACCGGAGGTGTGCCCATTGCTCCGCGCAGGCTGAAAGACGTCATGTGCAGGTAACGCACGTTGAACAGGTAGAAAATCTCCATCACCACGATGGTATTGACCACCATCGTCCGTGCTGTGGTTTCTCCCAGTCCACGCCACAGACCAAACTGAAACATGGCAAACACACCAAGCATGAATAGGATTGAAACAAAAATCATCCTCCATAACAGGAATGGCGAGAGCATTGGTGCATCGCGTTTTCTTGGGCTCCGCTGCATGACACCAGGTTCCGGTGGCTCAAACGCCAGCACCAGCCCCAAGCTTATCGTGGTGGCCATATTGATCCAGAGAATATGGACCGGTGCCATTGGCAGGGTCAGTCCGAAGATAATAGCGATAATCACCGACAGAATCTCGCCGCCATTCGTCGGCAGGGTCCAGGAAATCACCTTGCGAATATTGTCGTAGACCGTACGTCCTTCGTGCACCGCCGCCACAATCGATGCGAAATTGTCGTCCAGCAGCACCATTTCGGCGGCTTCCTTGGCGGCCTCGGTGCCCTTATGACCCATGGCGACGCCAACGTCGGCCTGTTTCAAGGATGGCGCGTCGTTGACACCATCACCGGTCATGGCGGCAATATCGCCGTTTTCCTGTAGAGCGCGCACGATCCGCAGCTTGTGTTCCGGGCTGGTGCGGGCAAAAACGCTGACGGTCTTGACGGCTCTTTGCAGGTCCATGTCGGAAAATGCATCAACCTCAACGCCCGTCAGCACCTCAGGACTGTCGGCAATGCGGAGTTGGCGGGCAATTGCCAGCGCCGTTGTGCCGTGGTCGCCGGTGATCATTTTGACGGAAATGCCTGCCGACCGGCATTGCGCTATTGCGGAAAGTGCTTCCGGGCGAGGTGGATCGATCAGGCCGGTTATGCCGAGAAAGACCAGACCGGGGGCCATATCGTCAGGGTTTATGTCTTGTTTGTCCTGCCGCGCCGGTTTGGTGGCAAAGGCCAGAATTCTCTGTCCCTGCGCTGCAGCGGCGGCAATTTTTTCCTGCCAGTAACTGATGTCGATTGGCTGGTCCGTATCGAGATCGGCTTGTTTTTGGCAGAGAGAAAGCAGTGTTTCCGGCGCTCCCTTGACGAAAATGACCCGTTCGCCTGACGGTGTGGCATGGAGTGTTGCCATGTAACGATGGCGCGCATCAAAGGGGATTTCATAAAGACGCGGCCAATTGTTTCGCTGTTCTTCCTGCCCAAGGCCTGATTTCAGCGCAAGCGTCACCAGCGCACCTTCCATCGGATCACCCAGCGTTATCCAATGGCTATCTTTATGCGTCAGGACAGCGTCGTTACACAACAGAGCGGCGTTGACGAGCTGGTCGCGGGCGGGGTCGTTTCTCGCTGGCGTTTCGTTACCGGCTTCAACCAGCATGCCTTCTGGCTGATAACCTGCTCCCGTGACATCGACTGTCGATGACGCCGTGACCACGCAGGCGACGGTCATTTCATTTTTTGTGAGAGTGCCGGTTTTGTCTGAGCAAATGACCGAGGTAGCACCCAGTGTTTCCACGGCGGGCAAACGGCGGACGACAGCGTTTCTGGCCGCCATGCGCTGAACACCGATGGCAAGGGTGATGGTGATAACAGCAGGCAGCCCTTCCGGCACAACACTGACCGCCAGCGCAACAACCAGCATCAGGGCGTCAGCCCAGTCATATTGATGGACAAGCAGCGCGATCAACAGCAGCACGGCGGCCAGAGCCAATGCTGCCCAGGTGATCAATTTTCCGAAGCGGTTGATTTGCTCAAGCAAAGGCGTTGTCAGGCCTTGGACTTGGCTGATCAGCGAAGAAATACGGCCGATCTCAGTCGCGCTGCCGGTTGCCACCACCAGTCCGGTGGCTTGGCCTGTGGTGACGATGGTACCGGAAAAACCGAGTGAGCGGCGTTCTGCAAGGCTGGCATCTGGTTGCGATGGGCTCTCATGCTTTTCAGCAGGAACCGATTCCCCGGTTAGAATAGCCTCGTTGATCTGCAGATTGCGTGCACGCATGATGCGAATGTCGGCGGGAACCTTGTCTCCAGCCTCCAGCAGAACCACGTCGCCCGGCACGATCTTTCTGGCATCGATATTCTGTTTTTCGCCGTTTCTTAAAACCGTGGCATGCGGCGCAATCATGTTGCGGATGGCGTCAAGCGCGCTTTCTGCCTTGCCCTCCTGAATGAAACCGACAATCGCATTGATCGTAACCACTGCAACGATCACGGCAGCATCGACAAAGTGCCCAAGGAAGGCGGCGAAGGCGGCAGCAATCAGCAGGAAATAAATCAGCGTATTGTTGAACTGGGCGAGAAACCGCAACAACGGGCTGGTTTTGGGAGGTTCAGGAAGCTGGTTTGGTCCGTGGGTTTCCAATCGCCGTTTTGCTTCATCCGGGTGCAATCCGGCTTCATTACTATCCAGCTTGTTAACGGCGTGCAGAACTTCCAATGCGTGCCAGGGAACTGGCTGGCTGTTGGAGTTCGCGTCGGTGTTTGGCGGCGCTGAAACAGTCATGAATACCCCTGATTTTAGATAGACCGAACGGGGCGGCATATCTTGTCTATTTACAGGATAGGGGAACGATATGCGCAATCATTGATTGAAATCAATTCTACGGTCAAAATCGACCCTATGATCCTGATGACAAAAGCGTGCGCGCTTGGTGAGATTGTCGGGTACATGCAACGGGAGGTCAGTCATGACGAGCAAGATGCTTCTTACCTTCAATGCCGGTTCATCGACCGTGAAGATTGGTCTTTTTGCGGTCGAGGCGGATAAGGCCACCCGTGTTGGCAAAGGCATCATTGATTTTCGGGAGCGTCCGTTGGTTTTCCATTTGATGGAAGGTCCGGAAGATTTTGAAGTGCCATTGACCTCGGATGGGCAGGATGTCTTGCATGACGTGCTGGAAGAAACTTTTGGCTGGCTCGCCAGACATTTCAACCTGGATGATGTTTATGCGGTGGGGCACAGGGTGGTGCATGGTGGCGACAGGTTCGAAGGCCCTGTTGTTCTGAGCCACGAAACACGTGTCGGCATTGAAGAACTGACACCTCTTGCACCTTTGCATCAGCCACAAAGTCTGCGGTTGATCCGGGCGATTAGTCATCTTTTCCCTGATATGCCGCAGACGGTTTCATTCGACACCGCGTTTCACAGAAGCCAGCATCCGTTGGCGCAACGTTTTGCGCTACCCTCTGCCCTGCATGATGAAGGCGTAAGGCGCTACGGTTTTCATGGGCTGTCCTATAAATTCATTGCCAGTGCCGTGAAGCGCATCGCACCTGAGCTTGGCTCCGGCAAGGTTGTTGCCGCGCATCTGGGAAGCGGGGCAAGTCTGTGCGCACTGGAGGAAGGCATTAGCCGTGACACCAGCATGGGCTTTTCGACACTGGATGGCATCCCGATGGCAACCCGGTGCGGAGCGCTTGATGCGGGGGTTCTTTTGCATCTCCTTAATGAAAAGGGCATGAAGCCTGTCGATCTGCAGGAGTTGCTTTATCACAGGTCCGGCCTGCTTGGCGTTTCCGGCGTCAGTGCTGACATTCGTGATTTGCTGAAGAGTGAAAATCCCGACGCCAAACTTGCGCTTGATCTGTTTTCTTTCCGGATTGCCGGCGAGGCTTCACGGCTTGCGGCAACACTTGGGGGGCTGGATGCATTTGTTTTTACGGCTGGCATTGGTGAACATCAGCCGTTGATGCGCAAAAGCATAGCCGAGAGGATGATGTGGCTGGGTGTTGAGATCGATGATGCCGCCAATAATGAAAATCGCAGGCTGATCAGCAGTGAGGCCAGCCGGGTCGCGGTCTATGTTATCTCAACCGACGAGGAACAGACGATTGCGGATGAAGCTCTCTCTGTTCTTTCCGAATAAGGCATGAAATAACAGCGACCATAGTCCTGCTGAATGTGTCGAGATGGTTGATGGAAAATAGTGATGATGTCTTGCGACTGGTGTTGCGGATCGATTTTCCGCCAGATAGCAGGCTGGGTCATGGCAAGATCCGTCTGCTGGAGCTGATTGCCTCGACAGGATCCATCTCTGCCGCAGGACGCGCGATGGATATGTCCTACCGAAGGGCCTGGCTGCTGGTGGATGCCTTGAACAGCATGTTCCGCAGGCCGGTTGTCGAATCCCAGCGGGGCGGCAAGCAGGGCGGTGGTGCTGCCCTGACGGAGTTTGGTAATGAACTGCTTCACACCTACCGTAATATGCAGGAGAAGCTTGAAATGGCTGTCAAACCAGAGTTGGACTGGCTGGAGAAAAACCGCCACCGGTCATCTGATGCCGGTCAGTAGCGGTCGAGTGCTGCCGATTTGACGATCGCAAAAACCGGCTTGCCCGGTTCAAGCCCCAGCCTTTCCTGAGACAGGGCGGTAATCCGTGACAGGATGGTATCGCCACCACAATTGATGCTGACGGTGACCATGCCATCGGTGGCGTCTGATATGTCCTTGATGGTGCCCTGCAAAATGTTCAATGCACTCAAACCATTGGGATTTTCGGTTGCCAGCATGACGTCGCGGGCAGGAATGTGCACACGCACGGTTTTGCCGATTTCGCCTGCCTTGGCAGGTATGGTGAGGCTTTTCTGTTTGAGGCGAACGGTCAGCAGTCCATATTTATCGTCAACCGCTTCGATCTTGCCGGAGAGAATGCTGCCCATTTCACGGCGTTCGAGTTGGTTGGAAAAGGCGGATTCACCAAGAACTTCGCTGGCGGGACCTGCCGCTTCCACCTTGCCGTCCTTCATCACGATGACCTTGTCGGCCAGACGGGCGACCTCGGCGACCGAGTGGCTGACATAAACGATCGGCAGGCGCATTTCGTCGCGCAGAAGTTCCAGATAGGGCAGGATTTCCAGCTTTCGGGCTTCATCTAGCGCCGCAAGCGGTTCATCCATCAACAACATGCGTGGTGAAGACAGAAGTGCTCTGCCAATGGCGACACGTTGTTTTTCGCCGCCTGACAATTTGTCCGGATGTCGCGACAACAGCGCGCCGATGCCAAGCATCTCAATGATGCGAGCATCGTTGGTCTGGCGGTTGGCCTTTGGTGTAAACCAGCGGCCATAATCCAGATTTTGCTGCACGGTCATGTGCGGGAAAAGCCGTGCTTCCTGAAACACATATCCAAAGCGGCGTTTGTAACCCGGCACAAAAAGTCGTCTGTCGGAATCCGCCAGCGTCGTGTCATCAAGAACGACCTTGCCGTTATCGGGTTTCGTCAATCCGGCAATGATACGGATCATCGAGGTTTTGCCCGATCCTGAACGGCCGAAAAGTGCTGTCACCCCACGCTCGGACACAAAGGATGCGTCCAGATGAAAAGACTGAAAACGGTGATTGATGCTGACGGTAAGGGTCATTCTGCGTTCACCCGTTTTCCGACGAAGCGCGCCATGAATTCCGAGGCAAGAAGTGCCAGCATCGAAATGACAATGGCGACGATCGTCAACCTTAGCGCGCCGAGGTCTCCGCCCGGAACCTGCGTGAATGTATAAATGGCGGCCGACAATGTCTGTGTTTCGCCAGGAATATTCGACACGAATGTAATGGTGGCGCCGAACTCACCCATGGCCTTGGCAAAGGCCAGAATCATGCCGGCGATAATGCCGGGCAATGTCAGCGGCAAGGTAACGGTGAGGAACACCCATAACGGGCTTGCACCCAAGGTTCCGGCTGCCTCCTCCAGCTTTCGATCAACGGATTCGATCGAAAGGCGGATCGAGCGGACCATAAGCGGAAAGCCCATGATACCGCAGGCAAGCGCTGCGCCCGTCCAGCGGAAGGAAAAAACGATGCCGAAATATTCATCAAGATAGGAGCCGATGAAACCGCGTCTGCCAAACAGAACCAGCAGGATGAAACCTGTCACGACCGGTGGCAGGATCAGAGGCAGATGCACGATGCCGTTGAGCAGGGATTTTCCCCAGAAACGGCCGCGCGCCAAGGCCAGTGCGGTGATGATGCCAAAGGGCAGGCTGACCAGCATCGCGATGCTGGAAACCCATAAGCTGAGGCGAATTGCGATCCATTCGTCAGGGCCAAGTGTTAGCCAGTCCAATGCGGGTTTCCTTTATTCTTGTCAGCGAACGCCCCGGCCATGACCGGGGCGTGTATGTCTTTTCATCCGAGTGGATGAGGATTACTTTACGATTGTAAAGCCTTCCTTTTCGAAGATCGGTGCAGCTTTGTCCGACTTCAGGTATTCGAGGTAGGCTTCAGCTGCCGGTGTCTTCGAGGAAGACAGGACTGCAACCGGATAGATGATAGCCGGGTGGGTGTTCTCTGGGAACGTGCCGACAATCTTTACGCCTGGGTCAGCAGCAGCATCGGTCTGGTAGACGATACCGTAAGGTGCTTCTCCGCGCGATACCAACAGCAGTGCTGCGCGAACGCTTTCTGCACCGGCGACCTTGGCTTCAACCGATGACCATACGCCGAGCTTTTCCAAAGCGGCCTTGCCGTATTTGCCAGCTGGAACGGAATCAACTGCACCCATGGCTAGACGGCCATCACCCAGCAGACCAGCCAAGTCGAAACCTTCCTTGATCTCAACGTCCTTTGCCTTGTCGGCAGGAGCTACCAGAACGATGCGGTTGCCGAGAAGGTTGGAGCGGGTGTCTTCCTTGATCAGCTTCTTTTCAGCGACATAGTCCATCCAAGCCAGGTCGGCGGAGATGAAGATGTCGGCAGGTGCGCCAGCTTCAATCTGCTTGGCCAATGCAGAGCTCGCTGCATAGGAAACAGTGGTTTCGTTCTTGGTTTCCTTGGCCCATTCGACGTTGATCGCATCAAGTGCGTTCTTCATGCTGGCAGCGGCAAAAACCGTTACTTTTTCTTCAGCAGCGGCTGTGCCTGAAAGCATGGCTGTGGACAGGAATACGGCTGCAACGGAAGCCGCGATTGTTCTGAACATGTGGCGTCTGAGAAATTTCATGGCGGTTCCTTTTGGTCAGTCGATATGTTTTGTTGTATATGACGATTTGGCTTAACCGAGAATGGATATGTTTTCAAGAATACATCGACTTGCGTCGACGTCGTATGCTGATGTCAGCAAGTCTTGTCCGTATCTGTGACGAATAAAAACCGGACCTGCGGCGGGTCGAGCACGCGGATCCGGTCAGAGAAGCCTTTTCAGGCAACGGTATAATTTACGGGTGCTAGAAACGTGCCCCGGCAATATGGGCAATCTGTGCGCCCGCTTCGTAGTAAAGTTCTTTGATGCTGCGCAGTTTCTGCTCTTTCGCTTCGGTCAGAGGCAAGGGCATGTCGTCTTCGGTGATATCACCGCTGACATGGTTTGCTATTGTTTTGCCGAAGATTGTGCCTGGCGCGATGCCGCGACCGTTGTAGCCAGAGAAGCCGACGACATTGGGTGCGAATTTGTGGAAACGTGGCAGGGCGTTATCCGTCATGCCGATCTTGCCGTACCATTCGGCGTCAAATTCTACTTTGCCGATTTGCGGGAAGAGTTTTTGTAATGAGCGGATTGCCCAAGCCCGGTGAACGGCAAGACCCGTGTTGCGCAATGCACCGACGCTGCCGAAAACCAGCCGGCCTTCCTTGTCCAGCCGGAAAGACGACAGGATTTCCCGTGTGTCCCAGCATCCTTCCTTGCCCGGCAAAATGGTGTTGAGGACCGCTTTGTTCAGCGGTTTCGTCGCGAAATTGAAGTAGGGAAGATAGACCTGTTCCTGGCGAACGACTTCCCAGGGTCCGGTGCTATAGGCTTCCGACGCAACAATAATCCATTGTGCCGTGACGGAGCCTTTTGCAGTCTTGACGATCCAATTTCCAGCCTGTCGTTCTGTCGATAAGACCGGGCTTTCAGTGTGTAGCTGGGCGCCTGCATTTTGTGCGGCGCGGGCAAGGCCACGTGCATAGGCGAGTGGCTGTAAGGTTCCAGCCCTGCTGTCGTGAAGAGCGCCAGCATAGGCGCGGGTGCCAACACGTCTGGCGGTCTCTTCCGCATCAAGAATTTTCACCGGCGCGCCGCGTGCGCTCCATTGGCGGCAGCGCTCCTCAATTTCCTCAAGGCCTGACTTGCCGACAGCGCAATGCAGCGTACCGTGCGTCTGCAATTGGCAATCGATGGCGTATTTTTGAATGAGCTCGCGCACAACCAGCGGCGCACCGCCCAGCAAATCCAGCAAGCGTTCGCCATAAACAGGACCAAGCACTGCGGGCAATTCTTTCGGCATGGTCCACATGCCACCATTGATCAGGCCGACATTTCGGCCAGCGCCGCCAAAGCCAAACTGCTTTGCCTCGAGCAGGATTACCCGCGTGCCGCGTTCCGCCAAATGCAAGGCAGCAGAAAGGCCGGTATAACCGCCACCAACAATGACGACATCTACCGTGACATTGCCTTGAAGCGGCGATGTTTCAGGCGGTGGGGGAGCTGTCATTTCCCACAGGCCGTGGGAGCGTGGATCGTTGTACATGTTCGCCATCCGGAAGTGGGTTTCTCCCGTTGACCGGGACTGATTATGCTTCGAGCTTAGCGAGTGTGAAGGCTGTTGGATATCGACATATCGTCAACAGATCATTCCCTTAGGGAATAATGCCGATCTGCCCGGGTTTGTGCGAGGGCAGCAAGACAATGGTCTTTGCTAGAGGGCACAAAATGGCCAACGGACTTGCAACACAGGCACGCCTCAGCCAATAGTGTTGTTGAAAAGAGGTGTGCCACCTCCTCGAAAGCGCATATCAGGGTATCTACCAATGAAGCCAATCTTCGTTCAATTGCAATGCACACCGGGCAAGACCTACGAGGTCGCGGATGCAATCTACAAAACGGAGCTGGTGTCCGAGCTTTATTCGACCAGTGGTGAATATGATCTGCTGCTGAAGATCTACCTGAAGGAAGATCAGGATACCGGGAAATTCATCAACGATAATATCGTCTGCATCCCGGGCATCGTGCGTTCACTGACGACGCTGACATTTACGGCATTCTGAATTTTGTAAACTTCCGAGCTTTGTCGAAATCACTCTCTTGTCGTGAGAGAGTGGTGATGTCGCTTTTTCGACATGAGACTTTCAGCGCAGGGTTTCGCGCCGGATTTGTCCTAGGTGTTTCTGACATATAAAAAGCGCGGAGCGGTATAAAATACCAGGCTTCGCGCTCTATCTGTCGTGAAATATGGTTCAGCGTATAGGGATCGCACATCCGGTGTTGCGTGAGATTTCACGCGACAGCGGCGATATTGCGATTATGAACGAGATTGCGAATGGCCAGTTTCACATCATCTGGCGTATCGAACCGTTGTTCATCGAGATCGTGAACGTGGAACTTCACCGCGATGAACTTGAAACGATCATTATCCGGAATGACGATGCCGACTGGTTCACCGGCGAATTCTATAACTTGCTTTTGCATATGCCTACTCCCGCTACAGCTCGATTGCTGTGGCTTTGTCGAATAAATTTTGAAATGAATTGAACGGTGTTCAGGTCACATTCGACAGAAGCAGGAGCACGAAATTGTGCGCTCGTGTTTAAGCACAATACGACCAAGGGTGGCGGCATTGAATGTTAGTTTAAACATGTCACTCTCCTTTGTTCGCGTGTTGCACTAAAATCGGAGTCTAAGCCCCAACGAGTTGCTTCGTAGCCGAATTCTAAATCAAAATCAACGTAAATGATTATGCGCAGAATATTTTTCTTTATGATGACAGATTTCGGGCGGAATTGTGAAATTTTGTTTTCGTGCGGTCTCCATCAGGCCTCCACCCGCTCAGCACAAATTTGCTTTTGGTGAACATCCGCGTTGAAACGTCGGGCATACCGATTGGTTCCGGCGATTGTGAAAAAATACACGCGGCTGGATCAGGGAAATGTGATCGGAATCAATTGTACGAAAAAAATTATGCCGGAGGGTATTTGTGACTCTGTCCGGTAAAGTCGGACACCGAATAACAGCCATCGCCCGTCTGGCGGATCACCGATTCGCCCACTGGGGCTTTGCCGTAGCCGCCAGGAATATCCAGAATATATGTCGGCTGGCAGAGGCCGGAGATATTGCCACGCAATTGCGCGACTATTTTCTGACCTTCCTCGATGCTCAGTCGGAAATGTGATGTACCGGGCGCAAGATCGGGGTGATGCAGATAATAAGGTTTGATTCGAGTTTCGACGAAAGCGCGCATCAAATCTGCCAGGATGGCTGCATCATCATTAATGCCCTTCAGCAGAACGGTCTGGCTGATCATGACAATTCCCGCATCAACCAACCTGTTACAGACCGCGCGTGCGTGTGGGGTCAGTTCGTC
Source organism: Rhizobium sp. BIGb0125 (assembly GCF_024810055.1). Classification (NCBI taxonomy): domain Bacteria; kingdom Pseudomonadati; phylum Pseudomonadota; class Alphaproteobacteria; order Hyphomicrobiales; family Rhizobiaceae; genus Rhizobium; species Rhizobium sp. BIGb0125. The sequence continues at coordinate 130,191 of NZ_JANUDV010000011.1, forward strand.
GGCGTGATTGGCATGTAGTGCCACATAGGTGGTCTTGCCACTGGCTTTCAGTGCATCGACAAGAGCGTCATCAATTCGTTGCGGCTCGACGACAGGGACGCGCGTGTGGAAACGAACGATTTTAACATGGTCGATTGCTTTCAGCGCCAACATGATTTCGCTCAGCCGGCGAGGCGATAACACCAGGGGATCACCACCGGTCAGGATGACTTCCCAGATCGTCGGGTTGTCCCTGATATAGGCGATGGCCGTGTCCAGCTCTTCGCGGTTCAATGTGCCGTTGCCATCAGGCCCAACCATTTCACGGCGAAAACAGAAGCGACAGTAGACCGGGCAGATATGAACGGCCTTCAACAACACACGGTCAGGATAACGATGCACGATGCCCGGAACTGGGCTGTGCGCCTCATCACCAATCGGATCTTCGCGTTCAGTATTGGTGATGGTCAGTTCGGCCAGATCCGGTACGAACTGACGGCTTATCGGTCCGTCACCATTTTCCTGCTGTATCAGGGCTGCGATATCAGGAGTGATGGCCACCGCATAACGCTCTCCAACCGGCGTCAGGCGATCAGACACCTGTGCGTCGATCAACCCGGCCTCGTTTAAGGCCTTTACCGATTTGAGGCTGCGGGTAATCGTTGTCATCTACCGTATTCCGCGACTGGTGCCCACATGACGAGATCGATACGCGGAGCGCCGGTTGCCAGCATGACAAGACGGTCAAATCCAAGCGCGATGCCGCTGGCGGCTGGCATCAATTCCAGCGCTGCCAAAAGGTCTTCATCCAGCGGATATGTCTCGCCATAGACACGTTGTTTCTCAATCATTTCCTGCTCGAAACGGATGCGCTGTTCTTTGCTGTCGGTCAGTTCTCCGAAGGCATTTGCCAGTTCCACACCGCAGGCATAAAGCTCAAAACGTTCGGAGACCCGGCCATCCTTCGCTGTCCGGCGGGCAAGTGCGGCCTCGCTCGACGGATATTCATCGAGAATTGTCACGCGGCCATAACCAAGTTCCGGTTCGATACGTTCGACGATGACGCGGCTGAACAGGTCTGCCCAGGTGTCGTCAAATGATGTGCGGATGCCGGCATTTGTCAGTGCGGCTTTCAGATGGTCGCGATCTGTCTCGCCATTTTTATCAACGCTGGCCAGAAGGTCGACGCCCGCATAACGCTCGAACGCTTCAGCGACACTTATTCTTTCCGGCTCCAGAAATGGATCGACACTACGACCATTGTAGGTGAAATGTTTGGTCTTGGTGGTTTCGGCAGCAAGGGCAAGAATGTCTGCGCAATCGGTCATCAGCGTTTCATAGCCGGTGTTGGCGCGGTACCATTCCAGCATGGTGAATTCCGGATGGTGCAACGGGCCTCGTTCCCTGTTGCGATAGACATGTGCGAAACAGGAAATGCGTTGTTCGCCGGCTGCCAGCAGCTTCTTGCAAGCAAATTCCGGAGACGTGTGCAGGTAAAGCGGAAAATGTTCACCGGCCGTCGTTATGCCCTGCGTTGCAAAAGCATGCAAATGGGCCTCATTGCCCGGAGACACTTGCAGTGACGGTGTATCAACCTCAAGGAAGTCGTTTTTGGCGAAATAGGCTCTGAGATTTGACTGTATCGCATTGCGCCCCAAAAGAAATGGCCTGCGGTCGGCATGCACATCCGGCGTCCACCATGGGGAAGATGTCTTGGCTGACGGGTTCATGGCTGGCTTTCTTTTTGGTCGATACAGTTGAAGGCTGGCTATTTGCGTGAATTTAAGGTACTTGCGCCCGGAAAACAGATTAAACGTCTACCGGCAGGCGCAGCCGCGCTGTCCTTTACGACGCATTTTACTGAGTTACAAGGAAGTCATATGGTCAAGGTTATCGCCTCATCTGTCCGTAAGGGCAATGTTCTCGAAGTCGAGGGCAAGCTTTACGTCGTTCTCACCGCCCAGAACTTCCACCCAGGCAAGGGCACGCCTGTTACACAGGTGGATATGCGCCGCATCGTTGATGGCGTGAAGGTTTCCGAGCGCTGGCGCACGACCGAGCAGGTTGAGCGCGCATTCGTTGAAGACCTGAACTTCCAGTATCTTTACGAAGACGGCGAAGGCTTCCACTTCATGAATCCTGAAAACTACGACCAGGTTGTCGTAGACGTCGAGACCATGGGTGACCAGAAGGCCTATCTTCAGGAAGGCATGACCTGCGTTCTGTCGATCTATGAAGGCAACCCGCTGGCTCTCGAACTGCCACGCCACGTGACGCTTGAGATCGTTGAGACCGAGCCAGTCGTTAAGGGCCAGACAGCGTCTTCGTCCTACAAGCCTGCTATCCTGTCCAACGGCATCCGTACAATGGTACCGCCGCATGTTGACGCTGGTGTTCGCGTTGTTATCGCAACCGAAGACAATTCCTACGTTGAGCGTGCCAAGAACTAATCAGCTCGAACCGAGTTGACAGCAAAAACCTCCGGCCAAAACCGGAGGTTTTTTATTGTCTCGCTAACAAAAAAGCCCGCAACATGTGTTGCGGGCTTTTGTTTTGGGATGCGCTGGCAGGCAGCTTACATGGCTGGCTTGGCAGGTGTCGCGCCAATGGCGTAACCGCCACCGATAGCAACACTGAGGGCGACGTAGTCCTGCGCTGTCTGCTGTACAGCCTGAGCAAGGCTTGCCTGGGCTGTCGAAACGGAACGCTGTGCGTCCAGCACGTCGAGCAGCGAAGATGCGCCGTCACGGTAGCTGGCTGTCGAGAGCGAAAGCGCTTCGTTGTAAGAGTTGACCGTTGCACGCAGAGCACTGGCCGTGCGCTGGTCACGGTTGATGGCTGCAAGTGCGTTTTCAACTTCTTCAACGGCGGTAAGGACCGTCTGTTTCCAGACAAGGTACTGTTCGCGTGCGGAAGAGTTGGCAATGTCAACGTTGGCGCGCAGGCGGCCACCGTCAAGAATTGGCAGAACGAGCGACGGACCGAAAGACCAGGAGTTGGATGAACCACGGCTGCCACCGCTGATGCGCGAGTAGCTTGGTGTGATCGTGCCGCCAAGCTCGATGCTTGGGTACAGCTGCGCTTCGGCAACGCCGATCTGAGCGACCGCTGCTGCCAGTGTGCGTTCTGCTGCACGGACGTCAGGACGGTTGCGGATTAGGTCCGCGGGAATGCCGGTCTTTGGAATGGAGCGGGCAACAGGCTGGCGTGCGCCGCGCTGCAGTTCCACAACCAGCGACGATGCAGGCATGCCAAGCAGCGTTGCAACGCGGTGTGCTGCACGACGGAAGTTGGTTTCAAGGTTCGGAATTTCTGCGAGTGTCGAGTTTACCAGACCTTCGGACTGTACAACGTCCAGACGGGAAGCTGCACCGGCTTCAAGCTGCAGCTTGGTCAGGTCGAGTGTTTCACGACGCGATGTCAGGTTCTGACGGGCAATTGCCAGACGTTCCTGATAGTAGCGCGCATCGATATAGGCCGAAACGAGCGAAGACAGCAGCGAAAGCTTTGCAACATCGGCGCTTGCGTAAGCCGCGTCGAGGTTTGCATTTGCGGCTTCCTTGGAACGGCGATACTGACCAAACAGATCCAGCAGCCAGGACACGTTTAGCGATCCAGCCGATGTATTGGTGACACTGCTGTCTGCCGTTGGCAGGCTGCCCTTGCGGCCGCTGGTTGTGTGCTGGCCCTGGGTCGTGAGGCTTGGCAGTGCACCCGCGCCGGCAACAACCACGCTGGCTTCAGCCTGATTGATGCGCTCCAGTGCCTGAAGCACTGTCAGGTTCTGCGCCAAGCCGGTGGTGACGTACCCATTAAGACGGCTGTCGTTGAAAGCATTCCACCAGGCAACTGTTGAAACATCGCCATTGCTCGTCTTGCCGCCCTCAGCAAATTTTGTTGGCAATTGAATTTCTGGTGCCTTGTGGTCTGGTCCCACAACGCAGCCGGAAAGCAGCAGCAGGGCCAGTGGAATGGAAGTCCGAATGGATAGCATCATAATACCCTAAAAGTTTCGAGATCTCACGGCTGCCCCGAATACTGGCCCCGATCAGCATTTATGGTGAATCGTAGCATAAGGTTTGCTACGATTCGTATATTTTTTAACAATCAGAGAAGTGCAGGCACAATGTTTTTTCTGTCAGTGTGACCGTTTTGATATCTTTCTGATGATTACGAAGAAGGACGGTACGAAGAATACGCCCAGAACCGTCGCTGCAAGCATGCCGCCGAGAACGCCGATACCGATGGCGTTCTGAGCTGCAGAGCCAGCACCCGTTGCGATTGCAAGCGGTACCACGCCAAGAATAAACGCCAGTGACGTCATGATAATCGGGCGCAGACGCAAGCGTGCTGCTTCCAATGTGGCATCGAGCAAGCTTAACCCATGCTCCATTCGTTCCTTCGCAAATTCCACGATCAGGATCGCGTTCTTTGCCGCCAGACCAATGGTCGTTAGCAGGCCAACCTTGAAGTACACATCGTTGGACTGTCCGAAGAAGTGCGCTGCCGCCAGAGCACCCAGCACGCCAACCGGAACGGCCATGATGACCGAGAACGGAATGGACCAGCTTTCATAAAGTGCAGCAAGGCAAAGGAAGACGATGAGGACCGAGAGAGCATAGAGGGCAGGAGCCTGCGAACCGGACAGACGCTCCTGATAGGAGATGCCCTGCCAGGCTACGGTGTAACCACCGTTGAGGCTTGCCGTCAGTTTTTCCATCTCATCCATGGCAACACCCGAGGCAATGCCTGGTCCGGCTGTACCTTCAAGCGAGATCGCCCCCGTGCCGTTGAAGCGTGCAAGGGTTGGAGCGCCGCTTACCCAGGATACTTCCGAGAAGGACGAGAATGGCACCATTTCACCGCTGCTGTTACGGGCGTACCAGAACTTCAAGTCGTCCGGTTGCATACGGTATTGTGCGTCACCCTGAACATATACCGGTTTCAGTTCACCATTCAGCGTGAAGTCATTGACGTCACGACCGGCAAAGATGGTTGAGAGCATCAGGTTGACCGAGGCAAGATCGACACCCATGGCGCCCATCTTTTCCTGATCAAGGTTGATCTTCATCTGCGATTCGTTATCGCGGCTGTTGCTGCGCAACGAGCTGATGTTCGGGTTGGACCCGGTCATCTGGATCAGTTCCTTCGATGCAGCTGTCAAGGCGTCATTACCGTTACGACCACTGTCGACCAGATACATTGAGAAACCGCTCGACGTACCCATGCCCTGAATAGCAGGCGGAAGCAGCGGGAAGACCTGAGCATCACGGTATGTGAAGAAGGTTCCCATGGCTCGTTGAACAATCGCTCCAGCGTGCTGTTCAGGTTTGCTGCGAAGCGAGAAGTCCTTCAGCTTGGTGAAAACTATCGCGTTGTTCTGGCCGGAACCGGTGAAGCTGAAACCAAGAACGCCGAATACAGAATCGACATTGTCTGCTTCGTTTTCGCGGAAATATGTTTCAACCTGTTTTACCACCGCGTTGGTCCGCTCGATCGTCGACCCTGTTGGCAGCTGAACGATTGTCAGCAGAACGCCTTGGTCTTCCTGAGGAAGGAACGAACTTGGCAACTTGGTGAAGAACCAGGCGCAACCACCGATGACGATGGCAAACATCACCATGACGCGAAGAGGGCGCTTTAGCAGGTAACCGATGCTCGAAACATAGCCATCAGTTGTTTTGCCAAAGCCTCGATTGAACCATGCACCGGGACCACGCTGTTTTTTGTGGTGGTCTACAGGCTTCAGGATCGTAGCGCAAAGTGCTGGTGTCAGAACGATTGCAACGACGGCAGACAAAAGCATGGCCGACACAATGGTGATCGAGAACTGGCGATAGATAATGCCGGTGGAGCCGCCGAAGAAGGCCATCGGAATGAACACGGCCGTCAGAACCAGGGCGATACCAATGATCGCGCCGGTAATTTCACCCATCGACTTTTCGGTCGCCTCGAGAGGCGGAAGCCCCTCATCGGACATGATACGTTCGACGTTTTCCACCACCACGATCGCATCATCCACCAGAAGGCCGATGGCAAGCACCATCGCGAACATCGTCAGCGTATTGATGGAATATCCCGCCAGCGCAAGAATGCCGAATGTGCCCAGCAGAACCACGGGAACCGCGATCATCGGTATGATCGTTGCTCTCAAATTCTGCAGGAAGATCAACAGAACCACGAAGACGAGAATGATCGCTTCGATGAGTGTGTGAACAACCTTCTCGATGGAAAGTTGAACGAATGGCGTGGTGTCATACGGGTATTCAATGACAACACCTTCAGGTAGGCCCTCCGAGGCGACCTCAAGCGCTGCCTTTACTCGGGCGGCGGTATCGAGAGCATTGGCACCGGTTGCAAGGTTTACTGCGAAACCGGAGGATGGACGGCCGTTCGAGCGGGAATCGCCGCCGTAGCTTTCTTCCCCAATTTCAATGCGGGCAACATCGCTCAAGCGGACGGTTGCACCGTCCTTTTCGACTTTGAGGATAACCGATTCAAAGTCCGCGACGGTTGTCAGCTGGCTCTGCGCGGTAATCGTAAGGTTCAGCTGTTGACCCTGTACGGCTGGCAGTGCACCAAGCTGACCAACGGAAACCTGAGTGTTCTGGCTCTGAATAGCCGTAGTGACATCGCTGGTCGTCAACTGATATTTGTTGAGCTTGAACGGATCGAGCCAGACGCGCATGGCGTAACCGGAACCGAAGATGTTGATGCTACCAACACCTTCAAGACGCTTGATCTGGTCTTCGATGCGGGTTGAGAAAATGTCACCCAAATCCACCGATGTACGTTTGCCATCGGTCGAAATCAGCGCACCGACCATCAGGATGCTCGACGTAGAGCGGCTGACTTCAATGCCGGCCTGCTGTACAACATCCGGCAGCTGGGTCTGGACAAGCTGCAGCTTGTTTTGCACCTGAACCTGAGCAATATCCGGCATGATGCTGTTACCAAAGGTCAGCGTAACGGACGAGCTACCAGTTGAAGATGAGGACGTCATGTAAGTGAGGTCATCGAGGCCGGTCATGCCGTCTTCGATAACGGTCGTCACCGATTTCTGTACTGTTTCCGCGCTCGCGCCATTGTAGCTGGCGCTGATGCGAACCGTTGTCGGTGCGATATCTGGATATTGCGAGATAGAGAGTGTGTTGATGGCCAGCAAGCCGCCAAGCATAATCACAATCGCTATCACCCAAGCAAAGATTGGGCGCCGGATGAAGAAGTGGGCCATATGTGTTTCTGCGCCTTCGTTGTTACGGTCGTCGGGCGATTGTCGCGATTATTAGTTTGCGGGAGCGGCTGCTGGAGCCGCTGGCTGGGTTACCACCAGTCCCTTGTCGTCAATTGTTACTTCAACAGGTGCAATCGGTGCGCCGTCGCCAATCCACTGGAAACCATCCACAATCAGCTTGTCACCGTCTTTGACGCCTGTGGTTACAAGCCAGGAATTGCCTGACTGGCTGCTTTCAGCAAATGTGCGCGTTTCAACGGTACCCTTTTCGCTGACAAATTTTGCAGTCAGTTCGCCGCTCGGGTTTCTGTCGGCAGCACGCTGCGGAATAAGGAAGCCTTTTTCCTTGCCGATCGTCAGCGTGGCGCGAACGTACATGCCCGGCAGAATGAGGTCATCCGGATTGTCGAACTGGGCGCGGATGTAATAAGTGCCGGTGGTTTCGCTCACCGCCATATCCGACATGTCGACCTTACCGGCATGAGGATATTTCGTACCGTTTTCCAGGGTCAGGTGGAGGTCGGCCTCGGCATTGTTCGGACCCTTTGAGCCTGCGGCAACTGCCGTGCGAAGACGTAGCAGATTGGCACTGGATTCAATCAGGTCAATGTAGATCGGATCGATACGGCGCAGTGTGGTCAGCGCCGCGGACTGGTTAGCAGTGACAACGTTACCAATGCTGAAGCTCGTCGATGTGGTGATGCCGTTGAACGGTGCGCGGATTTTCGTCAGGTTGAGATTGATATCAGCCGCCTGAAGCGCCGCCTTGGCCTGTGCAACATCTGCTTCGGCCTGAAGCAATGTCACCTTAGCATTTTCATATTCAATCTGCGTTGCACCGCTGTTGACCAGACGCTCATAGCGGGCCAGGTTTGCCTGAGCGCTTGGAACACTGGCTTCAGCCTTTGCAAGGCTGGCGCGGGCCTGCGCAACTTCGGCGACATAGGTGTCGTCTTCGATTTGGTAGAGCAGGTCTCCCTGCTGCACTTCGCTACCTTCCTTGAAGGTGATCTCGCGAATGATGCCGGTGACGCGTGGGCGGATTTCCGCAGTCTGGAAGGCGCTGGCACGGCCGGGCAGTACCGTCGTCAACGGCTGCTCGGATTCTTTCATGATGACAACGCTGACAGGAGCAGGCGGACGTTCTGGCGCTTGCGCCTGTGCAGTCTGCTTTTCATCGCTGCAGCCTGCAACCACGCCAGCCACGCACAGGGCGGCAAGAACCGGAAGGATACGTCTTGTCATTCGTGTTTCCCACATAAGAGCCAGCTCTGCGGATAAAGAGAGCTTTTTCTGATGATCCGCAAGCCGGAGCTGATTTCAAGCAATTATCAATAATGAACCAAAAACATCCGGCTTATTGGATACAATGAGCCGGATGATTGAATTTCGTCAGTTGTTATCAAGTGACGTAAAATTAAAAGCGTCACTTTGCAAGTGTATTTCGCAGCGCAGCATCCATCATATTGACGAGTTTCGTGCAGCGTGTGGCTAAAATATCCGGGTTCTCACCTGCGATGAGCACAGGATGGATAACGCTGACGAGGGCGTGATTGATGGTATCGGCAGTTCCGTCGAGATCGTCTGTCTGGTAAATTCCAAGCTTGATGCCGGCTGCGATGATTTTGCTGACATGCGCATTGAGCACCTGCAGATACTGCTCGCCGCAATCCAGTTCCTGTTTGGCCATCAAAACCAGCATCTCAAACACATAAGGTGTTTCTTCGAGCGTCACGACATGTTTGCGCATCAGTGACAGCGCCATCTGGTGCAGTCGCTCATAGGGCGGCAGGGTGGTGTCCATGGCATCCAGATCATTTTGCAAAGAGGTGATCTGTCTGAGGACGATGGCGTCAACCAGCGCGACCTTGGAGTGAAAATGCTTGAATACATTGGCTGGCGACATCGACATTGCCGCGGCAATGTCGGCAATCGTCACAGTCGAGAAGCCGCGCATGCTGAACAGCTTCTCGGCCGTGGCCAGAATTTCGCTGCGGGTTTCTTCTGCAGGCCGCCGCAGCCGCTTCCGGGGAAGCGCGGTTTTTGCTGTATTGCTGACGGTTTTTATGGATGCAGATGAGTTTACCACAATCAGGCTCCGGTAAAATAGGGCTCCAAATTCTTGCGAACACGCTCCAATGGTGTGTTTTCGCTATTATCAGGAACGAATGTTTTCCCCGTTATTTGCTCATATGCTCTTATATACACATCCGATGTGTCCATGACGAGCTTTTCCGGAATCTCCGGAATGTCATCCTTATAGGGATCGCAACGTTCAACCACCCATGCTCTGACAAAGTCCTTGTCAAAGCTCGCCGGCCGTGTGCTTCTTTCGAAGCTTGCGCCATAGGATTCTGTAATCCAGTAGCGGCTGCTGTCAGGCGTGTGAATTTCATCGGCAAGAATGATGTTGCCTTCGGCGTCCGTGCCAAACTCATATTTGGTGTCGACCAGGATCAGGCCATGTTTGGCGGCGATCTCCTGGCCGCGCTTGAACAGCGCCAGCGCATATTTTGACAGAGTCTGCCATTGCTCACTGGTGAGCAGCTTCTTCTCAACGATTTCGTCGGGTGTCAGGGGTTCATCGTGTCCGCCGTCAAAGGCCTTGCTGGTCGGGGTAATGATCGGTTCCGGCAGTTTCTGGTTGTCGCGAAGGCCATCCGGCAGAGTGATGCCATACATCTGGCGCTCGCCCTTCTTATAGAGAGTAAGGATGGAGGTGCCTGTTGTGCCAGCCAGATATCCTCTGACAACGATCTCAACAGGAAGAATATCGAGACGTTTACCGATCACCACATTCGGGTCCGGATAGCTGATAACGTGGTTCGGGCATATGTCTGCGGTTTGCTCAAACCAGTAACGTGCGGTTTGGGTCAGCACTTGTCCCTTATAAGGAATGCAGGTCAGGATGCGGTCAAAGGCGCTGATCCGGTCTGTCGAGATGATGATGCGCGAACCGTCAGGCAAGTCGTAATTCTCGCGTACCTTTCCGCGATAGTAATTGGGAAGTTCGCGAATAACGGCTTCTTCTAGTATGCGCACGGCTGCTCCAATCCTTGTATCAAGCGGGCCTGTCAGTGGCCTCAGTCGAATAGTGCTGGCAATTCCTATGGCATTTTTCAAACGGTAGGGCCAGCATATGCTTTTGAGCCGCCAAAATCGGTTAAAATCTGTAAACGTCATCATTTATCTAATAAAAACAGTAGTTTGTCTGATTTTATTATAAATATGAAAAAGGGCTGTTGACTTGTTTGTTGGGTTGGATTTATAAGTCCGCTCACTGAACGAGGGCGGCGGCGCTGCTGGCGACGGACTGCTTCGTTCTAGAGAAATCACGATAGATTGGCTTTTATGGCT
>NZ_JANUDV010000012.1:0-139702 GCF_024810055.1 Rhizobium sp. BIGb0125
TGCCGCATTGCGGAGAAGATCAGAGCTATCTTCAGCTTGTGATGCTGCACATACGTTGCTTCTTCCATTACCTCGCACATCAGGATTATATCCTGCGTGGGATCAGCACCATCGAGGCTCGACATTTCCAGCGTAAGCTGATCGCCTAGTATGAAAATCAAATTTCTGGCAGCGCTCATGATGGCATTCTCTGCTAAAAGACATTCGCGCTTATTACGCATTGAAAGGTCTGATGGATCGCTGGGAGATCTTTACACAAGCAACGGGACTTTAGGGGACAGGGCACGACTTATCGTCTCATCCTCGATGTCTTGCCCGCCAATGACTCAATGCGTAAATCGAAGATTGCTCAACGCCAGGTGATTGTGGCAAAGCCAGCAAAGTCGTTCACATGGGTTGGCGAGCGTTGTAGAAAGAGCCTCGCAGCCGCCCGCGTCACCCACACTTCGGTTTCGATATCGGTTAAGCCGGAAATACCAATACGGTGCAGATTGATCCAGTCTCCGCATTGCAGTTGGGCAGACATGAAGCGTACGTCACGAACGCCATCACATGACATGCGAACTCGCGCCAGATCTACCGGAGTCATTGAGGCCGTCGAAGTGCAAGGAAAGAACGGACCACTATCCCGACGTTCTTGATGATCCCGTGTACATATTCGCGTCTTTGCCCGAATGGAAAACGCTCGCGATACGCTGCAGGAGCTGCGACCGGGTTGCGCCTGTCAACCGCTGAGAGATGGCCCGAAAACACGGAAAACAGTGTGTCATCACTATGTTGCTTCCCGAGTTACGATGCGAATGTGGCGTGAGAGGCAACAGCGAATGGCTCATTGGTAAAATGCCTCGTTGACCTAAGAGATAGTTAGGTCGCAGCGGGCCAGTCGTTGGCTGGTTCATCGACCAGGCTATCGTCGTCCGCGGGCTCTGGATCTTGCTGGTAGGCTTTATGCAGATTTCCTATCTCTTCGCTGACCGCCCTGAGAACTTCCTTTTGGTCGACGCCTTCCGTAACGAACCTGTCGACCAAATCTTCGAGTTTGAGCCGGAGTTCATCTCGCCATTGCGCTGTCATCTCTTTCTCCTTGTGATGGGTTTTTCTGCAAGTTCAATTCTGACAGGAGCATGATCACTCGTGGTCCCACCCGCGGACATGCTTGTCCACTTCTGCCTCCACTAACCGTTCGGCAAGATCGGGGCTGAGAAGGAAATGATCCAGACGGAGCCCGGCATTTCTGGCATAGGCATTCCGAAAGTAATCCCAGAAAGTGTAAATTGTTTCATCGGGGTGAAGTTCACGGATGGCATCCGTCCATCCTTGAGCAATCAGCTCGCGAAATGCATCTCTGACCTCAATGCGGAAGAGTGCATCGTTCTTCCATCTGTCTGGCTTATATACGTCGAGCTCGGTCGGCATAACGTTGTAGTCGCCGGCGAGAATGACGGGTACCTCAAGTTCGAGAAGCCCCGCCGCATAATCCCGCAAACGTTGAAACCAGCGGAGCTTGTATTCGAACTTCGGGCCAGGATAGGGATTACCGTTCGGAAGATAGAGACCGCCGATTACGATGCCATCTACTATAGCCTCAATGTAGCGGCTCTGTTCATCCTCTGGTTCCCCAGGTAGCCCCTTACGGGTGAGTAATGGCATCTGTCCTCTAGCGAGTATCGCGACACCGTTCCATGACTTCTGACCATGCCAAACCGCGCCGTACCCAGCCTTTCCGATTGCGTCTTCGGGAAACCGGATGTCAGGTGCTTTCAGTTCCTGAAGTATGGCAATATCGGGCTGCGCCTCTTCGAGCCATTTCAGCAAAACCTCAAGGCGGCCGTTTACGCCATTGACATTGTAGGTCGCGACTATCACTTCGACTTGCGGTCGCCCTTGTCTCCTTCCCCCGGTTTTGCATCGTGTTTGGCGTCATGCCGCTTGTCTGCTGAGAGAGACCTGCCCACATCAACGGATTCTTTGAAGCGGCCGTCCTCATCTCGGCGGACGTAACGCTTGTCGGTTCCCGTATCAATCAGTTCGCGCTTGCTCATGGTATTCTCCTTCGTTAGCGATACCTCACTAACTAGCAACCTCATGAAAAAGATGCATCAACGGTTGATGGCGTCAGTCAATTGGAAGCGTAAAACGACAATAAGGTTTGGCGCCCGTTTGGAAAAAGGGCCGCCCATTGGCGACCCTGCACGAAATCCAAAACACGAGTGAAGGTGAGGGGCGGTCAGTGGTGCGTCTCTACGACACTGTCGTCATCATCGAAATTACCGTTACTGAGAGCATCATAGGAATTGACGCTTTCTCCACCGCCGCGAGTACCAAATGCAGTTAATTGCACCATCACGGCGCGAGCCCGCTCGACAACATTGATCTCGTCAAGATCGTTGTCACCAGCGACTTTGACGATCACTTCATCGCCATCATCTCCAATGAATTCGATCTTCCAGCCATCATTTGAGTGTTCAATGTGTGTTTCAGTCAAATGCATATCAGCCAGCCTTTCTTCCGCCGTTAAGCTCTTTGGCCAACGACTTCTTCAGTGCATCCATAATGTTGACGACGTTGTTAGGTTCCGCGGGGGCACTCCCTTTTCGACCGCCGTTCCTTGGTTTCAGTGATTTCTTTTTCGTCGCAATCAGTTGCAGCAGCGTTTCCTGAACAGGGTCGCTCACCATCTCACGCGACCACTTCTCGGTTTTTTGCTTGATGAGTTGCTGCATCAGTGGGATTAGTTCAGGGTCAGAATCGTCCTCGATATTCTCGAAGTATTCTTTCTCAGGCCTGACCTCATCACCGAAACGAAGAGTCCAGAGTACGATGCCATCGTCGCGAGGTTCCTGCACCACGGCTCGCTCACGGCGGCTCCTGACGGGTTTCGAAACACCAACGACTTAGTCAGATTTCATGGCATCGCGGATAACGGCGAATGCCTCGTTGCCAACTGAGCTTTCAGGCATCAGATAATGCGGTTTTTCGAGATAAACCCATTCGATGCTATCGGCTGGTACGAACTTCTCAACGTCGATGGTTTTCACCGTGTCGAGCTCGACAGCATCGAGATCATCGCCCGTAAGGATGACGTAGTCGTCTTCTCCCCGCGCGTAACCGCGAACATCGTCGCCCTCTTTCACCCACCTACCCGTCACGGAGTCGATGTACTGGGAAATGACACGGTTGCCGGTTTCGGAGTTTAAAGTGTGAAAGCGAACCTTGTCACTCTCCGACGTAGCCGGTGACACCGTAACAGGGCAGGTCACAAAGCGGAGTTTAAGATAACCGCGCCAATAAGGTCTAGGCATGATCAACCAGCCTTTCTGCGTGCCGAGGACGATGACGAACTTTTAGCGGCCCCTCGGGCTGCGGGTTTTCTAGCCGTTGTCCTGTTGGCGTTGGCCGCAGCGCGTTTCGGTTTCGCTTCACCACCTTTCGACATGACAGCACTTTGACGAAGCGCTTCCAGCAGGTCATTCGGTTTTGAAACCTCGACGGCCTTTCGCCTGGGAAGCGCCTTACAGGAGACCTTCGCTTCAACGAGTTCAGTGAGGGCAGCTTCGTAGCGATCATCGAATGTCGCCGGATCGAATGTGCCTTTCTTGGTTGAGATGATATGTCGGGCGAGATCAAACATTTCGGCCTCAAGCTTAATCTTCGGCATTTCCTCGAATGCTTTCTTCGAAGACTGAACCTGGTAGTCATAGTTCAATGTGGTGACGCCGCTGTGTAGAGCGCGATCCCACAACTCACTTCACCAACCTTCAAGAAGCCTTTCCACTGTGCTCGATGCGCGGCCACACGAGATACTCCGAGTGACGCTTGACAGCGAATCAACCGTCACGCACCCGGTTCGTTCCGATCGAGAACGAAACGGTCCTCCCTTGTTCCAAACAACTCGGGCGATCGTGGAAGCTCGCCTGGGGGAAAGGTCGTTGATGGTGGTTTGGCAATCTCGGAAAAGGTCTCCTGAAAGCAAACATGTAATGAAGCGTCGGCAATTTCGACCTGGCTCTTGGACGCGCTGATAGCTTCGGATGGCGGTTTCTCCCTCCAGCGGAACCAAGCATTTCGACAATGGACAGGGCAATATCCCCAAATTGAAACTTTCTGAACGAAGTTCAGAGTCAAACGTTCTTTAATCTGTCAGATAAAGGCGAGAATCCGCTGACGAATCGGCAAAGCTATTAGCAGCAGGATCACACACATGCGTCGCGCTTCTGTCATTGATTCAAGGATTTCTGGGAAGCTTGCAAGCGGAGCGATGCCCATCACTGCCACAGTCGTTGGGCTTGTTCTTTGCGTCGCAATATTCCTATCGGTTTGGATAGCCTCAGAAGACTCGGAGGCAGATCAGGCTTTCCGAGTAACCGTTGCATACCAGAACGGTGTCGCTGATCTGATGTCATCCATTCAAGACGCGGAGATAGGGCAACGAGGGTATCTTCTTACGGGTGATGAACTCTATTTAAATCCTTACAACGTCGCTATGGCGTCGTTGGACAACATCATCGACAAACTCGCAGAGGTAGATAGCACCCCTGTGCAGACATCAAATATCGCAGCGCTCCGAAGTCTCGTTGCGCAGAAGAAATCTGAGCTCCAGCAAAGCGTCGAGCTTCGTCGCTTGGACGAGGCAGCATCGATTGCACTCATGAGGTCCGGTCAGGGTAAAATCCTGATGGATGGCATACGGGCTGTCATCCTCCAAATGAAAGAAGATGGTGTCGCGCAGTTAGCCACGCGGCTGGAAGCGGTCGCTCTCGGAAAGAGGCGAATGCAAATCCTGCTCGTACTATTCGCAACTCTCGCAGGGGGCTTGAGTATCCTTGTGGTGCGCGCGACGGTCACGCGCGCAAAAGCGGCCGAGAAGACGAGAGATGAGCTTCTGGGGCACGCCGATCGACGCCTGATGGCCGTCATGGCGGCGGACTTGGTCGGCTACAGCAGAATGATGGAAATTGACGAAGCAGACACACTCAATCGGCTCAAGTCGGCCAGACACGGCATTGATGCGATCATTGAGGACTACAGTGGCGTCATCATCACGACTGCCGGAGACAGCATCGTAGCGGCTTTTTCGAGTGCCCTGTCAGCAATCGATTGCGCTATTGAAATCCAAAAGCATTTGGGAATTCAAAACATCGACAGATCAGAAAATGATCAGCTTTGGTTCAGAATCGGGATGAATGTTGGCGACGTGATTATCGACAATGGGGATATTTTTGGCGACACGGTTAACATAGCTGCGCGGTTGGAAAGCATTTCAGAGCCTGGTGGAATATGCGTTTCACGATCAGTGAGAGATCATGTCAGAAAGCACCGAAAGCTAAAGTTTGAGGATGCGGGATTTCAACGGGTAAAGAACATTTCCAAACCCATCAGCACCTTCAGAGTCTACGCTGAAGATTGATGTCCTTTTCCTTCCGTACAACCTTGCAAGGTCGGCCACTTTGTATAGTATCGAGTGCGAAGCCGGACAGGTGGGGCGCTCGTCTGCCGTTTCGTTGGCCATCGCGAGAAACCGGAGAAACCGCGATGTTCACCATCCCTGTCGCGTCCGGTTGACACGGCCCGCGCTCTGTAGGTGAACTCAATCAGTTGCAGTTTGTTCCGAAGTGATCGGTACCCAAGGGCCTGTGTTCGATTAAGGCCGTACGGTTACGATCTGAGCGTGCTTTGGTTTGCGAACCTGAGATGGTCCTTACCTCTGAGGGGAAGGTTCACCCTTGCGTGCGCAGACAGCCGAAAAACGTAAGCTGCTGTTTCAGACAATTCTTGGGCTTTCCCCTATGGCATCTAACGCCTAATTTAGGAGCTTGGTAGAATGTACTCAAATGCATCAAAAGCCCGGTTGCTGACCAATCTTTCAAACGCTACGCGGCTTGAAATGCTCTCGCTCATGACTAAACGAGAAGTGTCTGTTGGTGAGCTTTGTTCAAAATTGACCATAAGCCAGTCTGCTGTATCCCAGCACCTGGCAAAACTGAGGTCTGACGGTTTGGTCAGCACACGCCGTAAATCTCAAATTGTCTACTACACCTGCACAAACGTAGGAGTGCACCGTGTTTTGAATTTGCTTGACGAAATTTTCAGTCCGGAATTTGCGGCTAAGAACATGTATGTATTTAAAGACACCACTACGAAAGTTGAAGCAAAACTCGACAGTCGGCACTTGGCTCGCGACCGATAACAGGCCAGTTTGCGATAATCAGTTCTTCGCGGATCTTGCCGCTGACCAGACGGCGTAATTCCTTTGCGTTGTTACCGGATTGAACACATAAAGCCGTCTCGATGGCAAGTTGCGGATGCGCAGAACGACGCAATAGTCGATTATGGCACTGGTCCAGGAAACCAAACCCTCGCAGTAATCGGCGTATTGTGATCTGACGGCCCGCAAGAGTAACATGAGAGCCAAGGTGGACTGAAGCAACGAACCGGGCAAGTTGCTGCACATCATCATCCCGACCTAGATCAACGGGTTTGCACCCCCTCTCGAAGGGACTACTGCGCGGTAAAGAAAGTAAGAAGCACCTTGCCCTTATCACCAATAAGGCAAACAAAGCGGTCCGGCTTTCCAGTCTGACCACCGCGAGCGATGTATGCATCGCCCATAATGACAGTCTTCACAGCAACGTCTTCAACTTTCGTGTCGGCCGCGCTAACTGCGAGCGTTTCCATATCTAAAACAAGGTCTGTTATCTCGGGCGCTCTCTGTTTGAGCGCAATGAGCCCTGTGGACTGGCAGGCTTGCACGGCAGCGTCATTGCTCGTCTGTGCGTAGCTTGTTAACGCGGTCATGCTGACGACGCTATAGACTGTGAGAGCTAGAATAATCTTCAAAGTGATAACCCCAAACCACAAAACTGTATGTGGTCACAAGTCATTGGTCCGTTGTTGGTTCCCTAACCAATTGAACTTTACAGCGATACGCAAATTTGGAGAGCGGTGTAGTTGGGAAGCAATTAATACCGCCAGCCCTATCTCGCCCTATGCCTGCTCGATATCGGTTTTTGTAAAGTCATCGCCTTTGAACAGCAGTGGCAAACGATATTCCTTTGCCATCGCGTAAACAAAGCAGTCGCCCATGTTCAATCGGGCAGGGCTGGCAACGACCTTCCCGTATTCACGGTTTGCCGCCAGCGCCTTGCGGTGGGTGGTTCCACTGATGGAAATGTCACGCGCATTGATGAGGGACAGAAACTGTTCAACAGCTTCCTGCGCATCGTCCAAAAACTCTTTCGGGATGGGCTTATTACTACCGATCCTGTCTTCCGTGTATACGCGCGCAAGACTGACAACTGCTTCATACGCAGTGAGCGACGAGTACATAATCGGCTTATTGGTCATCTCGATTTTTGCCAAGAGGTAGCCGCTGTCGTCCTCGTTTGCCAGGATCGAGATTATAGCTGAAGCATCCAGATACATTACATGTCCCACAAGTCGTCAGAGATTTTCTTCAAATCAATAGGTTTCGGGTTTGGCCCACGCTTTGCGGCGACGGCATCCTGAAGCTCGCGCACGCGATCCCGCAAAGGCACGGTTTGTTGCGCACGCTGCAATTCATGCAGCAGCGCCTGGCGAACAGCATCCGTCTTGCTCTTGGCGTTGGTAGCCTTCATCACAGCTACAGCCAGATCATATACTGCTTCGTCTTTGATATAGAGTTGGCCCATCTCAAAACCCTCTTATTGGATATCCTCCTTTATATCACAAGGATATCCAATCTACAACAAAAAACACTAGAACAACCGAATTTGTCCTGTTTTTTCAACGGCATAATCCTGTGTTGGTAGGTCGTTGGTTTTGACGGACGGAAGCGACACAGGCGCAGAAACCGACGAACAACGCTCTTTCATCTTATCGATCTGGTCCCACAGCCTAAACCTTGCATCCCATTGATCAAGGACATGCGCCGGGGTTTTCCATTCATCGCGAAACTCAAGTGAAAGCGTGTTGCCCTCAAGGATCACAGCCGGAATATGGAGAAGGGCAAACTGAATATAGGCCATGTGAACAGCACGGCGATCAATATCAATTGCGGTCACATGCAAGCACTGCTGATAGTTATGGCCTGCGTCTTTCATGGCCTCGGCCAGCGCAATAACCATCGCTCCAGAACCGCAAGCCGGTTCCTGCGCGCGGATATAACCCCGGCCTTTCATGACGGCTGCAATATCGTCACCTGATCCTATGTTGATCTTCGCCATCATTTCGCAAATGGAGTAGGGCGTAAAAAACTGACCTCGGGCGGTGTTGTGCAACTCCAGCGCATGAAACACTTGCCCCAGGATATCCGTTGGCTTTTCTTCCAACGCCTTCACGACCGCGCCAAGGATCTCGGGAAACACCTTTAATGTTGCCGGGTCATACCAGCGCACCACTTCCAGATATTGGTTCTCGCGCTCATCGCGCTTTGGCAGATCGGCGGCATTGCTCAACGAGATCGCCGCGCACTGGCACCAGTCAGAAAACACCGTGTAAAGATCGTGCTTGTACCGGCACTTTTCGAATAGCTTGACGATGGTGGCCACATAAGAACTGGACATAGGAATACCCATAGGAAAACGCGCGACTGAACCTTTGAGCGTTTAGGCGGGATGGATTGTCATTGATGGCGGGACGAGGAGGCGGGTTAGTAATCGCTGTCGTAATATTGCGGGCGCTTCTCCAGCTCCTGCGCGATAAACTCGACCGCGAACAGCGGGAACTTTGCCGTCATGCGTCGTTCAAGGGTCTTGCGACGCACCCTTGCTCTCGCTTCCTTGCGCCAGCGTCGAATAGGCCGCTGCGTCACCAGTTCCCACGTCACGGCATAACCACAACCCGGCGACCAAAGATCGAGGATTTCTTGAGGGCACTTTTCACCCCGCGTCACGAGTACCGCATGCAAAACACGTGGTCCCGGTGGCTGTGTATGGGGATTTCTCCAGGCCAGTGAGTAGCGGACCATTTCTGGTGTCGGACTAGATTTCATAGGTACGATCGCCATTTGGCAGATCACAGGCGATGTCGATGTGCATGTTCTGACCTCAAAATCGGTATACCGATCCTTCAGCCACTTCGCCGCGACCCTAAAATCAGGGTGGCTGAAGACATCCTGCTCACCCTGATATCCTGCATTTTCGACCACAACATATTTCAAAGAAGGCTCAGGGCTCACGAAACACTCCTATTTTCCCCGTTGGCGCTCCCTCTCAAATTTGATTGGGAATACGTATGTATTACCGGGCAAAGGGGGAGGGCGAAGCCAGCCCACTGGCGGATGGATCCGGCGTGACAGCGCGCAGCGCGCTTGCCCCTTGATCGCCGGAACGATCCGATTGCAGGGGAAACCAGACAAACAGATGAATGTGCGCCGCAACCGCGATTTATCGCGTGCGGGCGCGCGCTACTTTCTTCTGTCGTGCCGACTGACCACTCTAAGTCATGCAATGACACACCTTGGATCAACCGCCTTGGCGAGGTTTAAGAAAGACTTTGCAAAGCGGCTGGCCTTCAGGCGGGATTTCGGGAATTCTCGACACGCCAGGGTCGGAAAAGCGTCGCCGCAGGAGCCTCAGCGTAGTGGCCGCGCCGCGGGAGGCGGGACCGACTACGCCCGGATCATGGCGTGCGACTTGAACAAGGGTTCCGCACTGACGAAAGCTTCCAGCCAATCAGTCAATCTGTTGATATCGTCAGATTGCGCCACTCGCTCATGCGAAGTCTCCTGAGCGCAGACCTTAAAGCGCTATTTGGTGGTCCGTTTTTTTACGCGCGCTCGGTGCAACGGACTCAAAAGGGAGACAATGCTATGGTTGATCAGCAGGTAATCAACCGGTGGCGCCTCGCGCCAAGGCTCAATGCCTTCACGGAGTTTTTCGAACGGACTGCGAGCGGTCTGGAAATAGCCTTCGCCCAGGACGTGCCTGCTTGCCTTATGGGCTTGAAACGATCACAACCAGCCAAGATGCGTCATCGCGCTACGCTTGTCATGGTTTATGTGCGCCAGTCCTTGCGGGGATCAGGACTTGCGTCCGCCCGTTGCAAGCGGTCGAGGCTTACGCTCGGACAGAGGATATCTCGCAGATCGAGCTGGTAGTCCGCGAGGATAACGGACCGGCACGGCGCTTTTATCGTAAAAGAGGTTTTGCTGAGGTCGGTTTTATCCCGGATGGTTTTCGAGAAGATGATAATAGGTTTCATGAGATCCTGATGACCAGATCGCTTGAGCAACCGCAATAATGGATGTCGATTGCCATAAGACGCCGTAGGTGGCAGATGTCGCTCCCAAGAGCAGCACTTTGTGTCAAACTGCGCGCATTTGTGATTTTGGAAAAACACCGCTAGCCACGATCTGGGCTTGAAGCGGCCCGGTAGTTTGTAGGCGTATCACCGAAGGCGCGACGAAACTCGCGAGAAAAATGCGCAGTGTCGGCAAAGCCGGTAATGTTTGCTATCTCCATAACAGAGAGCGAGCCGCCTGAAAGAAGGTATCGCCCGTAGTTCAACCGCATATTCCGAAACGTTTGCCCAATCGTCTGCCCCAAATTGGCGCGGAATAATCTTTCCAGCTGGCGGCTTGAGATCGCGCAATAGCGTGCAATTGCTGGGCCGTTGGGCGGTTGATCGAGCTGTTGCTCCATGAAGTAGAGAGCTTTGCGCACACGGCTATCCGTTCCATCGGGTGGCATCTGGAAAAAGTGTGCTTGCGGGACACTGGCCGGGCGCATCGATGTGAGCATCATGTGTCGCATCACCTGCTGGGCGCGTTCACGACCACAATGTCGAACGATAAGATAAAGGGCGAGATCGATCGCAGCAGTAGAGCCCGCGCAAGTTATTACGTCGCCTTCGTCCGCGAAAATTCGGTCGAGCGATATCTGCGCACGCGGAAAGCGGCTCTTGAACGCTTCAAGAACATTCCAGTGAATACAGTAGCGACGTGACGCGACCAATCCCGCCCGTGCCAGAGCGAAACTCCCCGTACAGATACCGAGCAGTCCGACACCTTGTGCATGGGCAGAATGGATAAAACTCATCAAGGCAGGGGTAGGTCTGTCATCATCAAAACTGTTACCGCCACAGACAGCAACATAATCGAACCCTGCTCCATCGCGTGGGATCGGCAAGGTGGCAATTGCCACGCCACAACTGGCATGAACTGCACCTCCAGCCAGTGAATAGACCTCCCAGCCGACGCGGATCTGCCGACTTTTGGCGGCATCATCGGCTGCGAGCCGCAGTGCGTCAATGAACCCGGAAAACGCTGCCAGCGTGAATTTGTTCTGCAATATGAACGCTATGCGCAGTTCGAAACTGTTTTCCTGAACTTTCATCATGGCTGATCCAACTCGTCAATTCGTCGGTTATGTTCAATCATGTGTCCGGATTATTCAACAGGTATGTTGAGGTCTTTGCTATGGTCGTGGCTGGACAACGATCCCAAGCGCACAACGCGTTACCCCAGAGACGGAGCTATCAGATGAAGAAGAGCATTTTTCTCGGCACGGTCGCCAGCATCGCATTCATTTCGCAGGTTGGAGTTGCGCAGACGGCGCCGCAGTCGATTACGGTTGCCTATTACGGTGGCAACTGGGGAGAGGCTTTCGATGCCTGTGTTGCGAAACCTTTCACCAAGGCAACCGGGATCCAGGTCATCGCGGAGATTGGAAACTCGACCACGACACTGTCCAAGCTCCAACAGCAGACGGGCGACACTGTCATTGATGTTGCTTACATGGATGGTGGCGTCAGCGAGATCGCCAAGGCAGCAGGTGTTCTTGCGCCAATCGAACTGGCCAAGCTTGCCAATGCCGGTGCACTTCAACCTGAGGCAGCGTACAAGAGCGGTGATCATGTCTTTGCCGTCAGCGCCGGTTATTACTCACTAGGCCCAATCTACAATACTTCCGAGGTGACTGAGGCACCCCAAAGCTGGGAAGAGTTGTGGAATCCAGACTATGCGGGCGCGGTGGCCATTCCCTCACCTAACAATTCTGCCGGCGTACCGTTCGTAATTTTCCTTGCTGGTGCTTTCGGTGACTCGACCGAAACACTCGATGCGACCTTCTCGAAGCTTAAATCGTTGGACTCGGGACTTCTCTACGATACGTCAGGCGCAGCATCGAACGCTTTTCAGAGCAATGAGGTCGTCATCGGCGCTCATTTCAATGTCGGTGCATGGGATCTGATCGACGCCGGCTTGCCGATCGGCTTCACCGTTCCCAGGGAAGGGGTGTGGGCGACTGATGCACGAATGCATATCGTCAAGGGCACAAAGAATGAAGAGGCTGCGCAGAAGTTCATCGACACGGCTCTGACAAGCGAAGCCGCAACCTGCCTGGCGGAAAAACTCTATCTTGGTCCAGCCATTACAGGTGTGACGCTGTCTGATGATGTCGAGCGCAAGCTGCCATGGGGCACCGGCGGATCGATCAAGAACCTGCGGCTTTTCGATTGGACTGAAGTCAATGCCAAGCGACCTGCCATCACTGATCGCTGGAACCGCGAAATAGCGAACTGATCCAATGACGCTGCTCGCAATTACAGACATCACCAAGTCCTTTGGTCATCATCGTGCGCTCGATCACGTGTCGCTGGACGTGACTCAGGGCGAGTTCATCTCTCTGCTTGGGCCATCGGGTTGTGGAAAGACGACGCTTCTGCGGATCATCGGAGGTTTCATGTCCGCAAACGCCGGGCGTGTCATGATTGACGGAGAAGACGTGACGGGGCTTCCGCCTGAACGGCGACCACTAAACACGGTTTTCCAGAACTACGCACTGTTTCCTCACATGACGGTTTTACAAAACGTTGCCTATGGCCCGCTACGCGGCGGCTCGTCGCGCAAGGAGGCGGAAGTCCGCGCGCTGGAAGCTCTTGATATGGTCGGGCTCGCGGCAATGGCGCCCCGCAGCCCGCGCGCGATGTCTGGAGGACAACAACAGCGTGTGGCGCTCGCACGTGCCATCGTCAACAAACCCAAACTGTTGCTTCTGGACGAGCCATTGTCAGCGCTGGATCTGCAGCTTCGCAAACGCATGCAGATCGAGTTGAAACAGTTGCAGGTCCAGTTGGGTATCACGTTTATCTTCGTGACCCATGATCAGGACGAAGCCATGGCGATGTCAGATCGTATCGCTGTGATGTCGTCAGGCAGTATCGAGCAGATCGACACACCTGAGACAATATATCGCCAGCCAAAGACACGCTTCGTGGCTGATTTTATCGGTGAAGCCACCGTTCTGCCCATGAGTTCCAACGGTCGCTCATTTGCCGAGGGACAGTCAGAGGGCATTCTTCGCCCGGAAAATCTACGTGTATTCCGGCAGCTGGACGATGTGCCGGCCGGCTGGCTGTCACTGCCCGGGCGTGTCACAGCGACCACCTATGTTGGCGGCACGTCCAACATTTACATGCAGTGGGGTGCACGCACACTGCACGCCCGCCAATACCGTGCGTTACCGAAGGCGCCGAGGTTATCGCGGCTTTCGATCCCTCAGACCTTCATATTCTGGAGGGCTAGGGCGATGTTTACCTCTCGCCTGACCCTTTGTTGGCTGCTGGCACTGCCGGTCTGTGTGTTCACGGCATTTTTCCTGATGCCACTCGGCGTGGTACTCGTTGCCTCACTGACCGCTCCGGATGGCCAGTTCGGTTTTGCTCAATATGGCCGGATCCTTATGGATGGCTACCATTGGCAGGTGATTGGCGTCACCTTCCGGCTCGCTATACTGTCGACATTGATCTGCGCAGTCCTCGGCTACCCGCTTGCCTGGTACCTCGTGCGTATCGTCAAGTGGCGCAGTTGGCGCCGGGCCTGTGTGATCCTGCTGATCCTTCCACTTTTTACCTCAAACATTGTCCGGTCGTTCGGCTGGATGGTTCTTCTGGGGCGTACAGGTCTCGTGAACGACGCGTTAATGGGCGCCGGTCTGATCGATCGTCCGATCCGTTTCCTAGGAACGGAAACGGGGATCTTGATCGGGCTGGTCTATATTTTGCTGCCGTTCATGGTTTTGACGATCGGAAACGCACTGGCGCGGGTCGAGCCTGCGTTGGAACACGCATCGCGCGATCTAGGTGCAGGTCCCGTGCGAACGTTCTTCAGTGTGACATTCCCGCTCACGATGCACGGCGTCATGGCTGGAGGGATCATCGTCTTTTCAATGGCAATAAGTGCCTATGTCACACCGGCGCTTCTGTCTGGAGGGAAGGTGACTGTCCTGGCGATGCTAGCTTTCCAGCAGTATTCGACGGTTTTTGACTTCAATTATGGTGGCGCGCTGTCGATCACGCTCCTGACTTTCACCATGGCCCTTATCGGCTTCTCGTCATGGTTGGCGCGTTACGGCGCGCGTGACGTGAAAGGAAACTGACATGATCATTCGACTTATCGCGCTGACCACGCTTGCCTATCTGGTGTTGCCGCTGGTCGTGGTGATCGGCGTCTCGCTGACCGAAACAAAGTTTCTGGCCTTTCCACCCCAGGGATTGACGCTGTCATGGTACGCGGTCGTGCTCGAAAACCCTACCTATGTGCGTTCATTCCTGACAAGTGCCGGTCTTGCCGGCGTGGCAACTCTGACTGCGATAGTGGTCGCACTGCCTGCCTCGATCGCAATGGCACGCTATTCCTTTCCCGGGAAGTCGGTGCTGTCAGCGGTGCTGCTGTCGCCGCTGGTCCTGCCACATATCGTCATCGGCGCGGCGTTGTTGCAGTATGGTGCTTCAATCGGGCTGATTCGCAATTTCCCGGCATTATTGGTCGGCCATGTCGTCATCATCACGCCGTTCGTGCTGCGCACGATACTGCCGCTGTTTTCACATGAGCAACTGTCGCTGGAGGAGGCATCGCGCGATCTTGGTGCTTCTGCATGGTCGACCTTCTTTCTCATCACGCTTCCGCAAATAAGAGCCGGGCTTGTCTCGGGTGGAATCTTTGCGTTCATCACCTCGTTCATCAATGTCGAGCTATCGATTTTCAATACAACGTCGACGCTGAATACCATCCCGGTACAGTTGTTCAATTACGTGCAGTATTCGGTCGACCCATCCATTGCGGCGGTCTCGTCGCTGACAATCTTGGCCGCAGCTATCGCGATCATTCTGATCGACTGGTTGATCGGTCTGGACTTCCTGTCTGGAAGTTAAACCCTTCCCATCCCCCAACATTCTCAGGAGACATAAAATGCGCGTTCAGGACGTGTACAACGTAATCTATACCCATACGGAAGGCGAACCGCTGTGCATCATCTATAGCGGCGTGCCCTATCCGGCTAACTCGAACATCCTCGAAAAGCGTGCTTTTCTCGAGGAAAACTACGACTGGCTGCGCAAGGCTTTGATGCGCGAACCGCGTGGACATGCGGACATGTTCGGCGTTTTTCTCACACCGCCATCATCTTCTGAATTCGATGCCGGGCTGATTTACATCGACGGCAAGGAATATTCGCACATGTGCGGTCACGGAACGATCGCGGTCGCCATGGCTATGGTCGCCAATGGCTTGGTGAGACGCTCTGCGGACGGGTTGACAAAGATCCGCTTCGAAACGACGGCTGGTCTGGTCGTTGCCGAGGTCGCACACGAGGGTGATCGCGTATTGTGGACCCGGTTCGAAAACGTTCCAGCCTACGTCGCCGAACAGAATATCGAGTTCGAATTGCCCGGCTACGGCGCCCTCAAGGCCGACCTTGTGTGGGGTGGTAACTACTTCGGCATCATCGACCTTCGCAATACCACACTGCGCATCGCGCCGGAGAACGGTTCCGAGCTTTCGCGTATGGGCCTGATAGCGCGAGAGGCGATCCGTGAGAAGGTCAAGGTGCAGCATCCCACGCAATCCCACATCAACAACCTGAACTTCGTTACCTTCTGGCACGAACCAACAATCGAGGGATGCCTTTACAAAAACGTGCACGTCTTCTCTACTGGCCAGCTGGACCGTTCACCCGGCGGAACAGGTACATCTGCGATGATGGCCTATTTCGAGAAACGTGGCGTCATTTCCCTCAACCAGACGATCACCTCCGAAGGTCTCCTCGGATCGGGTGTGTTCGAAGGCTGCCTGATCGGCGAAACGACGCTTGGTTCTGTGCGTGCCGTGCGTCCGACGGTCAAGGGCACGGCCGGAATGCTGGGCACCGCGGCCTGGACCATCAATCGTGACGATCCAGTCGATGCCGGCTTCATGGTTCTCTGAAGAAGCTTTCTGGCGGACGCACCACATTTTGTGCGTCCGCTGTCCCGCCATGGCAAAACAGTACCTTTGATCCCTGACCCAGCGAAATTAAGAAGTCAGCTTCAGCGCTGTTGGCTGACCATTCGTTGCGACGGGATGACACAATCTTGGATCGGAACCGCTGTGGCGTGATCCAAGACCAGAATGAAGAGTATCGGAGAAATCAGCATAGCGGCCGCCTTCAGGCGGGATTTCGGGAATTCTCGACACGCCAGGACCGGGAAAGCGTCGCCGCAGGAGCCCAACATAGTGGCCGCGCAGCGGAGGGCGGGACCGACTACGCCCGGATCGTGGTGTTCCACTTTGGCAGCAATAGGAAATTCCGCTTAGCGGCCTTATTCTATGATCGTTCACTGTTGCGCGACAAAAATCGGAAACGATCTGCTCTCCAAAGGCTCGTGGAAGCTTGTTCCAATTTTATGTCCTTGAGGCTGTCGTTTGCCGCGGGGCACTTCAAGCGGCGTGACCTGCCGAGTTGAGTAAGCCGTTGGCCGTCAGTTGCACGGCCAAACGAAGGAGAAACATGTGATGTGAGACAACGGGTGCTCCCGCCTTGCAAGAGGGTAATCCGGGTGTCACTTCGCCATAGAACTGTTGCAGAGCGTTGAGGGCCAACAGTGCGGTGGCGAAATTCGTGTTTCGTTTTTTCATTACAGCGAGTTTTTAACCGGTTTCTCCCTGTCGCTTTCATCGTCGCGCGATGCGTCCACGCTTCTGAAATTTCAGACTGTCACTGAGGTTTTGCCTTCGCAACAGGGTTTTGGCGTCGGCAACCTTTGTACGATTAAATAGCCACGGATGACATCACCAGTGGCAAATAGTGATGCGGCTGACGCATGAGGACGAGGTCTTTCCTGCGCACGACGTTTGTCGGATATGTCGGGCTTGTGCTTGAGGTATCTATTTCCGCGACCGCAAGGCCTCCCTCCTGCACGAGCGCCTCCTTGCGTGGGAATGCAAAGGTGTCGGGGCCAAATATGCCGCTGAGGCCTGCCGCCTGGTTTGCCACCGTCCTGGTATTGGAAAATGCTAAGTAACAGTTGTTTTCCCCTGCGCGCACCCGGTAGTGGTGCCAGTGCAATTGGTCTGCGCCATAGGGGATCGGCTCTGGTTGCCTGACCTTACTGCCCGGGTGGCCAAGATGGAATCCATCACTGATACTCGAGGGGCAGCAGATTAGGTCGCAACCCCTGAGCGCAAGGAGACGGCCAGTCTCGGGAAAAGCCGCATCGTGTCCGACCATGACGCCTACTCTTCCCAGTGGAAGATCGAAGACGCAGAATTCGTCGCCCGGTGTTGCCCAGGCGTGCTCATCCTGAGTGAGGTGGACTTGGCGGTAAGCGATGGCAGGAACATCAGGTCTGGCGATCATGACACTACAGAAGCGCTCGTTCTCCTGCGCCTCGGCAAAGCCGGCGATGATGGAGATGCCGAGCTGCTGCGAGAGTTTGCCGATCGTCTGCGCCGCAGGATGAGAGAGCGGGATTGCCGTTTGCGCAGGGTTGTCGAGCCCGGTCAAGGCAAAAGCCGGAAAGACGATGAGCTCTGACCCTTGAGCCTTGGCTTGTTTCGCCAGAGCCGACATCATGGAGAGATTGGCGTCGTGATCAGATGTCGGAGTGAACTCGCCGACGGCAATGCGGCTGCGACGCCCTTTTTCAATCGGTTGGTGTCCGTAGAGACAGAAGAATTCTCCCGGATTCCACGTATAGGTGTTCGTCATCAGCTCGCTGTAAAGCTCGGGACGACGCTGCAGCATAACGGGCTCGCCTGCGATCTGCCTCATGCGCGACCGTGCCGGATCAATCAAGCCGTAAGCAATGCCGTCACCGTCATCAACCACGTCAAGGATTTCGGTTTCAGGGCTAATGACGCAGCTGCCACCTGAGAACTGAACACCTCGTTCAAGTCCCCAGCGATTGCTCTCCATCAGGTAACAGCCGTTCTCATAAGCGCGGCTTATCCAATAGGGAGCAGGGGTCCGTTCGGCTAGCCAGTTCGAGATATGGCAGATCACGTCCGCACCACCGAGTGCCACCAATCGCGCCGTCTCCACAAAGTGGATGTCCATGCAGATGAGCATCGCTATGCGGCCAATCTTGGTTTCGAAAACCTGATGACCAAGATTACCGGATGCAGCCCATTTCGGCTCTGAAATATAGGGGTGCGTTTTTCGATGAACGCCTACCAAACCTTCCGGCCCGATGAGTGCCGCAGAATTGTAGTAGAGGTTGGTTTCCGCATCGACTTCGGGCAGGCCCAGAACAATGAAGCAGTCATATTTGTGCGCAAGTTCCGCAAAACGATCTGTGGTCGGCCCGGGGATTGTTTCCACAAGACCGGAAACTTCCTGGCGGTCGTACCAACAATAACCTGTTGTGCACATTTCCGGCGTGGTGATCAGCCTCGCACCATTGGTTGCCGCTTCCTCGACCAGTGCCAGCAGCGCTGAAACGTTGCGGTCCTTGTTACCAAAATCGGGTTCAAACTGGATTGCAGCGCCTTTGAAAGGGTCGGTCATGTCTTGCTCCATCGGGAAGATAGGGAGCCGCCCAAGATGGGCGACCCTGCTCGGTTGGTCTTTTCAGGCGGCTATGCCGATGATGGATTTCAAAACGGAGGCACCGACCGTATATTTCGGGTCGACCATGTTGCCGAGACGGACGCGACCGCATTGGGTGAGCAACATATAGGCGTCGAGTTCCTCGAAGCCGAAATCTGCGACCATCCAGCGGATCAATTCGCGGTAAGCGCCGCGGGCCGCATCCTCCATCGGCCTTGCCGACCCGATCGTCATGTAGAACCGGTCATTTTCCAGTCGCGGCGTCCTGATTGTCCAGCCCTTGATGAGGTCGATTTGAACCGTCGTGACGGTGGGATGCTCGAGTGCGACGCCGCAAAGCTCGCCGTCACCTTGCGCTGCATGGCAATCACCGAGATAGAGATATGCACCTTCGGTATTGACTGGCAGATAGATCACGGTGTCTGGGCAAACATCAGGCAGGTCCATGTTGCCGCCGTAATAGTCCGGAACGAGCGACGATATGGCCTCAATTTCCGGTGCGGTGCCGATTGTTCCGATGAAGGGCTCGTAGGGAAGCGTGATCCTGTCGTTCCACTGGACACCGGTCTCGGCATCGACATGTATTTTCCGTACGCGTTCGGGCAAAGGCGCGGTCAATAGCGCCGTGTCGGCTGTTGGCACCAGGCCGCCGAACTCCGGCATGATGACTGTCGTGCCCCTGGGCTGCGGCCCGCGCGGCACAATGCTCTTGATGTAGACGGCGAGGCAGTCACCCTTTTCTGCACCGTTGACGTAGATCGGTCCATTCTGTGGGTTGAGGTAGGGGAAATTGAGAACCTTGGATGGAACATCTGTCTCGCTTTTGATTGCTCCCTCGAATGCATCATGGGTTTCCGCCGAGACGACGGCGCCCGGATCAACTTTCAAGATCGGATCGACATAGGCACCGTAGACATAATGATATTTACCCTGGCTTTCCTCGGTGATGGCGTAAGTCTCTCCGACTTTGCCTTTGGCAACGCCTTTTCGGGCCATGATTGTTTCGTCGAGCCAACTCATGTGTTTTATCCTTTTCATGTGAGGGATTTTGAGGTTTCAGACAGCCAGATAACGGCGGACGGCGTCACGGTCCTCGAGCGTTTCTGGCATGATCTCATTGGTGATCCGCCCTTTGTCTATGACGTAGCAGCGCTGCGCCATCGCGCGGATCATGTCGATGTTCTGCTCCACGAACACCACCGTGACGCCGGTTGTTTTGTTGAGCTCCACCATGATCCGGGCGATATCCTGAACGATGTTGGGCTGGATGCCCTCTGACGGCTCGTCGAGCAGGATCAGCGAGGGCCTGCCCATCAAAACGCGGCCGATCGCAAGCTGCTGCTGTTGTCCGCCAGACATGGTTCCGGCCTGCTGGTTCCGGCGTTCCTTGAGGATAGGAAAATAACTGAACACGGCTTCGATCTGGTCGGCCGTGGCGCGTTTGCCACTGATGGATTCGCCGACCAGCAGGTTTTCGATTACGCTGAGCCGAGGAAAAACGTCGCGTCCTTGCGGCACGTAACCGATCCCGAGCCGCGCCCGCTTGAAAGCCGGTATGGTATCGATCGCGGCTCCGCGAAAAACCACTGATCCTTTGTCGCCGGGAAGAAGACCGATCAGGCTTTTCATAAGGGTGGACTTTCCCACGCCGTTTCGACCGATAACGGCGACAATCTCGCCTTCGCGGACCTGGATATCGATGCCCTGCAGGACCGGCTTGCCACCATAACCCGACCATAGACCAAGGGTGTTGAGGAGGATTTCCTTACGCATGGGCGTCTCCCAAATAGATGGCAGCCACGCGCTCATCGGCAACAATCTCGTCGATAGTGCCCTGGGCAAAGATTTTGCCGAAGTGAAGAACAGTGACCTTGTGGGCAATCTGGCGGACGAAGGCCATGTCATGTTCGACCGCCAGAACGGTCACTCCGTCCCGGTTGAGCGCTTGCACCATCTCGCCGGTGGCAGCAGTCTCGTCCGGTGTCATACCGGCGGTCGGTTCGTCCAGGAGCAGAAGACGTGGCTTGAGGCCAACTGCCATGCCGATCTCCAGCCATTGTTTCTGGCCGTGGCTCAGGTTGCCCGCGAGTTGAGCGCGCGCCTCGGTCAACTTGAGAAATTCCAGGAGCCTGTCGATTTCCTCGTCCAGATCCTCCGGGCGCCGGTGATGCTGAAGCGCGATCTGCAGGTTCTGGCGGACGCTTAGCGCCTTGAATATCCCGGGGACCTGGAACTTAACACTGATACCCTTGCGGATGCGCTCGAACGATTTTGCTCTCGTGATGTCCACTCCCTCGTAGACGATCTGACCACTGGTCGGCAGATGCTCTCCCAGGATAAGGCGGAAGAGTGTACTTTTGCCGGCGCCGTTTGGGCCGATGAGGCAGTGGATTTCGCCCTGTTTCAGAGAGAAATTCACGCCTGATGTGACATGCAGGCCTCCGAACCATTTGTTGAGTTCACGTGTTTCGAGGATAGCCATGCGTCACTCCCTCCCGGCCGTGGTCTTGTGGTGGAAACATTTTGCCAGAAATGTACCAAGGCCGAAGATGAGCCCGCGCGGTGCTATAAGAACAGTCAGTACGAGCAGAACACCCATGACGACGAGTGCATACTGGCTCCCGTGAATGGTCAAAGCCTGAAACCCGGCGAGCACGACCAGCGTCCCGATCAATGTGGTGGTCAGGTCGCTGCGACCGCCAACGGCCACCCATACGATTGGCAGAGCTGCTGCGGTCATGTTCATCGATGCGGGCGTGATATAGTTGCCCCAGGAGGTGTAAAGAACGCCTGATAGACCTGCAAAGGCTGAACCGATGACAAAAGTCACGAGCTGATAGACGCGGATGTCGTAGCCAAGCATCTCTGCCCTTTGTGGGTTTTCACGAATGGCAACGAGCACATTTCCAAAGCGGGAATTCACAAGGATACGAAGGCCGAGATAACTGACAACCAACAGTGCGAGCGTAAAGTAGTACAGCTGCACATCGGGAAAGAGAACGATGTCGCCGCCAAACCACGGAACTGTAAGCGAGGGCATGCTGCCCATGCCATTGTAACCGTTAAGTCTTGCCAGGCCCACTCGCCATTCCGGACCAGCGGTCTGTGCCATGAAACGCTCCAGAACAAGCGTGACCGACAGGGTGACGATCCCCAGAAAAACTCCGCTGATACGCCCAAAAAACAGGAAGTACCCAAGCAAGGCTGCAAACAATGCCGCCGCCGCGACAGACGCGAATAATGCAAACAGCGTCAACCCATAGGCATCACCAAGATTGATGGAGATGACGCCGTAGCTGTAGCCAGCGACACCGAAGAAGGCAGTCTGTCCGAAGCTCAGTGTTCCGCCATAGCCCCAGATAAGGCTGAGGCCCAGTGCCATAAAGGTCCAGTTGAAGAAGTAAACATTGTTGCCGACGTCGTAACCGTCCGCGAAGAGGGGATAGGCGCAGGCAATGGCGACAACGACGGCAAAGCTTGCCCAGAACGGTGTGCCTCGCCCCTGCGTTTGAGGGCCTTCCAGCAAGGCAATGGCTCGTGATAGGGGATTGGGTCTCAACATAGGGTCAGGCTCTTTCACGAAGGATCCAGCCGGATATGCCCCGCGGCAGGATTCGGATGACGATGATGACTGCGACGAGAAGGCCGATCTGGCCTGCAAGTTGTCCTTGCCAAGAGGTAAGCGCGGCCTTGGCCGCACCGAGAACGAGTGCAGCCGGTGCCGTGCCAAGGAAGATGTCAGCTCCGCCGACTACGACGGTCACAAAGGCTTCAACGACGAAGGCACTCCCCATCGTCGGCACAAGGGTCATCGTCGGCGCGTAGAGACCGCCAGCGAGACCAGCCAGGGCTGCACCCAGACCAAATGTCAGGCTGTAGATGAGGCCGGTATTGACGCCGAGCGCCTGAGCGATGTGCGGCACCTGTATAGTGGCCCGGGCCAGGATGCCGAAACGGGTCTTGGTGAACCCGAGCCAGAGGACGCCAAGGGTTGCCACCGCTGCCGCCATGAGGACCACGCGGTAGACCGAATAGGAATAGGGGCCGACCGCAAAGCTGCCGAACGGTGTTCCGGTGCCGTGCATTGTGGACCCCAGAATAATAAGCGTACTTTGCGTGACAATCATGGAGACCCCCCATGTGGCCACGATCGTATCGAGTGGGCGGTCATAGAGCGGACGAATGATGATGCGTTCGATGACCATGCCGACAAGACCTGCAGCAACGGCACCAGCGAGGATGGCAAGCGGTAGCGGTAGACCGGCCCGCGCACTGGCTGAACACACATAGGCTCCGCATAGAATAAACTCGCCATGCGCAAGATTTATCACGCCCATCATGCCGAAGATAATTGCCAGACCACAGGCTGAAAGAACGAGAAAGGCGAAGGCGTCGCCCGTCTGATAGAGGAAACTGAACAGGGTGTAGACTAAAGTCATCGCAGTAGACTTCCTTGCGGGCACGCCTCGGGGAACGACCGGAGCAGAGAGCCCCGGCCGATTTTGGGGTTAGTTGGCAGCCGGTGGGGGGCTGGATGGCGTGTATTGTGTGCTCGGATCGTTCTTGGTCAGATCGCAGCCTGCTTCGCCCAGCCAATAAGGCTTGATGTCGTTCCAGACTTTGGGAAAGCTGATCGAGTGATCATCGTTGACTTTAGCCAAGTAGATCGTGTGCGACATGTGCTGGCTCTTAGGGTCGAGGCAGACCTTGCCTTCCGGCGCATCGAAGCAGACATCGCCCTGGGCAATGATTTTGCGCAGTTCGTCCTTTTTGGTCGAACCGCCGGCGCGCTCGACCATCTGCTTGTAGAGATACACGGCGAGATAGGAGTTTTCTGCTTCCTGATTGATGTAGGGCTCATCGGGAAACTTCTTGTGCCATTTCTCGACGAAGGCCTTGGACTGTGGATTGTCCACTTCCTCGATCCAGTTGACGGTCGCATACATGTTGGCGAGGCTTGGTGGTTTGAAGCGCTTGTGCTCATAACCCTGGCCTACATTGACCGAAGAGCCCATCGGAAGGTTGACGTTGGCCGCAGCTGCCTGCTCGTAGTATGAAGCCTGAGCCGTGCCAACAAGCAAAGTCACGATGAAATCGGGCTTGGCTGCCTGGATGTTCTGGATGGTCTGAGAGAACTGTGAGACGCCAAGCGGAATGAACTCCTCGCCCACCATCTCGCCGCCGCCTTCCTTGACGATATTGCGCACCCATTCGGCGGAGATCTGGCCGAAATTGTAGTCAGCAGCGATCGTGTAGACCTTCTTGCCGTAGGTCTCCATCATGTAGGGAAGAAGCGTCGAGAACTGTTGTTCAGGAACAGCGCCAGTGACAACCATGTTGGCGTCGCAGACACCACCTTCGTACTGGTTGTTGTAAAAGGCGAAACCGTCGAACTGGTTGACGATTGGCCGGTAAGCTTCACGCGACGCAGAGGAAAAACCGGCGAAAACGGCATCCACCTTGTCACGCTGAAGTACGCGACGCATGAATTCCTGATAGCGCGTGTTGTCGGACTGGGTGTCGTAGACCACCAGTTCGAGGGGGCGACCTGCGATGCCTCCGGCGGCATTGATTTCTTCGGCTGCAAGCTGGATGCCGTGAACCTTGCCGATTGTCGCGGCGGCAAAATCGCCAGACTGGTCTTCAAGCACGCCAAGTTTGATGGGTTCCTGGGCGTTGGCCGCCCCGGAGCAAAGCAAAATTAGGCCGAGCGCCGTCATGGCGCCGTTAAGCGTCTTCATCATTTTGTTCTCCATGGAGGTGGTTTAACTACTCGGCGATGGCCTGCTTCTCGTCAGGTTCCATGTCGTCGATGGTGCGCGCCGTGCTTCGTTGAACGACACATTCACAATAGGCTTCAAGGCTAAGGCGTGCGCGCATACTTTCCTTGCGGAGCAGGGCGAACGCTCCCTCATCATCGAGGGAATGGGACTTCATCACCACCGTCACAGCCTTTATGACGTGACGGCGATATCTGCGGCGTTTTTCCAGCTCCAGGATGGAGAGCTGCAAATCCGCCTTCTGTTCGAAGGTGTTGATTGCCAGATAAAGGGCTGAGAAGATCGAGCCACTATGGACTGGCTTTGAAAGAAATGCCGTGGCGCCAAGCTGCATCAGCATCCTCAGGCGGCTCGGCGCCTCTATTCCGACAAGACCCACGACCGGGACTTGAGATTGCTCGTTGACCGCATTGTGGGTCATTTCAGGGAAGAGGTTGAGATCGCCATCGAGGAACAGCACGTCTTGCTGTGGTTTTGCGGCATCGAGCAGATTGCGCAACTCACCGTCATGAGACGAAAGATGCTCCGGTGACATTCCCAAGCGTGTCACCATGGCCATGATTGTCTCTGTCGCGCGAACATCATTGCTCAGCACGAGCGCCCGCCGCTGGCGAAAATTCTGAACGTATCGGTTCGACCTCATGACACGATCCTCAGGGCTGGGCGACGCGACGGTGCCTCAAGAGTGGAGGTGGAGTTGATCAGGTAGGGGTCCGGCGCGACGGGGCTGCCAGCATCGAAAACGATGTCGAACTGTCCATCGCCGCGCGATCGCCCGATCCTGGGTGTCAGGTGGGCATGAAACGTACTTGGATCGATGACGACTTCGCCCTGTGGCGCACTCAGCCGCTGGTTGGCTGCGCAGGTTTTTACGGCCCGCATATCGTCATTGCCCGCCTGATACAGGGATTTTGCGAGCAGGATTACCGCGCTATAGGCCGCTTCCGCTTCCGCCGATGGGACAATCTCCTGTGGAAACGCGGCCTGGTATTTTTTAACGAAATCGTGGTTTGCGGGGGTGTCGATGGACGCGAAATAGACACTGGAGCTCAAATGGCCATCGATGGCTTGCGGTCCGATGCTGGAAAGCTCAGGTTCGGAAAGATTGCAGCTGGCGACGGGATAACGTTTCACCTGGTCGATGCCGCGCGCTGTACAGGCAGCCCGAAAGGCGCGAAAGAACGCATAGGCGGATTCACCGATCAGTGAATTGAAAACGATGTCTGGATTGGTCTCGAAGATGGACTGGATAATGCAGTCAACATCTGTCTCGCCGACCGGCAGATAACGTTCTCCAACGACAGATCCTTGCCGCAGGGCGAGTTCTTCCCGCAAAACCCGGTTGCTTTCCCATGCCCATATGTAGTTTGAACCGACACAAAAAACGCGATTGCCGATGTTGCGTGTAAAATAATCGACCAGCGGCAACATATGATGATTTGGTGCGGCGCCAGTGTAGATCACGTTAGCCGAACTTTCAAAGCCTTCATAGTGAGTGGGGTACCACAGCAGCGCGTCGTGCTTTTCGAAGACTGGAATGACTTCCTTGCGGCTTGATGAGGTGTAGCATCCGACGATGTGGTTGACGCCACCGGCAATCATTGTTTCGACCGCTGGCGCATAGGCGCTCAGGTCGCCGCCGGGATTGTGCTCGACAGGACGTAGCTGAATGCCGAAGCCCTTGTCTGCGTTGACTTGATCGCAGGCGAGTTTCGCGCCGTTCAGCATCGATTTGCCGACCGTTCCGTAAGATCCCGTAACCGAAAATAATATTCCGATCGAATATTTCTTGACCATGTTTCGGCAGCCACGATGTTGGACCTGACAGCAGATACTGTCGGCGGCGACGGTGCCAAAAATGAAAACGATTTTTCAGTATTGGCGATTTAATGAGCATCTTTGCTCGTCGCCTTGAAATTAAGCTGACCGTTTGCGGGCGATATGTCAAGCGCGGAAAATCAAAATTTTTTGAGTTCGTTTCGATCCTTGACGCAGTGCAAAAATGGAGGGGATCCTATGCGCGTATAGGCGCCGGCGAACCGGCCGAACAAAGGGGAACGAAGATGGATTTGGGTCTGAAAGGCTTGCGCGCGGTGGTCACGGGTGGAACGCGGGGCATCGGTTTTAAAATTGCCGAAACACTGGCTGGGGAAGGGGTAGACGTTGCGATCTGCAGCCGAAATGTCGATGATGCCAAGGCGGTAGCGGCCGATCTGGCGAGAAAGGGCGTTTCTACTATAGGTCGCGGTGTTGATGTTGCCGATGGCGCTGCGATTTCGATGTGGGTAGAGGAGGCTGCAACACTGTTTGGTGGTCTGGATATTGTCGTTGGCAATGTCAGTGCGCTGGCGATCGGCAATGACGAAGAGAGCTGGAGACAGGGTTTCAACGTCGACATGCTAGGTACGGTCAGGCTTGTCAACGCAGCGATGCCGTATCTGGAAAAAAGCCAGTCCGCGTCTATCGTTACCATTGCCTCGGTATCCGGCCGCGAAATTGATTTTGCTGCCGGGCCCTACGGCTCCTTCAAGGCTGCACTGACGCATTACACGCAAGGCTTAGCCTTCTCTCTGGCACCTAAAGGCATCCGTGCCAACACGGTCTCGCCGGGCAATACCTACTTTGCCGGGGGCGTCTGGGAAAATATCGAAAAGAACAATCCGGAGTTGTTTGCAGCTTCGCTTGCATTAAACCCCACGGGCCGCATGGCCACCCCCCAGGAAATAGCCAATGCTGCCGTATTTCTGGCAAGCCCGGCTGCAAGTTTCGTCTACGGTACCAACCTCGTCGTTGATGGCGCACTGACCCGCGGCGTACAGCTCTAGATCATGCGGGTGGCGACTTCTGATCAGAGATGTGATGATCTGGTGTACCGTCGCCACCGCGACGCCCTATAGCATGCAGACGGCGCAAGCCCTGACGGGAAATCCGTCGATCAGCCCCGTCATGACTTCACTACGCAGCCAGTCTCGTGACGAGGAAGACAGCCACCAATATCAGGCAAAGCCATCCAAAGAAGAGCAAGCCTACAGCCCACTCATCCATCTTGCTTCTGTTTCTGGATCCATCCCAGTCGTAAGCCATGTCCAACCTCCATTGTTGAATGGGCTAAGCTTTGGCTAATATGGTTACCCAAACATTAACAGGTACCACCCGATTTGTTGGGGGGGGCTTGTCGATCTGAGCTTACTGTGGCGATGGTATCATTGATACCGCACTTGCACGCGCATGTGGGCACGACCGATAATTGGCGCCGCTGAGAAGGTTGCTGGTGCAGGTACCGGTTTGACAGACTTTGCAAACGACGTCTACGGAAGGGAGCCAACGAGAATGCGCATTACGACACCGCGGCTGATTTTGCGCCCCTGGGCCGATGCCGATGCGTTGGATTTTGCCAGCATGAATTCTGATCCGGAGGTCATGAACGATCAGGGCGGGCCAGTTTCGCGGGCCGAGAGCGACCGCCGACTGGAGCGTTACACACAGGCATTCGAATTGCACGGGTTCACGCGATGGGCCATCGAGTGTGGGAGTACGGCCAGTTTTCTTGGCTGCGCGGGCCTCATGTCCGTCGGAAGCGAGCATCCTTTAGGTGTGCACGTTGAGATTGGGTGGCGCCTTGTCCGCAAAGCGTGGGGACGCGGAATTGCGACCGAGGCCGCACAAGCGGCACTTGCTGACGGGTTTTCACGTCTCCGGCTTGATGAAATCCTTGCCTATACCTCAAGCGAAAACCTCCGATCTCAGGCGGTCATGGGGCGGTTGAAGCTCAGACGCCTTGAGCAGCGCGATTTCGTTCGAAAACTGGCAGGTGTTGATCGCCATATCCTGGTATGGGCGGCCCAGCGTAAATAGGTGGACGTTTTCAACCGGATAATTTGTCTTGGTGGCCTGCCTCTGCCGATTGAAAGATTGCTTTTGAAGTTCGTCGACCAAACGCGTGATGCGCCTTGGTCTCACGCGGCAGCATCGGTGCGTGAATAGGCGCCGGGTGACATGCCGACATGGCGGCTGAAGGCCACGCTAAAGGCACTGGCTGAACCGTATCCCACGCGCTCTGAGACTTCAGCCGGTGCGATATTCTCCCGCAATAGCTGTTTTGCCAGCGCCATGCGCCACCCTGTTACATATTCCATCGGTGTCACGCCGACCTCACTTTGAAAACGGGCGTAGAAGGTGGAGCGCGACATAGCGGCTTCCCGGGCAAGACTTTCAGCGCTGATGCTGTGGGCCGGATCCTCGTGTATGCGCCGAAGTATCGGCGCCAGTTGCGGATCGGCCATTGCGCGCAGAAGCCCCGGCGTGGCATGGCTGCCTCCGACCGATCTCAATGCCTCTATGAAGAGGACCTCGAGCAGATGTGAAAGAACGATCTCGCGTGCAGTCCGTCTGTCACCAGTTTCATCATTGATCATCCGCACAAGTTGCATCAGCCTTTCCTCGCCGCGGACATGAACGAGATCGGGCAACAGCGATGCAAGGAGCGTCTTGTCGTTTGATCCGAAGGTGCAGTGACCGACCATGGCCCTGATTTCGGCTGGTGCATCGGGATCACCAAGCCTGAATACTCCAGGACTTGTCTCAAGACGTTGGGGGAGTGACCCGCGCGGCGGTGGCTGCAGGCTGTTCATGGTAAAGGAGAAAGCCTCAGGGACAAGGACGAAGTCGCCAGCTTCAAGCCGTATTGGCTTTCGACGAGCGATAGTCAAAAGGCATTCACCTTCCAGCAGCGCACAATAAAACGGACTACCGAGCTCAGTTCGCTCGACGAGCCATTGCCGCGAGCCGGTCACCTGCTTGGCGATGGAGGGCCTGGGCTTTAAGAGCGAAACGACATCTGCAACAGGGTCGGTCATAAATTCGGACTTACGCTAAATGAAACTGGACAAACAGATATAGAATGTCCGGGCGGGTAAGTCCATCTTCGCGCTAGCACATCATTAAGAGACAGGATTTCGACATGAACAATCTGATTGAGCTGGCGCGACATATACCCACAACGGATGCGGCGCTGACGGTTGCCTATACACCGATCCGTTTGCCGATGAAGGGACGACAGCCGCTGGAGTTGCGTCTGACAGCGCCAGCCAAGGGCGAGAGGCTTCCCGTGGTGATTTTTTCCCACGGCTTCGGACCATCCAACTATATCCCCTCCAAAGACGGTTATGCGCCGCTTGTCCAGTTCTGGGCGGAGCGGGGATTTGCGGTGATCCAGCCGACCCATGCCAGCTCGCGTGTTGGCGGACTGCCTTCCGACGCTGTCGGCGCGCCTTTCTTCTGGCGGGAACGCGTTGAAGAGCTGCGAGCAATTCTTGATCGTCTGGACGAGGTGGAACAACAGGCAGGCGGTACCGCTGGCCGACTGGACAAGGATCGTATCGCTGCGGTGGGTCATTCCTTCGGAGGACACACCGTTGGCCTGTTGATCGGAGCGCAATTGAATGGCGAGGATTTTTCCGATCCGCGAATCGGTGCAGGCATGCTGCTTACGACGCCTGGACGCGGAGGAAGCGACATGACAGAGGAAAGCGCGGCCAGATTTCCGTTTTTCGATGTCGATTTCTCAACGATTTCAACACGAAGCCTCGTGGTTTGCGGTGACGAAGACAATCCGCATTTTACGACGCGCGGCCCTGAATGGCATGCCGACGCTTTCCACGATGCCACGGGTGTAAACCGCGACATGCTGACGCTGCATGGTGTCGGTCACGGACTTGGCGGCATTGCGGGTCTGGACGCGAAAGAGACCGAGACGGAAGCGCCCGATGTGCTGGAGGCGGCAAAACGCCTGACACTTGCCTGGCTTTTGACAGCGCTCGACGTTGACGCGGATGCCTGGGCAAAGAGCCGTGCTGCACTCGAACGCTCTGCATCTTCGCTCGGACATGTCATCTCGCTGCAATCCGCAAGGAAATGAGGTAAGATCTCGTCGCTCCGTGACGTCACATGACCGTGTTAGACATTGGAGCTTTACGCAGCAGGCGTTGTTGTGGGGCGTCGATGATGGCTAGCAAGGCCGCATCCAGCAGAAGGGCGGCGTTATTTACCTCGTCGCCCAGCAACGTTGTGATCTAGGGCCCACGGGTCAGGTCTGGCCGATTGCGACCGGACGGTGGGACGAGTTCTCTGGTGGTTCTCCAGGATGTGCGGATTCCGCAATCGTCCAAAACCTGTGCCTCGGGCACGACATGCCCGTGCGTCTGTCATCGATACCTGCAAGACCAAGCTCGGGGACTTCTCCAAGGTTTGAAGGTCCGGCCCTCTAGGAATTCGTCTGTAGTGCTTCATGAAAGCGCGATCCTTCGGCTTTCATGAAGTCGAGGAAGGATCGCATGCCCGTGCCAAGGTGGCGATGCCGCGGGTAATAAAGGCACAGGCCCGGATAGGGCGGCGTCCAGTCATACAATACCTGCCGCAGGCTCCCGTCGGCAAGCGCGTCAGCCGCCATCCACCTTGTCACGTAGGCAAGCCCGCAGCCGTCCAGAGCCGCCGCCAGAAGAAGCCGGGACTGGTCGACCACGAGGTTGCCGGTCGTTGCCACGACGACAGTCTCGCCGCGACGTTGAAACTCCCAGCGATAGATCGATCCGCCTGCCATGCGAAGCTGGATGCACTGATGCAAACCGAGATCTGAGGGGCTGTCGACGTTTGGCGCGCTTTGAAGATAGGCAGGCGAAGCCACGACGATGTGCTGCTGGTCCGGACCGATCGGGATCGCGACCATCTCATCGGGGACGAGTTCAGCCGCTCGCACGCCACAGTCGAATCCTCCCTCGGCGATGTCGACCAGTTTCCCCTCGGATCTGATCTCGAAACGCATAGTCGGAACCTGCGCCATGAAGCGGGTGAGCAGCGGCACCAAGACCTGTTCGGCTGCGTTGGCGTCGCAGTTGATCCGGACGAGTCCTGAAGGTGAAGACGCCTGTTCGTGCAGTTCCTCCACCGCCAGACCGATCTCTGCGAGCGCAGGCATGAGCCGCTCGGAAAGCCGCCGACCCGGTTCAGTCAAAGAGACATTTCTTGTCGAGCGATGGAAGAGCTTGACCTTGAGACGCTTTTCGAGACCGGCGACCGCATGGCTCAATGCAGATGCCGTCTGGTTGAGTGACCTCGACGCTGCACGAAATCCTCCGTGTTCGGCGACTGCGAGAAAGGCTGCCAGCTCGCCGGGCGGAAGTGAACCGACTGTACGAATTATCTCATCATTGCGTGTGGTGTTGGTCATCTAGTTCATCAATGCCACGTGCTTATCTTCTGAACAAGTCTAATGTCTGAAGGAGCATGATCATGACTTCACCTATACAGTTCGGATTTTCATCGACTGCCACTGACGTCTTGGAGGGTGTCGATCTCACCGACAAAAACATCGTTGTGACCGGAGGAGCAGCTGGCATCGGCCTGGCGACAAGCCGTGCGCTGGCTGCCGCGGGAGCGAGCGTTACGATTGCAGCCCGCCGTCCAGACGAAGCCAAAAGAGCTGTCGCCAGGTTGAAGTCGGCGATGCCCAAGGCGCGACTGCAGGTTCGCCCCCTCGACCTTGCCGATCTTTCTTCAGTGCAGGAATTTGTGGATAGCTTTGACGAGCCGCTGCATGTCCTCGTCAACAACGCGGGCGTTATGGCCATTCCGCAACTTCAGCGGACTGCGGAAGGCCGGGAGATGCAGTTCGCCACCAACTATCTTGGACACTTCGCGCTAACCCTTGGCCTTCGCCCGCAACTCGCAAAGGCAAACATCGCTCGCGTCGTCTGCGTTGCCTCGAGCGGAAACCTCTTTGCACCGGTGTTCTGGGACGACCCGGATTTTCGCTTTATTCCCTATGATCCGCTGCTTGCCTACGGGCAGTCGAAGACGGCTTGCATCCTAATGTCAGTTGGCATCACCAACCACTGGGCCAGCGATGGCATCACCTCGAATGCACTCAATCCCGGAGCGATCGCGACCGGTCTTCAAAAGCACACCGGAGGCCTCCAAACGCCCGAGCATCTTCGCAAGTCGATAGAGCAGGGAGCGTCGACGACGGTCCTGCTCGCGGGCTCGCCTCTGGTGGAGGGGATTTCGGGCAGGTACTTCGACGACTGCCAGGAGGCCCCGGTCGTCGACGAGCGAGGGACGGGACCATTCAAGGGGGTGGCAAGATATGCAGTTGATCCTGATAACGCCTTGAGCCTCTGGAAGATGGCGGCACGGATGCTGGGACTGCCGCTGTAACTTGCAACACCCTGTCGGACCTCTACGGACCGGCAGGGTGTCGCCCGCGCGACGAAGTGGCGCTGATCAGGCTTTGGCTGCCACCGGAAGCCGGAACGGTGAGCCCAGGCGGTTAAAGGCGTTCATCGCGGCGATCGTAATCGTCAGATCGACCAGATCCTTTGGTTCGAAGACGGCTGCAGCGGCCGCATAAGCCTCGTCGGATGCGTGGGTCTGGCTGACGTTCGTCCCTTCCTCCGCCCAGGCGAGAGCGGCGCGTTCCTGGTCGTTGAACAGATGAGGCACCTCGTCCCAGACCGGCACAAGGGTGATCTTGTCGACGGACATCGTCTTGCGGAGATCACGACTGTGCATGTCGATGCAGTGGGCGCAGCCGTTGATCTGCGACACGCGCAGGAAAACGAGGTGGATCCCGCGATCATCTGAGTTCATTCGATAGTGATGAGGAACCAGCCTATGATCTGGTAAAAAGGGGTTATGCCGAAACAGGTACATCAGCAACCTGTAACGGAATGGTCGCATCTGTTTCGCGTATTTTTCACTAAAATATTACAAACATCTAAAATGTATGCCGACGACGATAGCTGCTCGACTAAAATGAATTTTAAGTGTGGCTGACTGATCTAATGGCTGGTTTTAACGAGCTCTGTCTGTGCTCACGAAAACAGGCTCTCCCATAGGCAGCACTAGGGGACGTTTGTCGCGTTTTCCGCAAGTCGGCCATGGC
Organism: Rhizobium sp. BIGb0125; assembly: GCF_024810055.1. Lineage (NCBI taxonomy): Bacteria > Pseudomonadati > Pseudomonadota > Alphaproteobacteria > Hyphomicrobiales > Rhizobiaceae > Rhizobium > Rhizobium sp. BIGb0125. The sequence goes on from NZ_JANUDV010000012.1 coordinate 33,504, forward strand.
CAGACGTGGTTTCAGCAATCGCATATCATGTCATAACGGCCAGTTTTGATAGGATATTCAGTTGCTTGCCCCAGTATACGGGATTTTACCAACCCTGAAAGATCCAAGGGCAACAGCAAGACCCCGAGAACGGAAAAGGATCTTCAGTATGCGGGTTTATACGTCTCAGTTTACAAATCACGCAATCGCTAACGGATATCAAAAATAATGCGTCGGGACCGGGAACATTTTCCCGGGCGGGTGGTTAGGTACGCTGTTCTAAAACAGCAGTCCAAATCGCATCACCGGTTTTCTCTTTATCCGAATAGGTTGAACACAATGACTGACGCCAAAAATGACTGGATTAGCGCCCGAGCCTATGCTCTTTGGGAACTAGATGGGCAAGCACACGGCAAGGATGTCCAGCACTGGCAACAGGCCGCGGCGGAATACGAGCGCCGCGCCAGAACCCGAGCATCGGTTGATGGTGCTGACGTGAAACTGATGCGCGCGGAGTCGAAAAATGAATCCAAACGGTCAACGGGTGGCCGCAAGCTAAAAGCCTCGCTGGTCAGCAAGGAGGCAGTCCAGCCGGTCGTGCGGGCTGAAATTTAAAGCCGTGTTAACAGACGGGTGCCCGGTTGTTAAGCCACCGGGCGTGCCCCATTTTCAAAATCTGTTTCATTGTGCGCATGAAAAGTCCAAGCGTTTCGTCGGCTGATGGCCAGGATGCGGATTTCAACGACCGGAATGCAGTCCATTGAGACGACGATGACCGAGAGCCATTTGTGCTACGATAATTGGCCATGGAGATCGGTGACACTTGTTTGCACGGCTTGCGCGTCTTGTCTGTCCGGCGATTTTCGTTTCGCCTTACACAATGGCAGTTGCGTCGTGTATCCAATGTGAGCGACCGATAATGGAAAGGCGATCTCTCAGTGCCTTTCCTCACGACATACATGTTCCCATGTCTTACAAGCTGTGGCGCAGGTCGCGGGTCGACGTGGTTAGTTCGATGTTGGAGTGCTCCACTGCCCTTGACAGTCAGCAGGCCAGGCGAAATCTCAAAATAAATTACAACCATTGCCCAGCCGCGGTTCGGCGTTAGCTACGTCCGGTGCTATCACAGCACAAGTACGTTTGCTTTGAGCGCGGCGGTGACAAATGCTTCGCGTGCGTCATCGCAACGTGCCTGTCTTTTCAACATCCTCATGCAACTCAGCCACGCTGACTCAAACTCGGTTCCCTGTTTGGCAGGCCAACTGTGGGCCAAACACTGCAGCGCATCTTCCGGTCCTCTCACTTGCGCGCTGGAACCCGTTGCTGTTTTAATACGAACTGGAACCGGCCAGACCGGTTTAAAAGTGGTGTCGATAACCATCATCACGTCATTCCTCCAAAAAAGTCCTAACTGCGACAAGCTCAGAGTGTTCCGCAGAGACAATCAACTGCATCACTTTTTGTAGTGTCCAGAGGCACTGTTTAACGGTTCATCCCCTCCGTCATCCTAAACGGACCCTTGCAAATGGGCCGTTCGATGGAACCGTTTCCAGTATTCAAGGTTAGGGATGCTTAAAAGGGAGGAGCGTGGTCATGAGCAATGTCGGCTGTAGTATCAGACCGCACGAAAACGGATGGGCTGTCATGCAGGGCGGCTTGATCAAAGGTGTATATCCAAGCGAGCTCCTGGCAGAAAAGTCCATAGCGGAAGGATCCGACCAGGACACGCCAGAAAAGACAGCTAAAGACCGCGCAGTTCCGAAAACTGGCAGGTCCGCACGTACCCGGCCGAGCGACCAACCGGTCGTGTCTGTGCCCGACAACGTATCGTTGCCCTTAAAGGATGAAGTGCAGGAGGTCAGAGTTCCGGCCGACATTTCAGGGCGAGACCTGTCCACCGGAAAGCTCTAGCAAAGTGCTGTCCTGACCGATACCAAAGCGTGAAGAGGATGAGGCCGCTGGGCTTTGTTTCTGGAAGACGGTGAATCCTCCCGCGTTAAGCTGGGTTACTGGCTGCGCCATGGCGAGAGGGCACGACCGTGGCATATGCGGGAAACCTTCAGTGAAAGCTGACCGGCAACGGTTGATCCTGCTAATTCGACATCAACCTGGCTGGTGCTGCGAATTGAGCTCGCAGGCTCTTTCAAGATCAGGCCTGTTCCGCTTTAGTTTTTGAAAAAGCCCGCCTGATCGTTCGCTGCCTCCTGCATTCCGCAAAGCGGTTCAACAGAGCTGCTGGATGCGGGCAAATTGCTGATCAGACCGCCCTGGACTCCATAGATGGCCCATAAGGCGGCATCTGGCGCGGGCGGTGTCTGGCGGTGATGGCCGTCAGTCCGAATGGAGAAACGACACAAGCAGGCTTCACCCCCGTTCGCCACTCTTATTGGCCTGCTGAGGCAATTCGCTTCCCGCCCAAAGAGCAATCAAAGGCATGCCATCGATACACGTGATGTCGAGACGTTCATCGACTTCGACCGGGTTGCGGCTCCATATATTTCGATAATGCCTGTTTGACAGTTCTTCCGGCAATCTGACGGTGCAGGTGGTTTTTTTACAGAATGAGTTTGCGAACGGTCCGCGGCCGACTTTTTCAAGCACCAGCCGGGGCGCTATGATAATGATCACGTTGGTGTTGTCCGCGCGAGCAAAGGCGACATAGTCGTCCCGATTGTCACCGGTTATCTGCAGCGGGATATATTGCCCGGCTCTGAAAAGTCCGGGCGCACGCTTTCTTAGTGCGAGTAAGATGCGGGTCACAAACTGCTTGACCAGGCCGCTTTTCCAGTTCTGGTCGTCACTGAAATCAATGCGCTGACCGGACAATAGCGCGTGCTGGAGCGCCTCAAAGTCGGGCTGACGTCGGTTATCCGGATCAACCAGGCTGAAGTCGAGACTTTCGCATCCCTGATAGATGTCGGGAATTCCAGGCGCGGTCAGCTTGATCGCGACCTGCGTCAATGAATTGACGAGACCCGCCCGGACAAAGGGTGTAACTGTTGCCACGAAATCCCTCAAAAACGACTGGTTGTCGACGGACAGCAGGTTTTTCGAATAGGACAAGACAGCGTCCTCGTAGGGCTTGTTCACCTGGCCCCAGTTGGTCCGTAGCTTTGCTTCTCTCAGGGCTTTTTCCACATAACCGGAAAACCGCTCGTGAAGTCCCTGAAGCCCAACTTTGTCCTCTGGCTGCAAATCCGCTGGCCATACACCGGCGAGTGCCTGATACAACATCCATTCTACGGCCGGTTCAGGGGCAGGCCCGTCTGGCAGGAACCGGACATGCTCCTGATTGATCACCTGCCATCTTTGAACGGCGCTTTTCCAGGTCTCGGGTGCCTCAAGAAGGGAATATAGTCTGACTCGGGCATCCTCGCCGCGTTTCGTGTCATGGGTTGATGTACCAGAAAGGCCATCCGGCTGTCGCACAAGGCGCCTTTGCATGTCGGCATGAAAGCGGTGTAGCGAAAAGGGTCTGGCTAGAGGCTCGCCGCCCACCTCATTGAGGGCAAGAATGGCGTTGCGCCGGTAAAACAATGTGTCTTCAACCGCCTTGGCCATCAGGGGGCCGGTCAACTGCTGGAAGCGTCTGCGGAATTCAGACGCGTCCGGGTCCGGGGGCGTGCCAAGCTTTGTCAAAAGGATCTGCTCGATGAATGTCAAAGCATCCGATGTCGGCCCGTTTGGCATGGATCTGGCACGGGCCAGTACGAGGTCGAGTATTTCGAGGTCCTGAGAGGCAAAGCCCTGATCGGTGCCGTATGTCCGGTACACCGGAAAGTGGAGAAGAACGGCCCTTATCGCATCCTTAATCGTTTCCGACGAAAACCCGCGAGACTGACGGATACTGATGTTTTGCGCGAGATCGCAAAGAGTGCCTGTCTCGCCCTCGAAGTTGACGTCAATCATTTGTAATCGAGCCAGTTCGAGCTCATTGGTCGCATCCGATACATGTCCTGCAACCTCATCACAGGATGAGTACATCAAGTCAGCTTTATCAGAAGGCACAAAGACATTGGAAATGGCTTCGATGAACTCGTAGCCGGTCGTGCCGGCCACGGGCCACGTCTGCGGGATCTGCTCACCCGTTGCCAGAATTTTCTCAATAATGATGTAGCAGTCCGGCCCAGTTTTTTCCCGAAGTCGTCCAAGATAGCCCGACGGATCCGATAGCCCGTCGACATGGTCTACGCGCAAGCCATCTACGGCGCCATTTTCCACGAGCTCCAGGATCAACCGATGGGTTGTCTCAAAGACAGCTTCGTCCTCAACCCGCATTCCGATCAAGCCGGTTACCTCAAAAAATCGCCGATATGACAGGATGCTCGACGCATCGCGCCATGACGTCAATCGATACGGCTGTTGCTCATGCAGTTGACGCAGCCGGTTCTTGTCGGGAGAGATACAGATGTCGTCGCCTGCATAGGACGAAGGATTGAGAGGGTAAAACGTACCGAGATATTCTATCGAGGGCTGTGCCGTCTCAGGATGCAGTTTGACAGTAAGGTCACCACTTTCGAGGACTTTTTCAAACGTATCGGACAGAAACGGAAGCGTGATCGGCCGGGACCAGTCAACATCGAAAAATCGCGCATATTTGCTCTCCCGACCAAATTTGACCACGTCACGCCACCACTCGTTTTCCATGGACGCAGCCATGTGATTGGGAACGATATCCAGGATCAGCCCGATATCGTGCTTTTTGAGCACGTCGACCATACCGTCAAAACCCTTGCGTCCCCCCAGAGTCGGATCAATTTCGTTCGGATCGATGATGTCGTAGCCGTGGGTGGAGCCCGGTACAGCCGTGAAGACGGGAGAAGCGTATAGATGGCTGATACCCAGCTGCTTTAAATACGGAACAAGGGCGCTTGCTCGCGCGAACGTCATGCCATTGCGAAACTGCAGGCGATAGGTTGCTGTTGGAACCATTGCTGTCATGGATGCTCTGTCCTCCATAGAATACCCCATGGCGGCAGCTTCTCATTTGCAACGCCACCAAGGGAGAAAATCGTCTCTGCCTTATCGCTCCTTGGGACGAACGCGCCGGGAGCTGGTGAAAGGTTTGCCATCAAACGGAGCTTCGCTTCACGCGCCAGCTTCCATTCAACGACCACTGTTGTGCCCTCCTGGTGCGTTGTTCCAACTCCCTCGATGCCCTGATCGAGAAGAGGAACGATCCACTGTCGCCGGGTCATCAACAAGGACTGATAAAATGCGAGCCACTGGACAGCAGGCTCACCTCGAAGAGCTGCCCAATCCAGTTTTCCCGAGAGAAACGTCGACAACGCTGTCGGATCTGGGATGTCCTCGCCCTCGAAGCCGGGAAGAGGTGAAAGCTCCTTGCGTCGGCCCTCGCGTACGATATCGTTCAGGTCTTCGTCGAGATCGCAAAAGAACGGAAACGGGGTGGACGCTCCCCATTCTTCCCCCATGAATAACATCGGTATCTGTGGTAGAAGAAGGTATATCGCCGTGATGGCTTTGAGGGCCTGCGGATCGGTATAGGTGATCATCCGATCGCCAAAGGCGCGGTTTCCGATCTGATCATGGTTTTGGATGAACGAGACAAATGCGCTCGGCGGAAGGTCGGCAGTTGGCTTGCCGCGCGCCTCGCCCCGATAGGGCATGATCTCTCCCTGGAACACAAACCCTTCCGCGAGCGCTCTTCCAAGACCATTTTGACCAGCAGGGTAGTCCCCGTAATATCCGAAGGTTTCATGAGTGGCCGCGACGTGAAGGACATGGTGGAGGTCGTCGTTCCACTGAGCGGTGTAGTGGAGAACATGGCCGTCGTGGTCGCGCTCCAGCAACGCGCTGTCGTTGTTTTCGTTTTCAACGATGAGATGCACATGCCGGTCGGTCACTGCTTCTCGAACACGTCTTGCGATTTCCACCAGAAGGTGCTCTTGAGAGTCGTCGATTATCGCGTGCACCGCGTCCAGTCTCAGGCCGTCGACATTGTACTCTTTGATCCAGTACAACGCGTTTTCAACGATGAACTTCCTGACCATGCCACTGTCGGCGCCGTCGTAATTGAGGCCGTTTCCCCACGTCGTTTTGTGACGCTGCGAGAACAACGGTGCATAAAGTGGAATGTAATTGCCGTCAGACCCGAAGTGATTGTAAACGACATCGAGGAAAACACAGATGCCGCGCTCATGGGCGGCATCAACCAGCGCCATGAGATCCTGCGGCCGTCCGTAACTGCTGTCGGGGGCATAGGGTAAAACGCCGTCGTATCCCCAGTTGTAACCGCCAGGAAAATCAGCGATGGGCATGATCTGGAGAGCGGTCACGCCAATATGCTTGAGGTGATCAAGCCGTTCGATCACCCCATTGAACGTTCCTTCTTTTGTATAGGTCCCAACGTGAAGCTCATAGAGAACCATCTCTTCCCACCGACGACCGGTCCACTTCTGTCGCTTCCATGCATAGGCGCTAAGATCAACGACTTCGCTTGGTCCATGAACGTCGTTCGGCTGGTGGCGTGAAGCGGGGTCGGGTACAGCGATCCCGTCGGGCAAAATAAACTGGTAGAGGGTGCCGGGCCCCGCACCTTCGACGACAGCTGTAAACCAGCCGTCATCAGCGCGGCGCATATCGTACAAGTGGCGATTGTCGAGCTTTAAACCTATTCTGTCATGAAATGGAGCCCATAGCTGAAATGTAGTACTGTCTTTGCCAATGATGGGACCGAAGCAGGGGGACATGTTGCCTTACTGAGAGGGAATGAATTTACCACTCGCTTAACCCGCATCTGCTCGAACGGTTTCAAACACAATAAAAAAGTACGTCACCGTACGATAGCGGCCCGGGCCGGAACTTCGGCGTGAACGGGTTACCGCTTCAGGGAGGTGAAAGCCCGTATCAACTTTTTGCCCGCTGTCCGGAACGTGTGGGCAGTTCTCTCTATCCCTTGATAGTCGTGAACCCCATTTCTGGCTAAGGCCTGGATGGCAGGCCTGTCGGTGCGACCAAGCCTAACTCTGACGCTTTTACCTGCGAGCGGTCTCATCTTGCCGTCAGCGTTGCAAACGGATGGGAACTGGGACGATTTATCAGTACCGGATAATCGATCTGCGAATCTGCCTCCTGTCGGTCGGTGTTTCCGTTGTGGATTTAACATTAAACGTGCGAACGGCGTTGCCCGCTTAATTTGAGCAACGCCGAGTTTTGTACCCGCATGGCCGCGACACTCACTGGGGACTGTTGGCCTCCTCGTTCATAGTCAGCCGATCGTCGGCTATGTGATTGCGCCCAGACCGCGCAACGGGATCGCCATAAGGCGACGTCACGGAACCAACTAGCGCCAAGCAGGTTTAGTAATCTGAATGATTAGCGAGCATGATAATGCCCAGGTATTTCTTCCATGTCAGAGATCGCGACGGGCTATCCCTCGATGAGGAAGGTGTGGAACTTGCCAGTGATGACCGGGCCCGAGCTGAGGCCATGCAGGCCGCCAGAGAAATGCTCGCCGAGAAAATCCTGAAAGGTGAGGTCGTCGATGGCGCGAGGTTCGAGGTGATACGCATAGATGGTGTGGTAATTGCGACAATACCCGTGCGCTCAGCCCTGCGTCTGGACTGAGGGAAGGCGCCAGCTGCGACATGGATGACGGACGACGGTTACCGCTGTTTCAATTAATTGGCTTTGAACCGGTCAAACGAATCTCATCGCTGCAGGCAGTCGCTCGCGGTTCTCCACATGATGGTCCCGAGCGTTAGTCAAACTGATTTTTTATTCAGACAGGAGAAATATTGTGACAGACGAAAGCACTATTACCATCCGTGCACTGTTCAGGACACGTGAGGCGGCCGATCTGGCGGTCGAGCATCTGGTACAGCAGGTGGGAATTTCGCGCCCAGATATATTTATCCAGTCGGCATCCGATCAAAATACAAATGGAACAACTTCTTCACGCGGCGACGTCGATCGGCTCGACGCGCCGCATGAGGGGGAGATAGAGGTTTCGGCCGACATCGCGGCGAGCCAGATACCGGCAGTGCAGCAGAGCTTCGGTAATGCCGGTGCAATACACGTTACTGGCAAGTAAACACAGCGACGCGCTCGGCCGGTTCTAACACGTCTTGTGGCGCTGACATATTCTTACTCAGGCGACGTAACGATGAGAGCCTGGCAGAACGCTGGCTTCTTCGGCAGCTGTCAAAAAGAGCTCGCGAGCTTCTTCCGGTGTCGCTCTTCCATCAAGCGCGGCGCGACATCTGCTGCGCGCCATGGCGTAGGCTGGTCCACTGATAGAGGGCCATTCGTCCAAAAGTAAAATTAAAGCCGCGAACGGGCCGTGTACGGTCTGCCTTCCGCTATGGGGCATGTTGACTTGGACCGGGGTATTCCAGGAAAGGGCAGGCATATTATCCTCCATTGCTGCTGCCGCTACCAACACCGCCTCGCCAGGAAAGTTCCTCGTCGTTTGTTCTTCCGGCGCAAATGTACGCTGGCTTACATAGTGACGCCTCACACCCCAGATCCATCGCTGGACAGCACTTGTGCGGGTTATCGTTGTGAGATGGTCCAACTGGAAACTGACACGCTATAGACGGTAGTGTTGCGATCTGGTGGAACAAGGTCGTCTTGCACGACAACAGGAGGCTTCCATCAGCAGGGTGTCGTGTGCTTCGGCCAAAGTTTCAGGTGAATTCATATCTTCGGTAAAGACAGATTTCATGGCTTGAAATTCACAACATGAAAAACCATCTGATCGCCGTTTTCTGCAACATGGAGATTACCAATGACCACAGGACAGGACGCTCTGCCCGAAAAACATTCATTTGAAGCCGATGTCAGTCGCCTTCTGCATATGATGGTCCATTCTGTCTACTCGGACAGGGATGTCTTCCTGCGCGAACTGATTTCGAATGCCGCAGATGCCTGCGAAAAGCTTCGCTATGAATCAATATTGCAGCCGCAGCTCAATCCTGAGGGCACGCAGCCGGAAATCCTCGTTAAACTCGATGAAAAAGCTTCCACGGTCGTTGTCGAGGACAACGGCATTGGCATGAGCCACGACGAAATGATCGATGCCCTCGGTACGATTGCCCGCTCGGGGACCAAAGCCTTCATGGAAAGGCTCGAAGCCGCCAAAACCGGGGACAAGGCGCAACTGATCGGTCAGTTTGGGGTGGGTTTCTATTCCTCCTTCATGGTTGCCGAGAGGGTCGACGTCATTTCCCGTCGCGCCGGCGAGGCCGCCGCCTGGAAGTGGTCGTCCGACGGCAAGGGCAGTTACGACATGGTTGCCGTTGATCTTGATCAGGCGCCTGAAAGAGGCACTCGAGTCATCCTGCACCTACTGGAGGACGCGAAGAAGTATACCGGAAAGTGGCCCGTAGAGAAAATCATTCGTGACCAGTCCGGCCATGTACCCATTCCCGTCCGCCTGATTGAAAAGGATGGCGCTGAACCGACGCAGGTCTCTGATGGTGTGGCGCTCTGGACCCGTTCCAGGGGCGAAATTGCCAAACAGGATTACGACGATTTCTATCGTGGTATCTCCGGGGACTATGATGCACCTTTGACAACAGTCCATTTCCACGCCGAGGGCCGCCACGAATATACCACTCTGGCGTTCGTCCCGGGAGCCCAGCCGTTTGACCTGTTCGACCCGGAGCGTAAGGGGCGAATGAAACTCTACGTGAAGCGCGTCTTTATCACGGACGATGCCGAAGTGCTGCCAAGATACCTCAGGTTCGTGCGTGGTATTGTGGATACGTCTGACCTGCCTCTCAATATTTCGCGCGAGACAATCCAGGAAAGTCCGGTCCTATCGGCAATCCGCAAAGGGGTTACCAACCGGGTCATTGTCGCCTTGGAGAAACTGGCTGAAAACGAGAGCGACACTTTCGCCAAATTCTGGGACCTCTTCGGACCGATTTTAAAGGAAGGGATTTACGAAGACTGGGAACGTCGTGAGCAACTGCTCAAGCTGGCGCGATTCCAAACAACAGCCGTCGACGACGCCACACGCACCATCGGTGACTACGTAGCGGACATGAAGGAAGGGCAGTCATCGATCTACTACATCAACGGGTCCAGTATCGAACAACTGAGGTCTTCGCCACATCTGGAGGGCTTTCGTGCCAAAGGAATTGAAGTGCTGTTGCTGTCGGATCCGGTTGACAGTTTCTGGCCAGGCAACATATCCGAGTTTGAGGGCAAACCTCTCAAGTCTGTCACCCAGGGTCTGGCCGATCTAGACGAAGTTTCTGGCGTGGATGGCACTGGCGCTCCAAAACACGAAGCGCCTGCGAATGTCGCTGCCTTTATCGATCTCGCCCGCAGCGTTCTTGTTGACGAGCTCGCCGACGTGCGGGTATCTGGCCGTTTGACCGAAAGTGCCGTGTGTCTCGTGGCATCTGAGCATGGCCCGGATAGACAGCTTGAAAAAATCCTTCAAGGGGCAGGGCGACTTCAAACCGCGTCAAAACCGATCCTTGAAATCAATGCGCAAAACGAAGTGGTTCAGCGTATTGCCAGCGTCGAAGACAGGATATTTCTCGAGGACGCCGCGTGGCTGCTGCTCGATCAGGCCCGCATTCTCGACGGGGACAAACCCTCCGACCCGCGCGCCTTTGCACAGCGTCAGGCCAGACTGTTTTCTTTGGCGACAGGACTAAACCAATAAGCTTTATCCAAACCCCGGCCGTCATGGCCGGGGTCTTACCTGGCGCAACCCGCCCTGTGTGGGCGCAGAGGAGACAACGGAACTGCCGAGCGTTGTAAAATCTTCCACGAGCGCATCTGCCCAAATGGCGCACGGAACGTGGCGGAATGTCGAAGACCTCCCGCACTATGTAAGGACATAATTCCGCGTGGGACAATCAATCAGATGATTTTCTTCGTTTTTTTAGGGAAAATCAGACCTGTTCGAAGGCATTTGTCGTTACAGATCCGTCCTCCCGCAAAGCTGATGGCTACATGCCCGTTAGTCGACAAGCGGCAAAAGAGGTTGTGAAATGTCAGGTAACCACGCCTATCTGCCATGGAACAAATTCGTCCTGGCCGTAACCGAAAGCTTCACTTTTCGACGGCTTTCCTGATGCGCAGTCGATGATCATCTGAAAGATCGTCTTACCCAGCTCGTCAATCGTGGCGTCGCCGTCAATGATCGAGCCGCAGTTGACGTCCATATCCTCTTCCTGGCGTTTCCACGTGGCGGTATTGGTCGAAAGCTTTAGGGACGGCGAGGGCATGCAACCGAATGCAGAGCCGCGACCAGTGGTAAAGCAGATCAGGTTGGCCCCCGAAGCGACCTGTCCGGTAGCAGAGATCGGATCAAAGCCGGGCGAATCCATGAACACGAGACCTTTGGTCGTGATCGGTTGGGCATATTCATAGACACCGTTCAGCGGCGTGGTGCCGCCCTTGGCCACGGCACCCAGTGATTTCTCCAGAATGGTCGTGAGGCCGCCCGCCTTGTTGCCGGCGGAAGGATTGTTGTTCATTTCAGCGCCGTTGCGGGCGCAATATTCCTTCCACCACTCCAGACGGCGGACAAGTTTTTCGCCCACGATCTGACTGGAGGCGCGACGCGTCAGAAGGTGTTCTGCGCCATAGACTTCCGGCGTTTCGGAAAGGATGGCGGTGCCGCCGTTCCGGACTAATATATCGACGGCTGCACCTAGTGCCGGATTTGCTGTAATGCCTGAATACCCGTCAGAGCCGCCACACTGCAGACCGACAGTAAGATGCGAAACTGGCAGCGGTTCCCGCTGAACCTCGTTGACAGTGGGAAGGATCGAGCGAATCTTCTCGATACCATGCTGAATGGTTTTGGCGGTCCCGCCGAGCGCCTGAATGGTGAACGCCTGCAGGGTTTCTTTTTCAGAAAGCTCCCGCTCGTCCATGATTGTGGATATCTGGTTCGCCTCGCAGCCAAGACCGACGATCACGACCGCTCCGAAATTCGGATGGACAGCGTAACCGGAAATCGTCCGGCGCACCATCGCCATGCCTTCGCTTGCGACATCGACGCCGCAACCGATGCCATGCGTGAGAGCCACGACGCCATCAACATTGGGAAAATCGGCCAACGCCGATGGATTGATATCGCGACGGAAGTGATCGGCGATGACACGCGCCACGCGCGCCGAACAGTTCACGCTGGTCAAAATGCCAATATAGTTGCGCGTGGCTACGCGTCCGTCCGGGCGCTTGATGCCCATGAAGGTCACAGGTTTTGTTTCGTATTTCACGGGATGGAAATCCTGGCCGATCGCAAAGTCGTGTTCGACCTCCATCATTTCAAGATTATGGACATGAATATGGGCGCCAGCGGGTATATCCGCACTGGCAGCGCCGATGATCTGATTGTATTTCCGGACCGGAGAGCCCGCTTTAATATCGCGCACCGCGATCTTGTGACCTGCGGGCACATCGGTAAGGACAGTGATTCCGTGTTCCGGCAACACTGTGTCGGCGCAGACCGCCTTGGCGGCGATGACGACGTCGTCTTCAGGGCGGAGGCGGATGATTGTTGGTGCAGACATCTCGATTTCCAGTGCCTTTGCGAAATGGGGGCCGGCCTCCGCCAGGAGACCGGCAGGCTTCATAGTCAGTTGATATTGGTCATGTCTTCTGGCAGGTCGACATTGTGGTAGGTCTTGTAGATCTCACGCAGCTTGCCGTTCGCCAGATTGTCAGCCACCCACTTGTCGAGATAGGCTTTGAAGGCATCCTGGTTCTTGCGGAGGCCGATGCCGAGCGGGAAGGTTTTAAGTGTGAGCTGAGGTTCGATCTGCTTCGACGGGTTAGCGGCGTTGACCGGCGCAAGCAGGGACGGTGCGACCACGTAAACCGACTGCTGGCCGGAAACGACGGCGTTAGTTGCCGTGGCATTATCGTCATAGCGGACAATGGTCACGTCCTTCAGACCTTCGTCGGTGACTGCCTTGGTGATGATCTGGTCGTTGGTCGAGCCACGGGTTACGGCGACTTCCTTGCCTTCAATATCCTTCAATGAGGTGACTTTCAGACCACCCGTCGTGGACACAGCAGCCTGAATGACGGCGTAAGGAGCGGAGAAGTCGACCGTCTTTTTGCGCTCGTCTGTGATCGAAAAGCTGGCGATGACCGCATTGACCTTGTTCGTCATCAGGTAGGGGATGCGGTTTGCGGGTGAAACGGAAACGACCTTAAGTTCAACGCCGAGATCCTTGGCGAGGAGTTCGGCGGCCGCAACGTCCGAGCCTACCTGCTTCATCTGTCCATCGACCATGCCAAACGGGGCTTGGCCCAGGTCAATCCCAATGGTGATCGACTTGTTCTCTTGGATCTTGGCAAGGTCGTCGGCCTTGACGGCGTATGCGCCGGTTCCCAAGGCAATCGTCGCTAGAAAGGCGGTAAGACATGCTGTCAGTTTCATACTCATTTCCTCCGTTGAGTTTTTGGAAAGTGTTGCGGTGCCCCTTCACAGGCCGTTGCCGACGAATTGGGCGAGCTCACGCGTTTGGGGTGCAGACAGCATTGAGCCTGGTCCGCTTTCGTGAATTTTGCCCTCGTGCATGAAAATCACGTTGTTGGCGACGCCGCGGGCGAAAGCCATTTCGTGAGTGACCAGCACCATGGTCATGCCTTCACGGGCAAGGTTTTCCATGACGCGCAGGACTTCGCCGGTCAGTTCCGGGTCAAGCGCTGATGTGACTTCATCGAACAGCATGACCTTTGGACGCATGGCCAGCGAGCGGGCGATCGCCACGCGCTGCTGCTGGCCACCGGAGAGCTGCTCAGGGTAATTGTCGAATTTCTCAAGGAGGCCCACGCGATCGAGCACTTCCCTGGCCGTTTCTTTCGCGTGGGAACGCGACGCCTTTTTCACCCAGCGAGGCGCGAGCATGATGTTCTGACCGACCGTCAGGTGCGGGAAAAGGTTATAGCTCTGGAAGACGATGCCAACGTCGAGATGCAGTTGATGCAGTAACTTGCTGTCGAGCTTGGTGCCAAGTGTGTGCGAACAGATTTCGATCTCGCCGCCATTGATGGTTTCGAGGCCGTTTATGCAGCGCAGGGCAGTGCTTTTCCCCGAACCGCTTCGTCCGATTAGTGCGACCACCGATCCCTGGGCGACCTCGAATGAGATGCCTTTGAGCACCTGCAGGGCTCCAAAGGATTTGGAAACGTTCGTGAGTTTAACGATTGGAGACATTGAGGCGATCCTCCAGCTTGCGGCTCCACCATGCGAGCGGGAAGCACATCAGGAAATAAAGGGCGGCGACGAGCACGAAGACCTGAAAGGGCTGGAACGTCGAGTTGTTGATTAGCTTGCTCGTATAGGTCAGGTCGGCGACACCGATGACCGAAGCAAGCGACGTGTTCTTCACGATCTGCACCATGAAGCCTACTGTGGGGGGCGTTGAGAGACGAAGCGCCTGGGGTACTATGACCAGCCAGAACCGCTGAAGGGAACTGAGCGCCAGACATTCGGCAGCTTCCCACTGGGTCTTGGGGACTGACAAGATGCCACCGCGCCAGATCTCCCCGAAATAGGCGCTGGCGTAGACTGCAATTGCCAGCGAAGCCGCCGCGAAAGGCGCGATGTCAATTCCCAGGAGCGACAGGCCGAAATAAGCCAGCAGCATTTGGATCAGCAGTGGCGTACCTTGGACGATTTGCACGTAAAGGAACGACAGGTAACGCAGCATGCGGTTTTGGGACACGCGTGAAACGGCAATCAGCAGCCCCAGAATACCGCCTGCCGCAAAGGCGACCAGAGACAGGCCCAAGGTCCAGGTTGCGCCGACCAGCAGCGCTTGAATTTGAAAACTTGTAAGCATGGCGGGGCCTCAGAGCGGGGTGCCAAGTCGGCGCAAGCGAGGGAAGGCCAACCGGCCGAGCAGCCAGAAAAAGATGCGCACGGTTGCGGCCAGGAGAATGTAGAGAATTGCCACCACCAGATAGATCTCGAAGGAGCGGAAGGTGATGGAGTCTATCCGTGTTGCGATCGAGGTCAGTTCTTCTGCGGAAATCTGCGAAACGACGCTTGTCGTCAACATGATAAGGATGAACTGACTGGTCAGTGCGGGATAAACGCGCTCGGTTGCTGGCGGCAGAACGATCATTGCCAGAGTCTGCAGCCTCGACAAGCCAAGACAGTTCGCAGCTTCAAGCTGACCCTTGCGGATCGATTCGATGCCTGCCCGCATGATCTCGCAAGTGTAGGCACTTATGTTGATGACGATTGCGAGGATCGCGCAAAAATCAGCGCCGAGCTTCAAGCCGAGTGATGCCAGCCCGAAGTAGATCAGGAACATCTGGATGAGAAGTGGCGTGTTGCGGATCACTTCCACATAGATCGCACAGAGGCGGCGAAGCCAACTTCTTTGAGAGCTCCGTCCAATAGCAAAGAGGGTGCCGACTGCGAAACCGAGCGCGATCGTGATCACCGACATCTTTATTGTCAGCCAGAGGCCGCGAAGAAGTTCGGGCCAGTATTCAGCGAGAAAGCTGAAGTCAAATTGATAGTCCATGGTGCAGGCGCTCCTCCCTTTTGAGCGTCCAATGGGGCTGCCGTGCAAGTGCACGTCGGGCAGTGAGCAAGCTCCTAGCACCATTTTTATTTTTGTTCAATATGTAAGATGCAATCCCATAATATGGGATATAATGCGATTATCATGTTGTTGCAGCGAACAATTTCGTGTTATATCCCAATAGAAGAGAACCTATTTCATAGTGTGGATATTAAATGAGCGATCAGGCAGGTCAGGGCACTCAATCTTTATCTCGGGCATTTGCTACGCTGAATGCCGTCGCGGCCGGAAAGAGCGACCTGGCATCGATTGGCAAGGAAACCGGCACAACGCGCAGCACGACCCATCGACTGGTCGCATTTCTACAGAGGGAGGGCTTTATTCGTCATGTCGAGGGCCGAGGATATCTGCTTGGCACCCGTTTGATTGAACTGGGAGCCACCGCACTGACGCAAATGCCACTGACTTTCGTCGCGCGGCCTATTTTGGAAAAACTATCCGATGAGACTAGCGATACGATCCACCTGAGCGTACGCGATGGGGACCACGTTATATATGTCGACAAGATACCTGGCCGACGTGGGCTGGAAATGCGCTCGCGGGTAGGGCTTCGCAAACCGATAGCTGTTACCGGTACCGGAAAGGCCCAGATGCTCGATCTTGGCGAAGGCGAATGGGCAAGGCTCTATTCTCTGGCGCAGGCAGAGGTCTTCGGAGATGATCGTCCCCCACCGGGTTTCCTGACCTGGAGCGACTATCTGGCTTCAATGCGTGATTTTTGCCTATCAGGTTACACTTTGGAGATCGAAGAAAACGAAACAGGGATAGGTTGTGTGGCTGCGCCAATTCGCGACGCGCAAGGAAAGATCATCGCTGGTTTGAGTGTCGCGAGCACTCCACCCCATATATCGAGAGCCAGGCTAATCGAGCTTGCGCCGATTGTTCAAGAGAGCGCTGCGGCAATATCCCGCGGTATGGGATACGCAATATGATTAAACTCCCCGTGCGGAGATTTTCCGGCCTTGGATATGCTGACATTCATGACCATGGCATTGGAGTTCATGCTTGAGTGAACAAAACTGGGATTGTCATATGGCTTCACGTACCATGGTTCTCGATGTCATTTGATGTGATCGAGCGTTCGAAACGCCCAAGGTAGGTGCGTGCCCAGATCGATCAGCAGATTTTTTTTCGCCGATAGTCCCAAGAGCCAAAACCCAGTCGTCTACCCCATGAGCGGATTGTGAAGCCGCGTCCAGAGCCATGCCGGAAATCGCGATTTTTCCGGTTTGGTACGGAAACTACGTGTTGGGTACAGGCGCGTTAAGCGCCTTACGATTTGGGGGTCTCGATGTATAACGATGTTTTTTCCGGAAGCCGGGTTTGGGCAAGTCTGGGTAAAATCCTTTTGGCTGGTACAGCACTTGTTGTGTTAAGCCCGGTCGTCCCGGAAATGGCCACAAAGGCAGTCGCGCAGCAAACGCAGCAACCAATTTCGATCCCGGCAGGTCCGTTGACGCCAGCACTCAACAGCCTTGCTGCACAGACCGGGTTACAGATTCTCTTCGATGCTTCCATCGCCCAAGGCAAAACGACCTCAGGTGCCAGTGGCAATCTGACTGCTCAACAAGCACTGGATTCCGTGCTGGTCGGGACAGGTATTGGTGCCAGATTTGCGGGAACCAACCAGGTCACACTTTCTTCTGGATCCAACCTCACAACAGCTCCTGCCGCGGACGGAAGTACCGTGCTTGATGCCATTAAAATTTATGGATCACGCAACGCAACTACGCTTCAAGGTACGACAAGCAGCGTCGGCGTTGTGAACGCTGAAAACCTGGTAGACAGCCAAATACGCACCACCCAGGACACCTACCGTCGCATGGCAAACGTGCTGGACAGCGCCACGGTCAACGCCGGTTTCGTCATCCGCGGCATGAGTTCGGAAGGTCTTGTCCCGTCCGGTGGACCGGCTGGATCCGTCTATGTCGATGGCATCCTCCAGACGCGATACAATGCCCGCTTCGGTGCGCGTAACCTCTGGGATGTTGAGCAGGTGGAGGTCTATCGAGGCCCACAGTCAACGCTTTCCGGCCGTGCAGCCATGACCGGGGCGATTTACATCAAGTCCAAAGATCCGACGTTCGATAAAGAAGTAGAACTTTCCGGCACGGTAGGCAGCGATCATCTCGCAGGCACCGCCTTCATGGTTAATACTCCCGTCATTGATGACCAGATCGCGTTGCGTATCTCGGGTGCCTTCGAGCGTTCATATGCCCAGCCCGATTATTCGGATTTCAGGATTTTCGACAATTACGATGAACTGACGACCGATATTAGCGGTGTATTGCGGGCTAAGGTGCTGATCACACCATCGGAAATGCCGGACACCCACGCACTGCTGACCTATTCTTACTCTAAAGATCGGCCGAACGACGCCCTCGTAGGCCTCTATACGGGCCGTGGCGACTTCAACAATTCCCCGGTGACGTATACGGAGTATCGCTGGACCGAGACGCACAACCTAGGCCTCGAAGTCACGCACGATTTCTCAGATACGCTGCGTTTCACATCCCAGACGGGTTACCAGTACGGCATCAACAACCGGCGCTCGATCGATTACGGCACTGAGGGTGTGATCAACGGCATTACCGGCGAAGACGATAATTCCATTTTCACGCAAGAGTTCCGGCTAAACTACGAAGCCGATAGCTGGAAATGGGTTGCCGGCGTCTACGGTAGCCACGAAGTGTGGGACGGCGCCACGGATATTGTCGCATTCGACCTGTATCAGCAGAGCGATACACAGAACCGCAGAACATCTAACTTCGCTGTCTTCGGTGAAGCGACCTACGAATTTGCACCGACCTGGTTTGCAACACTGGGAGGGCGCCTGGACTATCTGAAAGATAGGGATCACCAGCGAAACTATTTCGGCCTTATCGATCCCTCAGCGGTGCTGACAGGCGATCCATCGTCCCTTGATGAGTTGAATTTTGTGCCGAAAGTCGGCCTTTCCAAGGAGTTCGGTGACAACCAGACGGTTGGCCTCACTTACACCCAGGGCTTTCGATCTGGTGGCTCCTATTTCGATCGGGTGACCGGTGATCTGGGAACGTACGATCCGGAATACTCTCAGAATGTTGAGGTCTCTTACAAGGGAACGCTTCTTGAGGACCGTCTGACGCTGAACGCCAATCTTTTCTACACAAAGTACGATGATCAGCAGGTTGAAATACGTCCTGATCCATCCATCCCGGGTTATCGCATCACTTCGAACGCTGCAACGTCGCGGGCGTGGGGTTTCGAGATCGAGCCAACTCTTGAGGTCACAGATGAATTTACCGCATTCATGTCTATCGGCTACCTGAACACTAAGTTCATCGATTTCAACCACGCAGCGCTTACGCTGCCACAAGACGGTAAGTCGTTCCCGGAAGCTCCAGAATGGAGTGTGGCGTTGGGCGGACGGTATGAGTTCGAAAACGGCGTCTTTGTCGGAGCCGATGCCAAGTACACGACGAGCTACAATTCGCGCTTTGGCACGAATGGGATGTACAAGATCGATCCGCGCTTCATCGTAAATACGCAAACTGGCTTCAAGAAGGACAATTGGGAGGTTATCGCATTCGTGGAGAACCTCACGGACGAGAAGTATTTCACGATCGTGGATCCTGACTATTCGCTGCCGTTCGGCCAGGCGGGCAAGGGTCGCTCATTCGGACTGAATGTCCGCGTCAAGTTCTGACAACCGCTGTTGTGGGGTGTCATACCCCACAGCCTTTTCAGCCCTAAGAATGAAATGACGTCTGTAATGCGCTTCTGTCTTGCCCTCATTATTTTTCTGATGAACACCTCTTTTTCGCATGCCGCATGCGAAGGCAAAGAGATCAGTGAGGATGTTTACAATGGTCCTCTCTGCATCCCTAAAAATGCGCAAAGGATCGTGACACTTGATCCGCTCATCACTCTAGGCATGCTCCTTGAACTTGGTGCTCCCGTCGTTGCGACGCCTTATATGGCGATACAGGACGATGGGGTGATGAAGAGTGTAAAAGACCGTAATTTGGTCGACTTGGGCAATCCCAGAGAGCCAAGTCTCGAGAGGGTTGCAGCGCTGAAACCCGATTTGATTATCGGTTCTGCCGAAGCCCATGGACAGATTTACGATACTGCAGCGAAAATCGCCCCTACGGTGCTTTTCAAGCATATGGACTGGAAGCAATATCTGCAGCGCTTGTCTGAGGTCGCGGGGGGTGAGGGAACCGCAGACCAGGCGCTACTAGCATATGAGAGCCGCGTGTCCAGCATTCGAGAGCGAATGGCGAAGACTGAGCTGACAGTTTCGACTGTGCGTTTCGCACCCGGCCGCTTCGTGGTTTTCGTTGATGGTCCAGAAGCCTATGCGCCATTTGCCGTGCTTCACGAGGCCGGAGTGAAACGCACGGCATACGAAACAGTGACAGACGGCACTATCGTGAAGCGTCCGGATTGGGAGGAGCTGGCCAGTCTGGAAGGCGATATTCTGCTCTATGTTTCGGCCAGCGGCTTTGAAAGCGATGAAGACGACAAACTGGAAAAGGAGGTCGTGCAAAATCCACTTTGGCAGCTATTGCCTGCCGTGCAGAGCGGTCGGGCTTATCGGGTCGATCGTGGGCCATGGCAAAGCTTTCACGGTCTTGCGTCGGCACATCGCATTCTTGATGACATTGAACGTCATATTCTGGACAGCCAGTGAGGACGGGAGCCCGCATGTTAGCTGGGCGGAGGATGTTGGCTTTGGTTGTGCTGCTGTTGCTGCTGGTGCTAGGCTGCCTTCTGGCCATCAGTGTCGGCACAACGTGGATGCCCGCGAAAACTGTCATTGCTGCACTCGTGCATTTCGACGGGTCGCGTGATCACATCCTGATCATCGCGATTAGGCTTCCACGTGTACTGACCGCCATCATCGCTGGAAGCGCGCTCGCAGTGTCAGGCGCCATCATGCAGGCAGTGACCAATAATCCACTTGCCTCACCCGGTTTGCTTGGTATCAACGCCGGCGCTGCATTTGCTGTCGTAACCATGATGACACTGACTGGGTCAGGTAACGGTTCAAGTTACATTTGGTTTGCTTTCGGTGGAGCAGGAGCTGCTGCCGTTGTCGTTTACGCACTCGGTTCCATGGGCGGTATCGTTCATCATTCCCTAGGCCTTATTCTCGCTGGCGCTGTCGTTACCGCTTTCCTTACGTCATTGACCGGGGCGGTGCTGATATTCGATCAGAGCACACTTGATGCCGTACGCCTATGGACCGCTGGATCGGTCTCCGGTCGGACATTCGCTGAGATACTGGATGTCGCCCCCTATGCTACAGTTGCGCTCGCTGCGTCCTTGTTCATCGGCAGGCATCTGACAGCTCTTAGTCTCGGCCAGGACGCTTCTCGCGCGATTGGGCAAAACACTGCGCTGTGGCGTGGTGTGTCTCTTGTTATCGTCATGCTCCTTGCAGGAGGCGCCGTGGCGCTCGCTGGCCCGATTGGTTTTGTCGGTCTGATTGTGCCGCACATTGTTCGCTTCATGATCGGCGTTGACTACCGCTGGGTCTTGCCTTTCTGCGCCATTGCTGGCGCATTTGTCGTCGTGATGGCCGACATGATGGGACGCACCTTGTTCGCGAGCCAGAATTTTCCGGTTGGAGTGACGATTGCGCTGGTCGGCGCACCGTTCTTTCTTTGGCTTGCACGGACAAGGGTGAGGGCGGAAACGTGATCCGCGTCATTTCCGCATTTACGTTGCTGCTGACACTCCTGATTGCCGCAAGCCTCACCTTCGGCGACATTTCCATCTCATGGCATGCAGTTTTTGCCGTGCTATCCGGGAGTATTGATGCCAGCCAACAAGACGTGATGATTGTTCTTGAACTGCGACTGCCGCGTGTTCTTCTTGGCATCCTTGTTGGAACAGCGCTGGCGACAGCAGGTACGATCACGATTGCCGTCCTGCGTAATCCTCTAGCGGAACCTGGAGTTCTTGGAATCAATGGTGGCGCCGCTGCGGCGGCGATGGCGGTTATTGTTCTGATGCAGGACCCGCCCGTATTTTTATTACAGGTCGCCGGATTTTGTGGCGCAACCATCATGGCAGTGACTGTTTTCCTATTCGCATGGCGTGGTGGAACATCCTCGCTAAGGATCATCCTGATTGGCGTGGGATTGGGTGCGCTTGCCAGTGCGGTCACCACTTTCCTGTCTGCGTTTGGTGAGATTGGTGATGTACAGCGCGCGATGATCTGGCTTTCTGGAAGTGTCTATGACGCCAATATGCTCAAGGTCCGGCTGTTATCGATCTGGCTCATCCTACCGATCACGCTGACGTTCCTTCTATCGTCCGAACTGGATCTGATCCGCTTTGGTGACAACGCCGCACGAAGCCTAGGCCAGCCGGTTGATAAAATGCGCGGTCTTTTGATCTTTATCTGCGTAATGATTTGTGGCGCAGCGGTTGCAGTGTCTGGACTGATCGGGTTCGTCGGGCTGATAGGACCCCACATTGCCACCCGCCTGGTCGGTCAAGCACACTACAGAATTATACCTGTGGCAGCCCTCGTCGGAGCTTGCCTTGTCACATCGGCAGATCTGGCGGGCCGCGTGATCATAGCACCAGCACAACTGCCTGCGGGTATTGTCACAGGCCTCATCGGGGCACCATTTTTAGCATACTTGATCTGGGGACGCCGCCATGAGCGTGGATGAGAAAACGCCGCATGCCAAGCTGGCTGGAGTTGATATCCATATTGCTTATGGAAAACGTCACGTGGTCGAGAATTTTGATCTCGCCGTGCCGCCGCGCCGTTTCACTGCTTTAATAGGGCCGAACGGGAGTGGCAAATCCACTATTCTGCGCACGTTTGCGGGCCTTATGCCTGCCACAACTGGCACTTTGCTCCTGGATGGTCACAACATCTCTAAGCTCTCGACGAGGGAGACGGCACGGCGCATCGGTGTTCTTCTGCAAGGACCGGTCGCACCGGAGGGGCTTACTGTCACTGATCTTGTCCAGCAAGGACGCTATCCCTATCGGTCTTTATTTGCGCGGTGGTCCAGCGAAGATCAGTCTGCCTGCGAAGAGGCGCTGACACTTACCGGCATAGCCGACCTTGCCGATCGTTCCTTGGACAGCCTGTCGGGTGGACAAAGACAACGCGCCTGGATTGCGATGACACTCGCCCAGCAAAGCGAAGTCCTTCTACTCGATGAACCGACAACCTACCTCGACCTTGAACATCAGATTGAATTGATGAAACTCTTGACGATGCTTGTTGACCGTCAGGGCAAGACCATTGTTGCCGTTTTGCATGACATCAACCAGGCTGCACGCTACGCGCACCACCTTGTTGTCCTCAAGGCAGGGCGCATCATAGCGTCCGGAAATCCGGGAGAGGTTATTTCTGCCAAGACAATCACTGAGGTGTTCAACGTAGACACTATGATCATGCGCGATCCGGTTGCCGGAACGCCGCTGTGCATCCCACTATAAGGCGAACCGTCAATGTTGCGGCTTCATGATGGGTGATGGAAATATCACACCGCTGCAATTTTTTCAGATGTCTGAGCATGGTCAGCGCTGTCTGATCGGAACAGGTTAAATGAAAATCGACCAACAAAATCAGGCATAAAGATGAATTTTAATGTCATGATTTAAGGCGAGTAGAGATTAGCACCGATGGATTGTTTTAACTTGTTGTCCTTGCACGACTTTTTCTGAACCTATAGCGTTCAGAGCCATAGGACATGATGCCGTCCTGACGATATTGTTGCTTTGGGAAGCGAGTATTATGTCGAGCTCTTCTACCTCGCGGATGTCTTGGGACAGTCTTGATGGCAATGATTTGCTGAACAGAGCAATCGAAGAGCACTATGCCGATATCACTGGTGCCGTGCTGCGCCGCGGGCATCCGCGCTCGACGGCTCAGGACGTTGTTCACGATCTTTACATCAAGCTGTCTACTAAGCCGGAGGTCCTTCGCAACAAGCGCTCTGTGAAGGCCTTCCTTTGCCGAGCGGCCATCAATCTCGGTTTTGATAGACTTCGTCGTGAAAACATCGAGGCACGGTTGTTTTCAGGCTCCGAAAAGGAGGCTTTGGCGGTCGCCAGCGCCGCACCAGCTCCTGACCACGTCCTGCAGATCGAAGCGCGCGTTGCCGTATTGCGTGATGCAATCGCCGATCTGCCGCAGCGACGACGCGTTGTGTTTATCCTGCACCGGCTTCATCATCTGACGCCGGACCAGATCTCCGTGAAGCTCAACATTTCACGAAACATGGTGGACCGACATTTGCGACGTGCCTTTGCGCACTGCCTTGATCGCCTCTTGCAAGTCTAGCCCGCTTCACCTGATCCCCGAAATGTTCTAAATGGGCCGTAGTCCCAATTCGGTATAGCCAAGCGTCTATACGATAGAGGACACAGGCTGGAGAGGGATATGCCAGGCAACCGGGCGAAAGATGCCCAACGAAAACGCAACCGGGAGGCTGCGGACTGGATTTTGCGTAACAACGACCCCCGCCAACCAGCGGAAGAAAAGTCGCGTTTTCAGGCATGGATAAACGCCGATCCGCAAAACTGTCAAACATACAATACGGCCGAACAGCTTCTGGGAGATGCCCAATCTGCCATTCAGTCTGATACCGCGCTGTCCAACATTCGTATAAAACCCCGCAGTCCTGTCAAACCTGTCGTCACAGCGCTGTTTTTTCTCGCCATTGCTGGCGCCGCATTCCTCTCGCTTGATGGCCCCATCAGAATGCAGGCGGATGTCGTTGCGGGCGTCGATGAAATGCCAGTCGTCACATTACAGGATGGATCAACGGTTCAACTTAACTCCTCATCAGCCATCGCAGTCGATTTTACTGCAGAGCGACGTGTCGTGCGGCTCCTGCGCGGCCAGGCCTATTTCGAGGTTGCCCATGCACCGGAACGCCCGTTCAGCGTCGATGCAGGCCCAGCCCGGGTGACAGCTCTAGGCACCGCCTTTGACGTACGTTACAGCGACACCGACCTCCAGGTGAGCGTCACAGAAAATACTGTGATGATTGAACGGGAAATGGGCAATTCCGGCTCCCTGCAGATTCACGAAGGTGAACAAGCGCTTGTGGACCGCCGGAGCGGTAGCTCCGTTGTTCAGCGTGTTGATAGCAATGTTGCACTATCCTGGCGGCGTGGCCAGATTGCCGTCGAGAATGCCCCACTGTTCAAGGTCGTCGAGGAAATCGGTCGTCATTTCTCCGGCAGGATTGTCATCGCGAGTGATATCGTCGCAAATCGTAGGATCAGCGGAACGATCAATGTCACGGACACGGAAGCCGCTCTATCCTTCCTTCGCGCAGCACTAGGCGTAAAAACAACTCGGGTAGGACCCTTGATACTAATCCGTTCCTGAGGATGGCTGTAGCGACATTGTTTTGAGAAGCCTGCGCCAAAAAGTAACGCTGCTCCGAGTTACCGACCACCGGTTGTCCTAGGGGCATTCGTAGAATTTGGCGTTAATCAGAAGCAGGACATTTCAGCTTTGACGCCGGGAGAGTTCGTATTGCATATATAAGGCTAAGCAGAGTGCGTGTTCTCTGTTTTATATCCCGCTGACATAGTCACGTCCCAATAATACCTTTGGCCTGCATTCTTCATCACGGCGAAAGATGGCGCCAGAAATCTCAAAACGAACTCAGATTTCGCAGCCTTTTGCCTAAATCCTATCAGCAAACAGCCGGTCGAGTTCTCGCGCCAACTGATCTTGGGTGTAGGGTTTTCCAAGCCGTGCCACGTCAAGGTTCACTCCAGGTGGCAACTCGGCATAGCCGGACGCAATAAGTATCGGAAGATCTGGAACTATATCCCGAACAGCAATTGCCAGCTCTCCGCCGGTCATTCCCGGCATGGAATAGTCCGTGATGAGAAGGTCGAACTCGGACCCGTCGCCCAGGCGCTGAAGTGCCTCGTTTCCCGAATAGGCTTCCACCACGTCATGACCAAGGTCCGTCAACATGTCAGCTGAACTCATGGCAATGAGTGCATCGTCGTCCACAAGCAAAATTCTTTTCGGCCCTTTGGCTTTCTGCGCTATCTCAATCGGCATATCAATCACCCCGGTTTCAGTTGCCGCGCCGGATGTGGATACCGGTATCCATAGTTCCGCCTTTGTCCCGCGCTGCAACTCACTTGTCAGCTTGAGATCGCCTTTCAGCTGGGACGCCAGACCGTGGATCATGGAGAGTCCCAGACCGGTACCCTTTCCGAGCTCCTTGGTGGAGAAAAACGGCTCGACAGCTTTTCTAAGTGTTTCACTATCCATGCCCTGACCTTGGTCAACGACCGAAAGGACGACGTAATGGCCGGCGGCAAGCTCACCTTCCGGCCTGGACTGATGAACCTCGTCCAGCCCAATGCGGATCTCGCCTCCGTCTGGCATTGCGTCACGGGCGTTGACAACGAGATTGAGGAGCGCCAGTTCAATCTGGTTTGCATCTGCCGAGACCAGAGGAAGATGGGGCGGCACATGCGTTTCAATCACCACATTTGCGCCAACCGAGCGTTTCAGCAGATCTTCCATTCCCATTATCAGCGCTCGCATGTCGACCGGGTCGATACGGAGGTCCTGCTTGCGCGAGAAGGCCAGTAACCGCTGGGTGAGCGATGCACCGCGCTTTGCGCCCTGCTGGGCTCCGTCTATGAGACGAACCGCCTTGTTATCCTCTCCAACATGCTTTCGCAGCAATTCGAGGTTTCCCAAAACCGCCATCAGGAGGTTATTGAAATCGTGCGCCACGCCGCCAGTAAGTTGGCCGATCGCCTCCATCTTCTGAGCCTGGCGAAGTTGTTGCTCGGCGCTCTCCCGCTGGTTGACCTCTGCCATCATTCTGGCGTGGGTCTCTTCCAGTTTACGGGTCCGTTCTGCAACGCGCTCTTCGAGAACCTCGTTCAGTTGTCGCTGGTGCTCTTCCGCTTTCAGTCGTGCGGTGATGTCGGCCGAGACGCCGACGAGCTTTATGGCCTTACCTTCGCGGTCTCTGTAGAGCTGGGCGCGGATCTCGGCCCAATGGACAGAGCCGTCACTCCAGATCGTGCGGTATTCTATGGCGTAGTCGGCACCGGTTTCAATGGTCGTTCGAACGGCCAACTGCATCCGGTCGACATCCTCAGGATGGATAGTGGCCAACAGATCCGTGTAGGAGAACTCCTCGGTGGCATTGCGACCGAATATTGATCGAAAGGTCGTCGAAGTGATCAGTTCGCCGGTTGCAAGATCGAATTCCCACGCACCCAGTCTGCCAGCACTGAGCGCCGTTTGAAGACGTCTCTCGCCTTCATCAAGAGCCTCTATTCTAGCTCGGGCATCGAATTGGCGGCGACGGCCCCGCATGGCGGATCGCGCAACGCTTATGAAGGTGGTTGGATGAAATGGCCGTTCAATGAAGCTCACGTTGCCCAGGACTTCAGATAATCTTGCCGCCGCCGGATTGCGTTCAGGTCCACCACCACGGTTCGTGAGGATGACGAACGGAAGGTCAGACCAACTCGGCTGTGCCTCGATCCACGCGGAAAAACCTCTCAGATCGGCAGACCGAAAAGCCTCCTCTGTCACAACTGCGAAAGCGATGTCGTCACTCAACTTCGCCACAAACGACGCAATATCACTCACTGCGGTGGCGGCCACCCCAGCTTCTTTCAGGAGCGAAACTGCAATCTCCGCGTCACGGCCGATAGGAGCGTAAACTAGGGCGCTTGTGTCGCTATTAGGAATTGTCGCTACCCTCACCGGTCATTGGAAGAAGAGGGTTTTGATCCCCCACAAAGTTAGGGACGCCACGCAGAATTCCCTGAAAGGCCGAAAGCGGCTCGCCGAGCGTTAGTCCGCCACCGGATATTTTAAATTCACGAATAGTATCTTCGTGTGGCCCGGTGCGTTTCTTGATCACCGATACTGCCCGCCGAACTTTTCCCAGTGCCTCGAAATACCTCAGAAGAATGACGCTGTCTGCAAGATAGGTAACGTCAACAGGCGATTTCATGTCGCCGACCAGACCATGCTGCGCGACCGTCAAAAAGGTATTTGCACCCTGCCTGTTGAGGTATTGCAAAAGTTCATGCATGTGCAGGATGAGAGCATTCTCTTCCGGCATCGCAGCTTGATAGCCATTAATGCTGTCGATTACGACCGTCTTGGCTTCATAGGTTGAAACCCGGTCACGAACACGCTGCGCAAATTCACCCGGTGACAGTTCGGCGGCATCCAGTTGCTCTATGTGGATATGGCCCTGTGCGTGCAGTGTTTCCAGGTCGATACCCATGGTCTTGGTACGGGCATAAAGCAGGCCAAGCTCCTCATCAAAGATAAAGATCGCGGCTTTTTCCCCTCGCTGGATTGCAGCGTTCACAAACTGCAGGGCGAACAAGCTTTTGCCGGTGCCTGCCGGCCCGATAAGCAGTGTGCTGGACCCGCGCTCGATGCCTCCGCCAAGGAGATCGTCGAACTCGGGAAGACCGCTGGATAAGGTGGTTCGCTCGAAACCGGTCTTGTGCTCAATTGCACGAAGCCGCGGAAACACCGAAACGCCGCCGGTCTTGATGACGAAATCATGATAGCCACCACGGAACGACTGTCCGCGATATTTTATCACCCTCAGGCGACGACGTTCAGAACCGTAATCTGGAGCCAGTTGTTCGAGATAGATCACGCCATGGACAACGCTGTGCACAGTCTTGTCGAAATTTTCCGACGTCATGTCGTCGAGCAACAGGACGGTGGCATCCGAACGTGAAAAAAAGTGTTTCAAAGCAAGTATCTGTCGGCGGTAGCGCAGCGAACTTTGTGCCAGCAAGCGGATTTCGGAAAGACTGTCTATTACGACGCGCTGAGGCTTGATGCGATCAAACGCCTCGAAAATCATTCTTGTGGTTTCACCGAGCTCGAGATCCGAGGAATAAAGCAGACTTTGCTGTTGGTCGGCGTCGAGAAGGCTTTCTGGCGGTACGAGTTCAAAGATTTCGATCTCGCTACCGATTTCCATACCATGTGATTTTGCGCAATCACGCAGCTCTTCGTTCGTCTCCGATAGGCTTATGTACAGACAGCGCTCGCCGAGTTTTGCGCCTTCGATGAGGAACTGCAGGGCGATTGTCGTTTTGCCCGTCCCCGGAGATCCCTCTAAGAGGAACACGTGCCTGCGAGTTAAGCCACCGGAAAGAACATCATCCAATCCCTGCACGCCTGTTCTAGCGCTCTGACTTAAAATCTCGTCCATGTTTCCTCCGCACTTCCTAAAATACTTAGATACAGGTCTTAAGAGAATCAAGGCTCGAGGAGCAATCTGGTTTGAGGACTTGGAGATAATGGACCTTAAGCTAAGACAAAAACCATGCTGTTTTATCGCTATGAAGTCTGGTGGATAGCCTTGTCCTTTGACTGCTCAATGGCTGCTGTTAGGAGAACGCCCGTTTGGCGCTTCGGGTCGCGCGCGGCCATCACTGCGGATTGTTAGACGCCGGCGTTGGGTTAACGAGATGGCCAACGTTCAGAGCCCTGGTTTGTCATAAGCTCATCGAGTTCGTTGCGACTTGGGATCGGCGGAACGGCTGTCATATGGGGTACTGCTGCTCGATGCTGGCGCGGCGTTGTTGTAATCGCTCGCATCCTACCGTACGGATTTATGCTTTGATTGCTCCATTGCTTCAGGCAAGGAGATGTCGTGTCGCATCGACATCATCGAATTCGGAGCCACACATTCCACGCTCAAACGAAATGTGTGGCATCTTTAGGTTTTGCGTTGGGGACGCAGCCCGCATAACGCGGTTCAGGTTCAGGTTCAGGTTCAGGTTCAGGTTCAGCTCAGCATTGGTTCATGTTCAGTTGGCTGATCATATTGTTATAGTTCTGGAGGAGGGAGCTTGCGTCCTGCTGCTCCCGCGACTGCATTAGCTGGAACTGGGAGCCTTGCTGCTTGTCCTTTTCATACGAGCCGTGTTCGGTCCTGTGGATGATCTGCCTGCCGACGGAGAGATAGGCATTGGCATTGGACATGATGGCCGGGCAACCCGTGCTGTTTTGGTCTCGCACCTTGCGATCATAGCCTGACGCCATGGTGGCGAACGCGTCGAGCGCAGCCTTGAACACGTCCTTGCTGTCACCAAAACCCTCGCCATTCAGGAAACTAGAGGCCTGGTCGATGCTGTCCTTAATATGATAGACCATGCCGATCCGGAAATAGGCGAGCGTGTCCTTTTCCGTCTCGTCAAATTCCAACTTGATGCGGGCGCGGTCCTTTGCCTCGATCGCTTTGGCGTAATTCATCTGGGCCTTTGCGAGGGTTTCCATGGCGGAGATATAGGCGGGTTGAATCTCGCGTCCATGCGCGCCCTTATCGCTCAGATAGGTCTTGGCCTCGATGTAATTGTCCAGGTCGCGATCAAGAGGGATAGCCTTGTCCAACGCATCGCTATAGGTCTGCGCCGAAACGTCAAGTTCGGCCATGTCGGGTTTCATGGCTCGCGCTTTGTCCAGATTCTCCTTGACCCGGCTCATCGTCGACGATGAAGGGAAAAGGAGGTCGTCATTCTCTTCCTTGCCGTCAAGTACAGGCTGAATATAGCGCTGATATGTTGCCAGATCCTCGGCGTAAGGTCGGTGCACCGAATTGGCAACCTCGACATAGGCGTTGTATTTTTGAACTTCTGACTGTTCGCTGGAGGTTTGTGTCTCTCGCGCACGATCTGTCTGGCTGGAGGTGTTGTCATCACACGCCGACAGAATGAGCAGGGCTGCTGCAATGGCGAAAAAGGGAGACAGGGGGTTAAAGTTCTGATTTTGTTTCATTTGCGTCCTCATTTCATCTCTGAGGAGATCGTCACTTCCAAGCTGCAAAGACATCAAATTGCAAACAAGATTTCAGGATCCCGTTCAGGTCAAAGCGCCTGTTGGGTATCGGTGGTACAAGGCACTAAGACGGGGAGCCTTTTGGCGTGATTTAGGGGTGGAGGCAAGCCCAGCGGACGTTTCACCTGCCTTTCGCCAGGAACGCCACTGGCGTCCATGGCTGCTCCGACCAATCGAGCCGCGATGTGTACGCGCTCAAACTCCATACAGAATTAAAGCGCCTGCTATCTGCACAACGCAGCCGCGAGGCGCCACGTTATCGCACGCCGCCCGGCATCGGTGTGACATTGCATTTGCGTGCGCGCAGATCATGTTACCAAAGCACAGCGGAATCGGGGCGCGCTTATATCGCTTCAATGGCACAATTTGTCGTCGGTGACAGAGGCATCCTGCCCCACTTTTCAACGTGTAAGCTTGTGGTATTAGCATCACAAAGCCTGCATAGGCCATTGATAACCTTAGTCCGGCCCGGTAGTTCTGAAAATAGTGAGTGGCATCTGTCAGAAGAGATTTACGATGAGCGCATCAAGGTCGCAGCCTGAATGGAGTGCAGACGAGCTTAGACGGGCTATTAAATCGGCGGGGGTGGCGCTTTGGACCTGGATGCTGGAAGACGATACGTTCGTCATGGACACCAAGGCATACGAACTTTGGGACATACCAGCAGAGACCGATCTCATCTTTGAGCATCTTTCAGCTAAGGTCCATCCCGCGGACAGAGACCGCGTCAGGGCGGCGTTTGTTGCCACTCGTGCGATTGATGGGCCCTTTGAAATCGATTTCCGCATCCTCACGACCGCCTCTGATGTCCGATGGATCTCCGCGCGTGGCCAGGGGAACGACGGCGATACGTCAACAAAAAAGACGACTGGAATTTTTCTTGACGTAACGGGGCGCAAGCAGGCGGAGGAAAGTCATGAGCTGCTCGCCGGTGAGATGAGCCACCGCGTTAAGAACCTGCTCGCTTTGGCTTCCGGCCTCACGAGCATCACGTCGCGTTCAACTGAAACGAAGGAGGAGATGGCAAAGCAGTTGACGCAGCGCCTTACCGCACTCGGACGCGCCCATGAGCTTGTCCGCCCGCTTCCAGATGGTCAGGGGCGCGCGGCTTTGCTGGGTGATCTGTTTAGTGTGCTGTTGGCGCCATACGACGACCATGGCGCTTTCGCCGGGCGTATCCGCGTTGCAGTTCCACGCATGGGGCTTGGGTAGAGGGCCGCGACAAGTCTCGCGCTCATCATTCACGAACTCGCAACGAACTCGCTGAAGTATGGTGCCCTTTCAAACGAAACGGGGTCCCTCGACATTTCCGGGGCATCAGCCAAAGACGACATCGAGATCGTTTGGAGCGAGCACGGCTGTGATAGTATCGGTGCGGCGGAGACTGCCGAAGGCTACGGCAGCAAATTGCTTCATCGAACCGTCTCAGGGCAGCTGGGAGGGTCAATTGACTTTAACTGGATTGAAGGGGGAGTTGTCGTGACGCTCTGGGTAAAGGAAAGTCGGCTAACAGCCTGAAAGTGAAACGCTTGCTCATACCAACAGGCTAACGGCGTCTTGTCACCTAGAGTTGCCGTTGTTGGGGAATGACCGTTCGTTAAGTGAGTTTTGAAACAGACTGGCGGGTGGAAAAACTGTTAGCGACAAACTTGTTTTTTTAAGCGCGTCGTCACTATCATGGCTCTCCATTGAAACAGGCGAACCGCTTGCGATGATCAAACCTTGTCATAAGTGAACGACGTCAAAAGCGTCGTGACGAAGTTACTGGCCTTTTCCTTGACCAAGACTTCCGTCCATTCATCCGTCCCGCGAAGCATCAGTCCGGTGTAGATGCTGTCAACGGCCGCCTCTTCAACTCTCTTGATATGCGCTTGGAAGGACGCCTCGTCCCCTGATTTGTACAGGTCTCGAACGACCATCCGCAGAATTTCCTGCACGGCAATCTGCCAAGCCGTGTTGATTGCCTGAAGTTCGTTGGCTGGGTTCGTCATCGAGAACTCCTGTTATTGCGGCCATTGGCCACCTGGGCACCCGCGCAGTTGCGGTGTCATCAGGCAAAAAAAAGGCCAGGCAACTTGCCTGACCTCAGTAGGTATTGTGCTTTCAACAGTGCCAGTACATCCGTGGTCAAAGGAAAGCAGATACCGATTTAAGCAGCCTGAAGATTGCAAGCCGACATTTTGCCGGACTTGTTGTCGCGCTCCAGATCGTAGCTGAGCTTCTGGCCTTCGACGATTTCGCGCATTCCGGCGCGCTCGACGGCAGAGATGTGAACGAACGCGTCAGCGCTGCCGTTGTCAGGCTGGATGAAGCCGAAGCCCTTGGTGGAATTAAACCATTTAACTGTGCCGGTGATCATAATGAACCCTTTCATAGCAATATAGATGACCTCAGCGCGACTGCGCTGCGGATGATGATAACGATTGTTTTAAAGGGAGGGTTCGTTGAAAGCGCGGTGCTAATCGCGCGGTAACCAAAGCTCAGCAAGAAAATATCGATAATGAATAAATAGTGGATCTAAATCTGATTGTCAACTTTTAGTTTTGCGAGCATTTCCGAACATCTATCTAAGGATGTATTCTCGCCCAGCGCACGCTTCCTGACCATTCACGCTGACTGGCAAAGTTCAACGCGGCGGTTCAGATATACCAGAGTAGCTGGTACCTCTCGAGCAGGTTTGCTGGCAGAGGGAAAAATACGCGCGGATTTTTGGATACCAGGCGAAGCAACTATAGAAAATGACTTTGTCGGGTCGGCTCTTCGACTTATGCGGTAAGATAAGTGTACGTGTATTCCGCTTCTTCAAGGCGAGTGCTCGCTAATCCAGAAATCGCTAATGAAAGCTCAGTCAGCTTTGAGCGAGACTTGATGAGCTCATCAGCTGAAATAACGGATGCCAGCCTCCCTGGGAGAGTAACTTTCGAATTGCACCATTCCCGCTGGTGCCGCGGACGCGCATCTCTGGTATGTTAATGGTTGTTAGAGCTTCATACCGACTACACGAGAAAAAGCTTCGAATTGGCAAGTCGTAACAGCACGACAAACAAGCCAGCAGTTGAACCAAATAGAAAGACGGCAGGACCACTATCCACACGCTCGAAGGGGCGATGAAAGGACGTCATGTTCTCTCTGACCTATGACCGCGTCAAAACTGTGCTGCTCTCGATTGCGATACTCGGTCTCATAAGTGGGCTGGTTTTTTTCGCATACGACAAGCCCGATATGGCCGTCCTTGCTTGGCGTCTTGGGGTTATTCCGGTCTTGATTGCTCTGGTCGTCGAAATCCTTAGCAGTCTCTGTCGAGGTGAAGTTGGGCTGGACATTGTCGCGGCGCTTTCGATGACGGCAGCGCTGTTATTCGGTGAAACGCTGGCCGCATCGGTGGTCGCCGTAATGTATGCCGGCGGCACTTTTCTTGAGAACTTTGCGGAGGGCCGTGCCAGGCGCGAAATGAGCACACTCCTGTCCCGGGTTCCCAGAACTGCCACACGCCATGAAAATGGCACTCTAGAGGTTGTCGCGCTCGACACGATTGAACCAGGCGACCTCCTTTTCATTCATCAGGGCGCCATCGTGCCGACAGACGGATATATTGAGGGCGCGCAGGCGATCGTCGATAAGTCTGCCATCACGGGTGAATCAATGCCCGTGCGACTTGTGCATGGTGACGAGTTGATGAGCGGCTGTACGAATGCGGGCGAGCCTTTTGACCTGCGCGTTCGGCGTCGGGCGGTTGACAGCACTTACGCCGGGATCGTCCGGTTGGTTGAAGCAGCGCAAGCATCCAAGGCACCGATGGCGCGGCTTGCGGATCGATATTCAATGCTTTTCCTCGCGGTGACAATTGCACTCGCGACAGCTGCATGGTGGCTCACTCGTGATCCTATCCGGGCCGTGGCGGTGTTGGTCGTGGCAACGCCTTGCCCGTTAATCCTTGCCGTACCTGTCGCTCTCGTGGCTGGGCTGTCGCGGGCGGCGCACTTTGGTGTTCTCATCAAGGGCGCAAAGCCATTGGAAGTCCTGGCACGGATCACGACACTGGTTCTCGACAAAACCGGTACACTGACAGATGGACGTCCCCAGATCGTGTTGATTGAACCATGCAACGGTATGTCGGAGGATGAAGTTTTATATTTCGCTGCGGCTCTTGAACAGGCGTCAAAGCATCCGATGGCCGTGGCGATTGTTACTGCGGCGCACCGCAGGGGTGTAGTGCTGCCGGCGCCAGATCACGTTACGGAGCGTCCTGGAGAGGGAGTTAGCGGAACCGTTTCGGGTCACCTGGTCAGTGTGGGAGGAGTTTCGTTCGTCAATCAGCAAATCGGCGCAGCGCCCATTCCCAGCCCGATCTTGAATGTTGGTGCGGTAATTGTCACGCTTGCAGTCGATAATAAAATTGCTGGCTACATCACCATGGCCGATGCTCTTCGCACAGGTGTCGCAGAGCTTATAGCAAACCTGCGTCAACTCGGCATACGCCGTATCCTGCTAGCCACTGGCGATAGAAAGGCAGTCGCGGAAGATGTTACAAAAAACCTGGGGCTTGATGCGGTCAAATCAGATCTAACGCCAGACGAGAAAGTTCTTCTTGTGACTGCTGAACGCAAGAACGGGCTAGTGATGATGGTAGGAGACGGTGTTAACGATGCACCGGCACTTGCTGTTGCGGATATTGGCGTTGCCATGGGGGCTCGTGGAGCCGCCGCCTCAGCCGAGGCTGCGGATATTGTTCTTCTCGTCGATCATCTTGACCGCCTGCTTCCGGGTATCGAAATTGCGCAACGCGCGCGGCGTATAGCGCTCGAAAGTGTCATGGCCGGTATCGGAATGTCGACTATCGGTATGACCGCGGCGGCCTTTGGATACTTAACGCCGGTACAGGGCGCCGTCATTCAGGAATTGATCGATGTGGCTGTGATCCTCAACGCGTTGCGCGTTCTCGCGATTAAACCTCGAATTGGTCAAGAAATCACACGATAGAGCGGCGGAGGCGTCGAGTGGCATAATTAATTAAGAGACGGTTGCGAAAGAGGGGCGTCAACGCTCCTCTTTCGCTTCCGTGGCTTGGCGATCGCAGCAACGGTTGCTGCAAAATTTCCTCAAGATCAGCTCTTAATGAAGGCCAACAGGTCAGCATTGAGAACATCGGCATTAACCGTCAACATACCGTGAGAGAAACCAGGGTAGGTCTTGAGCGTGCCGTTCGTCAGGAGCTTGATCGCCTTGTGGGCAGAATCTGCGATCGGCACGATCTGGTCGTCTTCACCGTGCAGAACAAGCGTTGGAACGGTGATCGCCTTCAGGTCTTCGGTCTGGTCGGTTTCGGAGAAAGCCTTGATGCCATCATAATGGGCCTTTGCGCCACCCATCATGCCCTGACGCCACCAGTTCTGGATCACACCTTCCTGGACCGTCGCACCATCGCGGTTGAACCCGTAGAAAGGACCAGCCGGTACATCGCGGAAGAACTGGGCGCGGTTGGCAGCCAGTGCGGAACGGAAGCCGTCAAACACTTCGATCGGCAGACCTTCCGGGTTGGCGTCGGTTTTCAACATCAGTGGTGGCACCGCAGAAACCAGAACAGCCTTGGCAACACGACCTGCGGGCTGACCATGTTTTGCAACATAGCGGGCAACTTCACCGCCACCGGT
The DNA here is from genome assembly GCF_024810055.1 of Rhizobium sp. BIGb0125. Classification (NCBI taxonomy): domain Bacteria; kingdom Pseudomonadati; phylum Pseudomonadota; class Alphaproteobacteria; order Hyphomicrobiales; family Rhizobiaceae; genus Rhizobium; species Rhizobium sp. BIGb0125. The sequence continues at coordinate 69,527 of NZ_JANUDV010000012.1, forward strand.
TGAATGGCCGATATGAACGGCGTTCTTCAGGTCAAGGGCCTCGACGACAGCAAATGCGTCGGCTGCGTAGTGGTCCATGTCGTGACCGTCCGCCACCTGTGCCGAGCGACCGTGACCACGACGGTCATGAGCAACAACGCGGTAACCCTTCGACAGGAAGAACAGCATCTGGGCGTCCCAGTCATCCGACGACAGCGGCCAGCCATGATGGAAAACGATTGGCTGCGCGTCCTTTGGACCCCAATCCTTGTAAAAAATTTCGGTGCCGTCCTTGGTTGTTACAAAGCCCATGTCGATTTCTCCTTGTGATGACTTGTTGGTGGATGAGTTTTGCGAGAAGGCGATCGCCGGAACGCTCACGCTGGCAAGGGCGATGCTTCCGATCAGTACGCTGCGTCTCGACACGAAAAACCGGTTTGTATCAGATGTCATGGCATTTCTCCTGTCGCGCTTTGTCTGCGAATTCCGTATTTGACAAAGAGAAGGTATCGCGATCTTCTATCGAAAACACGTGGCGGAAATGACTTTATCCGAGGCAAAAGTGGCAAATACCAAAACGCCTGATTTCATAGAGGTGGGCTTACTGGTTTACCCGGATTGTCAGCTGGCTGCCGTCTATGGACTGACCGATCTGTTTCGCGTCGCCAACGACTGGTCTACAAATTTGCAGGCGCCGACAACTTATCGCAACATTCGGGTCAGTCACTGGAAGATGGAGGGTGGTGACGTATCCTGCACATGGGATTCAAGCCCTGGCATCCCACACGCGTTGAGCTACGTCATCGCGCCGCCTAGCATCATCATGCCTGAGAAGATGCAAAGCATGAGCCCGGCGTCGCAATGGCTCGCGTCCCAGCATGCGCGCGGCGTTACTGTCTGTTCAATTTGTGCCGGGGCGTTTGTCCTTGCTGAGACCGGGCTCATCGACGGCCGACGCGCCACGACCCACTGGGCTTTTGCAGACAGGCTTGCTGAACAGTTTCCCAAGATTGACGTGTCACCCGATAACATGATCATCGATGATGGCGATGTCATCACCGCTGGCGGAATTCTGGCCTGGGCTGATCTGGGCCTGCTCCTTGTCGAGAAGCTGCTTGGGCAGGCCGTGATGCTTGAGACTGCACGCTTTCTTGTTGTTGATCCGCCGCGTCGCAGTCAGAGCCAGTACAAGGCTTTTCTTCCCCGCTTCGATCATGGCGATAAGGAGGTCCTGCAGGTCCAGCACCAGTTTCATGCGACGCCTGAGATGCAAAAATCGATCGGTGAGCTAGCAGACAGCGTGCGTCTTTCCGAAAGGACACTCCAGCGCCGCTTTTTGCGTGCGACACGGCTCAAGCTGACCGAATATCTACAAAATGTGCGCATCATGAAGGCGCGGCAGTTGCTTGAGACGACGAATGGTTCTGTCGAGAGCATTGCCTGGGCGGTTGGTTATACCGATCCAGCCGCCTTTCGAAAGGTTTTTGGCAGGCTGACCGGCGCTACGCCAAATGTCTATCGCGGTGACGCGCGCGTATGATTGTTCTGTGGTCGAGAAACTTACCGCTCGCGAAGCGATCATGTTCTCTCTCGCGCTTGCCTCAAATTCGGTGCGTTCTCCCCATCCCGGAAAGTTTGTGATTGGACATCGAATGATCGAAGTGAGAGAGCGCTACCCGACCGTGAGACACAAAATGCTCAATACGGACTGATAAAAACGTCCCTGCCGCTAAATTCTTCCTTTGTCAGCGCTGGTGTTTGGCAACTTTTGTGTCAGTTCACCGCCATATCTACGGGACTACCAACAGCCTAAGACATTGCTCTCATTTATGTTTCTTGGCTCCAGGCACCTGAAGTGATCGCATTTCCATATCCCTCTCGGAGATATTTAAGCGGACTTTTTTCGCTTTCGAATGCCTGCACTACCACTCGATGGATGAGCCATCGTATGCGATAAAACTTCCCGTTTGCGTACTGGCAACTGCGTTCAGCGCCTCCAAAATCATCTTTGCCGCATCATCCGGTCGCATTCTCTCACGCCCGCGCGAGAACGGCTCCGACAGGCTGGTTTCGACTGTCCCAGGATGGACACCTACGAGCACAGCGTCAGGATGCGTGCGCTTGAACTCGATTGACGCAGTACGGATGATTTGGTTCAGAGCAGCTTTCGATGAGCGATAGGAAATCCACCCTCCAAGGCGATTATCTCCGATCGAGCCAACCCTTGCCGATAGGAAGGCGCAGATGCCACGCTTTTCACGATCAACGAGCGGAAGAAAGTGCTTCATTACAAGTGCAGGCCCGATGGCATTTAACCGAAACTGCGCTGTCATCGCGTCGGGATCGAGCTGCCTGATTGTTTTTTCGGGGCCGACACCATTGATCGTCAAAGCGCCCGTCGCACATATCAACAAATGGATTTTTTTGCTGGCGATCTTTTGCACGCAAGAAACGACCGATGCTTCCTCGGTAATATCCAGCCCGTCTTCCCTGCGTGACATACAGATGACCTCGTTGCAGCGCGGATCAGCACTGAGTGTCTGTCGTATGGCCGACCCTATCCCGCCGCTCGAGCCTATGACGAGAGCGGTATAGTTGCCGGGAAGTGAGGACATTTCAGGCATAGGCAATTCCCGAGATACGTGTCAGTTAAGCGGGGCTTCCGGACTGCCATATCGCTTAGAGCAGAATGTGCCCTGTTTGTAGACTGTTGACCATTTGCGTCGCTCGATGACAGCCGCCCCGTTTAGCGCGAGGCTTGGATCGAATTTGATATGTTCAGGCGCTGGTGTAAACCTCTGATAACAAATTCCTTTGCGCGTACAGCACATACGACAGCTCTGGATTGCGGGTGGGGTGCATGCTTTTCATTCGGACGGCCTGCGGCACTGCACTCCATTCCGATGGGCGGATGGTTGGGATCACACTCTGATATCTAGGTCGTCCATTGTACCCTCCAAGACCATGACCAGTTTTCCGGTCGAAGGGCGCCAACTCGACTACCAACGATGCGCGTATGTGAGAGATCCGGGATGCCTACAGTCGCGCCGCAAATCGTAAAATGCCGCTCGCGCGTGCCTTTAGTGAAAACCAGCTGAAGGCCTCGACCTCTCGTTGCCCACTGCACAACGGATGAATTCGGCGCTTGTCGGGAAGCCTGCTGCTGCTTGTCGCAGTTCGATGAAATCTACGCGGCCTCAATCTTGTCGCCAGAAAGGTAGGTTTTCTCGCCAAGCATGGATTTCACGAGTGAACGTGCAAAGCCGTCTATCGCCTCAAGTCGGATCCTCGATCGCTTTTGCAAGCCTTTCGAGTTCGACCGAGTAGCAAAAGAACCCGAACAATACCAACAGGATCAATGCACCGTGCAGTACTGCCTGTCCAAGCGGCGGCAGCGCTTCGGTTTCCGGCAAGTGCCGAAAGAAGATCGTCGAAAACAGGACGCCACCAAACAGGAATGCGAGGCGCGCAGCGAAGGAAAGCACGTGAGACACCAATGTGGAGTGGAAAGGCGAGGGGACTTCGACCCACCGAAGCCGCGTCCAATAACTTGCCTGCAAAACAAGAGAAGCCGCGAGGATTAACAGCAACTTAGAGACGGGCAGTTCCTGGCGTTCGCCAAGATGTGTGACCACGTAATAGAATATCGGAAAGATAGTCCGAAGCAGGAATGCGACGGCCAGTGATTGAAGCACAATGAGTGCTCCGTAAGCGAAGGCATTTCTCGTCCGATCAATCATCCATTCGCATTCCCGTTTGCCTGTGCAGGACCTCGCCCCTTTTTTCAATGAGCTGCTGGCGCCGTAATGATACCCAAACGTCCCAGTCCGCTGACGATCAACTGAATTGCAACCGCAGTCAGTAAAATCCCGAACACGACCTCTGAGACGACCATGCCGGCCGGTTTCATGCGTTTGGAAAGCTTGTCGGTATTGGTGAATACGAGATAGTCGAAAGCAGCCACAATAATGATCAGAACGACAACAACCACCGCGCTGGCGACCGAGACGACTTCTCCAGATGCGAGAATGATGACGGTAATGCCAACAGGGTTAAGCAAATAGGGAACGGCGAGCGGAAACACCGCGAGCTTGTCGGGATCGATCGGAGCGGTAAGCTCGTCATGTGGCTTGTCCGTTGGTCCGGACGCCATCTTGATCGCTATAAGTGCAAGAATGATGCCGCCTGCCACCGCGACGGCGCCGCCCGTAATGTGGAGAAGCCGCATCAAAAGTGCTCCTGTTGCGAACAGGATCAATGCTGTGACGAACGCCGTCACCACCATTTGGCGACCGATGCGCACCTTGGTCGCCGCATCGAAGCCATGGGTTTTCTCCAAAAACGGCACGAGGGCGATTTTCGGCCCCATACCAATTAAAAGCAAAAGTAGAAGCTTTCCGACGAGCGTGGCGTCGATAGTCGAGAAGTCCATGGAAGATCCCCTTTTTGATGGTGCCTTGTTCGCCACCGCTCCATCAACGAAGGCGGTAGCAAGAAATACGATTTGCTCGCTGTGAAATTATCAGTGCTGGCAAACGTCGCACAAACCCGCCGTCCTTGTAGGCGAGCAGACTGGGCAGGTTTGAACTGGTTTTGAGATATTCATTTAATATCCTCCCTCTGATACTCGGTCTCGATTCGGGTGGTGTCGTGCCAAATTCAAGTCGGCCCGGGCGCAGCCACCACATTTTGTTTCGCGAGAGCCTGCTGGGCTACGGCTGTGTGACTGTCCTCTTTTCCACCAGCAACTTGCACGGTCGGGACAGCAATCTTGATGCCTTGTTCGTTGAATGCTTCGCGAAGCATCGCATAAGCTCTGCGACGGATTGCCGACTGCAGCTGGGTGGGCTTTAGCGTCATTCCAAAGCTCAACTTGATTCCATAATCGCTGATCTCCTCGACGCCTTTCATCTTGAGGTTCTCAATGATGAACGGCTGGAACTCGGGATCTTCTCGCAGAGCTTTGCCTACGGATTTGGTAATCGCTTTGACCTGGGCGACGTCGGATTCGTAGGACACGGACAGCAGGAATTTGACCACTGACCAGTCGCGGCTCATGTTTTGGATGGCGCCCAGTTCGCTAAACGGGACGATGAATATGGGCCCCCTATGGTGCCTTAGCTTTACGGAGCGGAGACTGAACGCCTCTACAGTGCCTTTGTAGCTGCCGCTCTGAATGTACTCGCCGATTCGGAAGGCATCATCGAGGAGATAGAACATGCCGCTGATGATATCCTTTACGACGGTCTGCGCGCCAAAACCGATGGCGACGCCCACAACGCCGGCGCCAGCGATAAGCGGTCCGATCTCAATGCCGAGTGACGACAAAGCCATCATGATTGCGATCGCAGCGAATAAAATCATCAGGAAGTTGCGTAGGATGGGCAGCAGAGTTCTCAGGCGGGTGCGGCGTCGCTCACGTTCACTTCCTATCTCGAGCGCTGTCTCGGTGTCTCCCATCTTCCGGTCGATCAAAACCTTCACGACATTCCATGCCAAGTCGACGACAAGAAGGATAATGCCCGCGCTCAACACTCCACGTACAAGACGGAGCGCGGGCGAATCCTGCATTGTCATCTGGGTCAGCCGGACATCCAGAATATTTGCAAGGAAAACGATCGCTGCAACGATCAGGGTTGCGCGTATCCCGCGCTCGACGATGACCGAGAGCACCGTGACGCGGCTGCGCCCATCTTCATCAGTTTCTGAACGGCGCAGAATGTTATTGATGGACGCCTTTGTAAAAACGATCGCCCCTGGCAATGCGGCGCAAACCACCATGACCCAAAAGAGCTCCACCGCGCCAGCCACCCACAGCAGCCATATCCCTGTTAAATAGGCAGTCCAAAGCCAGTTCCGACCATGCAGGCCGATCCGGCTCGTCTGTTGCGTGGGTGAACCAGGCGGGCGTCGCCATATCGCCTCAATGGCAATGCCCAAAAGTATGAACCCCAGAAAGTAGGCAGCGAGCTGACGCGATGGGATCGACAGGCCGAGCGTGCCAAGAAGCCGGATTGTCACCCAGCCAAAGGCGTACCAGCCAATGAGATAGCTCAGCCGTTTTGCCCAGTGGCCTGCCGCCTCGTTAGTGATCGGGACCACGCGGAAACGGCCTTGTTCGTTTGAACGCGGCGCCAAAAATACATCCAGCAAAGCGCAAGCGAGGCGGTAGATGACAACAGCGAACAGGAAGCCGACGACGATTTCCCTGATGATCGGCGGCCAGTCAAAAAGCAGGAAGAACCCTATGCTGCCAAGACCAAACGACAGGACATAACAAACCGCCCAGAGCAGCCGGGCAGTTATGACAACGACCCTGTGCCAAACGGATGTGACTGATGCTCCAGCCATCCATGACCGCCAACCAGCGCTGAACCGCCAGAACAACCATTGCGCCCCCAATCCTGCGGCAACGAAAGCGGCCAGCAAGACGATGGGCCGGGTTCCGCCAATCGCTTTGACGTCTTGCTCAAGCAAAGCCGCGCCCCGCATCGCCTCGGAGGGAAAAGAATGCACAGCTGCAACCATCGAAGCGGCGTGGGCGCGAAAACGCATCGTTGATCCGGCAAACGACGACGCCGGGTCCTGGCTGGCGGTCGCTGGGACCGTAGCACTCTCTGTTTCGCGAGCGACGCCCTGCAGCCATTTCTGAACGTCAGGATCTGACATCAGGCCGATAAAACGTTGGACACTGGCGGGTTGCTCCGCCAGAGAAGCAGGCGCTTGTGCTGCTGCCGCGGAAATATCAGCCAGTGTCGCACCCGCCAGGGCAGCCGCGGTAAGAAACACTTTGATCAGCAGTAATTTCAGGCGCCATGCCATTTTCTGTCCTATTGTTATCGCTCGGCGTGCCCCTAGAGGACACGCGACCTCAATCGATGGCCTCAGTCGTGTTGTTCGGTGCGTTGCAAGTTTGATGAATGCGCTGTCGTTCCAGACGGACCAATGAGCGACTGAACGCCTCCGGCATAGTTGTCTCTCGTGTTGGCATCGACGACGGCAACCGGAGCGGCAAGGATCAGCCCGGCGGTGCTGCCCACCGCAACTGCCGTGCTTGTGGTTGCCGCGAGGATTGTGTCCCCAACGCCAATCTTGCTGTCCGTCAAAGTCTGTCCTTCGGAAATCCGCGCACCGATAAGACGAACAATCTCGGGGGATTCCGCAAACTTGCCGTGATTGAGCCTGTCGCCGGATTTGATCGTGGTCAGATCAACGACGGATATCTGGCTATCAGCCAGTTCCTTCTTGTAAGGAGACTGCTCGGGGTCGATGGAACCAAGCCTTGCGACGTCGCCCCACACCCTGCGGGACACGGCCAGTGCCCGGTCGTCCCGCGAGACAAACAATGTGAACTTGGGATGCTGTTTGCCCATATCGGAAATCTGCTGTCGAAAGACGTCGACATCGACATCAGGCGATGCCAGCATCACATTCTCGAACTTGGCTGGAAGGCCGTTATTACGGATGGCCATCTGACGAAGCGCCTCAAGGGCCAACCAGTTGCCCATGGAGTGGGCGAGGATGGAAACCTCCTTCACCCGTACATCTTTGGCCAGATACTGAAACAGCATCTCCAGGGCATTGCGCGTGTAGTTGGTGCTCTCCCTGTCGTAACCATAAGCGAGTAGGCTTGCGCGCGACGGCCAGGTAACAAGAACCGGAGCGCTGGCAATTCCGGAATCCTGGACAATTTGGGCGAAGCGATAGACCGAGTCTTCAAAGCGATTGTTGAAGCCGTGGATAAACACCAGCACACTTCCGTCACGGCTCTTGCGCACTGAAGCGGTCAACCATTTTCTGGCATCGTCGCGACTGATCTCATTTGCCTTCAATGTGGCGAAATCGGTCGCTGGATTGGAGGGTAGCCTCTTCGGCCATGCAACCTCGCCAATCTTTCTCGCATTGCCTGGCGGTATGGAGACGGTAATCTCCGCGAAAGACGGAACCTTGGCGCGTTCGCCGGTAAACATTTCGCCTTTCACCGTTGAGCGGCTGCGGGTTGTTGTAACCAGCATGTCGACCCTGGTGGCGTTCGGTGCGCTGTCAGCAACCGGGACGAGAACATTTTTGGCGTGGCCGCCACACCCGGCGAGTGCGGCAATAACCGTGCATGCGACAAGCCATTCCACTCGACAGGGAACGCGTCCATCTCGCAGTTCGTTTGTCTCGGCGCTGTTCACCCGTTCACCTGCCCTAGCTGCCAGAACTTTTCGCCGCCATTTTCGGCACCAGGAAAATCTATGCGAATGACGGGCAGCATTCCCGTAACATCGGGTATGTTACGGAGCAGCACTCCTCGTTGCAGGCAAGAAAGCTGCGAAACTGTTCGAGGCAATCAAACGTCAGCGCCAGTTGCCTGATCGGGTGAGCATCTTTCCGGTGTCGACGAGACGAGCCGCTGGTAGCGGCGGCATACGTTGGTCTCGGTCTGCGATCGCCCACCCGTATCTTACGGTAACATACTGCACGAACTGCCCCTGATCACTGAATATGACTTCAGGACATTCGGCGTCGCTGTGGCGCTTTGACGGTGGGAGCGGACAATGGATGAAAACGTGGCTGCGGTCAGGCTGCGATTTCCGAAAAGAGCTCATGCGATTGACGAACTCGCATTGCGAGACGTCGTGTTCTGCGAGATCTGCCGGGACTACGCCGAAGCCCAAAGTGAACTGGCCAAATGGAACACATCTCCGGATCCGGTTCGGGAGGAACGTATAGCCGAATACGGGGAACTGTTGGCAGCGCTTGGCAAAGAGATTGAAGACGCCCTCGACCGCGCCATTGTGGTCTCGATTCATCGCCCAACCCGCCCCCGCCCTGCGTAACTCCATCAAACACACAGTTAAAGGAACAAGATCGTGGTTTCCGAGACTATAGACGAGCCAGCACCTGCTTTGCCGCCTCGCAATCCCTTGCGGAAGGTCGCTCTCATTGTTGTTTTTTTGGCGTTGGGCCTGTTCGTACTCTCGGTCTTCATGGAGCGGCGGGCACCCTCAACGTCTCAGGCGCAGGTCCAAGCCTATGTGGTTGGCATTGCGCCTGAAGTGACAGGTCGTGTTGTGGAGGTGGGTGTTACGGACAACACACGCGTGGAGGCCGATCAGATATTGTTCCGGATCGATCCCCAGCGCTACGAACTTGCTGTGAACGAGGCGGAAGCTGGCCTTGCCAGTGTCGGTCAATCAATCGGCGCATCAACTGCGGCGGTTGACGCTGCTCAGGCCAAACTCGTGCAGATACGAGCGGACAGAGATAATCTTCGCGACCAGTATGCCAGGGCCTCCGCACTCCTCAAGTCCGGCGTGTTTTCGAAGGCCCGCTTTGATACGGCCAAATCCGCCTACGAGCAGGCGGAGGCCTCGGTTTCGGGGGCGGAAGCTGATCTCGCCAAGGCCCGCGAACAGCTTGGTCCTTCCGGAAACGACAATCCACAGCTGCGTGCTGCCCTTGCGGGACTGGAAAAGGCACGGCTGGATCTGATGCATACGACCGTGCGGGCGCCGTCGCCTGGAGTTGTCACCAATCTTCAGCTCACCACCGGGAAGGTTTTACCCGCGGGTCAACCGGCCATGACGTTCATTGATGTCGGCACCATCTGGATCAATGCCGCGTTCAAGGAAAACAGCCTCGAAAATGTCGTCGTTGGCAACAGGGCGGAAATCCTTTTTGATGCCCTTCCCGGGCGCCTGTTTCCCGCTACGGTGGAGAGCGTTGGCTTCGGCGTGTCGCAAGGCAACACGGATCCGACCACCGGATTGCCCACCATCAGGAGTGACAGCGGCTGGGTCAAAGAAGCACAGCGGTTCCCTGTTCGTCTCAACATCGCCGAAGCCGACAGACCACAGGGTGGTGTGCGCTACGGCTCGCAGGCGACGGTCATCATCTATACCGGTGACAATCCGGTGACAAATGCGTGGGGATCGCTGTGGGTCCGCATCGTGTCGGTACTCACCTATGTCAACTGACACCACCGCCGCAAAGCAGAAGCGAAAGGGATTGCGGGTCGCTCTTGCAGTCTCGTTAGGCTTTGTGCTGGCGGTGTACTGGAGGGCTTTCATACCGTTTCTCGGACCGCTTTTTGCTGCACAGTTTCTACTGGCGAGCTCTCGACCAATGCCGCTTGGCAAGACTGTCGGCGCAGCCATTGTCATCCTGGTTGCCGGAATTGCGATGATGGTTTTGACCAGCAGCCTTGCCGACCGTCCAGCACCTTTTCTCCTGCTTCTGGGACTGACCTATTTTCTGTGTTTTGCAGTGCAAACCTCGGGCAAGGGCGGGCCGGCTGTCTTTCTCGTACTGGTCGTTGCTATCGTGGTACCGCTTCTCGGCATCCTGAACAAGGAACTGGCCAACTCCATACTGTCGATCCTTGTCGGTGGCGTGCTGTCGGGCACGCTTTTGATGTGGCTGGCCCACGCCATTATTCCTGAACCCGCTTGTTGCGAAGACAACACCGAGCGGTTGCCTGCTCAGCCGATGGATTTACTGCGAGCATTTGCAAATACGCTGATCCTTCTGGCGTCTGTTGTGATCTGCCTTACGAGCAATAATCTGACAGCTGCGGCGGTCATTCCCATTACCGTCGCATCTCTGCTCGGCCAGCTCGATGTCGCCGTTGGCACAAGAGCGGCATTCGGCCTCGTCGTCGTTAACCTGCTCGGCGGCTTTGTGGCATCTGCGGCCTATGCGGCACTGACCCTTCGTCCAAACCTGTTGTCGATCTTTCTGATTGTGCTGAGCGTTGCGCTTTTCCTGGGTGGCAGGGCAGCAGCAATGACCAAAGACGCGCCGCTGTTTGCCGGTGCATTGACCATTTTCCTCATCTTGTTCGGGCTTGGTGTCTCACCTCTACCCGGCACTGCTGCCGAAAGCTTCGCTACCCGCATTGTCTATATCGCTGCGGCTTTGATCTACGCTCTTTTGCTCGCCACCATTCTGTGGTCAAGGAGACCAGATCCGAGACGGATAAACCCATGAGATGTGCTGTCTGATTCGATCAGTCCGGTGAGAAAAGCGCTTCTGCAGGCGCCTTGGCAGTGCGAGCCTTCAAGCTGTCAGACCCAATGGGTTCAATAATTGAGAACTGGTTCTGCCTTTGCCGATGTTCGTGAATTCAAAAGAGCTTCGGGACTCGAGCAAGCGGGGCCATGACTGGCTCCACCAGACGCGCTTGCAGCCTTGAGCCATCAGGCTGGTGAGCAGGAGCGATGCTGCAACACAGTGCCTGCTCAGCCCCGATGTTACTGTAACATACACTCCGGATCGGGACTGCGACCACGCCTTGCTATAACATCTGCACTGACATCTGCAGTCTGAACGAGTGTCCGCGCACAAGGAGGAAAGAGATGAACAAGTCTCACGCACTGTTTCTTCTCGCCACGAGCCTGTGCCTGCCCATTACGGGCCTGCCATCGACGCCATATGCCATTCCGACTGCAGCTGCGCAGGAGACAGCCGCTGCCGATCCGGCAGCAGAGGAGGCGCCGGCCCCCTTAAGCGAAGACGAACTGGAAATCCTCGTTGCCCGGATCGCCCTATATCCGGACGAACTGGTCGCACTCGTCACGTCGGCCTCGCAATACCCGCTGCAGATCGTGGAAGCAGCACGGTTTCTCGAAGGGATCAAGAAGCAACCAAGTATCAAGCCGAAGACCACCTGGGACGGTAGTGTGGTCTCGCTGTTGAACTATCCGCAGATCGTGACCATGATGAGCGAGGATCTAGACTGGACGCAGTCGCTCGGAGAGGCGCTCGCCTATCAGCAGAAGGACGTTCTCGTTGCTATTCAACAACTGCGCGATAAGGCGGTGGTTGACGGCATCATCAAGACGGATGACAAGATTAAGGTGTCGGAGGAAAACAACAACGTAGTCATCGTATCCGCCAGCCCGGAAAAAATCTACGTCCCCCAGTATGCTCCCGAGATGCTTTACGAGCCCGGTTATGCAGCCGCGCCAATCGCATATTATCCAGAGCCCTATCCAAGCTACTACTATCCTACTGCGACGTTCTTCGCAGGCGTGGTTACAGGGGCTGTCTGGGCGGCTGCAGTCGACTGGAACCGCTGGGGCGTCTGGGGAGGCCGCTGGAACGGTAATGTCGATATCGATTGCAACAAATGCTTCAACAACATCAATGGCAAAGTCAATATCAACGACATTGACTGGAAGAATGTCGACCGTAGCAAAATCAGCTTTGATCGCGCACAGTTCGACAAGATGGATCGTGGTGTTTTCCGAAGAAATATTGAAGCGAACCCCGCCAACAGGCTTGGTGCCCGAACCAGCGGCCGTTCCGCAACGATCCGTCACAATCCCGGGAAAGTCACCGTCAGTGACGTTCGCAGGAGCAAGATCGATGCAGACAAAGGTGCATCTGATCGCGGCAAGGGCAGAAATGTGAAGACGGCGCAGGACCGCCGTCCGCAAATCGCACACACCAACGTCGAAAATACCCGGCCCAAAACCAACGCCACCCGCCCGGTGGCGAGACCGAAGCCGGCGGCAAGAGTGGACAATCGTCCAAGGATGCCATCGGCACTGGGCCAGGTGGATAGCGGCAGACGCGCTCAGATACAGTCGATGAGGGGGCGGCAGGCGATGGGTGATGGCGGTCGCGGTGCAGCCAGGGAAATCAGAGGCGGCGGTGGTGGACGTCGCCGGTAACAACATCAAGATGGGATGGACGTCATGACCAAGTCATTGAGACCTGCGCTGTTGGGTTGCGTGTTTGCTGCCACTTTGGGCCTCACGATCAGTCCGGTGTCCTCGGCCACGGGGGAGAGATCCGAGGCAAGTGCGATTTTCGGGTTCGCCTCGCGAAGCGATCCCCTGGTTTTCTCAACACCGGAAGACGCCGCCGAGGCTCTAAAGTCAGCGCTCGCCGCCGACGACTTCGAAAAGTTCGTGACCATTCTCGGTATCGATGGGGCGAAGGCCCGTGGGGACAAAAGCGTGATGGACAGCTATGCGCAGATCAGGGATGGAGCTGCTAATAAGTTGGTTTTGAAGGATGGTGATGGGCGCGTGCTTGTCGAGATCGGCGCCAGGCTCTGGCCGCTACCATTTCCAATAGTGAAGATCGATGAGCGCAAGTGGAGCTTCGACACCTACGCGGGATTTGAGGAGATAATTCAACGCCGTGTCGGCGAAAACGAGCTGCAGACCATCGCGACCGTTCAGGCCTATGTCGGTGCTCAAGAGGAATACCGCTCGCAGGATCGCGACGGGGACGGTGTCCTAGAGTACGCGCAGAGGCTTATCAGCAGCGACGGGAATACGGATGGCCTTTATTGGCCGTCCGATCTGGGGGCGGGCGACAGCCCGGCGGGCAGTGCACTTGAAAACGATGCCGCGCTCGACAAGGCAAAGCGCGGTGAGGGCTATTATGGCTATCGCTACCGGATCATCTCCAGGCAAGGTTCCAATATAGCAGGTGGCAAGCACGATTATCTCATCAACGGCAACATGATCGCGGGTTTCGCGCTCATTGCATGGCCAATCCGATACGGTGAAACCGGCGTGCACACCTTTGCGGTAAACGCTAATGGAACTGTCTATCAGGTGGATCTGGGACGCAACACCGAAAAGACGGCCGCAGGTATCATGACTTTCAACCCTGATGACAATTGGGAACTGATAGTGGACTGACCGGGATCACAGAACGGGGAGCATCCAAAGGCGCGCTCTGGCGCCCATTCAGACTTCGAAACCTCATGCCCGTCGGTCGACCGGTGTGCATTTGGATGAGACGCGCCCCAACGTCATATGCGATATTTGACACCGATCCTGAAAGTGCGAGCCCTGGGGCCGGTGACCATCGGGATCGCCCGAACCAGAGAAATCGTCGCCTTTGAAGGAATGAGCAAATGCCGGGCGCTCACCGGCGCACGTTGGATCAAGGCAGTTGTTGCGTAGCAGTGACCGCTGTCACTGACAGCGATTGCCCCTTGCCTCTTACCGCATAACTGCCGAGCGGTTCGGTCGTCGCAAATTCCATGGGCGGGAACTGACTGAGTAAGCTGTCTGAAATGAGAAAGCTCTTACCCAGTTCTCGGGCAAGCCCCTCAATCCTCGCTGTTGTGTTGACGGTGTCACCGAAATAGGTGATTTTACGATGATCCAGGCCAATTTCTGCAACGATGACCGGTCCGCCATGCAGAGCAGCCCGCAAACGGGGAACTTCCCCGAATTCAGTGATCCAGAAATCTTCTTTCGCTTGAATGGCGTCAAAAATGTGTAGGACGCATCGAATGCTTGCAGACCGGTGTATTCCCTTTTTGAAATGCCAGGTGATCAGGGCCGCATCACCGATGTAATCGTCAACTGCACCTTCGAACCGGCGAACCGACAGTGCAACAGTTTTCAAGAATTCACCGAGATATTGCTGGGTTCGCAAGTCGCCAAAGCGCTCTGCGTAGCTTGTCGATCCCATGAGATCGACGAGGAGAAAAACCCTGTTTTCTGATTGTGGCCGCCGATAACGGCTCAGAAGGAGACTGGAGAATACCTCGGGTCCTACAAGGTCTCTCATGCGCAACACGAAAACAATAAGTGCGGAAACAATGAGAGCATAGATAAGGATCCCACCCGTTGGGACGACAGAACCCACCCACGAGTCTAGAAAACCAAACAACCAGAGCAGCGTCCCGACAACAAAAGTGCCAATCACAATGGTCACTATGTTGAGCAGGAGCGTGAGCAGGAAGTATGCCGCGGTAGGAAGTCCCATGAGCCAGAGGCGAAATCGTACCAGAATCAGATCCTGCTCGAACGCCAGAAGAAGGCCAATGATAACCAGTGCATAAGCGGCCCCGATTAAAGCGTTGCCGCCGAAAATGTAGGTGCTGTAGAGAGCACCGCTCGCTGCTGCAATTGCGAGAGCGCAAAGCCATCCGAACAGCGAAAATCGACTCATACTGGCTCCTGAAAAATATAAGCCGCTTATTTCTGCACCTCTCACCTGCGTGCGCGTGGGCAGGGGAGGTTCCTGTTGGACGTCGGCCCTAGCGCGGCTGTAAATCCGACGCGCTGAGTGTTATTGCGGTTGGCTCTTCGCCTGCAGGAACAAGCATTCCTGCCTTGCGAAGTCCCCGCATCAGCTGGTCACGATCAGCCGGCTGCACGTTTCTCATCGAAAGTTCCGCAACGATGTTCGGCAGGAAGTCTGGCCGCATCCGCACGAATGCCTCTCCCTCGCGTCGGGCCTGATCCATCATGCCGGCATCTGCATATATGATGGCAGCGACGGCGTGAAACAGCGGAAATTTCTGCATGTCCGCCTTGGCAATTTCACGAACGGCGGTTGAATTGTCGCGCAGCATGTAAGCGGCCAGAGCGCGCGTGCCGTGATAATAGCCACCGCCGCCCGGGTTGAGTGCAATAGCCTGATCAAGCAGGTTTGCACCTCGTTGCCATTGGCCACCCATTGCCAGCCGAGTGCCGAACTCGCCCATCAGCTCAGTATCGTTGGGATTGGTGATGAGGGCCTCTTCGCCCACGCGCATGGCCTCGGGCAGTTGTCTGTTAAAAAAAAGAGCCATCATCAGAGCCTGAAGCCCCCGGGTATTGTTCGCGTCAAGCTGGGTCGCGCGTCTCGCTGAACGAAGGGCTCGCTGCAGTGGTGCTTCCGGGCCGTGATCCGTGTTGAATTTGAAGCGGTCTTCGTCGAGATAGATAATCGACAGCATTGCCCAAGCCGTTGAATAGCCGGGATACCGCGCAACTGCGTCTTCAAGGCAGTCGCGAACCTTTGCGTGCTCTGCAGGGCTGAGTTCGCTGCGATATGCGTAAAAGCGCAGTGTGCACTCATAAGCGCCAGGGTCTTGCGGTGGAGGGTTTGCGTTATCAACCTGCGCCATGACGCCATAGGGCTGGGCTATGGTGGTGGCGACCCTCTTGGCCACGTCCGACTGTATGGAAAACAGGTTGCTCGCCGCCAGATCATTGTCATAGTCCCGCGACCAGACAATCTCGCCGTCATCCGTGTCCAGAAGACGGGCATTGACGCGCATGCTATTCCCAGCGGTCCGTACGCTTCCTGTGAGAAGATAGCCTGCGCCGAGTTCTTTGCGAATTTTCGACAAATCCAAGTCAGGTGGCAGAGATCTCGACGTCTCGCGACCGAAGACCCTTATTTCCTTGAAACGTGGCAAGGCAGTCAGCAGTTCCTCTGTAAGCCCGGCACTATAGAGATGAGCGTTCGTGCCATCGCCCAGATCGGCGAAAGGAGCAACGACAAGGGTCGGCCTTTCGGGAGCTACGCCTTCTTGCGGCCGCAGCGTCTGTGTCGATATCAAGTCCCCGGTGAGTTGAAGGGCAATCGTCGCCAAAGCCAAGATCAGACAAACAAGCAAAGGTCCCTTTGCATTCCACCAGCGCCCACTGATGGCATGTGGCGACACCAGAGCGGGCGCAGGTGCCTGCTGCTTGGAAGCCTCCGCAGTGTTGTAAGAAAACACAGGAGCGTAACCACCCTTCGGTATGTCGATCCTGACCGCATCGCTGTGCCCCGCCACCAGGTAATATCGTTCGAGCGAGCGTCTTAGGCGTGCAGCTTCGATGCGAACGACCGGATCATCTTGCGTGAAACTTTCGTTGCGGCCGAACACTTCAATCGCGATTGAGTAGCCTTTGATGCGGTTCGCTCGTCCCGCGATGGCCTCTTCCACAACATACCGCAGAAATGCAGCACTTCGACCAATGCCTGGAAACTCTGCGCTTGCCAGTATGTGTTCGAGTTGCGACCGAATCTCCCCTGTATCAGGCGGGTCTTTTGCAGCCTTTGAGGTCGTGGACGTCGTCTGCATAGCTGTCTCCCGGTCCTCTCGAGATTCATCGCATGCGTGCACAGTACCTAAAGCGTACACCCGCAATGCGCAGGCGTCCAATTATTGTTAAACCCAGAGCAGTGATTTCAGCACACCATGACAAGCAGGGCGGTGTTGAGTGGAACGGGTTGACAAGCAAACTGCTGGTCACAGCTTCACATCCCCAACGCGGACGATGTTTCGAAAGCCCACCGGATGATCATTCGTGTCTCCAATAAACGAAATTCATCCCCTCCGGGCTTGGTCCACCTCGGGACTTTCCTGAATGAACATAGGGGTTGCCAAAATATGGTTTGCCCCGTTGAGAACATGACGTTTTATCATGTCTTTGGCCGCATCAACGTTCTTCTCCAGGGCGTACTCAAACAGGCGTTTGTGGTCATCAACAACACCTTGCCCACGAAAGTTTTTCGCAAGCATGTGATAACGCAAGAAGCGGTCAAAAACGGATGAGAGGCTCTGGACGAGCACTGCGGAATTGCATGCGGCGACAATTGCGAGATGAAACTCCCAGTCAAAACGGACCCATTCGGCTGTCTGCAGGGTATCCCCCGCGAGAAGTTTTTGCTCGACAGTCTTAAGGCGATGGTGGGCTGCGACAATTGTACCTTCCCACTCAAGATCGCCAGCGGCAAAGGAAAGCTCGATTGCGCGGCACTCCAAGAGAATTCGCAAATCGGCGAGTTCCTCCAGTTCTCTTTGCGAGACTGGGCTAACCTCGAAACCACGCTGCCCTTCAGCCAGAACAAGGTTCTCCGCACTGAGGCGGCTAAGAATTTCTCTAAGCGAAGAAATGCTGATCGAGTATCGCTCACGGGCTTTTTCGAGCTTGATCTTGGAACCTGGAGGTAGAATGCCAAGTATGATGTCCTGCCGCAAGCGGCGGAAAACGGCGTCGCTGACGGTTTCAAGCGATGCCTTTGCGTCATTATTGTCTGTCACTCGTTCCTCGCCCATGGTCAATCCTGAAGCGGCGACTTGCGGGCTAGCGCATGCTCGACGCCGCCTTGAATATGCAGGCCAAGGATTTTCTTTGCGTTCTTCTGGTCACGGTTGAGCGCCGCATCCAGCAGTTGCTTGTGTTCGTCTGCAGCAATTTTACCGCGGTAGGAGAGCGCGACCATTTGATAACGCAGGTATTTATCAAACACTGCCGCATGTGCCTCCATCAGCAGTTTCGATCCACATGCTGAAATCAGTGCCTGGTGAAACTCCCAGTCATAGCGCTTCCAATCTTCCGTATGGCTGGTATCGCCGTTGGCCATTACACCTTCCATCCGCGCCAGCTTGTAGTGGGCAGAAACCAGCCGCGCCTCCCAGTCGACATCACCTCTTTCGAGGGATTGCTCCAGCGCGTGCGTTTCCAGAAGCAAGCGCAAGCCTGCGACTTCCTTGAGATCGACGGATGACATGGGCATTACCTGAAAGCCACGTTGGCCTTCAGCCATCACGAGGCCATCGGATGCAAGCCGATTGAGAATTTCTCTCAGCGTGCTGATGCTGGTGTCGTAGGTATCCTTGAGCTTTTCAAGTTTCAGCCTTTGTCCGGGAGCAAGGCGACCGAAGATAATATCGGCCCGAATACGCTTGTAGCTACTCTCGGCAACGGTTTCGTTCAGTGTTTCAGACGACATATCAGGATCTCGGATATTCTCTTAATCGTCATACATATTTTGCGGCGGTGCATAAATCCAGCCTCCTTGCGTTGAAGAGCTTCGATGTTTGCTCCTATCGCACATCCGGCGTGGGCTTTGGCACGCCTTCCGGTCTGAGTGCCTTTTTCAATGCCGAGATACGAAAAATGGCGTTGGCAGCGCCATATCCCCGGTAACCACTACGCTGCACGATCTCAAAAAAGAAACCCTCACCGAATGTCGTGCTGTAAAGCTGGAAATATTCTCCATGGTCGTCGCGATCATAGAGAATGTTCTCCACTTTCAGCCGTTCGGTCAGTTCCGGGTCGAGACCGAAGCGTGCTTCTACATCGTCGTAGTAGTTGGGCGAAATGGGCAGTGGCTTGAACCCATTGGCACGCAGGGCCGCGGCTGTTGCGAAGATATCCGAGGTATGAAAGGCCAGATGCTGCACGCCCGATCCAAATTTTTCAGCAATGAAATGGCCCGCCAGCGTACGACGGTTTTCTGCTCCATTCAGCGTCAGCCGCAAACTGCCCGAGGCATTCTGGACCACCTGACTGCGCACCACGCCTGCGGGATCGATGATATCAACCATTGCAGTTTTGTTGGCGTCGAAAATCGCTGTGTAAAACAGCAACCAGGTCAGCATTTCGTCATAGGCTACGGTCTGAGCGACGTGGTCGACATGAGTAAGGTGGGCAGACGAAATCTCCGCTTCCTCATGGGCGGGGAGAAAATCGATTTCCGCAAAGCGGCCGAGATCGCTTTTGTCATCGATCAGATAAATCAGTCCACCACCGACACCGCGTATGGCGGGTATCTCAATCTCACCTTCACTGACAGACTGCTCGAAGGGCTCGGCACCAAGCGCGATTGCGCGCGAATAGGCTTGCTTGGCATCATCGACTATGAGCGCGACCGCATAGGCGGACGTGCCGTGTACCGCAAAGGACGCGTTGGAGAAACCCTTGTCGTCGGTATTGAGCAAAAGGCGGATGTTGCCCTGTTGGAAAATCGCGACTTTCTTGGAGCGATGAGAAGCCGTCTTGCGAAAACCAAGGGTTTTCAAGATGCCTGCGAGGTTTTCACCGTCCTCCTCATCTGTTGAAAATTCAACAAAACCTATACCGGATACAGGCGCGCGCGCCGGCATTTCCGCCAGGGTCAGCGTTGCCGCTTCAGGATGACGACGAACCTGATCACCCAGATATATCAGCGAGCGGTAGCCATCAGCGGCAATTGTTTTGGGAGAGCCTCCGCGGAACTGGTCATTGAAAATTTCCAGGGAAAGATATCCGTCATAGCCAGTTGCAGCGACCGCGGCGGTGAACTCTGTCACCGGCAGATCGCCTTCACCCGGCATGTTGCGGAAATGACGCGACCAGTAGAGCAGATCCATGTCTATCAGCGGTGCGTCAGCAAGCTGCACGATGAAGATCTTTTCCTTAGGTATGGAGCGGATAGAATTGATGTCGATCTTGCGCGACAATGTGTGAAAACTGTCGAGTATCAGGCCAATATTAGGATGGTCAGTCCGTCGCACGATCTCCCAGGCGTCGCGGTGGTCATTGATATGCCTGCCCCACGCCAAGGCCTCATAACCCACTCGCAAGCCACGTTTTGCCGCCCGCTCACCCAACTCATGGAAGTCAGCGGCTGCGCGGTCTATGCCGCCAAGCGAGGCAGGTGAGACGTTGGAGCAGACGAGAACGAGATCGGTTCCCAGCTGCTGCATGACATCGAACTTGCGTTCGGCGCGATCAAAGGTGCGGCCACGCAGCGGCTCGGGCATGCCCTCAAAATCACGGAATGGCTGGAAAAGCGTAATGTCCAATCCGTGATCACGAACCATGCGTCCGACGTCAGCAGGACTGCCATCAAATGCGAGGAAATCATTCTCGAAGATCTCAACGCCGTCAAAACCTGCCGCGGCGATCGCCGCAAGCTTTTCGGGAAAATCTCCGCTGATCGATACCGTGGCAATTGATGTTTTCATATTCGCTCCTCCAGAGGCAAATCATCACCGATATTCGTCATTCAGTAATTCGTGTGAATGCTGAAATGCATTTTATATGAGATTATAGAAAAACTCTGTTGATTTGCAAATGGCCTTATGTCAATTTTGACGTGTTGCCAGCTGGAGGAGAGTTGGCTGGCCCTTGGGCTATTAGAGGAGGAGCACCTTATGTTTGGATTCAAATGGAACCGACGCAGTGTCCTGTTGGGCGCAGCGGCAATGGTGGCCGCGGCATCACTGTCGCAACCGGCCGCAGCTATCACGCCGGACGAGATCAAGGCCAAGGGCAAGCTGGTCGTTGGAATCCAGGGCGATAACCCGCCATGGGGTTTTGTCACCAGCGCTGGCAAACAGGACGGCTTTGACGCCGAGATGGGCGCATTGTTCGCCAAGGAGCTTGGCGTGGATGTGGAATTCGTTCCGCTCGAAGTCAACAACCGTATTCCCGCCTTGACCTCGGGTCGGGTTGATATCCTTTTTGCAACGATGGCCATGCTGCCGGATCGCGCAAAAGCCGTTCAGTTCAGCAAGCCCTACAATGCAAATGCCATCGTTCTGATCGGTCCAAAGGACAAGTCGATCAAAACCAATGAAGACATGGCTGGCTTGACGATCAGTGTCGCCAAGGGTGCTGCCCAGGATACTCAGGTCACCAAGAACGCACCATCCACAGCGACGATCCGTCGATATGATGGCGACGCTGCAAGTGTCCAGGCACTAGCCTCCGGTCAGGTTGACGCCCTTGGCGGAAACATCTTCTACATGGACCGCGTCGAAAAGGCTGTCCCTGGTAAATTTGAAAACAAGCTCGAATTCCAGAAGCTTTATAATGGTGCCTGCACCCGTCTTGGTGAAAAAGAGCTCAATGCTGCGGTGAACGAGTTCATCGACAAGATCAAGGCGAATGGCGAACTCGACAAGATCTATGCCAACTGGATGAAGGTTCCGGTTCCGGAGTTTCCGACAAGCCTCGAAGGCATCTCGTTTACTGCGAACTGAGTTTCGACTTTCACAACCCCAACATTTACGAGGCGGCACCTGACGTGCAGGTGTCCGCATCGGTGCCCGGCCAAAGCCGGTGCGCCGATGCGCCTGGAGACTTTGCATGACAAATAAGATCTTTGTCCTGAATGGTCCTAATCTCAACCTTTTGGGCGAGCGGGAACCTTCCATATATGGCACCACCACTCTCGCCGATATTCGCGATCGGTGCGAGGCGAAAGCCGCGTCACTGGGCTTTTCGGTTGATTTCCGCCAGACGAATTTCGAAGGTGAACTGGTTGAATCTGTTCACCAGGCACGGAAAGAAGCGTGTGGCATCATCATCAATCCGGCAGGATATACCTTCACGTCCATTGCCCTGCTGGATGCCCTAAAGACGTTTGACGGGCCGAAGATAGAGCTGCACATTTCCAACGTGCATGCACGCGAAAGTATCTACCACAATTCCCTGATCTCCCGCACCGCGACCGGCATCATGATTGGCTTCGGCGCGCGCGGATATGAACTGGCGATCGAGGCCATGGCCGACCTGGCAAGATCATCCTGAGAGCATTGCAGGAGACGTCATGAACTATACCCTGGATTTCACACCAGTCATTGAAGGTTTGCCAAACCTGCTATGGGCCTGTCTTGGCACATTTACGCTGGCAATCTGTGGCATGCTTCTGGCGATCGTTATCGGTATTGGTGGCGTTATTTTGCGCCAGTCTCCAGTCAAGCTGTTGCGCTGGCTCACGATTGCCTTCGTTGAGCTGATCCGTAACACGCCTTTCCTGGTGCAGATATTCTTTATCTATTTCGCCTTGCCGCTGGCGGGCATCCGCCTTGATCCAACCCCGACCGCAATCATTGCATTGGGTATCAATGGCGGCGCCTATGCCATCGAGATTATCCGCGGCGGGGTCCAGTCCATCTCGAAGGGGCAGGTAGAAGCGGGGCTGGCCCTTGGTCTTCACAAGGCTCAGGTCTTCCGGCTGATCGTTCTAAAGCCGGCGCTTCGTGCGATCTATCCGTCGCTAACAAGTCAATTCATTCTGCTGACGCTGACGACCAGCATCGCATCGGCGATTTCAGCCTACGAACTGACCTCAGTATCGCAGCGGATCGAGTCCGACAGCTTCCGCAGCTTCGAGGTCTACTTCACCGTGACAGCATTTTATCTCGTCATATCCTGGGTGATGATGCGGATTTTTGCGCTCTTCTCCTCCCGCTACTTCAGCTATCCGGTCAAGTGAGGAGACAATCCCATGGGACGCGATGAATTTCTTTTCCTGTTGGCAGGTCTTAAATGGACCGTCGCCTTGTCAGTGGTTGCCTTCCTGTTCGGATGCATTTCCGGCCTTCTTGTCGCCTTGGCACGCACATCCGGCATTGCCATACTGGAGCGCCTGACTGCCGGCTACATCGCCATCTTCCAGGGCACGCCGCTTCTTATGCAGCTCTTCGTTGTTTATTACGGCCTTGCGTTGATCGGCATCCAGATGGATGCGTGGGCTGCGGTTTCTGTTGGTCTGACGCTCCATGCCAGTGCGTTTTTGGGGGAAATCTGGCGCGGTTCGATCGAAGCTGTACCGCGCGGCCAGACTGAGGCAGCAAAGGCACTGAGCCTCGGCTATATCTCCAGAATGAAAGACGTCGTTCTGCCACAGGCAATACGGATTTCGCTTCCAGCGACGATCGGTTTTCTGGTGCAGCTGATCAAGGGGACCTCACTTGCCTCGATCGTCGGGTTCACCGAGCTGACCCGTGCAGGAAACATCATTTCCAACCAGATATTCCAGCCCCTAACCGTCTTCGGCATCGTTGGAGTTCTCTATTTTCTGATGTGCTGCCCGCTGACCATCTATGGCGCTCACCTCGAGCGAAAGTTCGTGGCAGCCAGCCGCTAACTTTATGCGTGCGCACAATTCCGGAGTTTCGTTGATGAACCAGACAGTAGCCACAGAAAACCCAACCGAACAGATGATCACCTTGTCAGGTGTGAACAAGTGGTATGGCGCCTTTCAGGCCCTCGATAACATCAATATGTCGGTGGCTAAGGGTGAAAAAATCGTGCTTTGCGGTCCTTCAGGCAGTGGGAAATCCACGCTTATCCGTTGCATCAATCACCTTGAGACCTATCAAAAGGGCGATATCCATGTTGGCGGAATCATGCTGGGACATGGATCCAAAACTATCGATGCGGTACGCCGCGAGGTCGGCATGGTGTTCCAACAGTTCAATCTTTTCCCGCATCTCACCGTGCTGCAAAACTGCATGCTTGCTCCGATAAAGGCACTCGGCCTCGACAAGGCGCAGGCGGAGGAACGCGCGCGGCAGTTGCTTGAGCGGGTCAAGATTGCTGAGCAGGCAGAGAAATATCCCGCTCAGCTATCCGGCGGGCAACAACAGCGCGTTGCGATTGCCCGCGCTCTGTGCATGCGTCCCAAGGCGATGCTGTTCGACGAGCCGACCTCTGCGCTGGACCCTGAGATGGTCAAGGAGGTGCTGGATACGATGATCGCTCTTGCTGATGAAGGCATGACAATGATCTGCGTGACCCATGAAATGGGGTTTGCGCGTCAGGTCGCGGATCGTGTCGTCTTCATGGCAAGCGGAGTGATCGTGGAAGAGGCACCACCTGCAGAATTTTTCTCCGATCCCAAACATGAACGCACCAGGAAATTCCTTGGTGAGATCCTTGGGCGGCATTGATGCGGTCACAATTCGCAGCCGGAAGGTAGGCCGATGATCAGCGGCAACACAAAACTCATAGCACATCTCGGCTTTCCGACGCACTCCTTCAAAGCGCCGTTGATCTACAATCCCTATTTCGAAAAGAACGGCATTGATGCGGTTGTCGTACCCATGGGATGTCGCCCGGAAGACTACACGGCGTTTCTCAAACTCGTTTTCCGCCTGTCCAATATTCACGGCGCACTCATCACCATGCCGCATAAGATAACGACCATGGAACTGCTGGACCAGATTTCCACCAATGCACAGGTGGCGGGAGCCTGCAACGCGGTGCGGATTGGACTGGATGGCCGGCTGATTGGCGATATGTTCGATGGTGAGGGCTTCGTGCGCGGGGTTTTGCGCAAGGGCAGGCAAATCAGTGGGGTGAGAGCGATCATGGCGGGCACTGGCGGGGTCGGGTCAGCGATCGCAGCCTCGCTTGCCAAGGCCGGACTGGCGGAACTGGCGCTGTCAGACGCTTCCGCCACCATGATGCAGGGGCTCGCGGATCGGCTACGCCGCCATTATCCTGACTTGAAGGTGGAGATCGGCAAAACCGATCCCGACGGATACGATATCGTCATCAATGCAACGCCGCTTGGCATGAACGAGAACGATCCGCTTCCTTTCGATGTATCCCATATTTCGCCATCTGCTTTTGCAGGGGAGGTTGTGTTGAGCCGGGAAATCACCCCGTTTCTGGCTGCTGCTCGTGCTCGCGGTTGCGGATATCAGGTGGGGACCGACATGTTGTTCGAGCAAATCCCCGCATATCTTGAGTTTTTTGACCTGCCGACAACAACGGCCGAGGAACTGCGCGCTGTTGCCAGATTGTGAAGGATGAGCATGGTTTCCCAACCTGCGAAAATTGCGTTGTTCGGTGCGGGCCTGATCGGGCGTGAACATGCAGCGTTGCTGTTCAGAAACCCGAAAACGGCACTGGTCGCAATTGTTGATCCTGCTGAAGCGGCAAAATCTGTGGCTGACCAATATGGAGCCAGGCATTATTGCGATGCTGTCACGATGTTTGAGCAAATTCGCCCGGACGGCGTTATTATCGCGCTGCCGAATGCTCTTCACGCTGCCGCTGTGATCGCCTGTGTGGAGCACGGCATTCCTTGCCTGGTGGAAAAACCCGTGGCCGATACTCTGGAGGCCGCAATGCTGCTCGTTGCGGCGGCTGACAGGACGGGCGTTCCCGTGCTCGTTGGCCACCATCGGCGCCACAGCCCGGATATTGCTAAGGCGAGACAACTGGTGGCAGAGGGTGCACTGGGGCGCCTTGTTGCTGTCAACGCAATGTGGATGGCTGACAAGCCTGGACATTATTTCGATACCGCCTGGCGTCGCGAACCGGGTGGAGGCCCACTCCTCATCAACCTCATTCATGATGTCGACTGTTTGCGCTTCATTTGCGGAGATATCGAGGAGGTAATGGCGCTCACGTCCAACACAGTGCGGGGATTCGAGGTCGAGGATAGTGCCAGCATCAGCGTACGTTTCACCTCCGGCGCACTTGGAACTTTCCTGATGAGTGATGCTGCCGTTTCGCCCTACAACTGGGACACGGCAGCCGGGCAGGCCCTGTATTTCCCACACCAGCCGGAAAACGCATATTTTCTGTCGGGTACGCAGGCCGCATTGGCTGTACCCTCGATGGATCTGTGGACGCATGAGACGCTGAATGGAGATTGGCGGCACCCTCTGGTCCGGCGGCACGTCACGCTCGACGGTAGCAGAGCCTATGACAACCAGCTTGCCCATTTCATCGACATCATCGCCGGAACGGCAACACCGCTGATTTCTGCGCGCGATGGCATGATGACGCTGGCGACCACTTTGACCATCGCCAGATCGGCGCGTGAGAGAAGGCCAGTGCGACCGCAGGAATTGATCGATGATGCGATGAACTCTTGATCGTCAGGCGGGTACTTTCCCCGATTCATGGCAGATCTGTCGTCCCCATGCTTTTGATGCTTGCGAGCATTTGCATGCTCAAGCGAAGCGATGCGGCCGTTGCCATCACCATGTGTGGCAATATTAGCCATTCGAGGGTCCAAGCCGCGCCCGAACGCTCCTGTTCATGGACAAGCGACTGATGCAAACCAGAAACCTGTACGGCGTTGAAGCGAGCGAGTGCAACAAGTGTTTCAGCCGCCACCGGGTTCTGCTTATGCGCCATGGCGGAAGATGTGCCGCCGCCCTCAAGGGAGATTTCTCCCTCGCCACTTGCCTGCGCCATGAGTGCAATATCCTGCCCTATCTTGCCCAGTGCTCCAGTCAGCAATGAAAGGTAATGGCCGATGGCGACGACGGGGTCACGCTGGCTTTGCCATTGCCTGATATCGGCAAGGCCCAGCTCCTTGGCAAGCGCAGCGCGGATGGCGGCGCCATGCTCGCCTAGTTTGTCGAGTGAGCCCGCCGCACCTCCGAATTGAATGGGAAATTCCAAGTGCTCCAGCGACTTGAGGCTGCGCTCGAGCGGATCTCGCCAACTCCGCAAACGGTCTGACACATGAATTGGTATGGCTGCCTGCATGCGGGTCTTCCCCATTAACAGGCAGTCGCCAAAGCGACGTTCGAGCCCATGCAGGAAATCTACAACTTCTGCTGTGCGATCTGCGAAAATCTGCACGATTGTCTGAAGCCTCAACATCAGGCTTGTGTCAATTGCGTCCTGACTGGTCGCGCCGAAATGAACATGGGTTGCAGCACTACCGCCAACTGCCTCGCGCAGCTGCTTGACCAATTCCGGCACGACTACAGAATCTCTTGCTACTGCCGCGCCAAGCTGCTCCACATTTGGGTTAAGTCTAATACACTCAATCGAAATACGGTTTGCGGCCTCGGTCGGGATAACGCCGATCCCTGCCTGCGCACGCGCCAATGCGCTCTCGAAGGACAGTATAGCTCTGATATCGGCTTCAGCCGAAAGATAGCCAGCGATTTCGCCATCGCCGAGAAGGCCCGACAGAAAGGGGTGGTCGAATGGAGAAAATGACATCATGTGTCCAGATTAACGTTTGTCGACATGTCGTCAAAGGACTTAAATATCGAGAAAAACGGTTTCCTTTGGCCCCTGCAAATGAATGTCGAGGCTGTAGACGCTGCCATCTCTTTGCGCCACCATGGTTTCCACCCGCTGGCGATGCTCTATGCGCAACAATAGCGGATCTGCGGCATTGGCTTCTTTCTCGTCGCAGAAATAGAGGCGGGTATGCAGCCCGATATTGATGCCGCGGGCAACGATCCAGAGCGTTACATGCGGTGCCATCAAACGCCCGTCCCTGAACGGCACTCGGCCGGGCTTGACGGTTTCAAACCGGAAGTACCCGTCTTCGCTGTTGGTGGGGCAGCGACCCCAGCCGGTAAAGTTCGGGTCAGCGGTGCCGCGCATTTCCGAAGGGCTGTTGTAAAGACCTGCATTATCGGCCTGCCAGATTTCCACGACCGCATCGCGCACCAGCACATCAGCGCCATCGAAAATCCGGCCACAGATCGTGATGCGTTCACCAACAGTCTGCTCATTGACCATTTCGGTTCCCAGATCAACG
This sequence comes from Rhizobium sp. BIGb0125, assembly GCF_024810055.1. NCBI lineage: Bacteria > Pseudomonadati > Pseudomonadota > Alphaproteobacteria > Hyphomicrobiales > Rhizobiaceae > Rhizobium > Rhizobium sp. BIGb0125. Next base: position 97,262 of record NZ_JANUDV010000012.1, read on the forward strand.
CCATAGATGCCGCCAATCTCGCAGAAATTAGGAGTGAGCCCGATGTGGACATAGGGACCGGCCGTCTGCGACGGTGTTTCCTTCAACCTGTGAAGTTCCTGGGTCATCAGTTACCCTCCAGCCGGTTTTCAAAAATAGTCGAGCGCCTCCCGCGCAAGACGATGTCAAATTTGTAGGCTCGCGAATCCATTGGGATCGTCTGCCCCCAGTCGAGTGGCGCAATCAGTTGTTCAATAGCGCGCCGATCCGGGATGGTGTTGACGATCGGGCACTTCCAGATCATCGGATCACCTTCGAAATACATCTGTGTGATAAGCCGTTGGGCAAAGCCGTGGCCGAAAACAGAAAAGTGGATGTGGGCAGGGCGCCAGTCGTTTACGCCGTTTGGCCATGGATAGGCTCCGGGCCTGACCGTTCGAAATGCGTAGTGCCCGTCATCATCGGTAATGGCGCGACCACATCCACCGAAGTTGGGGTCGATTGCAGCAAGATACGTTTCTTTTTTATGGCGATATCGCCCGCCGGCATTCGCCTGCCAGAATTCGAGCAGTGCACCGCGCACCGGGCGCCCTCGTTCATCCAAAACGCGACCGTGGACGATGATACGTTCACCGATGGCACTTTCGCCCGGGCTGGCATAGTTCCGGATCAGGTCGTTATCGAGTTCGCCGATCATGGAATGACCGAAAACCGGGCCGGTAATTTCAGAGATGGTGCCGTCCAGGGACAGCAATGCGCGCTGCGGCGAGCGAAGAACCGATGTTTTGTATCCCGGAGTCAAAGCCGGTGAATGCCATTCGCGATCCCGCGCAAAAAATGCACCTGTTTCCGGCCTCTGGTTGGAATTATCGGACATCCTTAGGTCTCCTCCCTTGATGTCTTTTCGGCGTCCATCTGGTCGAAGACGCGCTTCGTGATCTTAATGGCATGATTTGCGGCGGGCACGCCTGCATAGATGGCGACATGCAACAGCGCTTCGCGAACATCTTCGCGTGAAGCACCGGTATTGGCGGTGGCGCGCACATGCATGGCGACCTCTTCATCCTGGCCAAGCGCCGCCAATAGCGCGATTGTAATGATTGACCGCTCACGTTTGGTGAAATTGGGACGCGACCAGACATGCCCCCAGGCGGATTCTGTAATCAACGTCTGGAACGGCTGGTCAAAATCGGTTGAATTGGCGATGGCGCGGTCGACATGGGCGTCACCCAATACTTCGCGCCGTGTCTCCATGCCCAGCCGGTGGCGGTCTGTTTCGGTGTCACTCATTGAGCTTGCCTCGGGTGATCGCGCTATTGATGAAAGTTCGGATCAGGTCGGCCAGTGCTTCGGGTTGCTCGACGCAGGGAATATGGCCCGCGTCCTTGACGATTTCGAATTGCGCTCCCGCAATAAGACCAGCAGTTGACCTGACAAGTTCGGGCGGTGTTGAGCCATCCTGGTCGCCGACGATACAAAGGGTCGGAGCCGCTATGTGCCTTGCCGCTTCCGTATAATCGGCGTCTCGAATGGCAGCGCAGGTTGCGGCATAACCCTCGACAGGCTGGCGTGCCAGCATGTTCCGGTAACCGCGATAGGCAATGTTGTCAGGGCTGCGGAACAATGGTGTGAACCATCGATCCATGACGGCATCAATTATGCTTGCTATGCCGTGCTCCTCGACTGCTTCGATGCGCGAATTCCACATTTCGGCAGACCCGATCTTGCTTGCCGTGTCGCAAAGGATGAGTGCTCTCACCAGATCGGGTCGCGTCTGATACATCGCCTGTGCGATTAGCCCTCCAACGGAAAGGCCACAGAGAATAGCCTGGCTTACGTTGAGCAGGTCAAGAAGACCGGCAAGATCTGCGGCATGATCTTCAATCGAATACGGCGCGTTTCCGACATCGGACAGACCATGGCCGCGCTTGTCATACAGAACAATTGGGAAATCCCCGGCAAGGCGTACGATCACATCACGCCAGATCCGGAAATCCGTGCCCAGTGAATTGGCGAACACGATAACTGGTTTATCGGCTGGTCCGCCGATGACCTGGTAATGGATCGTGACTCCGTTGACGTGTGCAAACTGCATTGAAAAATATCTCCCACAATGATCTTGGTATATTGAACCGGTTAAGTAAAATAACTTCTTGAGCGTCTTACATATCCATATGGTTATCGATTAAATGAACGAATCCCGGATCAAATTTCGCCATCTTCAGGCATTTATCGAGGTTGCCCGCCACCGAAGCGTCGTCAAGGCGGCAGGGTTCCTCAATGTCAGCCAGCCGGCGGTGACCAAGACGATACGAGAACTTGAGGGCGTACTTGGTGTCGCGCTGGTGGAACGTGATGGGCGAGGGATCCGGATAACGCGTTATGGAGACGTTTTCCTGAAACATGCCGGATCGGCGATTGCAGCGCTTCGCCAAGGGCTCGATTCTGTGTCGCATGAACGGATAGGGGAAGCTCCGCTTCTGCGCATTGGTGCGCTGCCCACTGTTTCAAGCCATATCATGCCACGTGCCATGGACATTTTTCTAAAAGAAAAGACCTGGAGCCGTATCAAGATCGTAACGGGTGAAAATGCAGTGCTCCTTGAGCAACTGCGCTTTGGAGAGCTTGATCTTGTCGTCGGCCGGCTCGCGGGAGCCGACAGGATGGCGGGATTCGTTTTCGAGCATCTCTATTCCGAGCAGGTGGTGTTTGCCGTGCGAGCCGGACATCCGCTGCTCGCGTCGGACCGCTCGCCATTTGCCGAACTTGCAGAGTACACGATCCTGATGCCGACCACGTCGTCGATCATTCGGCCATTTGTTGATCGGTTTCTCATTGCCAATGGCATTTCCGGCCTGCCGAACCAGATCGAGACCGTGTCAGATGCCTTCGGCCGTGCCTTCGTTCTTTCAAGCGATGCGGTGTGGATCATATCTGCCGGTGTCGTGGCGCGTGATATCGATGACGGACGGCTGTGCGTATTGCCGATTGATACGAACGAAACGCGAGGACCCGTTGGCCTGACAATGCGAACGGATGCTGTCCCTTCGGTGGCTATGTCTCTTTTGATGCAGACAATACGTGAGGCCGCAGCCTCCCGTGCGCTGATTTGAAACCTGTCAATCTTTTCCGCCAACGTCATTAACCGAGAAACGAAATACAACAGACGCGCCGCGTCAACGTGGGCGTCTTCGTCACAACGCGAAACCGATCAAAACTGCTCTGGTATTAACCTCGCCAAAACCGAAATCTCAATCCGAATACCACCCGTGCCGGTCATGTCGTCTGGCTCTGTCAACGTCAGGCGCTGGAGTTGATGAACGTCACGCTGGAACATCGCGACCCGCGATCCTGCGGACCTCGCCAGCTGCTGAATCCAGGATGCCACGGGACAAGGTTTCGTCTTGTATGAGACGTGAAAGCGTGACCGCACCGACCATCAGTGAGAGTATCGCCAAGGCTTTGCCATTGGCTGTTGGGTCCTCGGGTCCGCCCACCAAATTTTCCAGCACATCGAAATGAGCGCGAATTCCGTCTTCAAATGGTTGCTTGACCTCAGCGTTCTGACGAGCCGCATCCGATCCCAGAGCCACCAAAGGACAACCTTCGGCCTTTTCTCCCCGGTGATCTGTGGAGAGGTAGAAGCCCATCACCGCCTTGAGGGGATCGGAGCTGGTTGCGGCGGCGTCCGACCATCGTGCCGTGGCGCTCTCCATTGCTCTCGCCGACGCAAGGGTCGCGAGGTCCTCTTTTGACGCAAACTGTTTGTAGAAGGCGCCTTGCGTAAGTCCAGCACCCTTCATCAAGTCCTTGAGGCCGATCCCATCGAAGCCATGCTCTCGAAACAGGCGACTTGCCACATCGATGACCCTGTCCCTGTTCTCTTCAGCCTGTGCGCGGCTCACTCGCATTTCGACCTCCAATTAGATTTCGATTGACATCTATAATGAAAATAGAGTTAGGTCGCAATCTAATTCGTTTGGATCGCTGGTCAAGAAGAGAACGCAACAATGAAACGCAAATATGTCCTGTCTCTCGTAGGCCTCGTGGCAGCAGCAGGTTCTGCCGGAGCCTTCTTCATGTTCTACGAGCCGACGAGGCAGGAAGCTTTGGCGGCTGATCCGAGGACAGCCTCCCCCCTGGTTCGGGTTGCCGAGGTCACGAACACCGGAATGACTGAGCGCTCTTTCACAGGAACGGTCGCGTCCCGCGTCCAGAGCAACCTTGGTTTCCGTGTTCCGGGCAAGATTGTCGAGCGGATGGTCGATGTGGGGCAGCAGGTCAGCAAAGACCAGGCGCTCATGCGAATTGATGAAACCGACCTGCAACTGGCGCTCATCGCCAGACGAAATGCAGTCACCGCAGCACGCGCCGTTCTGGTCCAGGCGCAGTTAGACGAGAAACGCTATGCAGCGTTGGTAAAAAATGGTTTGGCAGCCACTCCACAGCGATATGAACAGGCAAAAGCAGCGCTTGACACTGCGACGGCTCAACTCGCGGCAGCAGAAGCCGACGCCCAAGTGGCTGAAAACAACACCCTCTACACGCTTCTCGTCGCAGACGCTGACGGAACCATAGTCCAGACCCTTGGAGATCCCGGGCAGGTCGTTGCCGCAGGCCAGACGGTCGTGCAACTGGCGCAGTCCGGACCACGTGAAGCCATCGTCTGGCTTCCTGAGACCCTACGGCCCGCTCTAGGCTCCGAGGCTCAGGCCGATGTTTACGGAGGCGGCAGTCTGAGCGGCAAGGCCAGGCTGCGGCAGATGTCCGATTCTGCCGATCCCCAAACCCGGACTTACGAGGCTCGTTACATTCTTGAGGGCAATGCGGCTTCAGCCCCGCTTGGCTCGACTGTGACAATCAAAATCCCCGACACTGACCGCCAGTCGGAAGTTGCGATACCCGTGGGTGCACTCCTGGACGACGGAAATCGTACAGGCGTGTGGGTTGTCGACAGCACCACTTCGACTGTGAAGTTCACACCAGTCAAGGTTCGCCAGATCGGCGAGGAGACGGCATTTGTTACCGGGATTGTGACTGGAGAGCAGGTCGTTGCCTTGGGGGCACATCTTCTCAACGATGGCGCAAACGTCAGGATTGCCTCGCAACAAGAGGTTAAAAACTAATGAGCTTCAATCTTTCCGCCATCGCGGTTCGCGAACGTGCCATCACTCTTTTCTTTATCGTGCTGCTGGCAGCCGCTGGGGCCTATGCCTTTGTAAAGCTGGGACGCGCCGAAGATCCGTCGTTCACGATCAAGACACTGACGGTCACGTCAGTCTGGCCGGGCGCCACCGCGAGAGAAATGCAGGACCTCGTCGCTGAGCCGCTTGAGAAACGTATTCAGGAACTGACCTGGTACGACCGCGTCGAAACGACAACGCGGCCTGGTTACGCGTTCCTGACAGTCACCCTCAAGGATAATACGCCGTCCAGTGCTGTGGCAGAAGAATTCTATCAGGCGCGCAAAAAGCTCGGCGATGAGGCTCGAAACCTGCCTCCGGGCGTGATGGGCCCATTCGTCAACGACGAGTATTCCGACGTGAGTTTCGGCCTTTATGCCCTGAAGGCAAAGGGAATGCCGATGCGCGATCTGGTTCGGCAAGCGGAAGTCATCCGGCAGGATCTCCTGCACGTGCCTGGTGTCAAGAAAATCAACATCGTCGGCGAGCGTCCCGAACAGATCTTCGTCGAGTTCTCCTATGCAAAACTCGCGACGCTCGGCATATCCGCGCAGGATATCGCTGCCGCCTTGCAAAGACAGAACACGGTAACGCCCGCGGGATCAATCGACACCAAAGGACCACAGGTCTTCATCCGCTTCGATGGAGCTTACAACAGTGTGCAGGCCATCGCCGACACGCCGATCGTTGCCGCCGGACGAACGCTGAAGCTCTCCGACCTGGCGGAGGTGCGTCGAGGCTATCAGGATCCAGCGACCTACATTATCCGCCACGAAGGCGAACCCACGATTATGCTGGGTGCCGTCATGCAAGCGGGCTGGAACGGTCTTGATCTCGGCAAGGCGCTTGAGGCCCGGTCGGCTGCGATCGCGCAGACGCTGCCGCTGGGGATGACACTCACCAAGGTCAGCGACCAAGCCGTCAACATCGATGAAGCCGTTGGCGAGTTCATGCTCAAGTTTGCGATGGCGCTTGGCGTTGTTTTGTTCGTGAGCCTGGTGGCGCTCGGCTGGCGCGTCGGCATTGTCGTGGCGCTTGCAGTGCCACTGACGCTTGCCCTCGTCTTCCTGATCATGCTGGAAACGGGACGGTTCTTCGATCGCATCACGCTTGGTGCACTGATCCTCGCGCTTGGCCTTCTAGTTGACGACGCTATCATCGCCATTGAAGTCATGGTCGTGAAGATGGAAGAAGGCATGGACCGCATCAAGGCGGCCGCTTATGCCTGGAGCCATACCGCAGCCCCTATGCTATCCGGCACGCTGGTTACGATCATCGGACTGATGCCCGTCGGTTTTGCGAAGTCCACTGCCGGCGAATATGCCGGCAACATTTTCTGGGTCGTCGGCTTTGCCCTGATCGTATCGTGGATTGTCGCTGTGACCTTCACACCCTACCTCGGCGTGAAGATGTTGCCGGACATCAAACCCGTCGAGGGCGGCCACGAGGCGATATACAATACGCCAAATTATCGCCGGTTGCGCTCAACCATCGAGTTTGCAGTTCGCCATAAATTTATGGTCTGCGCCGTGGTGGGCATTTCTATGGCAGTTTCTGTCATTGGGATGGGCGGGGTCAAACAGCAATTCTTCCCGACATCAGACCGTCCTGAGGTGTTGGTCGAAGTGCGCATGCCAGAGGGCACGAGCATCGAGGCGACGACATCTGCGGTCAAGAAAGTTGAAGACTGGCTGCAGACCCAGCCTGAGTCCGACATCGTCACGTCCTACGTAGGGCAGGGCGCACCGCGCTTCTTCTTTGCAATGGCACCGGAACTGCCTGACCCTGCCTTCGCCAAGGTCGTCGTGCTCACACCCGATGCCCATGCACGCGAAGAACTCAAGCACCGCCTTCGCGCTGCCATATCGGAAGGACTTGTCCCCGAAGCATCTGTCCGGGTGACGCAGCTCGTATTTGGTCCGTACACGCCGTTCCCCGTCGAATTCCGGATCATGGGACCTGATCAAACCGAACTCTACAAGATCTCGGAGCAAGCTCTGGCGCTGATGAAGACCGTTCCCGATGTCCGCCAAGCCAACCGCGACTGGGGCAATCGAACACCTGTTCTGCGATTTGTCCCTGATCAGGAGCGGCTCAATCTGATTGGCCTTTCGCCAGCGGAGGCGGCCCAGCAGCTGCAGATGCTTCTGAGCGGGATTCCGGTCACGCAGGTCCGCGACAACATCCGCAACGTGCCTGTCGTTGCGCGAAGCGCTGGCGAAATCCGTCTCGACCCGTCGCGTCTTGCCGACTTCTCGCTGATGAGCAGGGATGGCCGTCAGGTGCCGCTGGATCAACTCGGGCATTCCGAGATCCGGTTCGAAGAGCCGATCTTGAAGCGTCGTGACCGGACTCCGGTCATCACGATCAGGTCTGATATCAACGAGGCGACGCAGCCACCGGAAGTTTCGCAACAGGTCATGAAAGCACTACAGCCGCTCATCGCGTCGCTCCCGGTCGGATACCGGATCGAGATGGGAGGCAATATCGAGGAGTCCCTCAAGGCAAACGTCGCTCTTGTGCAAGTATTTCCGTTGATGATTGCCGCCATGTTGATCGTCATCATCCTGCAGGTTCGCAGCCTGTCGACGATGACTATGGTGATGCTGACAGCGCCGCTTGGTCTCGCAGGGGTCGTGCCGACATTGCTCCTGTTCAATCAGCCGTTCGGTTTTAACGCAATTCTTGGCCTGATAGGACTGGCGGGTATCCTCATGCGTAACACGTTGATCCTGACAGAGCAGATTAAGGAAAACCAGACCGCAGGTCTCGATGATTACCATGCCGTCATCGAAGCGACCGTTCAGCGGACGCGCCCGGTGATCCTGACCGCGCTTGCTGCGATCCTGGCGTTCATACCTCTGACCCATTCAGTGTTCTGGGGATCGATGGCTTATACGCTGATCGGCGGTACGGCGGCGGGTACCGTGATGATCCTCCTTTTTCTTCCTGCACTTTATGCCGTGTGGTGCCGGATCAAGCCGCCAAAGGGGGCGCACCATGCGCAACCGGCCCAGATCGACGAGCCGGCTCCCATGCCGGCGATGGCCGCAGAATAGAGGTTCGTCGGGCCATCGAACGCATGGAGTGCTGCCGGGAAGGTTGGGACCTGCCAACTAGAAGTGACGGAATTCCCCTAGCCGCTATGCTTCAATCTGCTCCGGATGTGGCGAAATGCACTTGCGCCACATCGGCTCCCAAGCGTCTGGACCGGCGAATTACGCGAAGACAGTGGACAGAAATCACACCACGTCAGAGTAGCAGTGTCGAGTTTCATTCTCGATGCCAAAAATCTCGCTCCTCGGGACGGGCTGGGTAAAGGCCATACGCTTTCGAAAGTAGAGTAAACAAGTATATTTAGGCTTACGACCAGCACAGATTTGAAACAGTATTGATTACGCATCATGTATCAATATGCATTCACACCTTGCAGTTGATTTCATTTCCGCTTGATTCACCTTTTGTATTTCCGATGATGAAAGATAGATTTGTTACATAACCGACTCTGTACTTGATGGGTCGTGTGAATGAACATATTAATCGCCAAGCAGAAACTGCAGTATTTTATGTCTGTACGGGCTGATAATTCGGACCTGTTACGAGAACAATATCGTGCCTTCACCCGGCAAATGCCGATGATGTACTTTATACTGCTTTCAAGCACCTGGGCACTTGCCACGACGCATGTGGAAGTGGCGCCGTCTTGGCTCACAATTGGAGTACCGGCTGTGTTCACAGTCGGCTGTACACTCAGGATCGCATTCTGGTGGCGGACGCGCGGTGTCGATCCCTCGCCAAAGGTTGCGCATGCCGCACTACAGCGCACAAACCGGCTGGCCGTCGGGATCGCAATAGCATTCACGCTCTGGTCTTTTTCGCTCGTGCCCTATGGGAACGCCTACACGCAATCCCACGTCGCCTTCTACATGGCAATTACCGTCATTTCCTGCATCTTTTGTCTGATGTATGTGCGGTCGGCCGCCTTTATTGTCACGGTCATTGTCAATGGGGCGTTCATTGTCTTTTTTCTGGCCTCACAACAACCGACATTCATTGCCATCGCCATCAATGTTCTGCTGGTTTGTGCGGGCATGATGTCCATCTTGTTGACCAACTATCGCAATTTCGAGCGCATGGTCGTTTCCCAACAGCGTACTGAAGCGCTGAGCAATGAGAACCTGCTGCTTGCAAATATCGACAGCCTGACGGAGCTACCGAACCGCCGGGCCTTTTTCACGCATCTGGAATCCGAACTCGAAAAGGCCAAGATTACGGGAACCCGGCTGGCGCTCGGCGTTATTGATCTTGATGGCTTCAAGCCAGTCAACGACCTCTATGGACACTCTGTGGGCGACAGGCTCTTGGTCAATGTAAGTAAACGTCTTAGCGCTTCTCTCAAGGCAAGCAGGGCGTTTCGGCTCGGTGGCGATGAATTTGCCATTGTTGCCCCGATCATACCGGACGATGTGCAACTTGTCGCCAATGCGAATGCTATTTCGGAGCAGTTGAGAGCGCCCTACCACATGCCGGAAGGAACAGTGCATGTGTCCGCTTCCATGGGGATCGCGGTTTTTCCAAACCTTGCCTCGACGCTTGAACAGCTTTTCGACCGAGCAGATTATGCGCTTTACCACGCTAAGAAGACCCGGCGTGGCGATGCTGTTTTATTCGATGCAGAGCATGAAAAGCAGATCAATATAGAGGCCCGCATCGAACATATGCTCAAACAGAAAGATATGGAAAAAGAGCTTTCTGTCGTATTCCAGCCTATCGTTGATATACGCGATGGACGAGCCAACGGTTTTGAAGCACTGGCGCGTTGGCACAGCCCGGTCCTCGGCCAAGTGCCACCTGACCAGTTTTTCTCTATTGCCGAACGGGCTGGTATCGTAAGCTCACTCACTCGGCCCCTTCTCAAAACGGCCCTGACTGCTGCATCGGCATGGGAGCCATCCCTCAGGTTGTCCTTCAATCTTTCCGCCCATGATCTCAACTCTTGCGAAGGCGTGCTGAGATTAGTCGGCATCATTGAAAACAGCGGCTTTGATCCGCAAAGGCTTGACCTTGAAATTACCGAAACGGCCTTTGCGCATGATTTCGAACAGGTCAGACAGTCGGTCGAGGTGTTGCGGCGCCTGGGTTGTGGTATTTCGCTGGATGATTTCGGCACGGGTTATTCCAGCCTGACACGGCTGCATGCTCTACCACTCACCAAGATCAAGATTGATCGCAGCTTCGTGACTGATCTGCATAAAAAGCCAGCCAGTTATAAAATCGTGAAATCCCTCCTGACCCTAAGTCGAGACATGGGGCTGGAATGCGTGGTTGAGGGGGTCGAAATACCTGAGGAGCTCGCGGCTCTGGAAGGTCTCGGGGCTACCCTGGTGCAGGGCTATGTTTATGCGCGGCCCATGAGAGAACCTGATATCGGTGAATTTCTTTCGCAGCAATCGTCTAAACGAATGGTGCTATGAACTTGATTTTCGCAATGGCAGCACCGCTTGAGCCAGTGCTGTGAGGTTATCTAACGGCCTTAAATATATATCTCGCTGTTGATGCATCCTTTCGATCTCCAGCGAGTTAAATGCGATCATCCTTGCTGATCGCATAGGCTTAGCAAAGCTCGACTGCGTCGCAATAAAAACTGGCGGCGTGAGTATGGAAAGTTTTGTTCAATGGACCATGCAGGAACTGGGGCTATTTGGCATTGGTTTATTGATGTTCCTTGAGAATATCTTTCCGCCAATTCCTTCCGAGCTTATCATGCCCTTGGCGGGCTATCTGGCCGCAAAAGGGGAAGTAAACGTTTTCTCAGTCATTGCAGCCGGGTCAGTCGGCGCCGTCATGGGGATCTTGCCTTGGTACGTTCTAGGGCGAGTTGTGAACGAGAAGCAGATCGAGGCAATAGCCTCTCGCCACGGGCGCTGGCTTACACTGTCGCCAAATGACATTCAGGTCGCACGCGGCCGCTTTCGCCGTCATGGCAAAATGTCTGTGCTGTTAGGCCGCCTTATACCGACCATACGGACACTCATTTCCATACCGGCAGGGTTGGCTCGCATGCCGTTTTGGCAGTTTGCCTTTTACTCCGCGTTAGGCAGCATTATGTGGACGACGATCCTCGCAATTGCGGGATTTGGCTTGGGTCAGGCATACGATACGGTCAAAGACTACGTCGATCCAGTGGCATCAACGGTGCTTTGTGGGATCATACTCGCTTACGCGTACAGGGTCGTTACCTTCAAACCCGAAACTGCCCGCCGGGTCGAATCATCAAGCTAAAATACGGTCTACGCAGACAATCTTTGTTCATTGGCGGCTAACATTAGAGGTGTTCCCTTGGCTGTAGAACAAAATAAGATCCTCGTCGCCGCAAGCACAGGGCCTCAGCCCGGCGGGCATATAACGTCTGCGATTACAGGCAGAACGTTGCTGATTTTGGTCTCGGTCGCCGTTATTCTCCATGTAGGGCAGGAGATATTTGTACCGCTTGCGCTCGCTTTACTTCTGACATTCACCCTTTCCCCAATTGTTACATTCCTGAAGCGTCGACACGTTCCAAAGGTCGCAGCGGTGATTTCCGCTGTGGTGGTGGCTTTCTTGGCGATTGCCATGTTTAGCTTCGTCGTAGCGGGCCAAGTGGCAAATCTTGCTGAAAATATTCCGACATATCAACGAAATATCGTTCTCAAGATACAGACACTTAGCCAGCCTGGTTCGGGAAACGGGGTTCTCGAACACTTAAGCAAGGTCGTTGAGCGAGTAGGGGCCGAGCTGCAGGACAGGGCAAGTGAAAGTCAGGCAGTTGGGCCTTCCCGTCAGGAACCCATGCCCGTTGAAATCGTCACGAGGTCTAATCCGGTCCAGACACTGGGAAATTTCATCATCCCCCTGATAAGCCCATTTGCGACTGCCGGTTTGGTCATAGTCCTTGTGGTTTTCATGTTGCTCGAACGTGAAGATCTGCGTGATCGGTTTATAAGGTTAGTTGGGCTGGGCGACCTGCATAAAACAACTGCGGCGCTCAAGGATGCCGGCAGCCGCGTGGGAAAATACTTGCTGATGCAACTGGTCGTGAACTCCCTTTACGCGATCCCTATTGCACTCGGGCTGTGGTGGCTGGGAATCCCGAATGCGATTTTGTGGGGGCTCCTGACACTGGTGCTTCGTTTTGTGCCTTATATTGGACCTGTCATAGGAATGATCCTCCCGCTTTTCCTAGCACTTGCAATCGCGCCTGGATGGTCATTGCTGGCTTGGGTTGCTGGTTTGTTCATTGTCACTGAGCTGATCAGCAACAATGTGGTTGAGCCCTGGTTATACGGGAGCCACACAGGACTTTCACCTCTGGCTATTATCGTATCTGCCATTTTTTGGTCTTGGCTATGGGGACCTTTAGGGCTCATGTTGTCCACGCCACTGACAGTGTGTCTGGTCGTGCTGGGACGATATGTGCCGGAATTCAGCTTCCTCGATGTACTTTTGGGCAATAATCCGGTGCTCGAGCCTCAAGAGAAGCTCTACCAGCGATTGCTTGCAGGAGATCCTAGCGAGGCAACTGATAACGCTGAGGAATTCCTCGAAGAGGAGTATCTCATCGACTATTATGACAAGGTGGGGTTGCCTGCCTTGTCTCTTGGCGAGGCTGATCGCCAACGCGGGGTAATGACGGACGAGCAACTGGCTCTTTTCGCGGCAACGACAATGACACTGGTTGGCAACCTGGCTGACATCGCCTTAGAGGAGGAGAGTGACGGTTCGCAGGATGCCGAAGCCCTGGAAAATTCCCTGCCCGACGGGGCAGGTAAAACGCTTCTATGCGTCGGTGGGCGAGGCCCGATAGACATGGCAGCTGCGGCGATGATTTCGCAGGTACTGGCGGTCCAGGGGGCAACCGTTCTCGCGGATGACTTAGCAATGCCTGCGGTAAACCGTGTAAAATTGCCAAATGTTGGTGAGGCAGACACCGCGATTATCGTTTTCCTGAACCCGAAATCAAAGCCACACGCCCGTCAGATCATAAGAAGACTGAAGCGTCAAAAGCCGTCCCTGCGGGTGGGAATCGTCATTCCGCTGCTCGAAGCAGAAGAAATCGTTGCCATTGACCCGGGCGAAATAAGTGCCGATTTCATTTCCTCGACTATCGCAGAAGCGGTCCAAGGTGCGCTTTCCGACGTCATGGCAGTTGAACTTAAATCCCCCATCCGCAAACTCATCAGGGCAAGGCCAGGGACGATCGTAGCCGCCTGACACATTGCAAGCGATGTTCGGCTGACTTCCCAAGCTATAGTACAGACACGGCGAAGCCTTGCTTGCACTGCCATCTGCCCAAAGTGACCGGCGCATGCATTTAATGTGCAAAGCATTGCTTTGGGAAAGGTACAGGCTGGAACTTTAGGCGGGGTGCTTCATTTAACGGTTCATGAAAACGAAATCACTTTCATTACTTCTTATCGCCGGCTTGCTCGCAGCCTGCAGTCCGTCCGGGCCGGTTGGCAATACGTCAGTTCCCCAGCCTGTCAAAGCGGTAGAACTGAACCGCTATCTTGGACGTTGGTTCGAACAGGCTCGTTATGAAAACCGGTTTGAAACTGACTGCGAAGGCGTCACTGCTGATTACTCGTTGCGTGATGATGGTATGATCAAGGTGATCAATACCTGCCGTCAGGGCGGGATCAATGGCAGCGTCAAATCCGTTGAAGGTCGGGCAAAAATCGTGCCTTCCAGCGGCAATGCCAAGCTAAAAGTTTCGTTTTTCGGGCCTTTCTTTGGCAATTACTGGGTACTTGACCGCGCCCCTGATTACACTTGGTCGATAGTGGGCGAACCGTCAGGGCGGTACCTCTGGATTCTGACCCGCACCGCCAACCCTTCACAACGCACGCGGGAGATGCTGGCGAGAAAAGCCAAGTCATTAGGTTATGACGTGAGCCTTATTCGTTGGACACAGCATTAGGCAATAATGCAGCGTCGAATACCAAGGCCGCGGTGTTGCTGCCAATCCATCCCTCTCGGTTTCGGTTTTTGATCCTGTCCCACTGAACTTGGCATGCAACGTAAAGCGCTCGATGCCAAGGAAACCGGATGACGGCAATGATGCAAATTTTCCCTAAGTACGGCGCGTTGGGAGCGCCGGTCGGGCGTTTTGAAGTCGTGTTTCAATGATCTGCTGGATTGATCAGACCTCGTATCCGCTCTTCAAATGTTTCGAGGGCGACCGGACGTCCGAAATAATAGCCCTGGAAAGATTGGCAGCCGCAAGACAGCATAAACTGAAATTGCTCATCATTCTCGATCCCCTCCGCCAACATTTCGAGGCCCAAGTCCTGTCCCATCTGCGAAATGCGTGTGACCAGCGATGCGCCCCGGCTGCCCTCCGCTATGGCCCGAACGAAACTTCGATCGATTTTTAGCTGTTGAAGCGGCAGGCGGCGAAGATAGCTCAGCGATGAATAACCGGTGCCGAAATCATCGAGCGCAATCGAAATACCATGATGCTGCAGGACTTTCATCTTGCCAATCAGTTCGTCTACCTCGGTCACAAACACACTCTCGGTCAGTTCGAGCTTCAATCTGGATGGCGAGACCTGGTGCGCGTTGAGGGTAGCTATCAGTCTGCTGACGAAGTCGTGTTTCAAGAAATGGTCTGCGCTAATGTTGACAGCTATGACGAGATCACGTGTGCTTTCCTGATTTGTCCAATCCGCTAGCGTTTTAACCGCGTTCTCTACGACCCAGTTACCCAGATCGGCCATTAATCCGGCGCGCTCTGCCGTAGGGATGAAGTGGCCGGGCTGGATGTAACCACGTTTCGGATGCTTCCAGCGAATGAGCGCTTCCGCTCCTATCAATCGGCCATCACGATTGACTTGAGGCTGGAAAAAAAGCTCGAACTGCTGCCTTGGAATCGCGGACCGCAGTTCCCGGCGTAACTTGCTATCAACGGTCATGCCTTCCTGAAGGAGAATAACACCAACGCACAACAGCGCAGCAAGGAAACTCACATGTATCCATGCCGTTATCAAACGCACTGAATCGGGTAGGGGAAGGGCGAAGTCGAACCTCAACGACGTACTGGAAAAGACAGCAAAACCGGCGAGCGACAAGAAAATTATCGCAAGCTGCAACTGACTGCGGTCTCTCTGGAAGTTTCCGTAACCAGCTAACGCAATGATGAGTAGATACAAATGAGAGACACGCGGAACCTCTTCACTCGGGACATCAAAATAGATCGAGAAGTAAAATATAAACAGTAAGCAGGCCATCTGGGCCAGCAACATGCCAAGAGACATGTTCCAGTGACGGCCAATCTGCCAACTCAAGGTCAAGAACGCAAACAGCGTGCTCTCGATGGCGACCAGGTGCCAGTTCTGGATTAGAACAAAAAACGGTATCCATGCGCCGCTTACCAGGGCGGCTAGAGGCAACGCGCAGCGGCATGCGTAATGAAGATGCTGAAGACGTTCAGTGTGAAATGTCGGATGCGATCGGGTCAAGTCTGTGCCTGGCACTCGTGTCAAAATGTGCTGTGAGTGGGGTCAAGCCGTCAGTCTACAACCGCCTCAAACATTTAGCAAAAAACTGTAATTTTCCTTAACGCTGCTCTTGAGGGGCAATGTCATTGAGGAGATCGCTTGTCCAGACAAATCTGCCTGCCCCTGGGGGCAGGTGTTCACGCCGCGCGTCACGGTGAGGTCACGACTGTTTTGCCGTTTTCGCCCCTATGGTAACCGCGGTGCCATCAACCAAATTTTCAGGATTGAGAAGGGTTGTGAGCACATCGTATCACGCCAGTCTTTGCCGTTCTGCGTTCGGTTGCTTGAGTGCGCATGTTCTACTCATGCGCGACCTCTCCGACACGCGTGTCGATCCAGGCGCGGGTCTGATCAAGAACCTCGTTTGACAATTCGGGATCATCGACCGCTCTGGCCAGAATGATTGCGCCCACCATTGCTGCCCAGCTTCCTATTGCTGCACGGCGCGCGTCGGTCGCACCTTGGTCCGGAAGCGCCTTTTCGATGCGGGCGAGTTGTGCGCGCAGACCTTCGGTCATCGCGGCTGTCGCTGCGGGCGTTTGGTGGCGAATGGCGGCGGCCAGACCGGCGGTCGGGCATCCATTGCCGGGGTTGTCACGGTGTCGAGGCGCCAGATAGGAGGCAACGAAATCGCTGAAGGTTGCGCCTGCGAAACTATCTGCCGCAAGCGCGTGCGCCAGCGTCTGCGCCACCAGATCATCCTTTGAGCTGAAATGCCCATAGAACCCGCCATGGGTCAGGCCGGCCGCCTTCATAACCTCTGCAACACTGACCGCCTCAAACCCCTTGTCCTTAAACAACAGGCTGGCGACGTCCAGAATGCGGCGTCTGTTCTCCGCCATTTGTTCCCGGCTGACCTTCATTTCAAATTTCTCCGTAATCACAGTTGACTTTTACATGATGGCTATCATATTTAAATCCATTCATGATGATCGTCATGAATATAGGATCAACGACAGAAAAGAGCAATCCGATGAGCCAAATTCCTGCAGTCCTGATAACGGGTGCCTCAACTGGCATCGGCGCAACCTATGCCGAACGCTTCGCGCGTCGGGGCCATGATCTTGTGCTAGTGGCCCGAGACGTGGCCCGCTTGGAAGCGCTTGCCAGCCGTCTTCGCCAGCAAACCGGCGTGACGATCGATATCCTCCCGGCCGATCTCACGAATACGGCGGACCTTGTTAAGGTAGAGACCCGGCTGCGGGACGATGCGCGCATCGGCATTCTCGTCAACAATGCCGGAACGGCAATCGGCGGAAGTTTCGTCGACCAGAGCATAGACGACATGACCAAGCTCGTTGCACTCAACGCCACCGCGCTTGTCCGGCTTGCCGGCGCCATTGCGCCGCGTCTTGCCGCAGCGGGTGAGGGTGCAATCGTCAATATCGGGTCGGTCGTTGGCCTCGCGCCGGAATTCGGCATGACGGTTTACGGCGCGACCAAGGCTTTTGTCCTGTTCCTCTCGCAGGGGCTTGCGCACGAACTCGGCCCCAAGGGCGTCTACATTCAGGCTGTGCTTCCTGCAACGACCCGCACCGAAATCTGGGATCATGTCGGCGCAGATGTAAACGCCATGAACAATGTCATGGAAGTGGGCGATCTGGTGGATGCTGCCCTGGTCGGCTTTGATCGTCGCGAACCGGTGACGATACCGCCGCTTCACGACGACGGACAGTGGGACGCTTTTGATGGGGCACGCAAAGCCATGCTCGGCAACTATGGCAACGCTGCTCCAGCGCAGCGGTATCGGACGCCAGCCTGAGCATCCCCCTCAGCAAGCCAACGCCACAGCAGAACAAACACCACAGGTACACATTATGACCAACAACCCGCTTTTCAAACCCTACACCCTTGGCGCCTTCACTCTTGCAAACCGCATCGTCATGGCGCCGCTTACGCGCAACCGGGCCGGCGCGGGCTTCGTGCCCGGCGAACTGGCCACGGAATATTACGCCCAGCGTGCGTCGGCTGGTCTGATCATTTCCGAAGCCACCCAGATTTCTCAGCAAGGGCAAGGTTACCAGGACACGCCCGGCATCTATACCCAAGCGCAGATCGATGGCTGGCGCAAGGTAACCGACGCCGTGCATGGAAAGGGCGGACGCATCGTCCTGCAGCTTTGGCATGTCGGTCGCATCAGCCATGTCGACCTGCAGCCCAATGGCGGCAAGCCGGTTGCGCCCTCCGCAATTCGCGCGGCAACC
Source organism: Rhizobium sp. BIGb0125 (assembly GCF_024810055.1). Taxonomy (NCBI): domain Bacteria; kingdom Pseudomonadati; phylum Pseudomonadota; class Alphaproteobacteria; order Hyphomicrobiales; family Rhizobiaceae; genus Rhizobium; species Rhizobium sp. BIGb0125. The sequence continues at coordinate 115,163 of NZ_JANUDV010000012.1, forward strand.
AAGACCTTCGTCAATAATGCCTTTGTTGATGTTTCAGAGCCTCGCGCGCTGGAAATCGATGAACTGGCTGGCATCGTCAACGACTTCCGCAAGGCCGCCGCCAATGCCATTGAGGCCGGTTTCGATGGCGTCGAGGTTCACGGCGCCAATGGCTATCTGCTGGAACAGTTTGCCAAGGACGGTGCCAATGTCCGAACCGATGCCTATGGCGGCTCGGAGGAAAACCGAGCGCGTCTGATGCTGGAAGTCACCGCAGCGGTGACGCAGGAGATTGGCGCAGAACGCACCGGCATCCGGATTTCGCCGGTCTCGCCCGCCAACGGAATTTCCAGCAGCGATCCGCAGGCACAGTACGACTATATTGTCGATCAGCTCGATGCGCTTGGCATTGCCTATCTTCATGTCGTTGAAGGCGCGACAGGCGGCCCACGCGACGTGGCACCATTTGATTACGCGTCACTGCGCCGCCGCTTCTCCAAGACCTATATCGCCAATAACGGCTATGATCTGGACCTGGCAACGTCGCAACTGGCCGATGAAAAGGCGGATCTTATCGCCTTCGGTCGTCCGTTCATTGCCAATCCGGATCTGGTAGAGCGGCTGCAAAGCGGCGCACCGCTGGCGGAAATGAATCCGGCCACGCTCTATGGTGGCGGTGCTGCGGGTTATACCGACTATCCGCGCTTTAACGAGACGTCCGGCAGCTAAGCAATGGGAGCCGTGCGTCAGTACGGCTCCCTGTAATGCCAATCATCATCAATCAATGACTATTCCCTCCGGCAACTCCCAGGGCTGCGCGGCAGGCTGTCGCGCACCAGATCGAGAAGAAAGCTATGACCACCTTGACACCAAAAGGACAGAAAACTGCATTCGTCACCGGTGCATCCAGCGGCATCGGCAAGGCAGCAGCATTGGCGCTAAGCCGGGCGGGTTTCCGTGTCATTGGCACCAGCCGCAAGGCGGCGGCTGGCGAGATCCGCCACGGCATACGGATGATCGCTTGCGACGTGACTTCGGACGCCTCCGTTGCCGCCGCCGTGGCGCTGGCCCATGCCGAACTTGGCCGCATTGACCTGTTGGTCAACAATGCCGGCTACGCCATATCGGGCGCGGCTGAGGAAAGCTCCATCGAGCAGGTTCGTGCCCTGTTCGACACCAATTTTCTGGGTGTCGTACGGGTGACCAACGAGGTCCTTCCGATCATGCGTCAGCAGGCCGGTGGGCGGATCCTCAATATCGGCTCGGTCGTGGGGCTTATTCCCGGCCCCTTCGGCGCCTATTACACGGCAAGCAAACACGCAATCGAGGGTTATTCCGAATCCCTGGATCATGAGGTGCGGGGCTTCGGCATCCGCGTTGCCGTCATCGAGCCATGGGCCACCAAGACCTCCATCGAAGCCAACTCACCACAAGGCGATCGTCCTGTTGCGGTCTATCGCAACACATTTGCCAGATATCAGTCTGCATTCAATGCTGCCATGGCGGCTGGAGACACCGCAGATGATGTTGCGGAGACCATCCTTGCAGCAGCACAGGCCAGGAAGTTGCTGTTACGCTACCCCTCTGGCAAGGCTGCCCGACAGACCTCGTTTGCCCGGCGGTTCCTTCCGCGTGCGCTGTTTGATCGCATCCTGCGCAAACAGTTCAACATCGCATGAGACCATATTCTCAGGCCAATTGCCCACCCGGGCAAAGAGCAGGTCGAACATGACGAACGCATCGGCCCGACCCATTCAGAAGGCCGAATTGGTGATCTACGGTGATGCCGATCATGGTGGTATATTCCAATATCATTGAAAGTTTGTGCCGGAAGCCCTTGGCTTGCCAGGCTGTCTGATCTGACATCATTTCATACTGGAGAAAGCGCGTGAAAGCCTTTGTCGTTGACAGATACAAAAACAACGGTCCCTTGCGTCTGGCGGATATGCCTGATCCCGAGATCGGTGCCAATGATGTGCTGGTGCACATAGACGCCACCGCGATCAATCTTCTGGATTCCAAGGTTCGTAACGGCGAATTCAAGTTGTTCCTACCCTATCGGCCGCCCTTCATTCTTGGTCACGATCTGGCCGGAACGGTAATTCGTGTTGGCGTTAATGTGCGAGAGTTCAAGGTAGGTGATGAGGTTTACGCCCGCCCGCGAGATCAGAGGGTTGGCGCCTTTGCAGAGATGATAGCGATTGATGCCGCAGATGTTGCGCCGAAACCTCAAAGCCTTTCCATGGAGCAAGCCGCATCGATCCCGCTGGTCGGGTTGACCGCTTGGCAAGCGCTGGTTGAGGTGGGAAAGGTCAAGCCCGGCCAGAAGGTGTTCATCCAGGCCGGTTCCGGTGGTGTCGGCACCTTTGCCATCCAACTTGCCAAACACCTCGGCGCAACAGTGGCGACCACCACCAGTACCGCGAATGTCGAACTGGTCAAGAGCTTAGGCGCGGACGTGGTGATCGATTACAAGACGCAGGATTTCGAGCGGCTGTTGAGCGGTTATGACCTAGTGCTGAACAGCCAGGATGCCCAAACGCTGGAAAAGTCGCTCAGTGTCCTCAAACCGGGTGGACAGCTCATTTCGATCTCCGGTCCGCCGGACGTTGCCTTCGCCAAATCGCTGCGGTTTAACATGTTTCTGCGCCTGGTGATGCATATACTGAGCCGGAGCATTCTGAAAAAAGCAAAGAGCCGGGGCGTCAATTACTCCTTCCTGTTCATGCGCGCAGAAGGACAGCAATTGCGTGAAATCGCCAAGCTAATCGACGCCGGCATCATCCGTCCGGTGGTGGACAAGGTGTTCCCCTTTGAGCAGATGCCGGAAGCCTTGGCCTATGTTGAGACCGGGCGCGCCAAGGGAAAGGTCGTGGTACGGGTTGCAGATTAGCTTCGCAGCAGCACTAGAAGATTCTTGTCGCTGTTATCACATTTGCTGCTGATTTCGGTCTCAGCATAGACAAGGTGGCGACTGTCGGCGCCCGTAGCCATGGGGCTGCCACGATGGCTCGCCTTGCCCCACGCATTTATCAAGTAGTTTCGTCTGCTGCTCAAACAGGACTGAGCTTCGCAGAAAGCCAATCTGTCCGGAGCCAAATGTGAGTCGACCGTGGTCGCCTTGCTTTTTTCCGCTGTGTTAGCATATAGGAAATTAATTACCTTGCTGATCAGTTTGGATGAAACAGCCTCCATGACGAACAAAAAAGAAGCGCGGCGAATTGATCAGGAGATACACTCCCTGACCGCCGGGGCTGATCCATTTGCTGCGGCGATGCGTGCGACCAGAATGCCGATGCTGATCACCGACCCTTCGCAATCAGACAATCCGATCGTTTTCGTAAACGACCCGTTTCTAAAACTGACGGGATACACCCGCGAGGAAACACTTGGACGGAACTGCCGCTTTCTACAGGGGCCAGGTACGAACCTCGAGGATGTCAACAGGGTTCGTAAGGCGGTATCCGACAGGCAGCCCATCGAAATAGATCTTCTCAATTATCGCAAGAACGGCACACCTTTCTGGAATCGCCTGCTGGTTTCCCCAGTCTTCAACGAGGGTGAACTTAGCTACTATTTTGCATCGCAACTCGATGTGACGCGGGAGAGAACGGCAGGGACGTCACCCCGCGACCTCGATGTCGATACTGTGATGCAGCAGAGAATTGCCGATCTGACCGCCGCAGAAGAACGATTGCTGTTTACATTGAAGGCGGGCAGACTTGGCACATGGACACTAAGCTTGCCCGAGGGACGGCTTGTCGCCAGCCAAATATGCAAAGCCAATTTCGGTATTCCTGAGGCCGATACCTTCACGTACGAGAACCTTCGCGCCGCAATCCACCCCGACGATGTTGATCGCTGGCAAGACACGGTTGCGGCTGCGATTGCCGGAGATGGCGAGCTCCACGTGGAGTATCGTGCCTACTGGCCAGACGGTTCCCTCCACTGGATCGAGATCCGAGCGCAGACGATGTATAACGGAAGTGGTCAGCCGACTGTGATGAGCGGCATCTCGATCGACATCACTGAGCGCAAAAAGGCAGAGGAATTCCGAACGCTGATAACTCAGGAGATGGCCCATCGGATCAAAAACATCCTCGCGACGGTTCAGTCTGTTGTAACCCAGTCATTGAGAACTGACGCACCTATTGATGAGATTAGCAGCAACGTTCACGAACGCATTAACGCTCTGGCTCGGTCTCAATCCATTCTGACCGGTGAAAACTTCGAGATCGTTGATTTAAAAAACGCTGTCGAGCGGGCGTTGACGCCGTTCAATGATGACGTGAGGTTTACAATCGATGGACCACAGGTGACACTTTCCTCCGCCGTGAGCGGTGCCCTTATGATGGCCTTGCATGAGCTCGCCACGAATGCTGTCAAGTACGGTGCGCTATCGACTGAGACGGGATGTGTTTCCATCAAGTGGACTGTCGAAGGTGAGCGCTTTCAATTTGTCTGGCACGAAACGAACGGCCCTCGCGTTGCAGCACCCAAACGCAGAGGCTTCGGCACCCGAATGATAGAACGCGCCCTATCGGCCACAGTGCAAGGAGAGGCGAAAATCGAATACCTTTCCGAAGGCCTTCTCTTTACGCTCGACTGTACAACAGGTGATTTGCGTTAAAGAACCACCGTGACGTGAGATATGACAGAATAAGGCTTTGTCAGCGCTGCATCGCACAAAGCCGCGACAAATTGGATTGTGCCCAGTTACGCGCAGCTGCCTGAACATCTTCCAGGCTCGACAGAATGGCACCAATTTCACCACTGACCTTGAGATCAGAACTTATGATACGACACGCGGCCATATCGAGCGTGGCTGCAACCGTGACTTCACTATCAACGGATGGCATTTGTACGAAAGAGTCTTGTCCCGACTGGCAGGTGAGCATCGCCTTTGCTGTGACCGATACGACATTATTGGGAAAAGAGCAGGTATCGAGCGAAACGATGTCGAACCTTGCTGTTTGATTCGGGCCGACGGGGATTTGTTCACAAAGCTGTAGAGTGGAAACTGACCGCGCTATTTGGCTCCAGTTGGGGGTGTTAAGGGCTGAGCGGCAGTCGGCATGCGCCGTCCCGGCGAGCGAGAACATGGTCGCCGAAAGCATACACACGGCTGTGTGTTGACGTGTTGGTTTTCTCATTGCCCGTCCTTCTCAAGCGGGGAGTTATAAGGGCGGATTTATGATCCTGATTTGCGGTGGAACGACGGCAGTGCGGAAATAATCGCATGCGTTACAGTCACCTTTTGCCAAGTTGTTTCAAGGGGGATCAGCGAGAGTTTGATCATTCAGGCTGATGTCAGCATTGTTTTCTATGAGCTGGTTCCCGATGATAAACCAAGGGAACACACAATGCGCATCTTAAAGAAAATTTTTATGACCTGTGCTGCGTTCTGCGTCGCAGCGCCCGTGTTCGCAGCGACTACGATTAAGGTTGTCGAAGGAGGCGAAGGTGGCGGTCCGATGACGTTGACACTCGATCAGTCGACGATCAAGGCCGGTGATACGACGTTTCTGGTTCACAATGACGCCATGACAGAAGAGCACGAAATGGTGCTCGTCAAGCTGAAGTCAGCGGATCAGATGATCTCAATCAACAAATCCAAGAATAGGGTCGACGAGAAGGCCCTGCACAGCATGGGCGAAGTTGCCGAGTTAAAGCCTGGCGCTGACGGGCAGTTGAAAGTTAAGCTAGTTCCCGGATCATATGTCCTGTTATGCAATATCAAGGGCCACTATGGAGCGGGCATGCATGCCATGCTTACGGTCACAAAGTAGACCCGCGCAATCCGTAGGGCACGTTCGATTTTTGAGGCTGGAACATGCAACCTCTGTGATGCTCTAAATGCAATGGTTTAATTGCGACACCGATTAAGCCATTGCATTCTTCGGCCTGCCCGCGTCCTGCTGTAGCTGACAGTCGCCCTTGTGATTTCAAATCAAATGCCCCTAGATGACATGAGCGCATGGACGTGGCGTATCCCGAAGACCAAGTGGCAAGTGCCAATATTCAAACATGGTCCGCATAACTCTTCCGGTTTTTAGCCACAAGTCGGATGCCGTTTTGCCCAACGTGCTACCGCATCCCCGCCACTATCCGGATGCTAATTTGTTTATCTGCTGACCTCTCATGTGCGACAATTGTATTGGAAGAGAACCGTCATGCGAAGCATGACTGACGGTAAACATGATGGGTGGCAAAGTTGGCGCAAAAGGCGCAAGAATAGCGCTCTGCCAGCAAACCACAGTGTGTACACAAACCGTATCGCTGCCGGTAAACAGGAGCTCCAAAATGAATTTGCGAGATATGACAAGGCAGGAATGCGAGACGATGCTAGCGGTTAACCAGATTGGTCATCTCGGCTGCATCTGTGACGAGCGTCCTTATGTTGTTCCAATACGGTATGCTTTCAGGGACGGCGCCTTTTACAGCTTTTCATTACCCGGCAAAAAGATCGACAGTCTTCGACTTAACCCGCACGCCTGCGTCCAGATTGAGCAATTGGTCACACCGGATGAATGGCAGAGCGTCCTTCTCGAGGGCCGTTATCAAGAACTGCCTGACGACGAAAAATGGCATGATGAACATATGTACGCCTGGTCTCTTTTACAGCAGAGGGCCAACTGGTGGGAACCGGGAATGTACAAGTCCAGGGATGCTGTAGGCCTCACTCCCGTTTTCTATAGCATCCAGATTGAAGTTATCTCTGGGCGCCATGCAACAAGGGATTGATCGCAAGCACTATCTAAATCCACTGTTGGTTAAGGATGCTCTGTCGTTATCTTTTACGAACGACTGTGTGCACTGCAGATCAACTCGAGTGACACACGAGGGCTCGTTGGCATGACAATGCTATCTGGTGCAGATCATACGTGAGGTCGGAGCCTCTCGCCTGATAATTTGAGACCCACCAATCGTATTCACGTTCAAGCGAGAACGCCCTGAAGCTCGCGGCTTACCTGCAACAATGATGGCAGATAGGTCTCAATGACCTGTGCCATGGGCTCAGGGGAGGCTGCGAGCCCCGTATTGAGAGCCCCGATGACAATGCCGCGCGCATTTTTAAGTGGGACCGCGACCGATCGCAGCCCTTGCTCGACCTCCTGGTCGACCGCGGCATATCCTTGCTTTCTCACCAGTTCCAACTCTGCCATTATCGCGTCGACATCATTGAGTGTCCGCAAAGTTCTGGCCTGGAGCGGATGGCCCGACAGCATGTCGCGAACGTGATGTTCAGCCAGTGCCGCCAGCATAACCCGCCCCAAAGAGGTGCAGTAGGCCGGAAGTCGGGACCCGGGCATCAGAGCAATCGACATCACTCTTCTCTGCGCTGCACGGGCCACGTAAACGATTTCCGCATCGTCCAGAATAGCAACAGACGTGCTCTGACCGATCTTTTCCGACAGTTGATCAAGCCAAGGCTGGACAATGCGTGGCAATGGCATGGACGCAAGGCATCCTGTTCCGAGCCGCAGCACACGCGGGGTCACGGTGAAGAATTTACCATCATACGCACAGTACCCATGTTCTGCGAGGGTCAACAGGCACCGCCGTGCGGTGGCTCGGTCCAGTCCCGTGATGTCCGCAGTTTGCGAAATGCTCAAACGCGGTGTTTCGGCGGTAAATGCTTCGATAACGCGTAGGCCTTTGGCTAATCCGCCCATCATGTCATTTTGCTTGATGGCCACATCAATTCTCATTTGTGCGATATGTAAACAAATACAGTATATCGCACAATTCGGTTGAGGTCGACAATGGGCAGCGGTAGAAAATTAGACAAGGCTCCTTAACGGGGCCATCGAAGTTACATCCGTGGAGGTCGTAGGATGGACAAGACGAGCCCGAACCTTGCGCAAGCCGTCTCGGAAATTGGTGACGGTGCAACGGTGATGATCGGTGGTTTCGGAGGATCTGGTGCGCCGATTGAACTTATTCACGCACTGATCGACAAAAGGCCGAAAGGCCTGACAGTGATAAACAATAATGCCGGAAATGGCCGGATCGGCATCGCTGCCATGATCGATGCGGGCATGGTCCGCAAAATGATCTGTTCGTTTCCGAAATCGTCTGATCCGCGTGCATTTACTGACAGGTATCTTGCTGGTGAAATCGAACTTGAGCTTGTTCCGCAAGGCACGCTCGCGGAACGTATTCGTGCGGGCGGAGCTGGAATTCCGGCATTCTACACGCCGGCCGCGTACGGCACGGCGCTTGCCGACGGAAAGCCGATCGGCGAGTTTGATGGCAGGCACTATGTTCAGGAGCGTTGGCTCAAGGCCGATTTCGCCATCATCAAGGCTCATCTCGGCGATCGCCATGGAAACCTGATCTACAACAAGGCCGCACGCAACTTCAATCCGTTGATGTGCATGGCCGCTGCCAGAACGATTGTTCAGGTCTCCGGTATCGTCGAACCCGGGGAAATTGATCCCGAACATATCGTGACCCCCGGGATTTTTGTCGATCGTCTTGTCGAGGTCTCACAGCCACAACAGGAAGAGGAACTCATTCGGGCCGGAGTTGCTTACGCATGACAAGCACCATTCACGAAGAAAACAAGCTAAGCAACGCGCAGATTGCCTGGCGTGCAGCCCAGGACATCGCTGACGGTGCCTATGTCAACCTTGGTATCGGTTTTCCGGAGATGGTTGCGCGGTACCAACCGCCCGGCCGGGAAGCGATATTCCACACGGAAAACGGCATCCTCGATTTTGGAGAGGCGCCGAAGGTCGGTGAGGAGGATTGGGATCTCATCAATGCCGGGAAAAAGGCCGTGACTTTGAAGCCCGGTGCCGCGTTCTTCCATCATGCAGACAGTTTTGCCATGGTGCGCGGTGGTCATCTCGATGTCGCTATTCTCGGTGCCTTACAGGTTGCGCAAAATGGAGACCTTGCGAATTGGCGGGTCGGTTCTAAGGGTGTGCCAGCGGTCGGCGGTGCGATGGATCTTGTCCACGGCGCCAAGCAGGTCTTTGTCATCACCGAACACGTGACCAAGAACGGCGAGCCGAAGCTGGTTGAGAAATGCACGTTCCCGTTGACCGGTGTTGCTTGCGTCACACGCATCTACACCAGCCACGCTGTCATCGACGTCGCTCAGGGGCGTTTTGTGCTGAGGGAGAAACTTGTCGGCATGAGCGTTGATGATCTGCAAGCCATGACCGGAGCAGCGCTGCATGTCGACGGGGCGGTCGCCGACCTCGTCGTTCCTGATTTGTGAGGGCAATACCTATGGCCGAAGCTTACATCTGCGACTACGTCAGAACCCCCATTGGCCGGTTTGGCGGGGCGCTTTCCTCGGTACGCGCTGACGATCTCGGAGCTTTGCCGCTCAAGGCGCTTGTCGAACGAAATACTGGCGTCGACTGGGAGGCGATTGGAGACATCATTTATGGCTGTGCCAATCAGGCAGGCGAAGACAACAGGAATGTCGCGCGTATGTCGCTACTTCTTGCTGGGCTACCGGTCTCCGTTAGTGGCACCACAGTCAACCGCCTGTGCGGTTCCGGTATGGATGCGGTGATGACCGCCGCCCGCGCTATTAAATCAGGCGAAGCAGACTTAATGATCGCTGGAGGCGTGGAAAGCATGAGCCGTGCGCCTTTTGTGATGCCCAAGGCGGACACGGCGTTTTCCCGTCATGCGGAAATCCATGACACGACGATTGGCTGGCGTTTCATCAATCCATTGATGAAAAGTCTGTATGGCGTCGATTCCATGCCCGAAACGGGGGAAAATGTTGCGCAAGATTACCGGATTTCGCGCGAAGATCAGGATGCATTTGCGTTTCGCAGCCAGATGAAAGCCGCGGCTGCACAGGAAAATGGCCGACTTGCCCGAGAAATCATCCCGGTTTTTGTCCCGCAGCGAAAGGGCGATGCCATCATGGTTTCCCAAGATGAGCATCCCCGAGCAACAACGCTTGCAGCCCTTGCCAAACTCGGCACACCTTTCAGGAAGGAAGGGGGAACGGTGACAGCGGGCAATGCGTCCGGGGTCAACGACGGCGCTGCCGCTCTCATACTCGCTTCCGAGCAAGCCGCAAAAAAATATGGTCTGACGCCACGTGCCCGTGTTCTGGCCGGGGCGGCAGCCGGTGTTCCTCCGCGCGTCATGGGCATTGGCCCAGTACCGGCCTCTAAGAAGCTGATGACGATGCTCGGCCTCACACAGGACCGCTTCGATGTCATTGAACTCAACGAAGCTTTCGCATCACAAGGCCTGGCAACGTTAAGAGAGCTCGGCATCGCCGATGATGACCCGCGCGTCAATCCAAATGGCGGCGCGATAGCGCTTGGCCACCCGTTGGGTATGTCGGGCGCCCGCATTGCAGGAACAGCCGCGCTTCAACTTTCTCTGGGCAAGGGAAAGTATGCGCTGGCAACAATGTGCATCGGCGTGGGACAGGGTATTGCGATCGCTTTGGAACGGGTTTGAATTTCAACGAAGGGCCGCTCGTAGAAAACGTTGGTGCATACGGCCCATCGCAGCTTCAATATTACGGGCGGGCGCCACAAGGGGTGGTCTGCCGTGTGCTTTACGGTAAAGCTGTTTTTGAGAATGACGGACTTGGGCACTGCTTCATCGCACAAGTCCGTCGCACTTCGTCACAAACAATCAGGCTGCCAGGATGACCTTCATAGCTTTCTCGCGTGCTGCGTTGCCAAAGACATCATAGGCATCGAGGATTTGATGGAGCGCAAATCGGTGCGTGATTAGCTTGCCAGGGTCCAGTTTGCCGCTCGCCAGAGTTTTGAGCAACATCGGCGTCGTGTTGGTGCAAACGAGACCCATCGAGATGTTGATGTTTTTTATCCACAGCTCTTCAATATGCAACTCGACCGGTTTTCCGTGAACGCCCACATTGGCAATCTTGCCACCGGCTGAGACGATCTTCTGGCAAATGTCAAAGGTCGCCGGTACGCCGACGGCTTCAATGGCCACATCGACACCTAGGCCATCGGTAAGGGCGAGAATGCGCGAAACCGCATCTTCCTCTCCGACCTGAACACTGTCTGTTGCCCCGAACTGAAGCGAGAGCGCCAGTCGCGCCGGGTCTGTATCGACCATGATGATCTTCCCGGGCGAGTAAAACTGCGCCGTAAGAAGGGCTGACATACCGACCGGTCCAGCACCGACAATCGCAATAGTATCGCCTGGCTTGACGCCGCCTGCCTGCACACCGATCTCAAGGCCTGTCGGCATGATATCGGACAGCATCACCAACGCTTCTTCATCTGCTCCTTCGGGAATTGGATAAAGCGAGTTGTCGCCATGAGGGATACAAACATACTCTGCCTGCGTGCCATCGATCTTGTGACCGAGAATCCAGCCTCCGTCGGAGCAATGGGCGTAGAGTTGTCGTTTGCAGTTCGGGCAGGCGCCACATGAGGTGACGCAAGAAATGAGGATGGCATCACCCTTTTTAAAGTTGCGTATAGCTGCCCCGACCTCTTCGACAATGCCGACACCTTCGTGGCCAAGGGTTGTGCCCGGTGAGACTGTCGGAACATCACCCTTTAGAATATGCAGATCGGTTCCGCATATGGTGGTTTTGGTGACACGCACGATGACATCGGTGGGTTTGCGAATTTCTGGTTTCGGCTTTTCAACCCAGTCCTTCTTGCCAGGTCCGTTATAAACAAGCGCTTTCATCGAATCCTCCCCTTGGGGCATGCCCTTGAGCATGATTTTGCAGAGATCACACAAACCCGTCTCCTGTCCGGATGGTGAAGAGCCGACTGGCCCTGGTATCATCCTAGACGAAAAGAGCATCGTCATGCCGGCACTGCGTGCTCCAATCCGGAGGTCTGTGATCCAAATGAGAAAGATTGTTCCGGGTTGTTTGGTATTGTGCCGAAACGAGCTGTCTCTCACCGATCAGGTACAGGTTCGCCGCGTCCCACGCCTGTTCGGTTCTGCAACGTTTGTAGAGGTGTTTCTCCGAAGCGCTGGCGATATGAGGCACTCATGATGCTCATATTCACATATCCTCTTGCGGCGGCAACTGAGGAAACAGTGTGCGTTGGTGACGCCTCCTCGAGTGCCTTGCGCAGTCCATCAAGCCGTCGAGCGGTCAGATAATCGTGAGGTGTGATACCACGAAAGCGCCGGAACCCTTCCGAGAGACTACGGGCTGAAATCCCGAGCTGTGCGGCGATCTCCACCACAGTCGGGGCTTTGTGGGCTTGTTCAGCCATCAAGCGCTCTGCGTCGCGAACGTAACGTGGCGCAGCGCTACGCGCGCCCGTTTCGAGATTGAGCCCCGAGGATGCGGCCCATGCGCGCAATAATTCGAGGCAGATCGTTTCCTCGATCCGTTTCTCAATCAGAGGGCTGTCGACGCGATCGCTGTTAGCATTTATCGAAAGGGTTGCGTAATTAAGCAAGGAAAGCCAGGCTGACTGTCCTCGGCCGAACACGATGCGCTTCCTCCACAGGTCGTCTTCTGGTACGAAGCCATACCAGCGCTGTGCCGTCTGCTCCATTAACCTATGGGATATCGTCAGGTTGAGCTGGAGATCACTGCCATCAGCGACGTTCCAGTAATCAGTGCGACTACAATCAACAACATAGCTGTCACCCGGCCTGGTGTCGACGCTCGTTCCGTCGCTTAGAGGTTGGCGCACGCTCCCACGCATCGTGTTGACGACAATGATGTTTCCAGAAGAGGGGTCGAATTCGTCCGCCTTTGTCGGGGTTCCAAAGCAAAAGCGACTGAAAACGATCTGCCCTACGGACAATGTGCGTAGCGTAGCATTGGGATCGGAACCGGCAACCAGCGGCCGGGTCGAGAGCGGCATATAAACCCGGTTACAAAAGGCATTCACTTGAGCCCACTCTCGAGACTCATTCAGCTGACCGTTTAAAAGCGGTTGCCCTTCGGCATCATATATCAAAGCGTGATCCAGCACGTGACATCCTCCACCTCTAGGACATCCTGCCGGAAAACACGAAGATTTCAATCCACCAAAATGCCCCGGAAACGACTGGCTCGATTCAAACCGGTATCTGCCCGTCAGCCGTTCGGTTTATCGTGTCGGGGACTGGATGGATCAGCGCTCGGCGTTAGTGAGGACCGCAGATTATATTTTGTTACCTCAAGCCATGCCCGTCACCCGCGAAGGTCCCAGCATGTCGCCCCCGGTTCCAGGGACTGTACCCGCATGACAGCGAAACAACGAAGACAATACGGCGCGGCAAGGGCCCTAGCGTTATTCGCTGGGCGAATAACAATCGCAAAAAACATTCATTTGTTAAATTTCATGTTCCGTTGGTAAATCGAGAAAAGCGAATTTGACGTCTAAACGTTGATAAAAGAGGGAACTAAAAAATGAAAACAGGCGTACTTCTCGTAACCAGTATCTTGGGCTTGGTTGCCACTCCTGTTCTGGCAAAGGATCTGACGATCGGTCTCAGCGGAACGGTGACGTCGATCGATCCGCATTTCTATAATGCTTCGCCGAACAACTCGATCGCGATGCAGATTTTCGATCGACTGACGGAGCGCACCGCCGAGGGACTGTTGGTCGAGGGGCTTGCGACAAAGTGGGAATCAATCTCCGAAACAAAATGGCGTTTTGCGCTGCGCGATGGCGTCAAGTGGCATGATGGCAAGCCATTTACCTCCGATGATGTGGTTTTCACGCTCACCCGGGCTGGAAGCGTGCCAAACAGCCCGGGTGGCTTTGGCGGCTTCATGCGCAATATTGCGAAAGTCGAGGCGGACGGCGAAAATGCTGTATTGATTGACACAAAGACACCTGCACCGACGCTTCCGGGCGATCTCGCCAATATCGCTATCGTGTCGCGTCATGCAGGTGAGGGGGCAGATACGGCCGATTACAATTCCGGCAAGGCAGCAATCGGGACAGGCGCTTTCCGTTTCACCACATTCAAGCAGGGCATCGAGGTTGGCCTTGAGCGCAATCCTGATTGGTGGGGCAAGAAAGTCGCCTGGGATCACGCGACCTATCGCATGATTTCCAGTGCAAGCGCACGCACGACGGCTGCTCTGGCAGGCGACGTTGATGTCATCGACGCACCTGCTGCAACAGACATCGCCCGTTTCAAGACCACCGCCAACCTCTCATTCGTTAGCACTCCGGGTCTTCGGGTTATTTATCTCGCGCCATCGACATCAGGTGACGCGTGGAAGGCCAATGTGAAGGGAGCAAAGGGAGAGGCGCTGGGCAAAAATCCGCTCGCGGATCCGCGTGTTCGCACCGCTCTTTCGGAAGCGATCAATCGCGAAGGCATTGTCGACAAGATCATGGAGGGGACGGCCACCGCGTCTGGTCAATGGCTTCCAAAGGGCGCTTTCTCCTATACGCCTGACATTCAACCTCCAAAGCCAGACGCCGCTGCAGCCAAGAAGTTACTGGCCGAAGCCGGTTATCCGGACGGCTTCCAGTTGACGGTTCACGTGCCGAATGATCGCTACCCCAATGCGCCTGCCGTTGTTCAGGCTGTTGCTCAGATGTGGACAAGAATTGGCGTGAAGACGAATGTGGAGGCTCTTCCCTGGACGACCTTCTCATCGCGCAAGTCGGAATTTGCGATGAAGCTTCTGGGTCTTGGCAACGCGACCTATGACGCAAGCTCAATGCTGGTCAACGTGCTTGGCACAGTGGATCCAAAACGCGGGCTCGGTGCTGCAAATGATAGCGGTTATTCCAATCCGGCGCTTGATGACCTCGTATCCAAGGCAATGACGATCTACGACGACAAGGCCCGTGAAACGGCGCTCATCGAGGCTGTCAAGGTTGCCGTCACGGACGGAGCCATCATCCCGCTTTACCAGCAGAGCAATGCCTGGGTGATGCGCAAGGGACTGTCTTATGCGCCGCGCATCGACGAGCGTACGCTTGCCAAGGACATTTCCGAATAATCTGGAAATAACAGGCTGGTGTCAAAGCACCAGCCTGCTTCCGGCAATTTGGTGGCGAAGCTATCGGCTCAGATGTCGGCTATAACATTGCAAACCATTCACGAACGGATGGTCAGTATCTTACCTATAACAAGAGGGTATCATGACCCTGTGGATTATCCAGCGCCTGATGCAAGCGATCCTGGTCGCTCTCGCCATGGCCCTGATTGTATTTGTCGGACTTCATCTGATCGGCAGCCCGATTGAGACCTTGCTTCCGCCGGAGGCTACCCACGATGACCGTTTGCGTCTGATCGCCGATCTTGGGCTTGATCGACCTCTTTATGAACAGTTCTTCCTGTTTCTGAAAGGGTTGTTACAGGGTAATCTCGGTGTCAGCTACGTTTACAAGGAGCCTGCGGTCGAGCTCATCTTGTCGCGCTTGCCTGCAACGCTGGAGCTCGCCTTCGCTGCCGTTCTTTTATCGATCATCGTCGGTGTGCCACTTGGCCTTGCCGCTGGCTGGAAGCCCGAAAGCCCCTTTGCGCGCTTCATCATGATTGGTTCGATCTTCGGCTTCAGTCTGCCGATTTTCTGGATCGCTATCCTGCTTATCATGATCTTCAGCGTCCAGCTCGGCTGGCTCCCAAGTTCGGGGCGAGGTGCAACCGAAATCATCTTTGGAATACCGTGGTCTTTTGTCACTCTTGATGGTCTGCGGCACATGCTGTTGCCAGCCGTCAGTCTCTCGCTTTTCAATATTTCGATGGTGACCCGTTTGACTGAGGCTGGCGTGCGCGAGGCTATGTCGAGCGAATATGTGCGGTTTGCCCGAGCAAAGGGACTATCACCAAGACGCATCCTCGGTGTCCATGTGCTCAAGAACGTAATGATCCCCGTCGTCACTGTCGTCGGTCTGGATATCGGGCAGACGATAGCGTTCTCGGTTGTGACCGAAACAATTTTTGCATGGCCAGGTGTCGGCAAGATCATCATTGACAGCATTGCCGCGCTCGATCGCCCAGTCATCGTCGCCTACCTGATGCTGGTGGTCATCATGTTCGTCATCATCAACCTCGTCGTGGATGTCACCTACAGGCTACTCGATCCACGCATTCGGCTTCAGGGAGAGTGACGTGCAAGCGGTTATGAATTCCTCGAAATTTCGGACAGGCCTGCAATTCATGCGGCAGTTCGCACGCTCGCCCCTGGCAGTGCTGGGACTTGTGCTGTTCATCTTGGTCGTCTTTCTGGCCGTGTTTGCGCCCTATCTGTCGCCACAAAACCCATACGACCTGATGCAACTGGACATCATGGACGGGCGTATGGCTCCTGGCGCGCAATCCTCGGCAGGCTTTACATTTCTGTTCGGTTCCGATGATCAGGGACGCGACATGCTGTCGGCCATTTTCTATGGATTGCGGATAAGTCTTATTGTGGGCATTGGCTCTGCGGCACTCGCATTCATCGTCGGCACTGCATTCGGCTTAACGGCGGCCTATGTCGGTGGACGGGTTGAAACTGCGATGATGCGGCTCGTGGATCTTCAGCTTTCCTTCCCAACGATTCTGTCTGCGCTGTTGATCCTCGCACTTCTTGGCAAGAGCGTCGGCAATGTTGTGTTTGCCATTGTCCTGGTAGAGTGGGCGACCTATGCGCGTACGGCCCGCGGGGCCGCCTTGACGGAACTACGCCGGGAGTATGTGGAGGCCGCCCGGTCTTTGCGGCTGCCACATCGGAACATCCTTTTTCGCCAGTTGCTGCCCAACTGTCTGTCACCCCTTGTCGTGCTTCTCACCATGCAGGTGGCACGCGCCATCACGCTTGAGGCAACGCTCAGCTTTTTGGGGCTTGGTGTGCCGGTGACGGAACCGTCACTCGGACTACTGATCTCGAGCGGATACGAATTCATGCTGTCCGGCACATACTGGATCGCGCTTTTTCCCGGCATCGCACTGCTGGTCACGATCTTCGCCATCAATCTCGTCGGAGATCGCCTGCGCCAGTTGCTGGATCCGAAGGCTGCACGGAGATGAGGGCCATGCTTGAAATCAAAGGTCTGAAAACCGAGGTTGTGACGGAGCAGGGCAACGTCACCCTTATCGAAGACATCAACCTCAGCCTTGCTGCAGGCGAAGTTATGGGGCTCGTTGGAGAATCCGGTTCCGGTAAATCCGTAACAGGTCTTTCGATCATGGGTCTGCTCGAAAAGCCCGTAGACGTAACCGGAGGGCAAATTCTGTTCAAGGGGCGGGACTTGCGAACGGTCTCGCAGAAAGAACTCCGGTCCATTCGCGGTAACCGGATTGCGATGATCTTTCAGGATCCGATGTCAACGCTCAATCCTGTGCTTCGCATTGATACGCAGATGATGGAAGTCGTGCATGCGCACGAAGCCGTCAGTAAACAGGTGGCACGCGAGCGTGCACGCGACGCCTTAGGCATGGTCGGCATTCCAAGCCCCGAAGAGCGCCTTAGCGCTTACCCTCATCAGTTTTCAGGAGGTATGCGGCAGCGTGTGGCAATTGCCATCGCCCTTCTCATGTCACCGGATCTGATCATTGCGGATGAACCGACAACTGCACTCGACGTAACGATCCAGGCGCAGATCCTCTCAATCGTACAGAGGCTTGCCCGAGAAAAGGGCACAGCTCTTATATGGGTAACCCATGACCTATCCGTGGTCGCCGGACTGGCTGAAAAACTGTCGGTCATGTATGCGGGCCGTATCGTCGAGCAAGGCATGACTGCCGATTTGCTCAGACGACCTTTGCACCCCTATACAAATGGCCTGATCGCAAGCCTGCCTGCTCATAACAAGCGCGGTGAAAGGCTGAAACAGATATCCGGCACAACACCGTCCGTTGCCTACATGCCCAAGGGGTGTGCGTTTCGTCCGCGTTGCTCGTTTGCCACTGAAATCTGTCTCACCGCCCCAGCGCTCGAGCCGGTCGGGGGACGTCTACTCCGCTGTTTTCACCCGGTCATGGAAGGAGCGCCATCGTGAACAATCGTTTGGAGGTTCGCAACGTCAGCAAGCGCTTCAGTCGTAAATCGGGCGTTGTGGAACGTGGTGCGGAACTGGTGGGGTTGAAAGCGCCCAATCCAGTCGTGCGGGCGCTGGATGATGTCAGTCTCACCGTAACAGAGCGTGAAGTTGTTGGCATCGTCGGTGAGTCGGGCTGCGGGAAATCCACGCTTGGCCGCGTCGTGGCAGGATTGTTGCAAGCGTCGGAAGGTACAGTGCTGTTCCGAGGCAAGCAGCTGACAGAGATGACGAGCAAACACGCCGAAGAGGCGCGGCTGAAAGTCCAGATGATCTTTCAGGACCCGTCGTCATCACTTAATCCGCGCCAGCGTGTGCGTGAGATTATTGGAGCAGCACCCTTGCACCACGGAATGACAACGGGACGCGAGCTCGATGACTATGTCAGCCAGCAGATGGAGCGATCAGGACTTGATCCATCTATGGCAAGCCGTTTTCCACACCAGTTTAGTGGCGGTCAACGCCAGCGCATCGGCATTGCGCGCGCGCTGGCGGTTCAGCCGGACATGCTGATCTGCGACGAATCCGTTGCCGCGCTCGATGTTTCCATTCAGGCACAGATCCTCAATCTCTTCCTTGATCTTCGAGAACAGCTGGATCTGACTTACCTTTTCATAAGCCACGACCTTTCCGTGGTCGAGCATATCTCAGACCGTGTTGTGGTAATGTATCTTGGACGCGTCGTAGAAGAGGCGCCCGTCGCAGAATTGTTTTCGCACCCCAATCACCCCTATACGCGTGCGCTTCTTCAGGAGCGACCAAGTCTTGATCCTGTTCAACGGCTCTTTTCGGCCATTGAAGGCGAAATTCCAAGCCCGCTGTCACCGCCTTCGGGGTGCCATTTCCATCCGCGTTGTCCTTTCGCGATGGCGCGGTGCCGGATGGAAAGACCGGAGCTTCGGACCATCGGTTCAGGGCACAAGAGTGCCTGTCATCTTAACGATTGAACATCCCGCAATCGACAAACCTGAATGTTAAAAGGATTGAAAATGTCAGTTTCCGCACCTTCGGAACGCCAGCCAAAAGCGGTCAGCCAGGAATTTCCCGGGCAGGAATGGGCGAGTGTAAATTCGCCAGAAGAACACGGTCTTTCTGCCGATGTTCGCGAGAAAGTTGACACCATGCTCGATGGGTTGCCAAGCACCTCTTTCATGGCGGTTGCTGGTGGAGAAGTGCTCTATACCTATGGCGATGTATCGGAGGTCAGCTATCTCGCTTCCACCCGAAAGAGCATCCTATCTATGCTGTTTGGTAAAGCCGTTGAAGAAGGGAAGATCGATCTAGATCTCACGATGGCCGATTTGAATATCGACGAAGATCATGGTCTTCTTCCCATCGAGAAGACGGCGACGCTTCGCGATCTGCTGATCAGCAGTTCAGGGGTTTATCACCGCCCCGGCAGCCCGGGCAGCAATACAAAAAACATTCCAGAACGCGGCTCAAAAAAACCAGGTGACTATTTTCACTATAATAACTGGGACTTCAACGTTTTGGGGGCGGCGTTCGAGCAGCTGACAGGCCGCAGTGTCTTCAAAGCTTTTGAAGAGGACTTCGCGGGCCCAATGGGGCTCCAGGACTTCGATCCTTCGCGGCAGCGGATGATGGGATATGAGGGCGCTTCCCGTTATCTGGCCTATCACTTCTTCCTGTCGGGAAGGGATATGGCCCGACTGGCTCTGTCGATGGTGCGCAACGGCCGGTGGAAAGACGAGCAAATCATACCGGCAGAATGGGTCGCGGAAAGCACGTGCATTCGCGTTCCTGCCGACAAGATGAATGAAAGCGAAAAATCCCGAATTGCCGGCTACAGCTACCTCTGGTGGATTCCAGTCGTGCCAAAGAATACTCCTGAATGGGAGGGTGCCTTCGTCGCAGCGGGACATTTCGGACAGTTCATCCTGGCCATGCCAACACTCGACATGGTGTTCGTCAATAGACGCGCTATTCCCGATGACCTAGCGATTGCCCGCAATGACGGAAGCTTCAAGGAAGAATTACCTGCCGTTACCATGGAGCAGTTCCTGAGCGTTGCCGACCAATTCATTACGGCAAAGTTGGGCACCAGATAAGCAATACAGCAATACTTCGCTAGTGACGATCGTCCGTAAAACAAGCGGAGATTTGGTCACGTAGCCAGAGGCTTGCCGGATCGCGTTCCTTTTCGGCAAGCCAGATCATGCTGGTGGATTGTTTTTCTTCCGCAAAAGGTGATTCCAGCAGCAATAATTCTTGTGATCTCTCGAACAGCTTCGCGACGCTTTCCGGCATCATGGCGACAAGATTGCTGCGGGACACAATGGCGACGGCTGCGGAAAAATGCGGTACCACCGCGACGACGCGGCGCTCTAATCCCATCGCATCGAGACGTTCGTCAACCCAGCCGCGACGGCTCGGTGCAGACGTTACCTTGACGTGGCCAAGCGACAACAATGCGTCGAGCGTCAGCGGGTTTTTCGCAGCGGGATTGTTTGCTGACATGATGCAGACGCGTCTCTCGGTGAACAGTGAGGCGCAGCGATATCGCGTTGGAAAATTGTCCGCGGTCATGACCGCGACATCGATGGTTCCTTCATCGAGGTGCTCCTGAACCACCGGAAGAAAATTTCTGTTGTTGTTCACGCCAGTGCGTGGCATGTGGATGACTTCCAGAACACAATGTTCAGCCTCAGAGCGGATGCGCTCCACAAGGCGTGGCATCAGCACGACAGAGAAATAATCGTTCATCCCAATTCTGAACGCACGGTGGGATGTCGCCGGCTCGAATGCGAGTTGCTGGAGCATAACGGATTCGGTGTCTTCGATGATCCGTCGCACCGTCGGAAAAATCTCGGTGCAAAATCGGGTCATCACAAACCCGCCCGATGTCTTCTTGAAAAGTTCGTCGCCGGTGATGGCGCGGACCCGTTTCAAGGCATGGCTCATAGCGGGTTGGGACAGGCCAATATACTCTCCGGCGGCCGTCATGTTGCCTTTTACGACCAGCGCATAGATGACTTTCAAAAGATTGAGATCGACCGATCCCAATTGAAACCGCTGCATGGCAAACCCTGACGTCTCCGCGACAATCCACCGTGATCATATCGCCACGTGTACTGCTTCTAACCGTAAAAGCACACTTGCTCGATAGCAATCGAGCAAGTGCTGTTTCTCATGGGCAACATAGAAATGACGGCCGTTTTAACCACGGCTGCGAAAACAGTGTCAGGCTCTTGCTGCCACGACTGCTTGTGCGATCGCTAGAAATTCGCCAGCCGACACCTTGGTGGGTTCGTAGGTGGTCTTTCCCAGATTTCGGGCCAACGCAAACTCATCCGTGACTGCGCGACGATGGACGATGACAGTATCGATCGCGGGTAGGCATAAAACGAATTGTCCGAAGTTGCCGTTCATCAGAAAGGACCCTTTGAACGCCGGATCATCGGATGTCGGCACCCACCAGAGATAACCATATCCAAGGCCTTCTTTGCTCTTGGTCTGATCCGCCGTAAACCGCATTTTCGTGCTCTGAGCGATCCAGTTTTCCGGCACGATTACCTTACCGTTCCATTTCCCGCCCTGGAGCATCAATTGTCCGAGGCGCGCCATATCGCGAGCAGACAGGAACAGATGATAGGCGAGATAGCGCGATTGATTTTCGTAACCCATCATGCGCTGGCGATCGAAATCGAAGTCCTCAAAGCCCAGCGGCTCGGCAAGATCGTCTTTCAGTGCTTGAAACACGCTCTTACCAGTGCGCTTTTCGAAGATTGCGCCGAGAACGTTAAAGTCCCAATTGTTGTAGAGAAAGACCGACCCCGGTTCCGTTTGGCCACGCTCCGGTGTTTTTGCGTTGCCCCCAGGGCTCCCGGCGGCGTGATAGACACCTGAACTTGATGTCAGAAGGTCTTTGACGCTGGCCGTCTTTTCCCTGGGCAAAAGACCGTCATCTTCATCAATGCCGATCTCGCCAATCGTCATGTCGAGATCGATCTTTCCTTCGGCGACATATCGGCCAAAAAGCATCGACAATATACTTTTTCGAGCAGATGCAAGATAGCTGACATCCGACAGATTGCCGTATCGATAGACGATATCTCCGCCTTGAACCACCATCATGGACGTTGTTGGCATGGGATAGAGCTTTGCTTCCACGTCTGCGAGTTTCGCTGGTGACACCCGACGGACCTGACATCACCCACAGTTTTCCATGGTCTACCAGCATCGGTGTTTGGAGTGGTATTGGTTGCGCTGGCTGTCTGGCTGCTAAGGCCGATCGCGGCGAAGGTTGACGCTGCGGATGCTGCAAGTAGGCAACGTCTTGACAGGTTAGAGCCTGTGACCATTGTGATCCTCCCGTTAATTATTGAGTAGCGTACTGAAGGGCAGATGGAGTTATTTCTCAGAGCAGACAAAGCTAGTCGCTAATTCCATGTCGCCATCGCCTTTGTATTTCGGCCAACTTGGATATTCGCAAAGGGGTCTGCTACGGCCCGTGGTGGATGATTTCGTTGCGTCAACGACAACCGGATTCGAAGGGGGCACGCCGTGTTCCACCCAATTATCGAGTGCCGTTAAATTGTCCCACGTTGGCGAAAAGCGGCCGCCACCATGCGCCAGACCGGGAACGAGATAGAAGCGCATAAAGTCTCTGACCTTCTCCTTGCCCATCTTTGTCACGATAGCTTCAAATAGTTTTGCATTGCCCAGTGGACTAACGCTTGGGTCATCATTGCCCTGAAGCCATATGATTTTGCCTCCACGATCGCTGAAGGCTGACCAGTCCGTTGTTGTCGCACCAATCACGTTGGACAGTTCCACGATCCGATCTTTGAGTTTTCCGGGCTCCCGAATGTCAAAAGACAGCAGGTCAAGCGGCTGATCTCGCTGAACAAAATTCTGCAAAAATTCAAAAGACCGACTTGCGTGAAGCGCGTTCGGTCCCGAGACCGGAGGGATGCGAAGGCTTGCCTCCGATCCTAACTGCATCACGATGCCTTCCAGGCTGTTATAGCCGGGATACTGGTCTATGCCGTTTGCCAACCGATATGGCAGTGAATAGCCCTCATGATAGATTTTCAGTGTTCTATCTATCTGGGCTTTCGTCAGGCAATCTCTGGGATTTCCAGTGACATCCGCCTTGCAGGAGAGGCTCTGGATTAAAGCTGCCGCCTGAGCACGACAGCCTTGAAAATTGCTGACCAAACCATCGTCGGCGCCATCCAGCCCATCGCATGACTTCAAAGACGTCTTTGCAATGTGCTCTACGAGTGCGGGTGGTATCCAGCCAGCAGATTTATCATCGTAAACTGCCCGTGCCAGACCAGCTCCCCACAGCCTGAGCCCAACAAAATTAGCCGTTGGATAATTCGTCAGTATGCCGTCATACGATTGTGGCCAGCGTGACGCTGCCGTGAGCCCTTCGCGACCCCCGGTGGACCCGCCCTGGAAATAAACGCGCTTGACCGGTTTCTCGTAACGTTTTTCTACCAGAACCTTTGCTACATCGAGCACTTTTCTGATGTGCATATAGCCGTAGTTTAACATCGCCTCGTCATTTCTGGCGAAGGAGGCATCATCCGCATTTGCAGCCTGATGACCGGAATCGCTGCCGAAGGTGACAAAACCCTGCGCCAGAGGCGTTGGAACGACGTCTAGACCTAAAGTCGTTTTATCCGTGGTGGGCGGCAGGCTTCCATTGTAGCCACCTCCACCATATTGCAGCAATTTGCCATTCCATGCAGATGGAAGATTAACCTGCCAGACAATGTCGGGGGCCTTTGGATCAACAGGTTTGATCTGCCCGATCACTTTGCAGTATTCACCGTTTTGGTTGGATGTTTCGGACGTCGTAACGAGCGTGGCCGACTGGATTGTGGCACCACTGGTTGGCAGGCTTATCCTGTCCGCTGGAATTGACAGTGCGGCGATCGCCGAACACGGGCCGGATGCATCTGGCGTTGCGGCGAAAGCCGCGGGTGCTGTGGAATAGGCAAGCGAGATCGTCATCACAACGCGTGATGTTGCTCCAAACAAGGATGTCATAATTTCCTCCAAGCCGCCCGGCAACTCCGATTGCCGACAGCACTCCTCTTGCATCAGACTTAGCGGAAAAAAGGTGGTTTCGTGAAATGCAAATAATAGACCTATTGTTGCGTTCGGCGCATGAACTCCGAAGTTCGCACTTGAAACGTCTACAGCCAGGTCATCTCGAACCTGATTAGACACCTGTGGGAATATGGCACCGAAGGTCCGGTTCTGTGGAATCGCGTTTACGATATGTCAGGCTGCCCGCCTCGTAAATTTTGTCGAGAAAACTGAGGAGATTAGGGGTTTAGCTGTCAACACTTGGATGTATTGAACAGAAGTTGGAGAACTTTGTTATGACGACAGTGAGAATTCAAACGTCGATCACATTTCATGCTTGTCAAAATTTGTAAGTGAGCGAACCACATTTGACAATTGCCCCTAATACGCAAAACGCCGGGATTTCTCCCGGCGTTTCTTGTTGCCCTGAGTATTATCAGGCAGCCAGATCGCGAAGAACGGTCTGGAGAATGCCACCATTGTCCATGTAAGTGACTTCATCCAGCGTATCGATGCGGCAAAGCAGAGGAATTTCCTTCACCGTGCCGTCGCCGTAAGTGATCTTGGCGAT
>NZ_JANUDV010000013.1:0-91367 GCF_024810055.1 Rhizobium sp. BIGb0125
GAATACCCAAGCAGGCTGGCGGGAAGAATGAGGTGGTTTACCGCCGACCAGAACACATCCATGTCACCGGCAAGCAGGCTGTCGATCAGCAGGAAACCTGTCCGCTCATCGACCAGACCGATATAGAACTGGTCCATACGGCCACTGCCGCCAACCAAGCCAAGATGGGCATAAAACACGATCAGCGCGATCATACCGGTCCAGAAAATCGGCATGGAATGGCCGAACAGACTGACGACACGCACGGCATGGTCCTGCCAGCGATCCTTGTTCACAGCCGCAAACACGCCAAGCGGCACACCAAGGCCTGCACCAATGATGATGGCAAAGGTTGCCAGCTCCATCGTCGCCGGCATGACATGCAGGATATCCTGGATGACCGGCTGACCGGTGCGAATAGACGTGCCGAAATTACCCGTCAGCACATCGCGCAGATATAAGAAGAACTGCTCCCACACGGGGCGGTCGAGACCGAGCGAACGAAAGACCTGCTCATAGGTCTCCCGTGTCGCATCTTCACCGACAATAGCCCGCACCGGGTCGGCGGGCATCATGCGGCCGATAAAGAAAGTAAGCATAAGCAAGCCGAGCAGGGTGACAGCTATGGTTCCAATCTGCTCGGCCCAACCATTAAATTGTACGCGACGTGATGACATGTTTCCTCCGTTTGCCAGCCGCGGGAAGCGCGCCTTAACAGGCTCCCGTCCTGTCTGACAAATTTTGACCAACCTGTCACAGGTTTATAAATATGTCAAGTTACATCGCTTACAGGAAATCGTCCCGGCGGGGTGTAAAGCAGTCGATTAACTCCCCCTCTTCCAGGCATTCACAGCCATGTTCAATGTTTCCAGGAATGACGAGACTGTCGCCAACCTTCAATTCATAGGCTGCGCCATCACGGAAAAACCGAAATTTTCCTTTGGAAACATAGGTGGATTGGACGTGTGGATGCTTGTGAAGCTTACCTTCTGCTCCAGTTTCGAAGCGGAATGAAACAACCATCAACTCTGGGGATTCGGAAAGGACCTGACGGAGAACGCCGGCGTCCGGTGAAACAACCGGGAACTTGGGAAGGGTCATATAGGCCTCCTTGATGACACTAAACATGTCATCATACATATATCTCAGCCTGTCTGACAATACGACTGTTTATGCCTGAGTGATTTCTTCACTTTCCTTGGCTTTTGAGCGCAACAACACTTTGTAGCGATCCAGACTGCCACGCAGATGTGCGCGCATGCGTTCTCGAGCCAGATCAGGATCGCCCTCAATGATCGCATCAACGATCAGGCCGTGTTCTTCTTGGAGGTGAAGATTGTAGTCTTTCGGCCGAGAGCCCGGAGCAGATCCCTGCAACTCGCCACGCGGGATGATGCCAGAGCGGATAAGCTGCAGAAACTCCGGGAAACGCCGGTTTTGGGTAGCCTCGGCAATGGCGAGGTGAAGATTGAAGTCGGCATCACGGGTCGGCATGCCCGTGGCAAGACACTCTCCAATATTCCGGTGAGCATCAAGAATCATTTCTATCTGCGCGGCAGAGCGTCGTGACGCCGCCAAACCGGCCGATTCGACCTCAAAAACAGTCCTCAGTTCAAGCAGTTCGATAACCGATGAAATGCGTTCAGTCGTCAGATCCTTGAAAGGCTTGTCCTGCTCCTGCGGCAATTCAAGCGCATATATTCCAGCACCTTTGCGAGCGTGCACAAGGCCATCCGCACGCAGGATGGCAACCGCTTCACGCACAACCGTGCGACTGACCGAATATTCGCGGCTCAGAGCGCTTTCGCTGGGGAGTCTGTCTCCCGGGCGGAAAACACCCTCCATCAGATCACGCCGCAGCGCAGAGCTGATTTTTGACGCCAGCGACTTACCGTGTTCTACGCCCGCTCTGCTTTCCACGTCCATTGCCGCCTCACCTGCACAAAATCTGTCTGGTATGTTACCGGGTACTTGGTCTATTGCAAGCAGATATGGAAAGTGCTGCCACTTTGCTGAGTGGCAGAAGACAAAATACAACAAATTTGTTGCGATTCCGCTGGAAACGACCAGACACACCGCAACAATGATCAATTAGAAATCGTTCTGGCGAAAAGTCCCGTCTGGTAAGAAGCAGAAAGACCCCGACGCATCACATCGGGGTCTTCATTGTGGCTGGGTTCTGCTTCGCTATCAGAACTCTTCCCAATCCGCCTTGAGCGCCGCATTGCCGACAAAGGCCGTTGCAAGCTTGTTCGTCAATGAACGAACGGGGGACGCGCTATATTTTGGCACATTTGCCGATGGTGCAGCCTGTACCGCGCTTGCTGCGTCCGACGTTGTCTTGAACTGGGCGAGCAACTGGTTGAGCGATGAAACCTCACGCGCAAGACCATGACTTGCAGCAGTGCTCTCCTCGACCATGGCCGCATTCTTCTGCGTGTCCTGGTCCATCTGGTTTACGGCAGTGTTGATCTGCTGCAAACCGGATGACTGCTCCTGGGAAGCGTCAACGATAGCAGAAACATGTCGATTGATTTCCTGAACTTCGGCAACGATGGTTTCGAGTGCCTTGCCTGTTTCATCAACAAGTTGAACA
This sequence comes from Rhizobium sp. BIGb0125, assembly GCF_024810055.1. Classification (NCBI taxonomy): domain Bacteria; kingdom Pseudomonadati; phylum Pseudomonadota; class Alphaproteobacteria; order Hyphomicrobiales; family Rhizobiaceae; genus Rhizobium; species Rhizobium sp. BIGb0125. The sequence goes on from NZ_JANUDV010000013.1 coordinate 2,576, forward strand.
CCCTCCTGAACCTGATCAGTCGACATCAGGATCAACGCTTTGATTTCCTTTGCTGCGGCAGCGGAACGCTGCGCCAGCTCACGCACCTCCTGTGCGACAACCGCAAAGCCCTTGCCTGCCTCACCGGCGCGCGCAGCTTCTACACCGGCATTCAATGCGAGAAGATTTGTCTGGAAGGCGATTTCATCGATCACACCGATGATATTGGAAATTTCCGTCGAGGATTTTTCGATCTTCTCCATGGCGATAACAGCACTGCGCACGACATCCCCGGATTTCTCTGCACCTGATTTGGCGCGAGCAACCAGTTGCCCGGCCTCATGTGCCCGCTTGCTGGAATCCTTGACGGCCGTGGTGATTTGTTCCAGTGCAGCAGCAGTCTCTTCAACAGCGGCCGCCTGTTGTTCCGTACGCTTGGCGAGATCGTCAGCGGCGGAACGGATTTCATTTGCGCCGGCATCGATCCCGCGCGCGTTGTTTGCGACGCGACCAAGCGCCAGCTGAAGCTTTTCAGCGGAGTTATTGAAGTCAATCCTGACGCCATCTAGTGTGGCGACAAAGGAGTGGTTGATACGGTAGGTCACGTCGCCATCCGACAGCCTGGACAGGCCAGTTGCCAGATTATCCACCGCGAACTTGACGTTGGCAGCATCTTCTGCGGCTTTGCGCTCCCGCTCCATACGTTCTTTTTCACTAAGTGAGCGATTGGCATCGGCCTCCGCTTCAAGCCGCAAGCGCTGGCGCGTATTTTCCAGGAAAACGACCACAGCTTTTGCCATGCTTCCAACTTCGTCTCGACGGTCTTCACCAGGAATACCGATTTCAACATTTCCGTCGGCCAATGTGCGCATGCGATGCTGCAATGCTGCAATCGGGCCACTGATGCCGCGAGACGCAACAACGAGCGAAGCGGTGATGACAAAAGCGAACAGTATCGCCAACAAACTTAATGTCGTTGTGATTGTAGATATGGTTTGCGCTGATAGGCTGTCAGATTCAGCAGCAATATTGGCGTCATTTTCTTCGTTTGCAGAGCGCAAGTCACTGCGTAGTTTAACGATAAGTGGATCGACTTGTTTAAGTGATTTGACGGCCTCGTCATTCATATCCTTGCTATCGAATGCGATCGCCTCATCAGTCAATTTGATAATGTCGTTTGCAAGGCGAATGTAGCCGTCGATAGCCCCCGACTGATTTTGCGACATCATCTTTGCATTGTCTAATCTGCTTGTCAGCAAAAGCTTATCAGCTTCGTATTGCTTCAAAGCAGCGATGGATTCCGCAGAACCTGTTTCGTAAAATCGGACTTGGTTGGCCGTATAGGCAATAGACATTGCTGCAATCGTTGAACGGTTCAGCGTGGTGGCAAGAACGACATCGCTGGCAAGCATATCGGAATAGGCCGCATCTGTTTTCATATACGTATAGGAGACCACAGACACTCCGCCGACTCCGAGAAGACTAAGCGGCAAAATTAGCGAAAGAATTTTGGTTTTGATCTTTGAATTTGCGAGGAAGGACATGAATTACCTCAAAATAACAAGTCCAACTTTCTCGTGCTGAAAGATTGCAAATCTGGACCATAAGCATGCACGTGCAGCAACCAATCATTGGCCACCTCATCTCCCCGGCGGCACACAGAAAGTAGTGTTGAGAAACGGCGAGAAGATATGTGAATCACTGAACTTTAGAGGTTCACGCGACACGTCATACTTTACAATAATCACAATCAGGACTGGTTTGGTAACCAGTTGTAAACCACAAACAACCTAGGGTATACCACCACAGATTTACTCTTTCGGTGAACCTTGAGGGCCGTGTCGGCCCAGAAGGGCTGCGGCTTGCACTTTACTGGCCACACCCAGCTTTTTGAGTATCTGCTCCATATGATACTCCACGCCACGCCGCGATAGACCTGTAATCGTCGCTATGTCGGCATTTGATTTCCCCGCCGCAGCCCATGTGAGAAGGTCAAGTTGCTGCGCTGTAAGTTTAGCGAGCAAAGGGCTATGGGGGCTCTCATCACCTTTTTGTATCTGCGGCGATTGATCCGCACAATCCGTTATTAGACCAATCCAGCTTTCAACCTGACCAGCACTGTCGAAACTTGGCTTAGCAGCACTGCGTACCTGTCGCCAATGCCCTGACACATCCCGAACCCGGAAGTTTGTCTCAAAAGGCAATTTTGACGGCAACCATTCCAGCCACTTTTTGCGGACTCGAATATGATCATCTGGGTGCATACGCCCGTACCAGTCCTTGATACGGTCCTCCATGCCAACACTTTCAGTCGCAGACAGCGTCGGCCCGAGATAGTCGATGGTCCCTGCACTGTTTGCCGCCCAGATGATATGAAGTCTTTCCTCCGTCGCCAACAACCGCGCATAACCCTCATCGGCTTTCAAGACTGCCTCAACCTGCCTGAGGCGACTAATGTCGGTTAACGCAAGTGAAAACCCGATGAAACCGCCATCGTCGTCGTTGACGCGTGTGCAATTCACGACGAAAGTTTTACCGGAGCGACGATCCTTGACTTCCTGCTGTCTGATCTCACGCCCACGCGCCATATGGGCCAAAATTTGCGTGATCCTAAAGGCGTTCTTTCTGTCAAAGTGCTGCGCAAAATGCGAACCGATTGATTGCTTTTCAACCAGACTCATGACGTGGGCGAATTGCTCATTCATTCGCAAAATCCGTCCATCCCCATCAAGAAGCGCTAGCGCGCACGGGCTGTTTTCATAGATGGCCTCAGAGTGGAATTTGCGTTGATAACGAGAGGCCCCGGAGGAACCTTTCGCACGGCCGCCGAAAGGATAACGAAGCTCTCTTGGCAACTTTCCCAATGTCGGGCGGCCAAGGTGATACCCTTGGCCCAAATTGCATCCCATCCGTTGCAGCAAAGCCAGTTGGTGTGGCGTTTCAATCCCCTCAGCAACAACTCTCATACCCAAACTTTGGCCAAGATCGATTACAGAGGCCACGATGCGTCGGCTCGCCGGGTTCTGGTCCATGCTGCCAACAAACTGCTTATCTATTTTCAGCGTGTTGAAAGGCAGGGAATGCAAGCGCGTGAGACTTGAAAAACCGGTCCCGAAATCATCCAGCGACAGCAGAAAACCTTCGTCTCTGAAACGTTTTGCAACCTGGTGAGCGGTTTCAATATCATCGAGAAGCGCATTTTCCGTCAGTTCGATTTCTATTTGAGATGGAAGCAGTCCCGCATTTGAGACAACCCCACCAATCAAGGAAACGATTTCGTCATTCCGGAACTGTACCGGAGACAGATTGAGAGCGAGCGTTAAATTTCGCGGCGCGCAGGAAAGCTCTCGGCATGCCTTCTCCAGTATCTGCAAAGTAATGGAGTTGATGGCACCGGCAGCTTCGGCTGTCGAGATGAATGCATCCGGATTTATCACACCGTGAGCAGGATGATCCCAGCGCGCCAGAACCTCAAAGCCGATCGTCTTTTGTGTTTCAAGATCGATAAATGGTTGGAATGCTGGCACAAACTGACTTCCTTCGACTGCAGCAAACAGATCGTCGATGGAAGGAAAAAATGTACTCGTCATAATCACTCAATAGCTCGGACGTGGTGGAGTTGTCTGACTTAGAGGTCGCTGGATAGGAAAGTATGAAAACCAGATCAATTATCACGCGTTTGTGAAAACCATCACCATCTTAGGTAGATCTGAATTAAGCCACCAAGCACTGTTGACCGCAGCGGGAAAAAACTAGCGCCCCCCCAGTGCGAAATTATCTCTGGCTGGCCTCGGCTGACATCTACCGACACTCGCTGTTCCGCATTTGCAAATATCGGCGTCAAAGATTTACGCGACTGCGAGGCCGCCATAAGGAACCGGCTGAGCGTATCCTGCTCGGTTTGAGTTTCGAAGATTACACGGCAGCCGTTGAAATCCTGTCTATTGCGTACTTCTCGAGGTTAGAGGTAAGAAAAAAGTGCCTCGAAATACCAAGGCATCATGGATGAAGTGCTGCGAATGCTGACCGACAGTCAAAGTTTCAAAGCGATCTATCGTCATAACGCTTTGATTACCTTGTATTTCGTTATGCTATCCCACCTCTACCTTGGCGATTGACTGGTGCTGATGCTGCAATAAAAGGCAGCCATTCGCATATTCAGGGTTGCATGCATGATTTCGCGCTTACTGTTTCCAGGCATGGTTATCGCTCTTACCGGATTAACCGGTTGCCAGACTGGAAAGCCACTTGCCATGAGCGTTGCCGCCACACCGACTGCCTCGGGCATACAGCACGGAGATATGCTAGCTCCTCAACGTGCAGCTGGCCAAGATATCCCTGCACTCAAAGGCAATGAAATTGTGACCATCCGTACATATGAATATGTGAACAAGGGTGGTGCGGAATTTAGTTCCCGTACGGAGATTGAGGGTGTTAGTTGCAAGCTGGAAAGCGACGGCTACAGCGCATCTATAAAAACTCCGGCCGAAGTGCGTGTTCCCGACTACGGCTATGCATCACGCCCGATTTCAGTGAGTTGCAACGCTGCGGGCTACAGGACCAGTTTCAGCAACGTGACTGCAATCAATAAGTCTGCCGAACAACGCATGGCTTCAGGTAGCAATGGTGGCCTGATAGGTGTTGTCATCATGGCGGCAGTAAACGCAGGTTCCGACCAGAAAAAAGATGATTTCGCATATCCCCCTGTCAACGTCACGATGAACCGTATCGGTTGCGAGAAGACTAAAGTTCGCTGCCGTTAAACTGGCTTGCCAACGGCCACCCAACTGCCGTTTAAGACTGTGCAAATACCATTTGCGCAGTTTTTCTTCACCGTCAGCAACATATGATGTGGCTCACATAGGCCTATCATCTGCTATGCGTCGTTCGACAGATTTTAGTATCCGTGAAAGATCCCGTTTTTTGCCGGCCGCAACCTCAATTGCTGCAACGACAAGATCGCCCGCGATGTAATCCGGCTTGTGTCCAAGATTGTGCACGACAAGCAGCTTCGAGCCTTTGATGGCGCGTGCCAGCTGTTTTGAGTGTATCTCCGGCGACACAACCTTATCAGCATCACCTGTGATGATAATTGTCCTCGCTTTTATCTCGGAATATTGGCGGGATGCCGTTTTGGCCCACGCATTCAAAGATGCGACTTCCAATGCGTTGTGACGGAAGGCAACCGGGCGCAAAGCCTGCAGTGCTTTGGTTTGGGCTATATAGTTTTGTGGTACGGGGTTTGGTGCAAACACTGACTTTGTCGCTGCGCCAATCGCCAACAGCCCTGCCGGTGGCGCAACAAGGGTGCTGAACAAAACACCGGTAATCGGGACACGCGCAGCGTCATAATACCACGAGACGCCGCCCGGCCAGTCATAAACCGCAGGCGACAGGAAAACCAGTCCCTTCACCTTCTCTGGATGACGCAAAGCAAGCGCAGCAGCAATTGCGCCGCCGTAAGAGTGACCAACCACGATTGCACTTTTGATGCCACGCTCGTCCATCAGACTTGCAATGGCATCCGCCTGTCCATCCGGCAAAATGTTGCCCTTGCCGCCGATCTGCGAACGACCATGACCAGGCCTGTCAACAAACAGCAGTGTGGCTCGCCCCTCCAAACTGGAGCGAAAGGCGAACAATGGATCATACAGGCTGGTGCTGGCACCGTGAATAAAGACAATCGGGGGCAAATCAGCCTTGTGTGCGGGTTCCAGCAAAAGGCTGTTCATCATGAACCCGCCAACATCAATAAGGCGTTCGTCCTCGACCGGATTTGCGGAAGTTGGAGCTTTCATCCCTGATGCTAACGTCATCATGAGAGCGCCGAGAACCACACAGAACACGCCCCGAACGACCATTTTTCTCCTGACATTCTCACTGATTGGCATTCATGTCGATTATAGTCATGACGTCAATCCAGCCTTGTCCATTGAACGCCCTTGCACAGCAAACCGGCAAGGACGCAGCCCTTGGTCGTCATGTTGTTGCCCTTCACATCAACGCTGATCTTGTAGGTAAGATCGCGCTGCGGATCGAAAGCGGTTCCGGAATATTTCCCATCTGAGGCAGGCGAAATGGTCATGACAAGCTTGTCACCGGTTTTTTCTTTCGGTGTACCCGGTTTTATCCACGTATTCGTCGCACAGATATTGGCTCCACACTGGTCGATCTTTACCCGGGCATTGCCATCACCGCGCGACCATTGCCCGAAAATATCCTCTGCCATTGCAGAGTTCGAGCCAAGGCAAAGGATGATTGAAACTGGTAATATCCATTTCATACCCTACACTCCTCTTCACGCTCCAATCGCATTGAACCGACTGGAGCAACAGGTCGCGGACAGCGACTGGTGCGAATTCACATATACAGAAGCAATACGAGTGACTGTTGGAAACGGTTCAGTTCCGCCAGGAATCTTTATTTGAATATTTTGCCCATTAAACGAAACCAGAATGCCGTCAGTTCCGTAGATAGGTGATGAAAGCAGTGTGACATTGCTGTTCAACAGGCGGTAGAAATGGATTTCAGTTTCCTCATTTTCGCAGCAGGTGGTCTTTCTCTTGCAATGATCGGTGCATGGGCCACGCAGCGCAGGACCGGCAACAGCGGCTGGATCGATACAATCTGGTCATTTGCGGTCGGACTTGGTGGCATTGCATCGGCAATTTGGGCTGATGGCGCAAGCGAACGCCGCATCATGATCTTCATCATCATCGCATTGTGGTCGTTGCGACTTGGAGCCCACATCGGGACGCGCTCAAAGGGCGCCAAGGAAGATCCCCGCTACGCCAAGTTCATTGAACAATGGGGAAAGGCAGCCTCGTTCAGATTATTCTGGTTCTTGCAGATACAAGCTGTCGCAGCATTTGTACTGGTTTTGGCAGTGTATCTAGCCGCCAGCAACGAAAGCCCGTTTCCTCGGATTGTTGATTTGATTGCACTTGGCATCGCCGTCATAGCTCTCGCAGGCGAAAGCCTTTCAGACGCTCAATTGGCGGGTTTCAGAAAAACACCAGAAGCCAAAACGGGTGTCTGTGAAATTGGATTGTGGCGTTACTCTCGCCACCCGAACTACTTTTTTGAATGGTTATTCTGGTGCACCTGGCCGTTGCTGGCAATCAACGCGAACGGTTGGAGCTGGTTGGCGTTGCTCGCGCCCGCCATGATGTACTGGCTGCTGGTTCATGTTTCCGGCATTCCACCGCTTGAAGAACATATGATGAGAAGTCGCGGTGAAAAATTTCGAGCCTTGCAGGCACGTGTCAACGCTTTCTTCCCCGGTCCACGCAAAACGAACTCCGCCACTGAACAAGGAGCAACACAATGAACATGCTGGCCTTTGCCATCAATGCCGCGGAGAGAATGCCATTATCAGACGGTATGACACTTGCTGGAATTGACTTCCTGTGTAACCGCACCAAACGCCGTCTGGAAACCATTCCCCATGGCCGGGAAATTGAATTTGTGTCTGAGATGGCTAAGTTTCCCGTTGCAACACATACGAGTGATGCCAACCGGCAACATTACGAAGTGCCTGCGGAGTTTTTTTCGCTGGTGCTCGGTCCGCGGCGAAAATATTCGTCCTGTTTTTATCCTGATCTAAACACCTCCCTTGCTGACGCGGAACGTGAGGCGCTGAGACAGACAGTCAAACATGCCGGAATTGAAGATGGCATGACAATCCTCGAACTCGGCTGCGGCTGGGGTTCACTTTCCCTCTGGATGGCCGAAAATTTCCCGCGCTCCTCGATCGTATCTGTCTCCAACTCGGCCTCTCAACGTGAATACATAAACGCCAAAGCCCAGGATAAGGGTTTGACAAACCTGAATGTTGTCACGGCCGACATGAATATTTTTGAAACCGAAAGAACGTTTGATCGGGTGGTTTCGGTGGAAATGTTCGAGCACATGTCAAACTGGCACACGCTTCTTGAACGCGTGCACGGATGGCTGAAACCGGACGGAAAATTGTTCCTGCATGTTTTCACGCACAAGAACCGCTCCTATCGTTTCGACCACCACAATCCTGCAGACTGGATTGCGCATCATTTCTTCACCGGCGGCATCATGCCCGCTTATGATCTGCCTTATCGCTTTGGGGAGAGCTTCACCGTTGAACAGGATTGGCGTTGGTCTGGCCAACATTATCAACAAACGGCTCTCGATTGGCTGGCAAATTTCGACCGCGAAATCAACCAGATAAAACCGTTGTTCAAAACCGTCTATGGCAAGGACGCTCATCTTTGGGAGCGTCGCTGGCGATTGTTCTTCCTCGCAACAGCCGGCCTCTTCGGTCACGACAATGGCGACGTCTGGGGGGTTGGTCACTACTTGCTTGCACCAACGCACCGGTGAATGCATTTAAAAAAACCAGATTTGAATGCTAGCTTTCGACGTGGGACGAGCGGACATCACAGTTGGTAGTACTGCCGGAACCAGGCGACAAATTTCTCAATTCCCTCCTCAATTGAGGTTTGCGGCTTAAAACCGATGTCGGTGACAAGATCATCCACATCGGCGAAGGTTTGAAAAACGTCACCCGGCTGAAGAGGCAACATGTTCTTTATAGCGGTTTTACCAACCGCTTTCTCAATGCATTCGATGAAGTAATTCAACTCTACCGAGGTGTTATTGCCGATATTGTAAAGCCGATACGGAGCCGTTGAACTGCTTGGGTCCGGGTTCATAGCGTCCCAAGTTTTGTTTGGGACGGGAATAGCATCCAATGTTCCAACTACGCCCTTGGCGATGTCATCGACGAACGTAAAGTCTCGCAAGTGATTGCCATAATTGAAAACATCGATTGGATCTCCAGCGAGTATTTTTTTCGTAAATAAAAATGGAGACATGTCCGGACGACCCCAAGGACCATAGACAGTAAAGAAACGAAGACCGGTCACGGGAAGCCGATACAAATGCGAATATGAATGAGCCATCAACTCATTCGATTTCTTCGTTGCCGCATACAGACTCAACGGGTGATCGACAGTATCGTGAGCACTGAAAGGCACTTTCAGATTGGCACCATATACCGAACTGGAAGACGCAAAAGTAAGATGCTCAATTGCGTGATGTCTACATCCCTCGAGGATATTGAGAAAACCCACAATATTGGAGTCGATATAGCTGTGTGGGTTTTGAGAACCGTACCGTACACCAGCTTGCGCCGCGAGGTTAATGACCCGCTGCGGTTTGAAGCCAGCAAATGAGTTATCTACGGCGTCTCGGTCTGAAAGATCGGCTTTGATGAACGAAAAATTCTTATAGTTTTTTAGCAGAGAGAGGCGGGATAGTTTCAAATTGACGTCGTAATATTCATTGAGGTTATCAATCCCAAGAACCTCATCACCCCGCTCCAGGAGAATGACAGCCGTATGGTAGCCAATAAAGCCGGCTGCACCCGTCAATAACACTCTCATCAATTATCCTTCGACCTGCTGAATAAACGCGCTCTTAGGTTTAGAGCCCTTGCCTCTATAACCACAACAATCCCTCGCCGTGAATAGCTCTACAGTAGGTCGCGTAAAAGTGTGCAGCAATTACGCAAAGCAGATATCAAAAACATCAATTGGCTGAATTTTTTGCCAGTTTTAAAACGACATAAGGGCAAGGCAGTCGCCAAATATAAGCGACTGCCTCTCAGCATCAGGCGGTAAAAGCGGCGTTCATCAGCGTTTGCGTGTACGTCTCTCGCGGTGCCTCGAAGATTGCATCTGTCGTGCCTTCCTCAACAACCTTGCCGTCCTTCATCACCATGACGTAGTCTGACATAGCCTTGATAACCGACAGGTCGTGGCTGATGAAAATGTAGGACAGACCATGCGTTTTCTGCAGGTTGCGCAACAGATCTATAACCTGCCCCTGAACCGAGCGGTCAAGGGCTGACGTCGGTTCATCAAGAATGACGACATCGGGCTTCAGGATAATGGCACGCGCAATTGCGATACGCTGTCGTTGGCCGCCTGAAAACTCATGCGGATAACGATTGCGGGCGTCGGGATCGAGTCCAACCTCCTGCAGCGCCTTGATGGCACGCTGGTCTCGCTCTGCCCGACTCAATTGTGGCTCATGCACGAACAGGCCTTCAGTGACAATTTCACCGACCGTCTGGCGCGGCGAAAGAGAACCGTATGGGTCCTGAAACACCAGCTGCAGTTTCTTGCGCAGGGGCCGCATGGCTTTTCGATCGAAACCGGAAATATCCGTCTTTTCGAATACGACCTTTCCCTTGGCTTCTACCAGCTTCAACAGGGCACGGCCGAGCGTGGATTTTCCGGAACCGGACTCCCCGACAACACCAATTGTTTGTCCCTGTCGCAACGTGACATCGACACCATTGACAGCACGGAACGCACTTTTTTTGCCCGACAGGAACCCGCCAGCAATCTGGTAATCGACGGTTACGGCTTGCCCGGACAGCACAACCTGCGCCTCATCGGCCACGTCCGGCTTGCGTCCGCTTGGTTCGGCATCCAGCAGCATTTTCGTGTAGTCCTGTTGAGGACGTTCAAAAATGTCCGATGTGGAACCAGCTTCAACAACCTCGCCCCGACGCATCACCGTGACACGATCAGCAAAGTGCTTCACCACTCCGAGATCGTGCGTAATCAACACGATGGCCATACCAAAACGCTGCTGCAAGGATTTAAGCAGGTCAAGGATCTGGGCCTGGATTGTCACGTCGAGTGCTGTTGTCGGCTCGTCGGCAATCAGAATGTCCGGCTCATTGGCCAGTGCCATTGCAATCATGACACGTTGACGTTGGCCACCAGAAAGCTCGTGCGGATAACTGTCGATGCGACGTGCCGGATCCGGAATACCAACCAGTTCCAGCAATTCCAGAACACGGGCGCGTGCCTCTTTGCGACTGCCTCCGCGGTGATGCAGGATAGGCTCGGCAATCTGCTTGCCGATCTTGTAGAGCGGATCAAGCGAGGTCATCGGCTCCTGGAAGATCATGGTGATCTTGGCGCCGCGGATGGTATTGAGCTCATCCGAACGCAAGCCGACAAGTTCATGGCCGCGATATTTGGCGGAACCCTGCACTTGGCCATTGGCTGCCAGAAGTCCCATTATACCCATCATGGTCTGGCTTTTTCCGGAACCGGATTCACCTACGACAGCGAGCGTTTCGCCTGCCCGGACGTCGAGGTCAATGCCCTTGACGGCATTGACCGTTCCGTCAGGCGTGGCGAAATCAACCTTCAGTCCACGAACGGCAAGAATGGTTTGTGATGTGTCATTCATGTCAGCGGTCCTTCGGATCGAGCGCATCGCGCAGGCCATCACCAACGAAGTTCAAAGAGAACAACGTCAGAACGAAGAAGGTGGCCGGGAAAATCAAAAGCCATGGTGCAGACTGGATATTGTTTGCGCCTTCTGAAATCAACGCTCCCCAACTTGTCAGCGGCGCCTGAACACCGAGACCAAGGAAGGACAGGAAGCTTTCAAGAAGAATGACCTTTGGAACAACAACGGTAACGAACACCACAACGGGGCCAATCGTGTTAGGGATAATGTGACGGCGAATGATCTGCCAATCCGTCAATCCCAACGCCTGCGCTGCACCGACAAACTCACGCCGCTTCAATGCAAGCGTCTGCCCGCGCACGATACGCGCCATATCCAGCCACTCGACCGCACCAATCACCAGAAAGATCAGGATGAAGCTGCGGCCGAAAAACACCACCAGCACCACAACGAGGAACACGAATGGCAGTGAATAGAGGATCTCGACAATACGCATCATGACGTTGTCGACACGTCCGCCGATGTAACCAGACGTCGCGCCGTAGATAACGCCAATGCCCAGTGACACAAGGCTCGCGAGAATGCCGACAGCAATCGAAATCTGACCACCGAGCATGACACGCACCAGAAGGTCACGGCCGTTGGAATCGGTACCGAAGAAGAAGTATTCGCGGTTAACATTGCCTTCCAACTTCAGCGTACGGCCATCGTCTTCGGTTGCTGTTACCTTGGTGTTTTCGAACTCATTGGCGCGATCGAAATAACGCGTGGTGCGCGGATCGATCTCGCTATCCGAGGTTACGGTCGCGGTAAAAGATTGTCCGCTGACCTCGAACTCTTCGAGATCAACGCGCGCACGCGAAGCAATTCCCTCAACAACACCCTGAAGATTGGTGACATCCGGACGTGGCTCAAGGCTCGGCGGGATGGACACATAGGATGGGAACACCTGGTCATAGGTGTGGTTCAGGAAATGTGGACCAATGAAGGAAAAAAGCGCAATCAGCGCCAGCATGATCGAGCCGGCCATTGCCGCACGGTTTCTACGGAACCGCAGAGCGGCAAGCTGGAAAAGGCTGCGACTTTTTGTAGACGGCAGCGGAGCCGTATTTGCAGACATATCAGTCATGGCGAACCCTCGGATCAAGAAGGCCGTAAAGGATGTCGACCACAAGATTGAAAACGATGACGAAGATCGCAATGAGAACAACGGTGCCCATAACAAGCGTATAATCACGGTTGATGGCACCGAGGACGAAGTAGCGCCCGACGCCTGGAATGGTGAAGATGGTTTCAACGACAGCCGAACCCGTCAGCAACGCTGCGGCGCAAGGCGCAAGGTAGGAAACAACCGGCAACATGGCGGCACGCATCGCATGGATGATGACAACCGTTCTTGCAGGAAGACCATAGGCCTTGACGGTGCGAATGTGGTCCATCCTCAGTGCTTCGATCATCGAACCACGCGTCAGACGGGCAATCACCGCCAACTGAGGCAGGGCAAGTGCAATCATCGGCAGGATGAGATAACGCAGCGATCCGTCGCCCCAGCTACCGGCTGGCAACCAACCGAGCAGAACGGCAAAAACCAGTGTCAGCACAGGACCGACAACGAAGTTCGGTACGGTAATACCAACGGTCGAAACCGACATCAGTGAAAAATCAAAGGTACTGTTCTGCCTCAAGGCAGCCAATGTACCAGCCAATACGCCGCCGACGAGTGCCAACAGCAGCGCGTAAAAGCCGAGTTCGAGCGAATACGGCAGACCTTTTCCGATCAACTCGGCGACAGTGTTGTCCTTGTAGATATAGCTCGGCCCGAAATCACCGGTCACGGCATTCGTGATGTAGTGAATGTACTGGCGCCACAATGGCTGATCCAGCTGATAGGTCCTCATCAGATTTTCCATCGTCTGAGGCGGTAACGGACGTTCAAGGTTGAAAGGTCCACCCGGCGCAAAGCGCATCAGGAAAAACGAAATGGTGACGACAATAAACAGTGTCGGCACCGCGCTCGCCAATCGGCGCAGAATAAATGATAACATGGTACGTTAACTCCGGTATGGCACGGCGGGGACGCCGCCGTGCCACTTATTGTTACTCAGAGATGCTCAGGAAACGGCTCAAGTGCTCGTTTGCGGCATTATCTTCCCAGCCCTTTACGCGGCTGGAAACGAGCCAAAGATCAGCCTGAGTCAGAAGCGGAGCAACCGGCTGCTCGCGAGACAGGATAGCCTCTGCTTCGTGCAGGATTTTTGCACGCGCAGTCATGTCGGCCTCTTCATACGACTTCTTCATCAAGGCATCATATTCATCATTCTTGAACTTGCCGTAGTTGAACGTCGTATTTGTGGAAACCGAAAGCGCAAGGAAGTTTTCAGCGTCGGCATAGTCAGCAACCCAGCCAGCACGGGCTACGTTGAACTTGCCACCTTCCTGCAGGTAAGCGTAGTGCGAGGACACGTCGAGGTTAACCAGGGAAACCTTGGCACCGAATGTGTTTTTCCACATATCCGCGATAGCGGTTGCCACACGCTCGTGGTTCGGGTTGGTGTTGTAGCGGATTTCGATTTCCAGCGGCTTTGCGCCTTCACCGTAACCGGCTTCCTTCATCAGTTCGATAGCCTTGTCTTCGCGATCAAGCTGTGAGAGCGAAGCAAAGTCGGCCTTTGATGGCTCACCATAGCTGTCGATACCAGGAGGAACCATGGAGTAGGCAGGAACCTGCGAACCGCTGTAGATTTCCTTGGCAAGGAAGTCACGGTCAACGGCCATGGACAGGGCCTGACGCACGCGAACATCGCTATAAGGCTCCTGGCGGGTGTCGAAAGCGTAATAATAGGTGGCCAGCGTCGGCGAAACGTGAACCTGATCGCCATAGGCCTTTGTCAGGCGGTCGATCTGATCTGCCGAGAAGTTGTAGGCCAGATCCATTTCCTTGGCTTCAAAACGGCGAACCGATGCAGCTTGGTCCTCGATCGGGTAGAAAACGACCTTATCGATCTTTACGTTTTCTGCGTCCCAGAAATTCTCGTTCTTAACAACAGTCAGGCTGTCGTTTGGAACGTGTGCCTGAAGTTTGTAAGCGCCGTTGGACACCATCACGCCGGGCTTAACAAAGTCCTTGCCGTTCTTTTCAATGCTTGCCTGCGAAACCGGCAATGCAGTCTGGTGAGCCAGAAGCTCGAGGAAGAATGGCGTCGCACGCTCAAGCGTGATTTCGAGCGTCTTTTCGTCCACGGCCTTTACCCCAAGTTCGTCAACAGGCGCTTCACCCTTGTTGACCTTCTCGGCATTCTTGATCGGATAAAGAATATTCGCGTATTTCGCTGCAGTCGCCGGGTCTTCAACGCGTTTGTAGGAGAAAACGAAGTCCTGCGCGGTTACAGGCGTTCCATCCGACCACTTTGCGTTGGCACGCAGCTTGAAAGTGTAAACGGTGCCATCATCAGAAACGGTCCAGCTTTCTGCCGCACCAGGGATGATCTTGCCGTGAGCATCGTAAATCGTCAAACCTTCATAGAGGTCTTTGACAATGAACGCTTCGATATTGATCGAAGTCTGCGCCTGATCGAGGGTCTGTGGCTCACCCGAGTTGCCACGATGAAGAACGGTCTCAGCCAAGGCTGAACTTGCGCCAATGAGGAGGGAACCGAGCAGAACAGCTGCTCTTGTTGTTGTTTTGAATGAGTTCATTTTTTATCTCCCAGATTTTTCGAGGAATGGGCAAGGAATGACAGTTTTGAATGGAAAGCAAGATACTTCCCATCGAATGACATCAATTCAGCGCTGAACCCGCAGCATTTAATCCCTCATAGGTTGCATAAGTGTATGGTCATTTATTTGAAGGCAATTTATACAAAGCGCCTGAGTGGATAACACCGACGACGAAAACAGCCGTGACGCGCAACAAAAATTCAAACGCCCACTAGAGTTCGCAACAATAGGCGATTCACCCGGGCGCTCTTGAAACATTCATACCCACTGCAACGTTTCAGTCAACGAGACACAAATGACAACAGGCCTGAAATACAGTTTTGGATTGTACTGTGCTCGCAAAATCGGCCGTACAGTTTTCCACAATTCGGTACGCATTTTTTCCGCCCCCGGACCAAAAAATGCGCCAAAGCCCACTGCACAGCAGAGATGAGACGATGCCTGCCTGACAAATCGCAGCATCGAACAAAAAAATCGAGCAGCGCATGGAACGAAAATACGCTCCACGCGTTATTTTGGGTCGCATTAGGTGAAACGGGCAAGGACATGAGACGAACAACACTTCATTAGATAACCACGCAACATTCTTGACAGAAGTGTGATACGTCCCTCCCTCATATCGACCCTCCCCTTGCCTCTAGATATTTGAGGCACTCACCCGACCCGGATTTTTCATGGCACGAATCACAAACTTTGCACGATCAACCCTGCTCATGCTGGTCGCAGGCATTGCTCTGCTTATCGTTATGGTTGGTTCATCGTTATGGCTCGTTAACGCCAACAATGATTATTCCCGGGAAATTCTTCAGCTTCGCACCATCCGCGCGCACGTTCTTAACATGCTGACATCCATGCAAGACGCTGAAACTGGCCAGCGGGGTTATTTACTTTCGCGTGATGAAAAATATCTCGAACCATACAACGAAGCAATGGCGCGACTGCCGGATATCAGGCCGAAGCTGCGGGAAAGCCTTTCCGACAACCCGGTACTTGCCGCAAAGCTGCCAGAACTGGACAAGCTTACAGACGCAAAAATTGAAGAGACAAACCGCACGCTTGCCCTGGCCGAGAACGGCGATTTTGACGGCGCTATCTCGCTACTCAGGACGGATTCTGGTCTCCGGTACATGGATGAAATTCGCGATATCCTCTCCACCTACCAAACCACGGTAGACGACAGGTTACGCATCATTGTTTCTGAGCAGATTGATATCGCGCGAATATTGCAATGGCTAACAATAACAGCTGCTATTGCCATACTGGGCGTTGTTGGTGGTGCGCTTGCGATCATCGTCCAGCACATTCGTGCTCTTTCAAGCGCTCAGGAGGAACTGGCATATCTTAACAAGGGGCTGGAAGAACGCGTGAACGAACGCACCGAAGACCTTATTCGCGCCAATCAGGAAATCCAGCGTTTCGCCTATATCGTTACCCATGACCTGCGTGCGCCACTTGTCAATATCATGGGATTTTTGAGCGAGTTTGAAAGTTCGGTCAAACACCTCACCGCCTATGTTCTGGCGGATGAAAAAAAGCCTGACGAGCAGGACATTCGCAATGCTCGCCTTGCCGTAGAAGAAGACCTGCCGGAGGCAATCACCTTCATTCGTTCATCGACGCGCAAGATGGATCAGTTGATCAATGCCATCCTGAAGATATCCCGCGACGGACGCCGCAAACTAACCCCTGAAAAGATAGACCTTCAGTCCTTGTTGGATACGGCATCAGCCAGCGTCCATCACCAGGTCACCAGTTCAGGTGGCGATATCTCCATTTCGATGGACGTGCGTCACGTTATCAGCGATCGCATTTCGCTAGACCAAATCTTTGGCAACCTGTTCGACAACGCAGTTAAATATCAGCAACCTGGTCGACCCTTGCAGCTTTCCGTCAGAAGTTACAGCAATGGACATGGCCGTGTGCGCATTGACATCAAAGACAATGGTCGCGGGATCGGACGTCAGGACCTGGAACGCATCTTCGAACTGTTCCGGCGTGCGGGTGAGCAGGACCAACCAGGCGAAGGAATTGGACTTGCCCACGTCCGGTCACTAATAAGAAATTTAGGAGGAGACATTACGGTGGATTCTGAACCAGGCAAAGGCAGCACTTTTAGGCTGATTTTGCCTTCAGATTTGACCAAAATCCCAAGGAGTAACGAGCTATGAAAGCTTCTGGCCAGGAAGTCACTATCGTCATGATCGAGGACGATGAGGGACACGCCCGTCTTATCGAGAAAAATGTCCGCCGCGCCGGCGTCAATAACGAGATCGTCCCCTTCACCCTGGGCAAGAAGGCGCTCGACTACATCTTGGGCGAAAACCGTGATGGTCTGCCGAGCAAGGACCGCTATCTGCTCATTCTGTTGGATTTGAACCTGCCGGACATGTCAGGCATCGATATCCTTGAACAGATCAAGACAAATGAACACACGCGCCGGCTTCCGGTCGTGGTGTTGACAACAACTGACGACGAACGTGAAATCCAAAAATGTTATGACCTTGGCGCAAACGTCTATATTACCAAACCGGTCGATTATGATGGATTCGCGACCGCCATCCGCAATCTGGGCCTGTTTTTCTCCGTTATTCAGGTGCCTTGAGGAATTCAATGCCGGCTCGCATTTTATACATTGACGACGATCCGGCATTGGCAAGGCTGGCGCAGCGTATTCTTGGCCGCTACGATTACAGTGTAACTCATGCAGCCTCCGTTGCAGCCGGCATTGAGGCCTTCATGGCCGACACCTATGACGCCGTTGTCCTGGACCATTATTTTCAGGACAAGACTGGCTTACATTTTCTAGAGGAAATTGGGTGTAAATCTACACTGGTTCCCATTCTCTATGTAACAGGGTCCAGCGATGCGCAGATTGCAATTAACGCGCTTAAGGGCGGCGCTGCGGACTACGTGATCAAAACGGTAACCGACGACTTTTTCCCGCTCTTGGCCAGTGCCATCGATCAGGCACTGAACAATGCCAGACTACGACGGGAAAAGGACGAGGCCGACCGGTTGCTGATCGTTGCGAAGGAACGGGCAGAACTGATGGTGGCTGAGATGAACCACCGTGTAGCCAATAGTTTGTCACTTGTTTCGGCCATGATCCGCTTGCAGACCAACACCGTCATCAGTGATGAAGCCAAGAACGCGCTTCAGGAAACCCAAAGTCGCATTGCAGCGATCGCTGGCGTTCATCGCAGTCTTTACACCTCGGAAAATGTCGGCGCTGTCGCCCTCGATGTCTATCTCGGCGCTTTGATCGACGACCTGCAACGCACCGGTGGCGCATCCCCTGAGATCATTGTTACCACCGACCTGAGGGCAGTGTTTGTCACCGCCGATCAGGCCGTGGCGCTGGGTGTGATCGTGACCGAACTGGTCTCCAACGCCCTCAAATATGCCTACCCGGAAGGCAAGGGACAGATTGGAGTCACGTTACGCCAGACGGAGGACAACCAACTTCAGCTGTGTGTCGATGATGACGGGATCGGTTTCAATCCGTCGGAACCTCCCAAAGGCACCGGTCTTGGTACCAAGCTTATCAAGGCAATGTGCAAGACACTGGATGCGACACTGGATTACGATGAGAGTGCACCCGGCGGGCATGTTCGCCTGACCTGGGCAGTACCGGTCGTAATCTAGCGACACAGGTTTCATCCCGAAAACAGAAAAGGCGCGTGGTAACACGCGCCTTTCTTTGCCTTTGGGAGGATAAGGCGGGATCAACGATCCTTGCTGATGCTTTCAAAACGCGAAAGCCAAGGGCTGACAATCATACCTTTCACGTCACTGCGGAAAGCAGCGGTATCAACGACTTCCGAGAACGGCTGGATCGACATGACGATTTCATCCATGTAGGTCTGAATGTCCTCGTAGAGCTTGCCCTGCTTGGCGATATCACGCTCAAGCAACGCATCTTCGATCATCTTGTTCAGCTTCTCGTCGTAAAAGCTGGTGCGCCATCCCTGATAGTTGGTCAGCTTTGCATCGTCTGCGTTATTCGGGTTGTAGGCGATAGAACGCAGATTGTTGTCAGGGTGTGGCTGCTGACCGCCACCACCGCGACCAAGCAGCAGTTCAAACTTACGCTCACGCATCGCACCGTAAATCTGGTCGCCGGAACCGCTGATGATTTCAGCCTGAATACCGGCCTGTGCCAGTGTGTTCTGGATGGCTGTTGCGGCTTTCATGAACGGATCTTCGGAGAGAACACGCAGTGTGGTCTTGAAACCGTTCGGGAAACCACCCTCGGCCAACAGAGCCTTGGCCTTTTCGATATCCAGCTTGTAACCTTCATCCGGTAACGAGCCGAGGAAACCGGTGCTGATCGGGCGCTGATGCAGTTTGCCGTAATACGGCATGATTGCCTTGTCGAGACCTTCGTAATCGATCAGGTAACGCAGTGCTTCGCGCACTTTCTTATTGGCGAAACGTTCGTCTTTCATCGAGACGCTGAGGTAATAGAAGCCCGAACCGGGCGTCGATTCAATGGCGATATCCTTGTCTGCTTCAAGCGAACGCAGGTCAGGTGCCTGCAAGGAATACGCGACGTCGATATCGCCCTTTTCAAGCATCAGGCGCTGGGATTGTGATTCCGGCAGATGGCGCATGAGAACGCGCTTCATCGCTGGCTTCTCACCCCAGTAGTCGTCATTGCGGGTAAGAATGATAAATTCGTTCGACTTCCACTGTGTCAGTTTGAATGGTCCCGAACCCGCCGAATTCAGTGTCAGCCAACCAGCGCCAAGATCGCCGTCTTTTTCATTGGCCAGAGCTGTCTTGCTGTCGATGATGGAGCCTGGACCGTTCTGGGCAAGGATCATCAGCAGCAGGCTCGGGTCATCCGGCTGCGGCAGGTTGAGGACAAATGTGGTGTCATTTTCAGCAACAAACAGCTTGTCAGCGTTCTCAACCTTGTAACCACGGGTCTTGAGGAACGAAGACTGCGCAAGATTGCGAACAAGCAGACGCTTCAGGCTCCAGGCAACGTCCTGTGCAGTCACGGCATTGCCGGATTCAAACTTGGCATCGCTGCGCAGATGGAAGCGAATGGACATGCGGTCTTCGGCGACTTCCCAACGCTCTGCGAGACGCGGCTGGATGCTGCGGTCTTCTGGCGACAGAATGACCAGAGTGTCATAGGTATTGTTGAGAACCTGAACGGTTTCACGGCCGGTGATTGCGGCGGGATCAAGCGTCAGGATATTGCTCATTGTTGTCGCAACGACGAGCTGATCCTTGGGTGTTTCGGCAAACGAATTGATTGGCAAAGCACCGATCAAAAGCGCGCCGAGGGCCGCGGTAGCAAGAAAGTGTCTCATATTTCCTCCCAATTTGCCGTTTCCTTTGGAATGACGGCTCTCCAAGTTTTCAATATACAGACCGGCCTGTTCCTCCACAGGCCCGGATGGATCAGCGAAGGATCTCACCAACAGGTGCTGCCAGTGCTTTTCCTATCTTTGCAGTTTCGTCAGCCTCCAGATGAACACCATCAACCGGGGATGACTTTGCTACAGAACCAGCATCGAAGAAGAAATGGCCAAGTTCTGCGGCAAGTTTGCGATAAAGGGGGCCAAGACGCTGCGATTCCGCGATATCGCGACCAGCGGCGGGAACGCCGCTCGCACCGGCAACACAGGCAGGTGGCGCAACGATCATCAACTTCGGTTTTGCATCACGCGGCTTGTAAGGAAACGTATCAACGATCTGCGCAAGCCGGCGGATGCCGGTCACGGCGGGCTCGGCACGCCCGCCATGGGTTGGCTTGATATCATTTGTGCCAAGCATGATGATGACGAGGTCCAGCGGCATATGGCTTGCCAGCGCAACTTCCAGCGCCTTGGCACCATTGCGGCAGGCCGGCCCGGCATGGTCATCATAACATGTGGTGCGGCCGCCAAGCCCTTCTGAAAGGATCTTCGCCTGGCCACCCAGTTCTTTTTCCAGCACATCCGGCCAGCGATAGTCGGCCGGATGGCGCAGGCCGGTCGTTGGGTCGGCACCCCATGTAAGACTGTCTCCGAATGCAAGAACCGACTTCATGATGCGATCACCGAACCCTGTTGTTCTCAATGAAGTTGAAGTCGATGTCTTCACCGAGACCCGGACGATCCGGCACATGGACGTAACCGTCACTATCCATCGGGTCTGACAGCGACTTCAGATAATCGTGACCGTCGTCATATTCGAGGAATGGATGCAGCAGGCCACGCTCGTACCAGCGGCAATTCTTGGTCGCGGCGACCACATGCAGGTTCATGGCGGTATTGCCGTGCACTTCGCATTCAACGCCGAATGCTTCCGCCAGATGCATGGTCTTCAATGCTGGCGTAATACCCCCGACATCGTTGACACCCGTTCTGAGAATGTCGCAAGCACCTGCCTTCAGCCACTCAGCGCGATGCCAATGTTTGCCGGCTGCACTTTCTGGCCCGACAACCGGAATATCGAGATTATCGGCAAGCCACTTGTAGGACGACATGGATTGCTCATCCATTGGTTCTTCAATCCAGTCGAAACCAAGCTTTTCAAGTCCGCGGCCCAGCGCCAGCGCATCGGTGCGCGAATACCAGTGAAACGCATCGATCATCAGGCGAATATCAGGACCAACAGCTTCGCGAACTGCAGCGCACGCCTTCAGGTCCATTTTCACGTCAGGCGCCCAGCTGACAGGCGGCATCCAGGTGTGCAGCTTGATGCCCTTGTAGCCACGCTTGACCAGCGTTTCGCCAAACCGACCGTAATCTTCCGGAGTCGCCAGTCCACCTTCAAGTTCGTCACCACACATGATCGAACCATAGGCGAGAACCTTGTCGCGATAACCGCCGATCAACTTGTATACAGGTGTGTTCAAAGCCCGGCCGGCAAGATCCCACAATGCGCAGTCCACGACCGCCAGAGTGCGATCTGTCAGCTGCGCGGCAGAGCCGCGCTGCCAGTGCGCAAGGTCTTGCCACAAGCGTTCACGATCACGGTAGTCCTGACCGATCAGTACCTTTTTCACGAATTTTTCGATGACATGCGGGCGCACAATTTCAGGCGCCGTAAATGAGTGGCCTTCCAGACCATCCTCGGTGCGAATGGTGAGCATGGCCTGCTCCACCTTATGCGCGGGTCCGGGATGTGCATGACCGGCACTATCCGAATGGCGACGGGTCGTCGTTTGGAAAACGCGCACTTCGACGTCGGTGATGATCATAATTCCTCCCGTATGCAAGCATGGGCGCAGCACGCCCTCATCATTCTGCCTGACATAATTAGACAGAAATATCAGATTTTGTCAAATCTGTACGACAGATTTTTTATTCTGGATGACAGGTTGGTCTACATCATTGGAAAACCTTAAAAAAACCTCCAACCTCGCCCGGACAGCTGCAAACAAGTCTGGAAAAATCATCTGCAAACGGTGACGTAATTGGCTTTGGACAAGCCTTCACATGCGATAACGTTGACAGGTCGCAGTGTGGCATCACCATATTGCGCGGCAAGAATCATCGCAGTGACGCCACCGCTGCGACACCAACGTCCGACAAAACCATAAGTGAGATTTCAATGAAGCCTGTTTCCACCGACGCCGCACCAGCCGCCATTGGCCCATATTCACAAGCTATCGCCGTGAACGGACTGCTTTTTGTCTCAGGACAGATCCCAATCGACCCGGCCACCGGTGAATTTTCGTCCAACGACCCGGTTGAACAGACCCGCCAGTGCCTGCGCAATCTCGCAGCCATTGCAGAGGCCGCTGGTACGGATCTTTCCAGAACCGTCAAGACAACAGTGCTGGTACGCGACCTGTCGCGCTTTGCAGACATTAACGCCGCCTACGCAGAATTCTTCAAGGCGCCCTTCCCTGCCCGCGCGACCTTCGAGGTTTCGGCGCTGCCAAAGGGTGCCCAGATCGAAATCGAAGCTGTCATCGCCCTCAAGGACGCCTGACATGACTGACATGTGTTGCGAACATCACTTTGAACTGCCGATAGCAGCGGCTGACCGCGAATGGACGCGACGCGCATTGAATATTCTGCAGGGCGATGGACATCGCTCTGCAGACACGCACCTCGTCAAACCGATTTTTCCCGGCCTGAAAAACATCAGCGTATACCTGAAGGACGAAAGCACACACCCGACGGGCAGCCTCAAGCACCGTCTGGCACGCTCTCTTTTCCTTTACGGGATTTGTAACGGCAGAATCGGTCCGGGCACAACGCTTGTTGAGGCATCTTCCGGCTCGACCGCAGTCTCAGAGGCCTATTTTGCGAACCTGCTGGATCTCCCCTTCATCGCCGTCATGCCGCGCTCCACCAGCCCGCAGAAAGTTGAGGCGATCGAGCGCTTCGGCGGCAAGTGCCATTTCGTAGACCATGCTGGCGACGTCTATTCCGTGGCGCAGAAACTCGCCACTGAATCTGGCGGCCATTATCTGGACCAGTTCACCAATGCCGAAAGAGCAACGGACTGGCGCGGTAACAACAACATTGCCCAGAGCGTGTTCGAACAGATGCAATATGAGGGTCATCCCGTCCCGGACTGGGTAGTGATGAGCGCTGGCACAGGCGGGACATCGGCAACGATTGGTCGGTTCATCCGCTACAAGAACCTCGAAACGCGCCTCGCGGTCGTCGATGTTGAGGGTTCTGCCTTCTATGATGCCTGGGCAAGTGGCGACATGGAAAAAACTGCTCCGGGCAGTCGCATTGAAGGCATTGGCCGACCACGCGTCGAGCCTTCCTTCGTACCCGGCGTGATCGACCATATGATCCGCGTGCCGGATGTCGCTTCAATTGCTGCCGCCCACGTCCTGTCCGACCGGCTTTTCCGTCGTGTTGGTGGTTCAACCGGCACAAACTTCTTCGGTCTTTTGTGCATTGCCAGCGAAATGATGCGCCAAGGCAAGGACGGATCACTCGTATCCCTGATCTGTGATAGCGGAGACCGTTACTCCGCAACCTATTACAATCCGAAATGGATTGAAGAGCAGAAGCTGGACATCAAGCCGTGGCGTGAGCGCATTGAGGCATTCATCGACCACGGCACACCACTAAAGTATTCCACACAGCAATCTGAGCCCAGTACATGAGAAAACGGCCCAAAGGGAAAGTCGCGAAGTTTCTCTTTGGGTCGCTATCAACCTCGTTGGAAGTTGGCTGTTTTCTAAGGTTGCTGATCAACACAGAACGACCGACGACGAAATCATTGCCGCCAGCCTTGACACCCGTAAATGTGAGAATAGCCGGGTACGGATAAAGGCAAATCCTCCACAAACAGAACTCGTCCTTTCGAGGGCTTTGGAACGTCCTCTTCACCACAAAGTGTCATGTTATTGCGTCACTAACGAAGGACGGCAGCGCAGGTGACTTGTCTTTACGCCCGCGGGCTCTTTTTTTGAGCCAAAAGGACCAGTCCCGCTATGAGCACGGTTCCCACAATGAACAGCAATGCTGCAGCAGCAATTGCAGGGCTGATGTTTTCCCTGATTGTCGAAAACATCTGGCGGGCAACAGTGCGCTGATTGGGGCCCGCGACGAACAGCGTTAGAACAACTTCGTCCAGGGATGTGGCGAAGGCGAAAACAGCACCCGACACAATACCCGGCATGGCAAGCGGCAAGGTCACTTTCTGAAGGACGACAACTGGCGATGCGCCAAGGCTTGCTGCGGCATTCTCAAGCCGTCGATCAATGCCTTGCAGCGCCGCAGTAACGTTGACCACGACGAATGGGATAGCAATAACAGTGTGCGCGATGATAACCCCAACATATGTGTTGGCGAGACCATACTGAGCAAACATCAATTGCATACCCACCCCCAACACGACTGCCGGAACAACCATTGGTAGGAGGAACAAAGTCCGGAAGAAACTAAACAACAGCGAAACTGATTTTCCTCGCAATCCAAGAGCTGCAACAGTTCCCATGATGGTCGCTAAAATAGTCGTTCCGCTTCCAATCAAAAGACTATTGATTATGGACCGACGCCACGCGTCAGCCGTGAACAACTCATGGAACCACCTGAATGAAAACCCAGGGATGGGATAGTTGAGAAATATGCTGTCTGTAAAAGCGAGCGGAAGAATTGCGAACAGCGGTGCCATAAGGAAGAAAATTACGGTCGATCCGAATACGGCTTTGCTGGCGGTAAGCGTTTTCATGTGCGCGCCTCCTCGGAGGAAAGGCGAAGGTATACAACATAGAGGATCATCGTTGCTGCCAAAAGAACCATACCGAGAGCGCCAGCCATGCCCCAGTTTGCCGCGCCAGTCGCGTAATAGGCGATAACCGAGCTTATCATCTGATCTTGTGCTCCACCGATAAGCGCAGGCGTGATGTAATAGCCGAGAGCACTCATGAAGACGAGCAGCGCGCCTGATACGACACCGCGAAGGCTGAGCGGAAGTAAAACCAACAGGAATGCGCGGATAGGTGAAGCGCCTAATGAGGCTGCCGCTGGCATAAGGTTCTTGGGAATACCGATAAGAACGCTAAAAATTGGTAGGACCATGAAAGGTAGGAGCACATGGGTCATCGCAATAACAACGCCGAGCCGGTTGAAGATCAGAGGAACAGGCCCGCTCGTCAATCCAAGCGTTTGAAGAGTCAAGTTGATGAGACCGTTGTCCTGAAGGATAATGTACCAGGCGGCAGTGCGCACCAACAATGAAGTCCAGAGTGGAAGAAGTACAGCTCCCAGAAGCAGTTGGCGTTTCCACCCGGTCGTTGATGCAGCAACCATTGCGAACGGCAAGCCCACGGCGATGCAGCAGATTGTCACGATGCCAGCCATGATCAATGTACGGATCAGCGTAGTGCGATTGGCCGAGGTACCCTCTGGAGCGTTCGCAATGTTGCCGCTGGCGTCTCGTTGCAGATCGACAGCTGCCAGCAGGTTTCTGTCTGTAAGGGAAGCGCTCGCGGCGTCTTGGACGGCGATCCAGAATGCCGGGTCGCTCCACCGCGCATCAACGGACACCAAGTCGGTAACTGTCTGGTCAGCTACAGCATTACGTGTCTTGGTCATCAGAGTGCGGAAACCGGACTTAGCACTGTTCAGTCGACGGACGAGATCACCAAATAACTGATCGTCACTGATATTACGTATATCAGCGGCCAGCGACGCTTGTGCCTCTGAAGAAGGTGTCGATGACCGATCCCAACCTTCCAACGCCTCTGAAACCGTAGGAAGAGCATTTGACGCGACCGGATCAGAAACAGCGGACTTCATCATCGTGAAGAGAGGCGCCACGAAGAAGAAAACTAGAAAAATTGCGAGTGGTGCAATGAGCGCAAACGACTTGGTTTGTTTGGAGAGCCACGATGTTTGCGTCATGTGACGATCCAACATTGTTCGGGGCTGAACGACGCTACAATGTCTTGCCCAATCTCTGGAGCCACTGCCTTTCGATTGGCTTTGACGACAAGCCTCCGACCACCAGCATTGACCTCCACTTGAAGATGGTCTCCGTGGTAGACAATGTCAGTCACTCTCACCTTGAGCTCGTTTTGGCCCTCACCGACCGCGCCGAGCTCAATACGTTCTGGGCGCACCGATACCTTAACGTGCTTTCCAGGTTCATAAGTTGCGGTAGAAGCTACCTTTATCGGCTGACTGCCTTCCAACGTAACGTTAAGAAGGCCGTTAGATGAAGACGTCACCTTTCCAGAGAGAAGATTTGTTTCTCCAATAAACTCGGCGACGAACTGAGTTCTTGGCCTGTCGTATATTTCCGACGGACCTCCGATTTGCTCAATTTTTCCATGATTGAAGATAGCAATCCGATCCGACATTGTCAGTGCTTCTGTCTGGTCGTGCGTAACGAAGACAATGGTAAGCCCCAAGCGGTGATGAAGATCGCGAATGTCCATTTGCATCTGCTCGCGAAGCTTTTTGTCGAGAGCGCCCAATGGCTCGTCCATCAAGACGACCTCTGGTTCGAAAACCAATGCGCGGGCCAAAGCAACGCGCTGCTGTTGCCCACCGGACAGTTGTATGGGCTTGCGTTCCTGAAACGCACCGAGCTGAACCATGTCGAGCGCCTTCGTCACCCGTTCAACGATCTCACTCCTGGAGGCGCCACGCATTCTCAACGGAAACGCCACATTCTCAGCAACGGTCATGTGGGGAAAGAGTGCATAGTTCTGAAAAACGACACCCATATTTCGCTTATGGGGTGGAAGGGAATCGACGCGCTTACCAGCTACGGAGATCGCACCGCTGGTCGGGCTCTCAAACCCTGCCAGCATCATGAGAAGCGTCGTCTTTCCAGACCCGGAAGGCCCAAGCATACTGACGAACTCGCCCTTGCCGATAGACAAGTCTAGATTATCAACGACAGTCATGATGCCGAACGCTTTGCTGACTTTGTCGAAATTTATAAACGCGTCGCTCATCATAACCTACGCTCGTATTGGATAACGCAACCTCCCTCCTCTCTCTGATGAGGGAAGGTCCGTTGCCCTTTTTCGGGCAACGGATATCAGGACATGAAAAGGCTGGCGCTTACTGCGCGAGCCAGGCGTTGAAGCGTTGCGTCAGCTCCTCCGCGTTGTCGGTCCAAAAGTCTACATCAAGCGGGATTGCGTCACTAATGTTTGCCTCAGTCGTCGGAAGTTCTTCCTGGAACTGCTGAGGGACCAACTTGGTCGCTCCCAGGTTGGGCAGACCATAAGCAATATACTCGGGCAGCTTGGCCTGATTTTCGGCCTTGCTCGCATAGCTAATGAAATCCATGCCTGCGTCCTTGTTTGGGCTGTCTTTCAAAATCACCCAGCTGTCGATAGCGTAGATGCTACCCGGGAACACAAAGCCGAACTTCTTGCCTTCCGAGCGGTTGATACCGCTGATACGGCCATTGTAGGCCGTGGTCATGACCACTTGTCCCGACGACAGGAGCTGCAGTGGCTGAGCGCCTGCATCCCACCAAATGATGTCGGCCTTCAATTCATCGAGCTTTTTAAATGCGCGATCAACACCACCTTCACCACTGAGAACGTCGTAGACCTCTTTGGCAGGTACACCATCAGCCATCAGAGCGAACTCGAGAGCGTATTTCGGACCCTTGCGGAAGCCGCGCTTGCCAGGAAACTTCTTGGTATCCCAGAAGTCTGCCCAGGTCTTTGGGGCTTCCTTCAGTTTTTCTCCGTCATAAGAGAGACCAGTCGACCATACGATGTTGCCAACGCCGCAGTCACTGACCGCGGCAGCAAGGTAGGCGTCCTTACCGCCAAGTTTTTCCCAGTCGATTTTTTCATATATGCCATCGGCGCAACCCAGCGCCAGTTCTTCAGCCTCAACTTCGACGACATCCCAGTTGGGCACGCCAGCCTTGACCTTGGCCTGCAAAACGCCGTAGCCACCATCCCAACTTTCGTCGAGAACCGGCTTACCAGTTTCGGCTGCATAGGGTTCGAAGAAGATTTTACGCTGAGCATCCTGAAAGTTTCCACCCCAAGACACGACTGTCAGATCACGTGCCTGCGCACTCAAACTGCCTGCCATCAGGATGGTGGATGCAATGATTGTAGCTTTAAAGATTTTCATCGGACGCTCCCCTTTGTGTTATCGACCGGCCAATAGGAAAGCACGTTTCCAAACTTTGAAAAGCGGGGTTAACCACCTTGTTCACTATACTCACCACCCTTCTGCAGGTTTGAACATCAGTAAGTCGGTGGTGTAATAGCGCTCAGGATTTCGCTAGGCCCTTCATCAACATTGCGGAAGCGATGGGGAAGCCTGCTATCAAAATAATATCCGTCCCCAGGCTTCAGGACCTTTTTAACATTGCCCACAGTGATCTCAACCATTCCCGACAGCACCATGCCCGCTTCCTGGGCTGCGTGAGTGAATTCCTCGCCGGTGTCTGCACCAGGCGCGTAGCGCTCATGCAACATCAGGAGTTGCCGGTTGGGATGGTCCAGTCCGATAACGCGATATGAAATTGTATCAACCTTTCCAATCTCCACGAGGTCTGCGGACGAGTAGAAGGGTGAATACGGCAGACTGGATTGCAGATCAGAGAAAAAACCGGGAAGTGTTGTACCAAGTGCATCCAGAACCGCACCAAGCGTATCTATAGACGGGCTCATCCGGTCACGCTCGATCAAGGAAATCGTCGAATGCGATATTCCCGAGCGCGCTGCCAGCTCCCTAACGCCCAAGTCTCGGCGGCGGCGGAGCTCTCGAAGTTTACTCCCAATTTTAGGCATCAGTCAGACCCTTCTGTTTCAGCATGCGGACGACCATGACACCCCAAGCCCGGGTGAGATACCCAGCCCCAGCAAATACACTTCATGTGGTGAATATAATGAACAAGTGGTTTAGGGGCAATTGCCGGAAAGCTCGTCGTGGAAGATGCTCACGTCAATCATACCACATAGGAGGTTTCGATGACGTCGCGTCTCAATGCGCTGAAAGGCAAATTTATAAAGATTAAAGAACCCACGCGAGACGCTGTCTCCGACACGGCTCCCGTTGAAAAAACGGTGAAGGACATTATCGCTAATGTCCGCGAGCGTGGCGACGCAGCGGTTCGTGAATACTCGCTCGCTTTCGACAAAGCCGATGTCGCTACCTTTGAAGTCACAGAGGAAGAGAAGCAGAAGGCTGTTGCTGATCTTGACCCACAGACACGCGAAGACACCGAGTTTGCCATAGCAAACGTCCGCCGCTTCGCAGAGGCTCAGCTCGGCACCATTCTTCCGCTCGAAATCGAGAGTCTTCCGGGCCTGCACTTGGGGCACCGCGTTATTCCCATTGAGATCGTCGGTTGCTATGTGCCAGGTGGACGCTATCCACTTCTTTCGGCACCGGTTATGACGATAGTCCCCGCTAAGGTAGCTGGCTGCGACCAGGTGATTGCTTGCCTACCCCCAAATGCACATCCTGCCATGATTGCTGGCTGCCACCTCGCTGGCGCAGACCGTATCTTCCGAGTGGGCGGTGCACAGGCTATTGCAGCAATGGCTTACGGGACCGAGACCATTCCTGCCGTCGATAAAATCGTCGGCCCGGGCAACGCATTTGTCAACGAAGCGAAGCGTCAGGTCTTTGGTCAAGTCGGTATTGACCAGTTGGCGGGACCGAGTGAAATCTTCATCGTTGCCGATGAAACTGCCAACCCAGCAACACTCGCGACCGACATGCTGGCCCAGGCCGAACACGATGTGCGTACTCGTGTTGGTCTTGTAACGACCAGCCGTGAGATCGCAGATGAGACCATAAAGGAAGTCGAGAAGCAGCTCGAAACACTGTCGACGGCTGCTGTTGCCGGTGTCGCGTGGAAGGACTACGGCGAAGTTACCCTCGTAGAGGACGAGGAAACGATGATCGCCTATTCCGATTACATCGCAACTGAGCACCTTCAGGTCCACACGCGCGACGCGAAGGCAACAGCGAAGAAGCTGCGCAACTATGGTTCCATCTTTATCGGTGAACTCGCAAGCGTTGTATACTCAGATAAGTGCTGCGGAACCAACCACACGCTGCCAACGATGGCCGCGGGTCGTTATACTGGAGGCCTTTGGGTTGGTTCGTATGTAAAGATCGCCACCCACCAGTGGCTGGATGAGCGTGGCGTTGCTGCGGTTGCTCCTGCCGCTGTTCGCCAGAGCGCGACAGAACAGCTTGAAGGTCACCGCCGCGCTGCGGCGTTGCGCCTGAGCCCTAAGCAGCTTGCAGCAGAATGATCTGATCCCGCCGAAAGTCTGAAGCTAAGGAAAACCGTCGAAAAATTTCGGCGGTTTTCTGCCTAAAAAAACATGATTGTGGCGTCGACTAGTCGTATCCGCCAAAACAAATTCCGGCCATAAATAGACAACGACAAAACGCCGTGACAGCGATATGTCACGGCGTTTGTTTTTGGTGAACTCTATCACCGCACCTATTGCTGTATCACCACTCAGCGACGCTGCCATCTTCATGGCGCCAGACGGGGTTGCGCCAGCGATGCCCTTCCTTGGCGCGCTCAATCACATAGGCTTCATCAACCTCAACACCGAGGCCAGGTCCCTGCGGAATGCCAACAAAACCATCGGCATACTGAAACACGTCCTTGTTGGAGATGTAATCAAGGATATCGTTGGACTTGTTGTAGTGAATGCCGAGGCTCTGCTCCTGAATGAAGGCATTGTAGCTCACGGCATCAACCTGCAGGCAGGCAGCAAGAGCGATTGGACCAAGCGGGCAATGCGGAGCAAGCGCCACGTCATAGGCCTCCGCCATCGTCGCGATCTTTCGGCACTCGGTAATGCCGCCAGCATGGGACAAATCCGGCTGTAAAATATCGACATAACCGTCAGATAGAACAGACTTGAAGTCCCAACGTGAATAGAGACGTTCACCAAGCGCAATCGGCGTCGAGCAATGGTTGGCGATTTCCTTCAGCGCTTCCCGGTTTTCAGACAGCACGGGCTCTTCAATGAACAGCAGGTTATAGGGCTGCAATTCCTTGGCCAGGACCTTGGCCATCGGCCGGTGCACACGGCCATGGAAATCAACGCCAATGCCGATATGCGGGCCAACGGCCTCGCGAATTATCGCGATGGTTTCAACGGCCTTTTCAACCTTTTCCCAGGTATCAACGATCTGCATTTCCTCGCAGCCATTGAGCTTGATTGCCTTGAAACCACGGGCAACCACATCACGGGCATTGTTGGCCACATCGCTCGGCCGGTCACCCCCGATCCAGGAATAAACCTTGATCCGATCACGAACCTGTCCACCCAGCAAAGCGTGAATGGGCTGGCCCAGCGCCTTGCCCTTGATGTCCCAAAGCGCCTGATCGATACCGGCAAGCGCACTCATGTGGATGGCACCACCGCGATAGAAACCACCGCGGTACATGACCTGCCAATGGTCTTCGATCATCATTGGATCTTTGCCAACGAGATAATCGGCCAGTTCATGCACAGCTGCTTCAACGGTCAGCGCACGGCCTTCGACAACCGGCTCACCCCACCCGACAATTCCCTCATCCGTTTCTATCTTCAGGAACATCCAGCGCGGAGGGACAATGTAGGTCGTCAGTTTCGTAATTTTCATGAAGCTTCACTCATCTAGCAATAAAGTCCGGAAGGGAAATCCGCGATCAGACGGGACAGTGATCGGGATGTTTGCGCACAGCGATTGCAAGATCGCGCGCTGCAATTTCGAGCATGTGGTTGGCGCATGTCCGTGCCGCATTGGCATCACGCAAACGCAAGGCTTCAACAAGCTGATAGTGCACATCCAGCGCCTCGACCCGGGTATCCACTGCCTCGTTGGAGGCGTGCAGGGAAAACTCCAGCGCGGCGCTAATAATGCTCGAAAGCTGCATGAAAACCTGATTGTGACTGGCTTTGAGCAAAGCGGCATGGAAGGCAACAT
Source organism: Rhizobium sp. BIGb0125 (assembly GCF_024810055.1). NCBI lineage: Bacteria > Pseudomonadati > Pseudomonadota > Alphaproteobacteria > Hyphomicrobiales > Rhizobiaceae > Rhizobium > Rhizobium sp. BIGb0125. Next base: position 34,882 of record NZ_JANUDV010000013.1, read on the forward strand.
CCGCCTGCGTGAATTTCTCCACATCACCTTCAGAATCACGCATCTGCTGCCAAGCCTGCTCTATCTCGGCAATCTCCTGCATGCTGGCGCGTTGCGCGGCAAGTTCGGCGGCAAATGGTTCGATTGCCCGGCGGGCATCGAGCACGCATTGCAAAAGATCCAGTTCAAAAATGCGCGGACCGATCCACTCCAGAACCTGCTGATCGAGGATGTTCCAGTCTTCCTTGACGCAGACCTGCGTGCCGATACGGGAACGTCCACGTACCAGGCCTTTGGATTCGAGAATCTTCAACGATTCCCGGATCACTGTCCGGCTGACGGAATATTGCGTGCACAGCTCGTTTTCTGTGGGCAGCATGCTTCCTGCGGGAAACACATCGGCAAAGATATCAGTCGCAATCGCTCGCGTTACATTTTTCTGGACACGAGGGCGTTTGACGCTCCCGGCACCATTGGCTGGCACAGCCTGTTCCTGCCGTTCTTGCAACGCCACTCTTAACCTCCCGCTTGCTTCGCCACATGTCGCGATCCTTATCGCAGTTTCACTCACATGGCGATGCCGTGTCGCATATCACGACCGCGATATGTCATATACTGACTTTTTATTCATCATACAAATGTAATTGACGAATATGATGAAAGAAACTAAACAACATACACTGCAAAGGCAGTCACCTAGGGAGAGAGACAATGGGCTTTGTTAAAACAGCCATTCTGGCTGGCACTGTCGCCGTATTCGCCGCGACCTCCGCATTCGCCGCCGACGTCAAGATCGGCTTCATCGTCAAGCAGCCGGAAGAACCGTGGTTCCAGGACGAATGGAAATTCGCTGACATCGCCGCAAAGGAAAAGGGTTTTACCCTTGTCAAGATTGGCGCTGAAGATGGTGAAAAAGTACAATCAGCCATCGACAACCTAGGCGCACAGGGCGCGCAGGGCTTCATCATCTGCACACCCGACGTGAAGCTCGGCCCTGGCATCGTTGCGAAGGCGGCAGCCAACGACCTCAAGATCATGACTGTTGATGACCGCCTGGTAAATGCAGATGGCAGCCCGATTGAAGATGTGCCGCATATGGGCATTTCTGCCGCAAAGATTGGCGAAGCAGCTGGCCAGACAATCGTTGATGAAATCAAGAAGCGTGGCTGGGACATGAACGAAGTGGGCGCAATCCGCGTCTCCTACGACCAGCTGCCAACCGCAGTTGACCGCGTAAACGGTGCGCTTGACGCCCTGAAAGCTGCAGGCTTCCCTGAAGCCAACATCTTTGATGCGCCGCAGGCAAAAACTGATACGGAAGCCGCTCTCAACGCAGCAACTGTCGTTCTCAACAAGAACGCCAAGATCAAGAAGTGGGTTGCCGTCGGCCTGAATGACGAAGCCGTCCTCGGTGCGGTCCGCGCAACGGAAAGCGTTGGCATTACGGCTGACAACATGATCGGTGTTGGAATCGGCGGCGCAGAATCCGCGATCAACGAGTTCAAGAAGGCTGACGCGACCGGTTTCTTCGGTACCGTCATCATTTCCCCGAAGCGCCACGGTTATGAAACCGCTCTCAACATGTATGAGTGGATTGCCAACGACAAGGAGCCGGAAAAGCTTATTCTGACGGCTGGTCAGGTCGCGCTGCGCGATAACTACGAGGCAGTTCGTGCCGACCTCGGCATTGAATAACCACTGATCCGAAAAGCAATGACCGGCCGCGTAAGGCGGCCGGATTTCCTGTCGGAGTGCACTATGCAAGATTTTCTGGAATTCAGGTCGATATCCAAAGGATATCCCGGCGTGCAGGCGCTCGCTGACATTTCTCTTGGCGTACGCAAAGGTTGCGTGCACGGCCTTATGGGTGAAAACGGGGCGGGAAAATCGACTCTCATCCGTATTCTGTCGGGCGATCAGACGGCTGATGAGGGGCAAATCCTTATCGATGGTGCCGTTCAAAATTATCGATCGGTGCGTGATGCATTCGATGCCGGCGTCATCGTCATCCATCAGGAACTGCAACTCGTTCCTGAGTTGACAGTGGCGGAAAACCTCTGGCTTGGCCGGTTTCCGGGCAAGGCTGGTGTTATCAACCGCCGCGAAATGATCAACGTCGTCAAACAGAAGCTCGTCGAAATCGGCATCGATATCGACCCCTCCGACAAGGTTGCTTCATTATCGATTGGCGCACGCCAGATGGTGGAAATTGCCAAGGCGATCATGGCGGATGCACGCGTCATAGCGCTCGATGAACCCACCTCATCGCTCTCATCCCGTGAAAGCGAAATCCTGTTTGCACTGATTGAGAAACTCAAATCTCAGGGCATCGTCATCCTTTACGTGTCCCATCGACTGGATGAGATTTTCCGCCTCTGCGACAGCATGACAGTGCTGCGTGACGGCAAACTTGCCGCACATCATCCTCATATTGCAGATGTCACACGCGAGCAGATCATTTCAGAGATGGTTGGCCGCGAAATCAAGAACATCTGGGGCTGGCGTGACCGTCCAAAAGGCGAAGTTCGCCTTGATGTGAAAGACCTCAGTGGCCATAAGTTACCCAAGCCGATCAGTTTCTCCGTCCGTCAGGGAGAAATTCTTGGTTTCTTCGGTCTGATTGGTGCCGGCCGCAGCGAAATGTCGCGCCTGGTTTATGGTGCAGACACCCGTTCGCGAGGTAAAGTCACTGTCGACGGACAAGCCGTAGCGGCTGACAGCCCTCCCCACTCCATACGGGCCGGCATTGTTCTTTGCCCTGAAGACCGCAAGTTCGACGGCATTATTCAGGGCCGCAACATCGAGGAAAACATTTCAATTTCCTCGCGGCGCCATTTCTCGCCATTTGGCGTGTTGAAGCCGAAAAAAGAAGCGGAACTGGCTGACACCTTCATCGCAAAGCTGCGTGTGCGCACGCCGTCACGTCAGCAGGACATCATCAACCTGTCGGGCGGCAACCAGCAGAAGGTCATCCTGGCACGCTGGCTGTCCGAACAGGGCGTCAAAGTCCTGATTATCGACGAACCCACGCGTGGCATTGATGTCGGCGCCAAGGCCGAAATTTACGAAATCCTCTATGAACTGGCTGCGCAGGGCATGGCGATTGTCGTCATTTCCAGTGAATTGCCTGAGATCATGGGCATTTCCGACCGCATCCTGGTGATGTGTGAAGGTCGTGTCGCAGTCGATGTGGAACGGCCAGACTTCAACGAACACCGCATATTGGCGGCGGCACTGCCTGATGTGTCCAACGCCAGCGAACTTCCAACTCAACAGGTACAAGCACGATGACCTCTCTGAAAAAACTCCTTCTCGGCGAACAGGGGCTCGTCGTTCTTTTTGCCATCGCCTTCGTGATCGTGTCGTTGACCGTTCCGAACTTCCTGACCGAGCGCAACATGCTTGGCCTGCTGCAATCCGTCGTGACGATCGGCATCGTTGCCTGCACCATGATGTTCTGCCTGGCTTCACGTGACTTTGACCTCTCGGTCGGCTCAACCGTTGCCTTTTCAGGCATGGTGGCAGTCATGGCGTCCAACGCCAGCGGCTCCATCATTCTCGGCCTGATCGCGGCGCTGCTGTGCGGTGGCGCCGTTGGCCTCATCAATGGTCTGGTGATTGCGAAATTCCGCATCAATGCGCTGATCACCACACTTGCGACCATGCAGATTGTCCGTGGTTTTGCGCTTATCGCGTCGGATGGTCGCGCCGTGGGCATTAATGATCCGAGCTTTTACCAGCTGGCCTTGTCCAAATTCCTGGGCATTCCCACACCGATCTGGGTCATGGCTGCTATGTTTATTGCCTTCGGATTTCTGCTGAACCGCACCGTATTCGGCAAGAACACACTGGCAATTGGCGGCAACCCGGAAGCCTCGCGTCTTGCCGGCGTCAACGTCGTCAACATGCGTGTCTGGATCTTCATGTTGCAGGGGCTGGTCTGCGCCGTCGCCGGTGTGCTGCTTGCGTCCAGAATTACCTCTGGCCAGCCCAATGCCGCGACCGGCCTTGAACTGTCGGTTATCTCGGCTTGCGTTCTTGGGGGCGTGTCCCTGGCAGGTGGTCGTGCGGCCATTAGCGGCGTTATCGTTGGTGTCCTCATTATGGGGATTGCCGAAAACGTCATGAACCTCCTGAACATTCAGGCTTTCTACCAATATGTGGTGCGTGGCCTGATCTTGTTGTTGGCCGTGTTGCTCGACAATCTGCGCTCCTCTGCAGCCGGTCGCCGCCAGTGACAGAACAGACAGGACATCATCTGCACGACGGACAGCTGGACGTGTGGGTTTCAACAAAGGGCGGTAGCGTAAGCGCCGCCTTTTTTGAAGGAACACCTGTCTTTGTGGCGGCTGGCGGACCAGACAGCCAGGCTGCATGTTTTCCTCTGGTGCCATTTGGCAATCGGGTAGAATTCAACAGCTTCAATGTTGGAGATGAGGTCTATCGCTTTCAGCCGAACAGCAGTGATCCACTCTATGTGCACGGCGATGGCTGGCTGGAAGACTGGACAATCACCGATAGCAACTCACAGACGATTGAACTGTCGCTGCGTCATTGCGCCAATGATATAACGCCGTATGACTATTTGGCGCGTCAAAAGATCTTTGTCTTCGAAGGGCGCCTGACAATGGAACTGTCGGTGCAGAATGAAGCGGCCAAGCCTATGCCATTTGGCGTTGGTTTTCATCCGTTTTTTGCCCGCACCGGAGCTGTTACGGTAAAGGCGGCAGTTCAAACCTTCTGGACAGAACGCCAAAAGCATCTACCGGGACCGACCGCTGCTATTCCTGCAGATATCAATCTTTCTGATGGTACCACCCTGCCCGCCCGTTTTATCAACAATGCGTTTTCGGGATGGGATGGCCGCGCTCAAATCGTCTGGCCGGAACTCAGCATAAGCGCAGACCTTGAGGCAACGCCCAACAACGACGTCGTCATGTTTTACACACCGACCGAACGCCGCGACTTCTTTTGTTTCGAGCCGATGACACATCTTCCCAATGGTCATCATTTGGCTGATTTTGGAGGTCTGGTCCTCCTTGAAAACGGCCAGCAACTTCAGTCCGGTTTCAGCATCCAATTCAGGAAATCATCAAATGACTAGCAGATTAAACGGCAAACGCATCATGATCACGGGTGCCGCGCAAGGTATCGGCCTTGCTATCGCGGAAGCATTCGCGCGCGAGGGTGCCGATCTGCTGCTGGTTGACCTCGATGGCGATCTGCTGGCTGAAACGGCACAGCGTTTGAAACAGTCCGGCAACAAGATCGCCTATCGCACCGATGACATCTCCAATGCCATTGGCATGGCTGAGGCCGTAGCCTATGCAAAGGACGAAATTGGAACACTCAACGCATTGGTGAACAATGCCGGCGTCAACGTGTTTTCCGATCCACTGTCGACCACCGATGAAGAATGGACGCGTTGCTTTGATATCAATCTCAAGGGCGCCTGGAATTGCTGCCGCGCGGTTTTGCCAGATATGATCGCAACAGGTGGCGGCGTTGTCCTCAATATTGCTTCGACCCATGCATTCACCATTATTCCGCACACATTCCCGTACCCACTGGCCAAGCACGCGCTGCTGGGACTGACGAAGTCGCTCGGTCTTGAATATGCGGGACAAAATGTGCGGGTCAACGCGCTGGCACCTGGTTATGTCTCGACCCAGAAAGTCATCGACTACTGGAACAGTTTCCCGGACCCCGAAGCCGCCAAGGCCGAAACCATGAAACTGCACCCAACGGGCCGCATCGCCACGCCAGAAGAAATCGCCATGGCGGCGGTGTTCATGATTTCGGACGAGTGCCCGTTCATGAATGCCACATGCCTGACCGTCGACGGCGGACTAAGCGTACAGCAACATCCGGCTTAAACCGGCAGCACGCGCTCTGATAAAAACAAAGAGCGACCTCATCTTGTCGTATGAGGTCGCCCTTATTTTATAAAGCGGTCGTGGCTGTTCAGGATGTTGCGACGATATCCTGCCAGGCCTCATAGGCCGAAAGTACCGTTTCCATCTGCGCGGTATGACCGGCAACGAAGTCATCACCATAGATGGTTTCATCAGGATATTCGGTAATCAGCGTCATTGGCACTGTGTGGCGATCATCAACCGATGCCAGGCACGGGAAACCATTGATGACACGGAAACCGGTTTCTCCTGCATGAATTTCATAGAGCGCAACCTGCCGCTCATTATAGGCCAGCAGGCCCGGTATCGCACTGAGGTGCCGTGTGACACGGTCCAGTAGACGTTCGGCCTGCGGTTCCCAACCGGCGTGGTAACGCGCCACCAGGAAAAAGCCCTTCGGCAACGTCCACATCGCAAAATTGCGCGGCACGTAACCCGAAAGCGGCCGCGTCCATTCATGGGAGGGGTAACCGTGCAGATTGACGTGCAACAATGCGCCGCTCAATTGCTGCGCATCAAAGCGGATCTGCTTCTCGTTGATATGACCAGCTGCGGTTTCTTCGGTGCGATACTCGAGATCGTCACCAAGTGCCGTGTAGCGCGCAGCATGATGCATATGGCGCGGGTTATCGACACAAAGGCGCTGGTGTAGTGCGTAACCGTCCGGGTTCTCCAGCGGAGAAATCGTAAAATGTGCGCCCGGCCGTTGCACGAGCTGTTTTGCGGCCCTGACCGCGCCGCAAATGCCAGTGGTCTCATTGGGATGTTGACCACCGCTGATCATCACTGCAGCGTCGGTACCATTGATGTAACGGGCATGCAGCACACGTCCTGCTCTGGAGCGCGCCTCGAAGGCCTCGCCACCCACCTCGGAAAGTGCGGCAACGATCTGCTGCGTGGCTAGCGGGCGTGTCGCTGTATCGAGATCCTGGACCTCACCATCAAGGTAGCCGGTCGTCAGCGGGCGCACAGAAACGCAAACCGAGACGGCATTTCCGTCCCTGACGATCTCAGGAACAATCTGGCCCGGTTTCAAGCCGCGATCGCCGATGGGACGGCCGGACTTTTTCTGGAAAAATTCCAGAAGCGAAAAGTAGAAATCTTCGTGGAGCGCTTCACGCAGGCTTATCGCCTCGTCGCCAACCGCAATCCGCTCATCGTCGGCAGGAAATGCAACACGAATATTGAGCTCTTCGAAGTAAGGCTCATCCATGCCCCAGTCGTAAGTGGCAACAGCATCGATTGCTGAGGCAAACAGCGATTCATAATCGGTTTCCAATCGCACACCTGGCTCGTCGTCACGCTGTACCCAGCCGGTCGGAGACAGATTGGTTTCGTCCGCCGCATCAACATGCACACGGTTGGGAGCAAGGACCTTGATGGTCTCTGTCCGACCCATTCGATGTAGGACAACGTCATAATGCAGGTTCGCGTCCTTGCGAGCGGTGAAGCTTATCGCGCGCGCTCCGACCATTTCTGCAAGGGGATAGGCCTCGAGACGAAACCTGTTTTCCGGTGCATTGGGATGCACTGGATAAAACACTTCAATGCTTTCAACGCCGTCGAGATTAATTTCTTCCAAAAAAGCATAAAGCAGCGGCTTGTAGGCGCTGCGCAGCCGCGCCGTAACGCCTTTTTCAGCAAAAGCGCGCTCGGCGGTACGGCGGCTTGCCCGGTCGTCGAAAGTCCAGGCCTGCAATGTGCTGCCAGGCAACGCTTCTGCAAGCAAAGTATCAAGCGTGCGCGTCGAACGGCGGTCGAATAGAATTGTCATGGCAATTTACCTCGAAGTGCGGCCGGTCGGGTCGAGACTGTCACGCAGCCAGTCACCCAGAAGGTTTAGGCCAAGAACGGTCAACAGAATGGCCAGACCGGGGAAGACGCTGACCCACCAGGCCGTTTGCAGATAGGTACGGCCGTCTGCCAGCATGCCGCCCCAACTCGGGATTGTCGGATCAACGCCAAGGCCCAGGAATGTCAGGCTGCTTTCCAGCAGAATATTGTTGGCAACGTTCAGGGTCATCAACACGATTACCGGACCAATCAGGTTCGGCAGAAGGTGCTGGAAGATGATGCGCCAGTCTTTGACACCAATCGCTCGCGCCGACAGAATGAATTCGCGCTCACGCAATGTCAGCACCGAGCCACGCACCAGACGGGCGTACTGCACCCATTGCGATACGATCAGCAGAATGATGGTGTTGGTCAGGCTGCCACCAACGATGGCAATGAAGGTGATCGCCAACAGGATGAACGGCATGGCAAGCTGCAGGTCGGCAAAGCGCATGACCAGCATGTCCCAGAAGCCACGGTAATAACCGGCAACCAGTCCGACCACGACGCCAAACACGACGGCACCGAGAACAGACGAAAAGCCGACAAGCAGCGAAATCTTGCCGCCGGCAACAACACGCGCCAGCACATCACGTCCAAGTGGATCAGTGCCAAACGGGTGTGCAGCACTTGCAAAGGGTCTTGCCAGACGGGCCATAAGGTCGATCTTTTCTGCCCCGCCTGGGAACAGGAAATCGGAAAATAGCACTGCAAGGCAGATAACAACGGTCAGGCAAGCGCCAAGCACAAATTCAAGACTTGCAAAGCGGGAAGCGCGTGAGGAATTGGCAGCCATCAGCGATTACTCCGTGCGAATGCGCGGATCGACCAGCCCATAGGCAATATCGACCAGCAGGTTAATGCCGACAATCAGCAGGGAAAGAACGGTGATGACACCCTGCAGCACAGGATAGTCGCGCGCGGCGACCGCATCAAAAGCAAGCGTACCCAGGCCCGGCCAGTTGAAGACACGTTCAATGACCACGATACCACCGAGAAGGCCGCCGAACTGCAGGCCGAAATAGGTAATGAGTGGAATGGCGCAATTGCGCAGCGCATGTTTGTAGAGCACCTTGCTTTCGCTCAAGCCCTTGGCGCGAGCAACCATCACATATTGCGACTGCAGAGTGTCCAGCATGGCTGTGCGCACAAGACGAACATTGGTCGCGGTCAGGATGACGCCCATGGTCAATGCGGGCATGACGTAGCTGGACATGCCAACCATGCCGCTTGGCGGCAACCAGCCAAGCGTTATGGCAAACAGCAGCACCAGCATGGTCGCCAGCCAGAAATTCGGGAAGGAAAGACCAATCAGCGAGAAGATGCGGATGGCCTGGTCGGCAGCCTTGCCACGCGATGTTGCAGCCTTGATGCCGAGCGGAATGGAAAGGGCGATCGACACGAACATCGAGATAAAGGCCAGCAGCAACGTAGCCGGAAGCGCATCGCCAACAAGACGGGAAACGGAGGTGCCGCCGGTAAAGCTGCGTCCGAGGTCGAACGTGACGAGCCCTTTGAGGAAGCTCACATATTGCACGAAGAACGGCCGGTCAGTGCCCAGTGCTTCACGTATACGCGCCAGATCATCTTCCGTCATGCTTCCGCCGCCGCCCTGAAACATCATCAGGGCCGGGTCGCCAGTCAGGCGCACGGCAAAAGACACAAGAAGCGTAATGGCAATGACGACAAAAAGCGCCTGCAACAATCGTTTGATGAGGAAACCGGCCACGTTTTTTCCCTTCGCAAGTCAGAGGCGCCGCCCGTCAGGCAGACGGCGCCGTTTCGTCGGATTACTCGACGGTTACCTCGTTCAGCTTCAAGCGGTTGTCAGGAGGAGCGACAAAGCCCTTCACGCGCTTGTTGATGCCGAAGATGGCGTTGGAGTTGTAGAGCGGCAGTTCGAGTGCCTTGTCGGCAACATACTGGCCAACTTCGCGAAGGATCTTTTCACGCTCTGCACGGTCGGTCAGCGGACGCTGCGATTCCAGCAGCTTGTCCAGCGTCTCGTCCTTTTCATACGGGTTCCACTTTTCACCCGAGTGGTACATGGCATAGGCCGTGTTATCGAAGTCGAATGTCCAACCGCCCCACTTCTGCTGGAACATCGCGCCGGTTTTGCCCTGCGGGATGATATCGTTGACCAGCACGTTGGTCTCATAAGGCTTGATGGTTGCATTCAGGCCGACCTGCTGAAGGTAGCTGGCAATAACCTGTACCACTTCATTCATGGTGGAATCTGCACCGCGAACGTCGATCTGCAAAGGCGTTCCAGCCTTGACGCCAGCGTCAGCAAGAAGCTTCTTTGCACCGGCAGGATCGTAAGGCAGCGGCTTCAGTTCGGGATCATAACCAAAGGACAGCGCGCTCTGGAAGCTTGCGATCTCCGATGCCTGACCAGCCAGAATGGACTGGACGATGGTGGAACGATCGACAGCCATGATGATGGCCTTGCGAACACGCGGATCGGCAGTGATGCCATCACGGGTGTTGAAACGCAGCGCATCTACGGTTGGGCCGGGAACGCTGACAATCTCCAGCTTGGAATCGCCGGTGATGACAGGGATCATGCCAATCGGAATGGTTGGCGGAATAACGATGTCGACACGACCGGCCTGAAGTTCGGCAACGGCTGTGGCCGGCTCGGCGATAAAGCGGTACTCAAGCTCGGAGATCTTCGGTGCACCACCCCAGTAGTCCGGGTTGGCTTCCAGCTTGATGTCAACCTTCGGAGCATAGGACGAGAACTTGAACGCGCCGGTACCGACCGGGTTGACGTTGAAGTTGTCCTCACCCTTTTCCTGAATGTATTTTGGCGGAACGATCATCGCGCCATAACCGGCCAGCTTGGTCAGCAGAACCGGGTCCGGCGACTTGAGTTTCATCTCAACCGTGTAGTCGTCTATAACATCAACGCTTTCGATAACGGTGTAGTTGGAACGTTGTGGACCCTTGGCGCCTTCATCTCCCAGAAGACGGTCAAAGGTGAACTTGACGGCAGCAGCATTGAAGTCTTCACCGTTATGGAATTTGACATTCTGGCGCAGCTTGAAGCGCAGCAGTTTGCCGTCATTCAGCTCTTCCCAGGATTCAGCAAGTCCCGGAACAACTTTAAGGTCAGGACCACGGTAAGTCAGACCATCGAAAATGTTGGTAGAAACGGAAGCCCATGCCACCAGAAACGTGTCGATCGGGTCCCAGCTTCCCGGATCCTGTTGCAAGGAAACCGTCAGTTTCCCGGCGGCAGCGGCTGGCTGTGCCGAAGCAAGAGCCAGCGCCATGAAAGTAGCACTTATTCCCCATTTGATTATTTTCATGTACCTCTTCCTTTTAGTGATACGCGATTAATCGCTATTTTCAGGCACTTTTTGCTACGAAGTGACCCGGATTTATTTCCTCACGTTCGAGAATTTTTGGTTCGTTGCCCACAGCACGAATAGGACTTGGGATTTCGCCTTCCAGCAGCGCCGTATTGCGGGCACGGGTCGGATCGGCAACCGGCACAGCTGACAGGAGACGGCGGGTATAGTCATGCGCAGGCGTTTCAAACACTTGCTGGCGGCTGCCCATTTCCATGATCTGACCAAGATAAAGCACGGCAACGCGGTGGCTCATTTTCTCCACCACTGCCATGTCATGGCTGATGAACAGATAGGCCAACCCGCGCTCTGCCTGAAGGTCCATGAACAGATTGATGATCTGCGCCTGAATGGACACATCGAGAGCCGAAAGCGCCTCATCGGCAATAATCAGTTGCGGATCGGATGCCAGTGCACGGGCAATGCAGACACGCTGACGCTGACCGCCGGAAAACTCGTGCGGATAGCGGCTGGCGAATGAGCTATCGAGACCGACGCGCTCCAGCAACTCATCGACCCGGCGACGCACCTCTTTGGTCCCCAGGATCAGACCATGGGTATTGATCGGCTCGGCAATCGAAAAGCCCACGGTCTTGCGCGGATCGAGTGACGCGAACGGGTCCTGAAAGATGTACTGCACCTTTTGACGCATGGAGAAACGCTCGGCTGCCGACATATCGCTGTAGCGTTTTCCGGCAAAGGAGATTTCGCCAGCACGTGACGCCTGCAGCTGCTGGATCGTGCGGCCGATTGTCGATTTGCCGGAGCCGGATTCACCGACAAGCGCCAGTGTTTCACCCGGACGGATATCAAACGATACTTTGGAAACGGCACTGCAGCGATGCGTCACCTTGCCGTACCAGTTCTTTTTGATATCGAAGCGCACAAACAGATCCCGCACCGACAGCAGAGGTTCACCCTCTTGGCGAACCGTGTTCTGAACACGTTCCTCGCCAACTGTCTTTGGCTCACCGTCCTCAAGCACCGTCAATGGCTTGCGGATCGGGAACTCTTCGCCTGCCATGCTGCCGAGACGTGGCACAGCCGACAGCAGGGAGCGTGTATAAGGGTGTTTCGGGTTAGCGAAAATCTCGGCAACCGGGCCTTCTTCAACCTTCTTGCCCTTCCACATGACAACAACATCGTCTGCCATTTCGGCGACAACTCCCATGTCGTGGGTAATGAAGATCATGCCCATGCCGAGCTTCTGCTGCAGGTCACGCATGATGTTGAGGATTTGCGCCTGAATGGTTACGTCTAGCGCCGTCGTTGGTTCATCGGCGATCAACAGCCGGGGACGACAGGCCAATGCAATGGCAATCATCACACGCTGGCGCATGCCACCGGACAGCTGGTGCGGATAACGGTCCAGAAGCTCTCCGGCATCCGGCAGGCGCACCATTTCCAGCAGTTCCTGGGCTTTTTTTCGTGCTTCAGCCTTGCCGATCTTTTCGTGCAGGATCAGCACTTCACATACCTGGTCACCGATGGTGAAAACCGGGTTCAGGGAGGTCATCGGCTCCTGGAAGATCATGGCAATTTCCTTGCCACGGATGGAGCGCATTTCCTTCTGGGTCAGTTTCAGCAGATCTCTGTCGTCAAACAGAATGCTACCGGTGTCGAACTTCGCACCCATCATGTCGGCCAATCGCATGGTCGACAAAGAGGTTACGGATTTACCGGAGCCGGACTCACCCACAACAGCAACCGTGCGGCCCGCTTCCACCTTGAATGAAAGGTCATCAACGACCCGGCGTCCGCCAAAGCTGACACTTAAGTTGTTGACTGCAAGCAGCGGTCGCTGAGTGTTCGGGGAATTGGTCATGCCTTTGCCTCCGGCTTGGCCTGTCCGGCGTTATGGGAAGATGTGCCCGTTTCAATCGGGTCGATGCGCGCAATGACAGTTGCCGCCTGCTGGAATGTACCGGCTTCGGCGAGCAGCGTGATGACGCCAGAACGATGTGCAGAGATGGCCGTTTCCATTTTCATGGCATCCATCATCGCAACAACCTGGCCTTTTTCGACTTCAGCACCGTTTTCAATGCGCCAGTGGGCAAGCATTCCAGCGAGTGGCGCACGCAATGCGTTTTCATCTGCCGCGACGTCCGCTGTGGCGTCTGCCGGTGTCATGTGAGCCTGCCCGAAAAGTCGCAAGAAACTCTCCGGCAGGCCAATCTCGACACGCTTGCCGTCAATCTCGGCAACACCGCGCAGCAGGGCAGCGTTACCCTGCTGTGCCGGGCGTGCAGCCTGTTCAAGCACAGCTGCGAAATCAGTCTCGATCCAGCGAGTATGAACCTTAAAGTCGGCGCCCGCAAAGTCATTTTCCTGCATGACTGCACGGTGGAACGGCAGGGTCGATGGCACACCTTCGATGACGAACTCACCAAGTGCGCGACGCGCACGCAGAATTGCCTGCTCACGATCTCTGCCCCAGACGATGAGTTTTGCCACAAGGGAATCGAACATTGGCGGCACATCGCATCCATTGTTCACGCCGCTGTCCAGACGGACACCCGGACCGGCAGGCGCTTCAAAACGGGTGATACGACCGGCGGATGGTAAGAAGCCACGACCAGGGTCTTCCACGTTGATACGAAACTCGATGGCGTGACCACGCGGTTCTGGTGTCTGTGTAAACGACAGCGTTTTGCCTTCAGCAATGCGGAACTGCTCGATGACAAGATCAATTCCGGTTGTTTCTTCGGTAACCGGATGTTCCACCTGAAGACGGGTATTGACCTCAAGGAAAGAAATGACACCGTCGACGCTCAGCAGGAACTCCACAGTTCCGGCACCGGTGTAACCCGCCTCTGCACAGATATCTCGGGCAGCTTTATGGATGGCCTGACGCTGCGCGTCGGAAAGGAACGGTGCAGGCGCTTCCTCGACCAGCTTCTGGTTGCGGCGCTGCAGAGAACAATCGCGTGTGCCGACGACGACCACATTGCCGCTGCGATCGGCAAGAATTTGTGCCTCGATATGGCGCGGCTTGTCCAGAAAGCGTTCGATGAAACACTCACCACGGCCAAATGCCGCCACCGCTTCACGCGTGGCTGACTCAAACAGTTCTTCGACTTCGTCCAGATGGCGAGCGATTTTCAGACCGCGTCCGCCGCCGCCATGGGCGGCCTTTATGGCAATTGGAACACCATGTTGTTTGGCAAAAGCAAGCGCCTCAGACGCCGTTTCAATTGCACCATCACTGCCAGCAACCAGCGGCGCCCCCACACTTTGTGCGATACGGCGCGCCGAAAGCTTGTCGCCAAGCACTTCGATGACCTCAGGATCGGGGCCAATCCAGATCAGGCCTGCATCGATAACTGCGCGGGCAAATTCGGAACGCTCCGAGAGAAAACCATACCCTGGGTGTACGGCATCGGCACCGCTACGCTTTGCGACATTAATCAGCTTGGTGATATCGAGATAGGTCTCGGCGGCCGTCACACCTTTCAGCGCATAGGCTTCATCGGCTTTTTTGACAAAACATGCGTCAGCATCCGCATCGGCATAAACAGCCACCGAGCTAAGACCGTAATCCCTGCAGGCACGAATGACGCGAACAGCAATTTCACCGCGATTGGCAATCAGGACTTTTTTCATCGGGGATCACTCGCAACGAAATCGATATGCGTAAAAGCATTCAGGGCATTAAAACGGATATGAGCGCCAACAGGTATCTGACCTGCCAGATCAAGGTGATGAGCTGCAACATTAGCTATGACGGGATAACCGCCCGTCAGCGGATGATCGGACAGGAAAAGCACCGGCTGCCCGCTGGCAGGCACCTGCAATGCACCGCGAAGTGTTGCTTCGCTCGGCAATTCATTGCGGTTTAGGCGCTCAAGCGGTTCGCCCGACAGACGAATACCGACGCGGCTGGATTGTGGTGTCACCTGCCAGCTCTGCGAAAGGAAACTTTCCACCGCCTCATTGGTAAACCAGTCGGTGCGTGGCCCCAGATAAATATCCAGCGTCACGATCTCGTCGGCTTTCGGCATGGCAAAAGCGGATTGCTCACCCGGCAGCACTGGGGTTTTTACGTTTTGAGAATTAACAGCCACCTGTGTACCGGCATCAAGTGCCAAAGGGCCAATCTGCGCCAGCGTATCGGTTGCCACACTGCCCAGCACAGGCTCGACGACAAAGCCGCCACGCATCGCAAGATAAGAGCGCGTACCACTTAGCGGAGACTGAAGAGCAACCACATCGCCATCATCCAGCGCAACGGGCGTATTGAAATCTACGTAGGCAACAGCGCCGTTTGCACTGGTCACAGACGTAGCAGCCGGTGCGCCCGTAAAGGCCATGACACCGCGTCCAACCGCCTTGAAGGAGAAGCCGGCCGGTGCGATTTCCAGTGCCGGTGTGCCGGGACGATTGCCAACAATGCGGTTTGCGAGCTTGAAATTTCCATGATCAAGCGCTCCGGACAGGCTGACCCCCTGCGCTGCCATATGGGCCCGCCCCAAATCTTGCACCAGAACCGGCAGACCGGAGCTCAAGATTTCGATGCCGTTTCGAATATCGGACGAAACACGTGCGACAGGCTCCGCAACAACAGCTGGCGTTTCAACCGCGTGCATGCTGGAGCGAGCAATGTCGTGGAAACGAACACGCAGGCCAGGACGCAAAAGCGTTGCGGGGTCACGGGCAAGATCGAACATCGCCAGTGGTGTTCTACCAATCAACTGCCAGCCACCGGGGCTAGCCTTGGGGTAAACACCGCTGAATTCACCGGCAAGGCCGACGGAACCGGCGGGCACGACTGTGCGGGGTGACTTGCGACGGGGAACGGCAAGCTCTGCACCGGGCGCGGAAAGATAGGCAAAACCCGGCGCAAAGCCGGTAAAGGCAACGGTATATTCCGCTTCAGTGTGGCGCCTGATGAGTTCAGACGCGGAGCATCCCAGCAGCTCGGCAACATCAGCGATATCTTCGCCATCATAATGGACGGGGATATCGACTGTTTCGGCCACTCCAATACTGCGCTTTTTGCCCAACCGCGCGGCAACGGCTTGCAGCAACTCGGCCTGGTCGAGGCTGAGTGGATCGAATGCGATCATCAGGGTCCGCGCAGCGGGCACGATTTCCAGAACACCTGGCACAGGTGATTGCTGAAAGGCATCATAAAGCGACAGCGTTTCGTCCAGCCCAACCAACTCCAACAGCAACGCACCGGGACGCAACGGCAAAACCCGTAGCGACGGCACGGTAACAGCAGAAGATGAGGCTGCGAGTGTCATATCAGGCGTGTCCTTCTGCGACGAAGGACCGGATGGATACGCCTTCTTCCGCAAACACGGCACGCAGGCGGGCTGCCATCGAGACTGCATCCGGGCTATCGCCGTGCACGCAGATCGACTGCGCCTCGACCCGAGCGTCAGTTCCAGTGATGGACTGAACAACACCCTCACGCACCAGTCGCAACATGCGTTGCGCCACCACGTCAGGATCATGCAGGACGGCACCTTTTTCACGGCGCGACACAAGCTTTCCGTCGGCAGTATAGGCACGATCGGCAAAAGCTTCAGCGACAACGCGAAGGCCCGCGACACGCGCCTGCTCGATCAAGGGGGAGCCAGCAAGCGCCATCAACACAAGTTCGGGATCAACACTAAGAATTGCCTTGATCACATCAGCCGCCTGACGTTCATCAAAGGCAATCGTGTTATAAAGCGCGCCGTGTGGCTTTACATAATCGACACGGGTACCGGCGGCGGTCGAAAGGCCCTTCAACGCACCAATCTGATAGATGACATCGCCAACCAGTTCTTCGCTTGTCGGATCCATATTGCGTCGACCAAAACCTGCGAGGTCGCGGTAACCGACGTGAGCGCCGATCACGACGCCTTTGGCTTTCGCCTGTTGCAACGTCCGCAAAATTCCGGCCGGATCACCGGCATGGAAGCCGCAGGCGACATTGGCGCTGCTGACAATGTCCAGCATCGCCACGTCATCTCCCATCGCCCAGGGACCAAAACTTTCACCGAGATCGCTGTTCAGATCGAATGTCAGCATCAATAACCCATCGAGAGCGGAGAATGGCAAAAAGCCGACCACCTGCGGGGTCAACCATCAGCAAAATCTAGCAAAGGGCAACAATCATGTCCATACTGTTGAACAATCTTTCATTATCAACCTACAAAAAATAAAATTATGCACATAAAATAAGCACTTATTTTGTGTTGCAGGTTATTTTTTCTTGTCTTAGCAGCCATTATAGCACTTATCTCGCTTGAAGCCTCGCACCACGGCGCATAGATTGCGCGCGCTTCATCAATATCGTTGCCGTCACAGCCGGCCCTTTCCTGAAGCGCAGAAAGACACCAGCATGTTGGGAACGCAGATGAAGAAGGCGAAATCCGTGAGCACAACGGCGGCCTCGACTGAGCCGGTGCAAACGCTCGCGGAAACCACAGCTTCCCGCATACGCGAACGCGTTGTATCCGGCACCCTGCCCCCCGGCAGCCATCTTTCGGAAATTGCGCTGGGCGAGGAGCTGCAGGTGTCGCGCAACACCTTGCGCGAGGTTTTCAGACTGCTGACCAAAGAAGGCCTACTGCGTTATGAAGCCAACCGCGGCGTATTCGTTTCAACACCCAGCATGGCGACAATTATCGACATTTACCGCGTCAGACGTTTTATCGAGTGCCCGGCATTGGCGCAGGCCCATCCGCGCCACCCCAGCGTTTCAGTCATGCGCGAAGCCGTCGAAACCGCCAAACGCCACCGTGAAGCGGGTGAATGGCTGGGCGTCGGCAGCGCCGACATTGCTTTTCACTCAGCAATCGTGCAATTGGCAGACAGCCCGCGCCTGACCGCATTTTATGGCCAGATATCGCTGGAGCTGCGCCTGGTCTTTGGCTTGTTGCGTGATCCTGAGTATTTGCACGGACCCTATATCGACCAGAATCAGACGATCCTTAGCCAATTGGAGCGCGGAGCCGCGGCCACCGCAGCTGAGAGCCTGGAAAAATATCTCCTCCAGGCTGAACGTTTCATCCTCGCAGCCTATGCCCGCATTTATGCGGAAAACGGCGAGCGGGCCTGAGACACAGCGATCAGGCTGGAGTCTTTACATCAAGATTGTGCATCAGCCGTGCCAGCCAGTCGACGAATACCCTTACCTTGTTCGTCACATGGCGTGTCTGTGGATAGACGATATAAATCGGCAAGCTTTCATGTTCCCAATCGGACAAGACGGGCAAAAGCTCACCGCGCTTTATGGCATCATCGGCCATGAAGGGTGCAAGCTGTGCCACACCCATTCCGGCAACCGCGGCATTGAGATAGGTTCGACTGTCATTGACGGACATGATGTAGTTGGGCGCGATCTCAAGTTTCTGGCCGTCTTTTTCGAAATCCATGGTCATGATCTGCCCGGACACTGCGTTCAGATAGCCGATACAAAAATGTTTATCTTCAAGCTCTTGCGGATGCTGCGGCGATCCGAATTTTTCCAGATAGCGTGGTGCAACGTAAGAGGCCAGCCTCAGTTCTGAAACCTTGCGCGCGATCAGCGACTGGTCTCGCGGCGTACCGACCCGCAAAGCGCAATCAACGTTTTCGGCGATGTAGTCCACCAATCGGTCGCCGACACCCAGATCCAACTTGATCAGCGGGTATTTCTCGTGAAAGGAGCAGACGTTGGGAATAACCACAAGGTCGGCAAAGGCCCCTGCCATTTCGACGCGCAACCGCCCGGAGGGTTGGACCTGCGCGTTGGAAAGGCTGCCGTCGAGTTCGTCAATTTCCGAGATGATCTGAATGGCGCGTTCATAATAGAGTGCACCATCCGTCGTCAGCATCACCCGTCGCGTCGTGCGGTTCAGCAGCGTTGTACGCAGATGCGCTTCCAACCCCTGCACCATGTTCGTGACCGTGGTTTTGGGCATATTAAGCGAATCCGCAGCACGGGAAAAGTTGCCGGTCTCAACAACTCGCACAAATACACGCATCGCCGACAACTGATCCACGCCGACATCCTTTCATTTTCGCCCTATTGTTCCGAATTTTGGAATAGTGTTTTCAATTATGCATGCTTGATCGATTTTATCCGAACAATAATATGCATTTCATGATTTATGGCAAGTGGCGTGCGAGTCACTACCGAAACCGGACAAAACACGATGAAGACGTATTGGAAAAACATTGAGATTGGCGGGGCTGATACCCCCTGTCTCTCTGTGCGTCTTTATCAAAATGAGACTGTCTCACGCACACCGCCGCTGATCCTTTACCTGCGTGGCGGTTCGTTTCAGGAACAAAGCGGTCAATGTCCGGAACTGCCTGTCGCGAGAGCGTTGGCCGAAACGGGTGCGATCGTTGTCGAGGCGGATTATATTACACCGTCGAACAATGAGTTTCCTCAGGCCATTGATTGCGCATTTGAGGCATTGAACTGTCTTTACAACCACCGGAAACAATATGGCGGTGCAAAGTCTCAGCTGTTTGTGGCTGGTGAAGAGGCCGGCGGCAATGTCGCAGCAGGACTAGCGCTCAAGGCACGTGACCGCATGCCCGGAGAACTGACAGGTCAGATCCTGCTCTCTCCTATGATTGATCCGATGATGGCAACAGCGTCATTCCGCAATGCCGACAGCATAGGCATGCGACAACGCTGGGCTGATGGGTGGAGTCACTATCTGGCAAAAGCGTGTGGCTTTTTCCATCCTTATGCTGCTCCTTGCCAGTGCACACGGCTCAGCAAGGTCGCGCCAGCGCTGGTGTTCACTGCCGAGGACGACCCGCTACGTGATGAGACCGTCAATTATGCCGACAGGCTGCGTGACGCGGGCACTTTTGTAAGACAACATGTATTCCCCGCTGGCGAAGGCTGGACGGAACTTTATCGCGGAGGAGGAGGTCAGTGGTTGCCAACCGTCTGTACCGAATTCAACGCCTTTATTGCAGAACTGAAACATTAAAACAGCATTTTCATATCACTGATCGGCCCTGACGCAGGGCCAAGGAGAAACCCATGACGCTGAAAAACAAGCGCTGGGCCCTGACGGGTGCCGGCATAAGCCTTGCTGTGTCCGTTGCAGCCGCAGCTTTACTTTTTGAAATGAGCACGCAGACCAATGCAACTGCGGCCTCGACACCTGCCGAAGCACCAGCAATTCCGGTGACAGTGGCAACGGTACAAAGCCGTGATGTCATGCGGTGGGAAGAATTTTCCGGACGTTTGGAAGCGGTAGAACGTGTGCAGATACGCTCACGCGTCGCCGGTCAGGTGCAATCGGTTCATTTCCGCGAAGGTGCCCTCGTCAAGGCGGGCGATGCCCTCTTCACTATCGATCCGGCACCATTCCAGGCAACTCTGGCGGGCGCAGAAGCACAGGTTGCAGCAGCCGAGGCAAAGATTGGTCTGGCTCGTACAGAACTCGAACGTGGTCGCAGACTGTCGGATAACCGCACCATTTCACAAAGTGACATGGACCAGCGTCAGGGCGCATTCGCCGAAGCCGAAGCGCAACTGCGCGCCGCTCGTGCTGCATTGACGACCGCGCAAATTGACCTCGGTTACACCGAAATCCGCGCGCCTGTTTCCGGCAAGGTCGGCAAACTTGAAATCACCGTTGGCAACCTGGTTGCTGCCGGTTCTGCTGCACCGGCCTTGACCACACTGGTATCCGTCGATCCGATCTATGCCAGCTTTAATGCCAGCGAAGAAATGGTCGCAAAGGCGCTGTCGCAACTGCCTGTTTCCGCTTCGGCAATCCCTGCGCTTGAACAAATCCCCGTCGAGGCCGGTACGCTCGCCGATGAGGGAACACCGATCAAGGGTACACTGCACCTCGTTGATAACCAGGTCGATGCAGCCAGTGGCACAATTGGTGTGCGCGCCATCTTCGACAATCCCGATGGTCGCCTGATCCCCGGCCAGTTCGTTCGTGTCCGCATGGGTCAGCCAAAGGCTGAAAACCATATCGTCATCAGCGACCGCGCCATCGGAACAGATCAGGACAAGAAGTTCGTCTTCATTGTCGACGGTGAAAACAAGGTCAGCTACCGCCAGGTCAAGCCGGGTGGGGCAGCCGAAGGCGCACGCATCATCGAAAGCGGTCTTTCCGCCGGTGACACGATCGTCGTGAATGGCCTGCAGCGGATTCGCCCCGGCGCCACCATTGCGCCACAGGCCGAAGAGACCGTCGCAGCATCACAATAACCAAAGGGCAAAGGCGGGCCTGACCCGCCTCGCCCAATCATCCCAAAAAATTCGCCATTTGGTGGTCCGGTGCCACCGAAACGGCTCTCTGTATCCAGAATTTAACCGGAGAGGACTTTGTTATGAACATCTCCAGATTTTTTGTCGATCGACCGGTCTTCGCCGCCGTTCTGTCGGTACTGATCGTGGTTGCGGGCCTACTTGGTATGCGCGCTCTGCCAATTTCCGAATATCCGGAAGTCGTGCCACCATCGATCGTCGTGCGCGCCACCTACCCTGGCGCCAATCCCAAGGTCATTGCCGAAACGGTGGCAACACCGCTTGAAGAACAGATCAACGGCGTCGAAGACATGCTATACATGTCCAGCCAGGCCACGTCTGACGGCGTGATGACGCTGACAGTCACCTTCAAGCTAGGCACCGATCCCGACAAGGCACAACAGTTGGTGCAGAACCGTGTTTCGCAGGCTGAACCCCGCTTGCCTTCAGAGGTACGCAGCCTTGGCGTAACAACCGTCAAAAGCTCTCCCGATCTGATGATGGTGATCCACCTGGTTTCGCCAGGTGATCGTTACGACCTGACGTACCTGCGTAACTATGCCGTTTTGAACATCAAGGACCGGCTGGCACGCATCGAAGGTGTTGGTCAGGTACAGATCTTCGGCGCGGGCGACTACTCCATGCGCATCTGGCTCGACCCGCAAAAGGCAGCAGAACATGGTCTTGCCGCCGCCGACATCACCAATGCCATCCGTTCCCAGAACGTGCAGGCAGCCGCTGGTATTATCGGCGCTTCACCCAACCTGTCTGGCATCGACATGCAGCTCAATGTCAATGCACAGGGCCGTCTGAGCACGCCGGAAGAATTTGGCAATATCATCGTCAAGAGCGGCTCAAACGGTGCGATCACCCGTCTGCGGGATGTTGCTCGCGTTGAACTCGGTGCTTCCGACTATTCACTGCGCTCATTGCTGGACGGTGAATCTGCCGTTGCCATTCCGGTTTTCCAGGCTCCCGGCTCCAACGCCATTGCCATTTCCGACAGCGTTTCTGCCACCATGACAGAACTGCAAAAGGCAATGCCTGACGGCGTGAAGTACGAAATCGTCTACGACACCACACAGTTTGTCCGCTCGTCCATCGACAAGGTTATTGATACGCTGCTGGAAGCCGTTGCGCTTGTGGTGGTGGTCGTGATCCTGTTCCTGCAGACATGGCGCGCCTCGATCATCCCGCTGATTGCCGTTCCGGTTTCGATCATCGGTACATTTGCGGTCATGTATGTCTTTGGCTTCTCGATTAACGCACTCAGTCTGTTCGGGCTTGTGCTGGCAATCGGCATTGTGGTGGACGATGCCATCGTTGTGGTCGAAAACGTCGAACGCAACATCGAAAACGGACTGTCTCCACGCGAGGCAACCTACCGCGCCATGAAGGAAGTGTCCGGTCCGATCATCGCGATTGCACTGGTTCTCGTTGCGGTGTTTGTGCCACTGGCGTTTATCTCTGGTCTTTCTGGCCAGTTCTATCGCCAGTTTGCGCTGACCATCGCCATTTCAACGGTTATCTCGGCTATCAACTCCCTGACATTGTCTCCAGCTCTGGCTGCTTTGTTGCTTAAGGGGCACCACGCTCCAAAAGACTGGCTGACACGTGGCATGGACAAGGTGTTCGGTGGTTTCTTCCGCCTGTTCAACCGTGGCTTTGGTGCTGCGTCCAATGGTTACGGTCGCAGCGTTGGTGGCTTGCTGTCACGCAAGAGTGTCGTCATGTTTGTCTACATGGCGCTGGCCGGTGCAACCTACGGCATCTTCAATGCCGTGCCCGGTGGCTTCGTGCCCGCACAGGACAAGCAGTATCTGATTGGCTTTGCCCAGTTGCCTGACGCTGCCAGCCTTGACCGCACAGAAGACGTCATTAAGCGCATGAGTGAGATTGCCTTGGCACAGCCAGGCGTCGAACACGCCATTGCCTTCCCGGGCTTGTCGATCAACGGCTTTACCAACAGCTCGAATGCAGGCGTGGTGTTTGTTGCCTTGAGCCCGTTTGAGGAGCGCAATACGGCCGATCTTTCCGGCGGTGCGATTGCCATGTCGCTCAACCAGAAATTCGGCGCAATCCAGGATGCATTTATCGCCATGTTCCCGCCACCACCGGTCAACGGCCTTGGCACAACAGGTGGCTTCAAACTGCAACTCGAAGACCGGGCTGGCTTCGGTTACCAGGCACTTGATGAAGCCAACAAGGCATTCCTTGCAAAGGCCTATCAGGCTCCGGAACTGGCTGGTTTGTTCTCAAGCTACCAGATCAATGTGCCGCAGCTTTACGCGGACTTGGATCGTGCCAAGGCAGAACAGCTTGGCGTCTCAGTCACTGACGTTTTCGAAACCCTGCAGATCTATCTGGGCTCACTCTACGTCAACGACTTCAACGCGTTTGGCCGTACTTACAGCGTGCGGGTGCAGGCTGATGCCAAGTTCCGCTCGCAGTCCGAGGATATCGGCCAGCTGAAGGTACGCTCGGCAAGCGGCGAAATGATCCCCCTGTCAGCTCTGCTGAAGGTGGATGCCACAACCGGTCCGGAACGTACAAACCGTTATAACGGCTTCCTCTCGGCCGATATCAATGGTGGTCCAGCCCCAGGCTTCTCATCTGGTGAAGCACAGGCCGCGATTGAACGCATAGCCGCTGAAACACTGCCTTCCGGCATTGACTACGAATGGACCGACCTCACCTACCAGCAGATCCTGGCTGGAAGCTCAGGCTTCCTCGTCTTCCCGCTGGCACTTCTGTTGGTCTATCTGGTGCTGGCCGCACAATATGAAAGTCTGACACTTCCACTGGCGATCATCATGATCGTACCCATGGGTGTCCTGGCCGCATTGACCGGCGTGTGGCTGACCGGCGGTGACAACAACATCTTCACCCAGATAGGACTAATCGTTCTTGTGGGACTATCGGCAAAGAATGCGATCCTGATCGTGGAATTTGCCCGGGAACTTGAGTTTGAGGGCAAAACACCGGTTGCTGCGGCGATCGAAGCCAGCCGTCTGCGCCTGCGTCCTATTTTGATGACATCGCTCGCCTTCATCATGGGCGTGGTGCCTCTGGTCATCTCCACTGGCGCAGGTGCCGAGATGCGCGCTGCCATGGGCGTTGCGGTGTTCTCGGGTATGATCGGGGTAACGTTCTTCGGTATCTTCATGACACCGGTGTTCTACGTACTTGTTCGCAAGCTCACCGGAAACCGCGCACTTGTGCAGCACAAACATGCTGAAGAACAGGACGACAAGCCCCAGAGCCCGTCTGAGACAACAAAATCGCTGAGCATGTTTGGCTAAGAATGGAACGACAATAATGGAGGCGCGCGAAAGCGCGCCTCCACGCATAACGCTCAGCAATATTTTTGAAGAGAAACTTACACGCCAAACTCTGTCTAGAGAGAAAAAATCCTGATATGGCGAGGGCTTACAAAACCGACGTTGTCGATAACGTCGCCATAGCCTGATTGGAAAGACCATGACGAAAGTCTCGCCCCCTGATGTTGCTCGGATTAACGACCTCGTATCCGTCGTTCAGGACCTCACAGACCAAATCGAGCCGCAGTTGATCGAGATACGTCGGGATATCCACGCACATCCAGAAACGGGTTTTGACGTTACACGTACGGCCAATGTCGTGGCGCAAGAGCTTGAACGCCTTGGCATCGAACATCAAACAGGCGTAGGACGAATCGGTGTTGTCGGATTTATCAAAGGTGGTCGCCCTGGCAAGACCCTTGTTATTCGTGCGGACATGGATGCCTTGCCTATTGAAGAGCAGACCGGCCTACCCTTCGCCAGCGTATACGAAGGCAAGATGCACGCCTGCGGCCATGATCTGCATACCGCAACCTTGATTGGCATCGGCAGTGTATTGAAAACAATCGCGCCGCATCTTGCAGGCAATGTAAAACTGATGTTCCAGCCTGCAGAAGAAACGCAGGAAAGTGGCGCGCGTGCCATGATTGCCGATGGCATCCTCGATGGTGTCGACTTGGCCCTTGGTTTCCACAATCATCCGGATGAACCAACCGGCACCTTCAGTTTTGTTGAAGGCATTGCCAATGGCTCGTCTGACGAGTTCGAAATAACAGTGCACGCACAATCCGGTCATGCTGCACGGCCTCATCATGCCGTCGATCCAATTGTCGCTACGGCTCAGCTCGTACTTCAGCTGCAGACCATTGTTTCGCGTGAAGTTGATCCCATGCACACCGCGGTTTTGACCGTCGGTGCTATTCATGGCGGCAACACTCACAATATCATTCCAGATTCAGTAATGATCATGGGGACGGTTCGTTGCCAGGATCCAGGCACCCGGGATGTCATTGAGGCGGCCGTGCGCCGTATATGCGCTGGGTTGGAAGCCTCTATGCGTGTCAAAACCGAGGTCAATTACGTGCGCGGCGTCCCATCAATGGTGTCGGACCCATTTTTGATCGAGGCAACAACAGCCGCCATCCACGAGCGATATGGCGACGTGATGTTCAAGCGCCAAGCCAGCCTGGGTTCCGAAGACTTCGCTCTGGTCGCGGAAAAGGTACCGTCATTCCAGCTTGGCATCGGAGCGTCTCAGGAGGGCCGCCACGACAAGCTGCACAACTCGGATTACCAGCCGGATGAACGGTGCATTGCCAACGGCGTCGTGGCGTTGTCACTGACGGCTGCGCGTATCTTGTCTTGAGAGACTAAGGGGCGGCCAGATAGGCCGCCCTTCAATTATGCGTTTGCTTTAATTGCTAAGATACCGTGTTGAAAGAGCATGAATGTGGTTGGTGCCGATGCCGCAGCAGCCGCCAATGATTGAGGCGCCGTTATTGACCCAACGCTTCGCCCAGTTGCCGTAAGATTCTGGATCGAGATCAGCACGAACTTCTGTCACCGTTGCGTTTGCTTCTTCATCACCCTGTTGTGATGGGAACGCATTGGCGTAAACTCCGACAGGGATGTCCTTGCCCAGATCCGAAAAGACCTTGCTTGCGGCCGCAATGGCAGCATCCATGACCTCTGGCATAGCGCAGTTGAACAGAAGCGCTTCTGCACCGAGTTCTGCGGCAAGGCGGGCGCCGTCCGCAACTGTTTCGCCAGACCTGAGCTGCGCTTCTCCCATTTCTTCGGAAGAAACATCGTCGCGCAATGTATAGGAAATCCAGAGCGGCTTGCCTGTGTGCCGAATGGCCTGATGTGCCGCCTTTACCTCGATAAGACTGCTCTGCGTTTCCGTGAGCCACAAGTCCACCGATGGCTCAAGTGCTTCCACCAGTACTCCGAGCAGTTCACCGGCACGAGCCGGATCAAAAAGTTCAGGCTGGTAGGAGCCAAAGACAGGTGGAAGCGAACCAGCAACCCTTACACTGCGCGGCGCGGCATCGGCGGCTTCACGCGCCAGAGTGCCAGAAAGAGCTGCAAGCGTACGCCCGTCTTTGGCAAAGCGATCTTCGCCAATATGAAAAGGAACAACGGCATAGCTGTTGGTCGTGATTACGTCCGCGCCGGCTGCAATATATTCGTCATGGACTTTACGAACATATTCAGGCCCTTCGATAAGTGCCAGTGCCGACCACTCCGGTTGCCGGAATGGTGCGCCAACACGTTCCAGCTCACGGCCCATGCCTCCGTCCAGAATAATTGTCTTCTTGCTCATGGCGAAATGTCCTTTTCAGTATCAAAATTTCTAGAGGCTCTGCCGTGCAGCAACGACGCTGTCGAGCCACCCCGTGGCCATTTGGGGAACGGATGCGAGAAGTTTGCCGGTATAATCGTCAAATGGCGGGGTCAGCACATCTGCCTTCTGTCCGTAACGAACCACCCGTCCCTTATGCATGACCGCGACCTTATCGGCGATTGCGCGCACAATCGCCAAATCATGGGTTACAAACAGATATGACGTGCCGTTTTCGGCCTGCACACGCCGCAGCAAATCGAGAATTCCCTCTGCCACCAGTGGATCAAGTGCAGAGGTTGGCTCGTCACACAACATGAGTTTGGGACGTGCAGCCAAAGCGCGAGCAATACAAACCCGCTGCTTTTGTCCGCCCGAAAGGTCTGTCGGATAACGGGCCTGAAGAGTTGGTGACAACTCGACAAGCTCGAGCAATTCTTCGACAGCCTTGAGGCGTTCTTTGCCCCGCATGCCAAAATAAAACTTAAGCGGACGACCGATAATGTCAGCCACTGTCCGGTTCGGATTAAGTGCCAAGTCTGGAAGCTGGCTGATCATCTGTATGTTGCGTAACACGTCCTTCGGGCGGTCATCAACGCGAGAAGCGAGTTGAACCCCTTCGAAATGAAGCTCACCCGCCGCACTCAATAAGCCGCTGACAACCCGCGCAAGCGTCGACTTGCCCGAACCCGATTCCCCGACAATCGCCGTTGTACGCCCTTTTTCAACATCTAGAGAAACATCACTCAGCACAGGGACTAAGGGGTCATAGGCCGCATATACGTTCTTCACAGAAAGAAGAGCAGTGGCTGATGATCGCTCCTTTGTTTCGTTCTGCCTGGCCCCCAATAGTCGTTTTGTATAGTCCTGTTGAGGTGCTTCAAGGAGGTTTTCCGCTGGCCCGGCTTCGACCACGCGCCCATGACGAAGAACCATCATCTCGTCTGCAACTTGCGCAACGACAGCAAGGTCATGGGAGATGTAAAGCGCAGCAGTTCCGGTCGTCGCAATCGCATTTTTTATGGCGATAAGCACTTCAATCTGTGTCGTCACATCAAGGGCCGTCGTCGGTTCGTCGAAGACGATCAAGTCGGGTTTCGGGCAAAGTGCCATAGCAGTCATTGCGCGCTGAAGCTGACCACCGGATGCCTGATGGGGATATCGTTCACCAAAACGATCGGGATCGGGAAGACCCAGCATTGCAAAGAGTTCGATGGCCCGCTTGCGTGCATCCGGCTTTTTCATCACGCCATGCCAGACGGTTGCCTCAATGACCTGGTCGATCAATTTGTGGGCAGGATTAAAGGCCGCCGCAGCCGATTGGGCCACATATGTCACCTTGCAACCGCGCAGTTCTTGTCCTTTTCCCGCAGCGAGAATGTCTTTTCCGTCGAGAAGAATATGTCCGCTGGCGATATGAAGACCATTGCGGACATAGCCGAGTGCCGCAAGGCCGATGGTGGATTTGCCAGCACCGGATTCACCAATGAGGCCAAGAACGCGCCCCTTCTGAAGACGCAAACCGATACGGTCGACAACAATACCTTCAACCGATCTGATTTCGAGATCGGTAATTTCAAGCGCGATTTCAGTCATCCTTTTTGACGCCTCTCATTACGCCGCGCTTGCGCTGCCCAATCCAGTCAACAATGAAGTTGATGCTGATAGCCAATATCGCGATGGTGGCGCCCGGGATGAGTGCCGCAAATACGCCGAACATCAAACCATCCTTGTTTTCTTTGACCAGGCTTCCCCAATCAGCCACCGGAGGCTGAACACCAAGGCCGAGAAACGACAGGGTCGATAAGAACAGGATGGCGAAGACGAAACGTAGGCCCAACTCTGCCAACAAAGGAGAAATAGCGTTGGGAAGTATCTCGTTAAAGATGATCCACAGTTTGCTTTCGCCGCGCAGGCGCGCAATCTCTACATAGTCTAGCACAACAAGGTCAGAGGCAATTGCGCGGCTGACCCGGAACACGCGTGTGGCCTCCAGCACAGCCATTACAGAGATCAACACAAACACACTCTTGGGCAACACAGCCAGAACAACCAGAGCGAAAATAAGCGTCGGTATCGCCATCAGCAGATCATTTGTGCGCGATAACACCTGGTCCCGCCACCCACCCGAAAGGGCGGCCAGGAAGCCCAACGGCACGCCGAATGCAAACGCCAGAATGGTTGCTGCCCCAGCGATGGACAAGGTCAGTCTTGTTCCCCAGATAACCCGGGACAAAAGATCTCGACCTATGTTATCTGTACCAAGAAGAGCTTGCGTCGAGGGGCCTTCCCATACGCCGCCAACAATTTCCGATATGGGATGCGGAGCAATGATGTTTGCGAAAACCGCAATGAAAAGAAAGAATGCGACGCCGCCAAAGCCGATGACCGCGAGAAGACGTGAAGTTGTCCTTTGTCTCATCGCGGATGCCTCAATCTTGGATTGGTCAGCATCACCATAACATCGGCAATAATATTCAGTCCGATATAAACGGCAGCAAAGATAAGGCCGCATGCTTGCACCACTGGCACGTCACGTTTGGCGACATGATCGACCATGTATTGTCCCATGCCTGGATAAACAAATATAACCTCGACAACGACCACGCCAACGACGAGATATGCCAGGTTCAGTGCAATGACGTTGACCACGGGCGATAAGGCGTTCGGCAAGGCATGCTTCAAAAGAATTTGCCACCGCGGCAAGCCTTTTAACTGCGCAGTCTCGATATAGGGTGAAGACATAACAGCCATCAGAGAGGCACGTGTCATTCTCGCCATATGCCCTGTTACGGCAATCACCAGCGTCATACAGGGAAGCGACACCGCAACCAACCGTTGCCAGCCACTCATGGATGATGTCACCAAGGCACTCGACGGCAAAAGCCCAAGCGAGACGGCCAGATAAGCGATCAATATGTAGGCGACGAAAAACTCTGGCAGCGAAATTGTGCCAAGAGTTGCCACTGCAATCGTTCTGTCGACAGCCCGCCCCGCATACAGCACGGAAATGATGCCGAGTATAAGCGCCAATGGAATGGCAAACAGGGCAGATACTGAAGCCAGATACAGCGTGTTGCCTAAGCGAGGCGCGATGCTTTTCGCGATATCCTGTCTGTTTGAATAGCTGCGTCCGAGGTCACCCTGAACAGCATTCCCAAGCCATTCGCCATAACGCTGGATAGCAGGCCTCTCCAAGCCAAGCTCTTTGCGAATGCTCTCAACCGCCTGTGGCGTTGCCTGCTGACCAAGCATTGCTGTCGCGACATCACCGGGCAATATCTGCGTTCCCGCAAATATTACGACAGACGTAGCCCAAAGCAGAAAAATCCCCAAAAGTAGCCGACGGACAATCATCGACATCAATCCGCTGCTTTGCCAGATGCGCGCCGCAGATCGCCGGAATGTAAACTGGGAGGTCTGAGCGCTGTGCGCTGTCTGTATTGGCTTTTGTGTCATCACAGTCCGGTGTCAGGTCTTGCAGGGTTCGGCATTTTTTCCGCCTGCAAGGTATAACGAAATGGCAGCGATAAACCGTCTATATGGTCATCGCTGCCATTTCCATGTCTTGACGGAAAATAAGGCTTATTCTTCGAGCCAGACCTTTTCCGCAAGGCGATAGCCACTCATGTCTCCGCCACCGGGAATGGAAACATACCCCTTCACCTTGCCGTTTGCTGCGGCGAGATTGTCGGTGAAGACAGGGATCAATTCCCCACCCTCCTCAACGATCAGGACCTGCATATCATGGTAGATCTGCTTGCGTTTTGTCTCGTCGAGCTCAACGCGCGATGTTGCCAGCAATTTATCGAAGGTCTCGTTCTTCCAACCTGTTTCATTCCAGGGTGCATCGCTCTGAAGCAGCATGGAAAGCATAGCGTCGGCTGTTGGCCTCACGGACCAATTGGATGCAACAAATGGCTTTTTAAGCCAGACCTCATCCCAATAACCGTCCGATGGCACACGCTCGACATCGATCGTAATGCCAGCCTTCGCGGCGGAGGCCTGATACAGTTGCGCAGCATCGGCTGAACCGGTGAAGCCATTATCAGAAACGCTGAGCGGGATAGAGCCAGAGAAACCGGACTTTTTCAGATGGAAAGCTGCCTTCTCCGGATCATATGCACGCTGCGGCACATCCTTTGAATAAAGCGGGTTCCAAGACGGAATAGGATGGTCGTTACCAACAGCGCCCGTGCCGACGAGCAGGCTTTTCTGGAGCTCCTCTCGGTCAATCGCATATTTCAGTGCAAGACGCAGGTCATTGTTCTTAAGAAGCTCCGAGTCTGTGCGCATCGGGAAGCAATACATCGAGTTCTCAGGCGTGCGAAGAATCTGGATGTCTGGCCGGCTTGTCAAACGGCTGACAATACGCGGCTCGACGGCATTGATGATATGTGCCTGACCGCTCATCAGGGCGGCAGCGCGCGCGGTTGCATCATCCATCGCAATTGTTTCGACGGAATCGACATTGGCCCGGTCGGGGTGCCAGTAGTTCGGATTACGCCGCGTCAGCGCGCGCACACCGGGTTGGAAATCCTCAAGAACAAACGCACCGGTCCCGATACCCTTGTCGAAATCCTCTCCCTCAGGGCCGATCCCCAGATGGTAGTCAAGAAACGCAGACGGGAAGTCCACATTGCCAGCCGTCAGGGTAACTGTGATCTCATAGGTGTCCGATGCCACAATATCGCTTACAGCCAGCAGCACACCCTTACCACCCGACTTGGTGTCCTCGCCGCGATGATGATTGAGTGAGTAAACGACGTCTTTGGCGGTTAATTCCTTGCCATTGTGGAACGTCACGCCTCGCCGCAAACGAAATACCCATTTGCTAGCGTCCGGATTAGCAGGCTCCCAGGTCTCTACCAAAGCGCTCGTCAGCTTTCCATCCGGCCCAAGCTCCAAGAGCGTATTAAAAAGCTGGAAGCCTACAGTATACATATAGGCCATGGTGTAGGATGCCGGATCAAGGTGATCAGAGCTCGAAGCGGAGTGCATCGCTATGACGAGATGGCCACCCTTGCGTGGGCCTGCGTCCTGCGCCCGTGCGGCAGACGGAATGAAAAGCCCAGAAGACGTCAACCCAAATCCAGCCGCGGCGACCGCCGTAGCGGATAGGCCCAGGAACTGGCGTCGAGAGTGAGCTTGCGGAACGAGGAAATTTTTCTGATTTGGCATGATATAACTTCGCGGTTTATGAGATATATTTTCTCTTCTGGAGTGGTTGATCTCATCGTTGACGCGGCTTCGCAAGCCATGGCGACCTGAAAAATACGATTATTTTAGAACATCTTTTCAGTAGATGACTTCCAGTCCATCGGGTGAGCAGCGGCAGTGAACGTCTACCCGATCAGCCTCTTCGGTGATTGTCGAAAATCCAACCGACCAACCGATGTACCTTTGCTCAACCAGAAATTTTAAAAAGAGCTTTGAAGTCGATACCGCGAGCCCGGGTAAAGAAGTCTCACGGACGAGGCCACCTGATTTCCCGACCATGTCCGGCGGCGAACCAGAAGGCACGGTTCTGACCGCGCCACCGAAAGAAGCTTGCATTCCCATGGCTGCGGCAACACCGCTTCGATGAATTGCTCCGTGCGTATGATCGGTGCGACCCGCGTCAGAAAAGCGTTCGGCGTCACGACCGTAAAATCCTGCTCCAGATAGTCAGGTGCAATATCGGGATTAACGAAGCGGTCCTCGATCTGGATCGGCACATCATCTTCATGATGCGCGATGATGGTGTGGAAGGCGATATTTCCGACCTTGATCTCCAGTGCTTCAGCCAATTCCGGTCCACAAGGTTCTTTCTGGGCGAGAATCAATTCGGCACGATGTGTTGCTCCCCGCTCGGCAATTTCATCGGCAATGTTGCGAACGCCCATAAATTTGGCACTGCGCTTTTTTGGCGCAACAAACGATCCGCGCCCCTGCACACGCACAATCACGCCTTCACTGGCCAACTCCCGCAGCGCCCGGTTGGCGGTCATGCGGCTGACACCCAAAACGTCAACCAACTCATTTTCCGAAGGAATACGCGAGTTAACCGGCCACTCGCCCGATTCGATACGTGCCTTTATCTGGGCTTTCATACGCTCGTATAGCGGCGCCTCGCGTGCGCTGGCATCCTTGACGATAGCCTCGACTTCAGCCTGCGGCATACAATGGCATCCTTGTTACAGTCCTCATCTGCATACAAAATATGCAGCCGAAATTTAAGCCCATTATTTCAATATCCCGCTTGATTGTCATCTAAAAAGCTGCAATGTTCCATATACAACTTGAGGCGCAATGATGGCATCGACAAGAACTCTTTTCTGCAAACGTGCTTTTCTGGCTGATGGCTGGGCAAACAATGTCACGCTTTCCATCGATCACGATGGAACAATAAGCGACATTCAGGCTGAAACCACGCAAACCAATGCCGAAGAGCAGGCAAAAGGCCCGGTTGCGCCGGCAATTGCCAACTTGCATTCACACGCTTTTCAGCGTGCCATGGCTGGTCTCGCCGAGGTTTCCAGTTCATCCGAGGATAGTTTCTGGACTTGGCGTGACGCTATGTATCGCCTTGTGGGCCAGCTTTCTCCGGAAGATATGCAAGCAGTTGCCGCAAAGTTGTATAGTGAACTTCTCAAGGGTGGTTTCGGCCACATCGTAGAATTTCATTACCTGCACCATCAGGCAGATGGCACAGCTTACGACGATCCGGCGGAAATGTCGCTGCGCATTTTTAATGCTGCAAAGCAATCCGGCATTGGCCTCACGCATCTCCCGGTCTTCTACGCCCATGCCGGTTTTGGGGGCACAGCCCCCGGCGATGGTCAGCGCCCCTTCATTCACTCAGTCGATCATTTTGTGACGCTTCTCGAGCGTCTGGAGAAAGAGCGAGCGGGCACGGCAATTAACCTGGGGCTGGCAATTCACTCCCTGCGCGCTGCCACACCGGAGGAAATGCACACCATTCTCGGCGCCGAACAAACCGGTGGCCCGATCCATATCCATGTTGCCGAACAGCAGAAGGAAGTGGACGACTGCCTGGCGTGGAGCGGTCGCAGACCAGTGCAATGGCTGCTCGATGAAATGCCTGTCGATGAACGCTGGTGTGCCATTCACGCGACCCATATGACAGCGGAAGAGACATCGCGTCTTGCACGCAGCGGCGCGGTTGCCGGTCTTTGCCCGGAAACCGAAGCCAATTTGGGCGACGGTATATTCCCGGCCACCGATTTTCTTGGCGCCAATGGCCGTTTTGGTATTGGAACGGACAGCCATGTCGCCACCAGCGTCAGCGAAGAACTGCGCCTGCTCGAATATGGCCAGAGGCTACGAGACCAGAGACGCAACAGAATAACAGCTGGCAGCGGCAGCTCCGTGGGTGAGACTTTGTTCAAGGGCGCCTTGGCAGGCGGCGCACAGGCAGCGGGCCAACGAAAGCATGGGCTCAGCATCGGCGCGTCTGCCGATCTGGTGGTTTTAAGTGAGGCTGAGGCCTTTATCGCCACCGCGCCATCGACAAAAATTCTGGACCGCTGGCTTTTTGCCCTTGGGTCAAAAGCCGTTCGGGACGTCATGGTTGCCGGACAATGGGTTGTTCAGGATGGTCGTCACATCCGTCAGGAGGAGATCGACCGCGCATTTCATGCTGCTCTCAAGCGGCAACAGTAGACTGCATTTTTAACGTCACTGACATTCATCAAAAAAGGGGAACATAATGTTGAATGACAAATTGAAATATACAATTGCAGCCGCGGCCATGATCCTTGGCGGTTCTGTCGGTTCGGCACAGGCATCCTATTGCGGCGACGGCAAAACCGTTACCTTCGCGGGCATTGACTGGGAAAGCGGCTCGTTCATTACCGAGGTGATGAAGACCATTCTCGAAAAGGGTTATGACTGCAAGGTCGACTCCATTCCCGGCAACTCCGTGACGCTCGAACAGGCAACTGCAAACAACGATGTGCAGATTTTCGCCGAAGAGTGGATTGGCCGCTCCGACGTCTGGAATGCAGCCTCTGCAGCTGGCAAGGTCAAGTCGATCGGTAAGACATTTGTCGGCGCATCCGAAGGCTGGTTCGTGCCGGAATATCTCGTCAAGGGCGATGCAAGCCGTGGCATCGAAGCCAAGGCGCCTGATCTGAAAAGCGTCGACCAGCTTTCCAATCAAGAAATCGTTGCGCTGTTCAAGGACCCGGAAGAACCATCCAAGGGTCGTTTCCTGAACTGCCCATCGGGCTGGACATGTGAAGGCGTCAACACCGCAAAGCTTGAAGCATACAAGCTGGGTGAAACCTACGTGAACTTCCGCCCAGGCACAGGCACGGCGCTCGATGCGGGCATCAGCTCCGCTTACCTTCAGGGCGAACCAGTCCTGTTTTACTACTGGAACCCGACCGCCATCATGGGCAAGTTCAAGCTCATACAGCTGGAAGAGCCAACCTACAATGCAGAATGCTGGAAAGAACTGACCAGCGCCAGCGGCAAGCGTGAAGCCGGTTGCGCATTCCCGGCCGTTGAAGTCGCTTACGGTATCAACAGCACATTTGCGGAAGAAGCGCCTGAAATCGTCAGCATCCTTGAAAAGGCGACCTTCCCGCTGGACGAAGTCAATGCAAGCCTTGCCTACATGGTCGACGAAAAGGCTGACGCTCCGGCTGCAGCGGCACGTTTCCTGAAGACCAAGGGAGACGTATGGGGCGGTTGGGTTTCACCTGAAGCCAAGGCAAAGATCGAAGCTTCCCTCAACTAAACAGAACGGGAAAGTGCGGGGTCGGCGAACGAATAGCGTTTGCCTCCACCTCGCGCATTCCCTGCCCCTGTCCTTTTTTCAGTCTCCCATACCGAGGGCTTAAGCGATGTTTCCTGATGCCTTACACATTTCCATTCGCGGGCCGATAAACGAGTTCGTACAAAACCTTGTTGTGAATTACGGCTTTGTTTTCAAAGCAATTTCACAAACCATCCTGCAAGCCATTCTGTTCTTCGAATGGATTTTGCGCGGTCTACCATGGTGGGCAGTCCTGATTGCCTTCATGGCGCTTGCCTGGTTTGCAAGCCGCAAGGTTTCTCTGGTCGCCATGGTCGGAATATTGCTGATGGTGGTCGGTGCTCTCGGTCTCTGGGATCTGACGATGCAGACCCTGGCACTGATGCTGATTTCAACGGTCATTTCGGTTGCCATCGGCGTGCCCTTGGGCATCTGGCTGGCCAAAAGCAGCATCATGCGGCGCATCACCCTTCCTGTTCTCGACGTCATGCAGACCATGCCGAGTTTCGTTTATCTTATCCCGGCCATCATGCTGTTTGGTCTCGGCAAGGTACCCGCCGTTCTCGCCACCATCATTTACGCGGTTCCACCATTGATCCGCCTCACCGACCTCGGCATTCGTCAGGTTGACAGTGAAGTGGTCGAGGCTGCGACAGCCTTTGGCGGCAGCCCACGACAAATCCTGTTCGGTGTGGAACTTCCACTGGCAACCCCCACCATCATGGCCGGTCTGAACCAGACAATCATGATGGCGCTTTCCATGGTTGTCGTCGCCTCGATGATCGGTGCACGCGGCCTTGGCGAACAGGTTCTCAACGGCATCCAGACACTGGACGTCGGCAAGGGTCTGGAAGCGGGCATTGGTATCGTCATTCTTGCCATCGTGCTCGACCGGATCACCCAGAGCCTTGGTCAATCCAGACAAAAGGACGGCCACAATGACTGACATCGAAATCAAAAACGTTTTCAAGATTTTTGGCGCGAACTCCAAGGCTGCATTGGCACTTGCGCGTGAAGGCGTTGAAAAATCCGAAATCCTTTCGCGGACCGGATGCAGTGTTGGCCTGAACGACATCAGCCTTAAGATCGGCGGCGGACGGATTTTTGTGATCATGGGGCTTTCCGGCTCAGGAAAATCAACACTTGTCCGCCATATTAACCGGCTGATCGAACCGACCAGCGGCGAGATCATTTTTGACGGCAATAATGTGCTGGATCTTTCCGCCCGTGACCTGCGTGAATTCCGCACACGCCGCGTCAGCATGGTGTTTCAGAACTTCGGCTTGATGCCGCATCGCACCGTGTTGCAGAACGTCACCTACGGCCAGCGCGTGCGAGGCCTCAGCAAGGCAGACGCCAATCCGATCGGCATGAAATGGATCGAGATGGTTGGCCTCTCAGGTTACGAGAACAAGTTCCCGCATCAACTGTCTGGCGGCATGAAACAACGTGTCGGACTGGCGCGAGCCCTTGCCGCAGACACCGACGTGATCCTGATGGACGAGGCATTTTCTGCGCTCGACCCGCTGATCCGCAGCGATATGCAGGATCAGTTGCTGCAGCTGGAAAAGAACCTCTCCAAGACCATCATCTTCATTACCCATGATCTGGATGAGGCGCTGCGCATCGGCGCGGAAATCGCCATTCTCAAGGATGGAAAGCTGGTTCAGGTCGGAACGCCGCATGAGATTCTCAACAATCCGGCCAATGACTATGTCGCACGGTTCGTTCAACGACGTGCGGGAGTGACACCCCATGCCTGACACCATCATCCTCGACGGCCCGCTGACCTGGCGCAACATCGGTGCGATTGCCAATGGAACCGCACTGCAGTTGTCGCAAGCGGCATGGCAGCGGATTTCTGATGCACGCAGCATTGTCGATGCATTGGTGGAGCGCGGTATTCGTGGATACGGCATCAACACCGGTGTTGGTGCATTGTGTGATGTCATCATAGACAGGGACAAACAGCAGGCATTGTCACGCAATATCCTGCTCAGCCATTCCTGTGGTGTTGGCCCAGCACTAGGCCAAGAGCCGACACGTGCCATCATGGCGGCACAGATTGCCAATTTTGCGCACGGCTTTTCCGGCATTCACCCAGACACCGTCAAAGCTCTGCTGATACTTTTGAATGCCAACATATTGCCGGTGATTCCGTCGGGCGGTTCTGTCGGATACCTCACCCATGCAGCCGCGATCGGAACGGTGCTGATTGGTGAAGGAACGGCTGTTTTTGAAGGAAACCTCATCACCGGAGCGCAGGCCCTGCAACAGGCGGGTCTTGCGCCCCTGACACTTCAGGCAAAAGAAGGCCTGAGCCTCGTTAACGGCACACCTTGCGCAACCGGTCTGGCCAGCCTTGCCTTGTCGCGGCTGGAAGGTCTGCTCGACTGGGCGGATGTCAGCGCCGCCATGACCTATGAAAATCTTGGCAGCCAGTCCGATCCGTTTGCAGCAGAGCCGCTTGCCCTGCGCAAGTCGCAAGGACTTCAGCAGGTCGGCAAAACACTGCGTCACTGGCTGGCTGGAAGTGAACTGTTGGCGCAGTCGACTGGCAGCCGTACGCAAGACCCGTTGAGCCTGCGCGCCGTGCCGCAAATCCACGGAGCCGTCAGAGACGCTTTCCTGAACGCTGGCGATCTCGTCAATCAGGAACTGGAAAGCGTCACCGACAATCCAGTCGTGACCGGCAGCGCCAACAACCCGCTGGTCCATTCACAGGCCCATGCTGTGGGTGCTGCACTTGGTCTGGCGATGGACAGTCTGGCAACCGCCGCGGCCGAACTGGCCGCGGTCTCCGAGCGGCGCATCGACCGCCTTGTTAATCCGCTTGTCAGCGGGTTGCCTGCCTTTTTGGCGGCCGAAGGCGGCGTGTTCTCCGGTTACATGATCATTCAATATACTGCCGCAGCGCTGGTGGCGGAAAATCGTCGTCTTGCAGCGCCAGCAAGTCTTGATGGTGGGATTACCTCTGCACTGCAGGAAGATATCCTCACCCATGCCACACCCGCGGCGGACAAGGCCCTTTCGATTGTTTCAAACCTGCAAACCGTGCTGGCGATCGAACTGCTGGCCGCAGCACAAGCCTATGATGTGCAGCCACAGCCTGCTGCCAAGGCTGCGAAGACCGGCCAGGTTTACGAGCTGATCCGTACGCATATCGCGGCCTACCATGATGACCGCCCTCTGAATACCGATGTTGCAACCCTGTCTGCGCTGATTGGCAGCACATCGGTCATTGAGCCGGAGAGACTTCCATGAAAACGCTTTTGACAAATGCCCGTCTGATGACGTTGCAATCCGACCGTTCCGATCTCGGCATCATTGAAAACGGTGCGATCCTGATTGAGAACGGTGTTATCCTTCAGGTAGCCCCCGTTGAAAAGATCAGCGCTCCGGCCGGAACACACACCATCGATTGTGAAGGTCGCTGGATTTCGCCTGGCCTCATCGATTGCCATACCCATCTGGTGCACGCCGGCAATCGCGCCCGCGAATTCGAGATGCGCCTGAACGGTGCAACCTATGAAGAAATAGCCCGCGCTGGCGGCGGCATCGTGTCATCTGTATCGCAGGTAAGGTCGGCAAGCGAAGACGATTTGGTTGCCCAGAGCCTGCCACGTCTGGACACACTTCTGGCCGAAGGCGTCACCACGGTCGAGATCAAGTCCGGTTACGGCCTGACGGTCGAAGATGAACTGAAGATGTTGCGGGTCGCCCGCAACATGGCAAAAGCCCGCGACGTCTCGGTCAACACAACCTTCCTCGGTGCCCATGCTACGCCGGCAGAATACAAGGGCAGAAACGTCGACTTCATTCAGGATGTTGTCCTGCCAGCTCTGCAGAAAGCCCATGCTGAAGGGCTGGTGGATGCTGTTGACGGCTTTTGTGAAGGCATCGCATTTTCGCCTGAGGAAATGCGTATCGTTTTCAACAGCGCATTAGATCTTGGCCTGCCGGTAAAGCTGCACGCAGACCAGCTTTCCGATCTGTCAGGAGCGGCACTTGCCGCCGAGTTCGGTGCGCTTTCAGCCGACCATCTCGAATATACAAGCGATGCAGGCGCGGCTGCCATGGCAAAGGCCGGAACGGTTGCCGTCCTGTTGCCGGGCGCGTTTTATTTCATCAGGGAAACCCGTAAGCCGCCGGTTGATCTGTTCCGCAAACACGGCACCAAAATGGCTCTGGCGACCGACAACAATCCCGGCACCTCTCCGCTGACCTCGTTGCTGTTGACCATGAACATGGCGGCCACATTGTTTGGCATGACAGTGGATGAGTGTATTGCCGGCATTACCCGCGAAGCTGCACGCGCACTTGGCCGCCTTGCCGAGATCGGCACCATCGAGGCCGGCAAACGCGCGGATCTTGCTATCTGGAACATCAACGAACCCGCAGAACTGGTTTACCGGATAGGGTTCAATCCGCTGCATGCCCGCATATTCGCCGGCGATGTCAGCGCTCTCTCGCCTTCATTTATGGGAGGTCATTCATGACCATTACACTTCATCCCGGCTCAGTGCCGCTTGCCGATCTTGCCCGAATTTACTGGCAGAATGAAAATGTTGTCCTCGACCGCAGCTTTGATGCAGCCATCGAAAAAGCGGCAAACCGGATCGCCGAAATCGCAGCTGGCAATGCTCCAGTGTATGGCATCAACACCGGCTTCGGAAAATTGGCCTCAATCAAGATCGATGCCGCCGATGTCGCGACCCTGCAGCGCAATCTGATCCTGTCGCATTGCTGCGGCGTGGGCGCTCCACTGCCGGAAAATGTTGTTCGCCTTATCATGGCGCTGAAATTGATTTCGCTCGGCCGTGGTGCATCCGGTGTAAGGCTGAACCTGGTCCGCCTGATCGAAGGCATGTTGGAGAAAGGTGTTATTCCGGTCATTCCCGAGAAGGGTTCGGTCGGAGCGTCCGGCGATCTGGCACCTCTTGCGCATATGGCAGCCGTAATGATGGGCGAAGGCGAAGCTTTCTATGAAGGCAATGCACTTCCCGCTGCTCAGGCTTTGTCAAAGGCAGGTCTGGCACCTGTCGTACTCGCCGCGAAAGAAGGCCTGGCACTGATCAATGGCACACAGACCTCCACAGCGCTCGCGCTGGCTGGCCTGTTCCGTGCTCACCGCGCCGCACAAGTAGCGCTTCTCACTGGTGCATTGTCGACGGACGCGGCAATGGGATCGTCCGCGCCTTTCCACCCCGATATTCACACCTTGCGCGGCCACAAGGGCCAAATCGATGCCGGTGCAGCCCTGCGTCAACT
This sequence comes from Rhizobium sp. BIGb0125, assembly GCF_024810055.1. Lineage (NCBI taxonomy): Bacteria > Pseudomonadati > Pseudomonadota > Alphaproteobacteria > Hyphomicrobiales > Rhizobiaceae > Rhizobium > Rhizobium sp. BIGb0125. Next base: position 75,877 of record NZ_JANUDV010000013.1, read on the forward strand.
GCTCGAAGGCTCAGAAATCCGCGTCAGCCACATCGAAGGCGACGAACGCGTACAGGACCCCTATTGCATTCGTTGCCAGCCGCAGGTCGATGGTGCGTGCCTTGACCTGTTGCGACAGGTTGCCCGCACACTGGAAATCGAAGCCAATGCGGTAACCGACAATCCGCTGGTTCTCTCTGACAATTCGGTGGTGTCCGGCGGTAACTTCCACGCAGAACCGGTTGCCTTCGCAGCCGATCAGACGGCCCTTGCGATCTGCGAAATCGGTGCCATTGCCCAGCGCCGCATCGCGTTGCTGGTAGACCCGGCCCTTTCCTATGGCCTGCCCGCCTTCCTGTCCAAAAAGCCCGGATTGAACTCCGGCCTGATGATTGCGGAAGTGACCTCGGCAGCACTGATGAGCGAAAACAAACAGATGTCGCATCCGGCATCGGTGGATTCCACACCGACCTCTGCCAATCAGGAAGACCATGTTTCCATGGCATGCCATGGTGCGCGCCGTCTTCTGCCCATGACCGACAATCTCTTCTCCATTCTCGGCATTGAAGCGCTTTCAGCTGTGCAGGGCGTCGAGCTTCGCGGTCCGCTAAAAACCAGCCCGGAACTGCAAAAGGCAATCGCAGTGCTTCGCGCAATCATCCCTTCTCTGGAGGATGATCGTTACATGGCGCCGGATCTCAAACACGCCTCTGACCTCGTCGCATCCGGTGCATTGGTCGCCGCAATTTCCGACGGCATTCTGCCGAAGCTGGAGGCGTAAACATGCCGGTTTTCGAGCTTAGCCAGGGTACCTCACCGATCATTCTCGGTCTGCCACACACCGGCACCGAAGTTCCGGCAGATATCCATGACCGCCTGAATGACAACGGCAAGATCCTGGCTGATACCGATTGGCATATTCATGCCCTCTACGCCGATCTGCTGGAGGATGCGACGTCAGTGCGCGCTACCTTCCATCGTTATGTCATCGATGCAAACCGTGATCCCTCCGGCACCAGCCTTTACCCCGGCCAGAATACCACCGGGCTTGTTCCGGACACAGATTTTGACGGTCAGCCGATCTGGAAGGATGGATGTGAACCAACGCAAGCCGATATTGCCCACCGGTTGCAGACATTCCACGCACCCTATCATGCTGCGCTTGCTGCAGAAATCGAGCGGGTAAAATCCATTCACGGCATCGCCATTCTCTATGACTGCCACTCCATCCGCTCGCATATTCCGTTTCTATTCGAGGGTAAGCTGCCGGACTTCAACATCGGCTCTGACATCGGCAAAACTTGTGATCCAGCCATTGAGAGAATTGCAGTTGAGGTGACCGGAGCCGCCGAAGGTTACACCAGCATCCTGAATGGTCGTTTCAAGGGCGGTTGGACAACCCGTCATTACGGCCAGCCACAGACCGGAGTACACGCCATTCAAATGGAACTGGCGCAGTCCACCCACCTCATCACGGAAGCACCGCCCTTTGCCTATGACGACAACAAGGCCGGACAGCTTCGCACACATCTCAAAACCATTCTGACGCGCATGGAGCAATTTGCGCTCGCCAGCAAACGATAAGGGGATAAAGCATGACAAACCCACGCCATAACGAACGCGAAATCCGCGCCCCGCAGGGTACTGAGCTGAACGCCAAAAGCTGGATGACAGAAGCACCTCTGCGCATGCTGATGAACAACTTGGATCCCGATGTTGCAGAGCGTCCGCATGAGCTGGTCGTCTACGGCGGCATTGGCCGTGCAGCCCGCACCTGGGAAGATTTCGACCGTATCGTCGCCACATTAAAAGACCTCAACGAAGACGAAACCCTGATGGTACAGTCTGGCAAGCCGGTGGGTGTTTTCCGCACCCACAAGGATGCGCCACGTGTCTTGATTGCCAATTCCAACCTCGTTCCGCATTGGGCAACCTGGGAACATTTCAACGAACTCGACCGCAAGGGTCTGGCCATGTACGGCCAGATGACTGCCGGTTCGTGGATTTACATCGGCACGCAGGGTATTGTTCAGGGAACCTACGAAACCTTTGTTGAAGCGGGTCGTCAGCACTTTAACGGCAACCTGACCGGCAAATGGATCCTGACCGGCGGTCTTGGCGGCATGGGAGGTGCTCAGCCTCTCGCGGCCGTTATGGCAGGCGCATGCTGCCTTGCCGTCGAATGCGATGAAACCCGTATCGATTTCCGCCTGCGTACCCGCTATGTCGACGAAAAAGCGCACACGCTGGACGAAGCACTGGCCCTGATAGACCAGTGGACCAAGGCGGGTGAAGCAATGTCCGTCGGTCTGGTTGGCAATGCCGCTGATATCTTCCCGGAACTCGTGAAGCGCGGCATTCGCCCCGATATCGTCACGGACCAGACCTCGGCACATGACCCGATTCATGGCTATCTGCCATCCGGTTGGACCATCGCCGAATGGCGCGAAAAGCAGGAAAGCGACCCGAAGGCTGTGGAAGCCGCCGCCCGTGCTTCAATGAAGGTTCAGGTTCAGGCCATGGTGGATTTCTGGAACATGGGCGTTCCGACACTCGACTACGGTAACAATATTCGCCAGATGGCCAAGGAGGAAGGTCTCGAAAACGCTTTTGCCTTCCCGGGCTTCGTCCCGGCCTATATTCGTCCGCTGTTTTGCCGTGGCATTGGCCCCTTCCGTTGGGCAGCGCTTTCAGGTGATCCTGAAGACATTTACAAGACGGATGCCAAGGTCAAGGAACTGCTGCCAGACAACAAACACCTGCACAACTGGCTAGACATGGCACGCGAACGCATTGCCTTCCAGGGCCTGCCGGCGCGTATTTGCTGGGTTGGTTTGGGTGATCGTCATCGCCTCGCTCTCGCCTTCAACGAAATGGTCAAGAACGGTGAACTGAAGGCGCCTGTCGTCATCGGCCGCGACCATCTCGACAGCGGCTCGGTCGCGTCTCCAAACCGCGAAACCGAAGCGATGAAGGATGGTTCGGACGCCGTGTCTGACTGGCCACTGCTCAATGCCCTTCTCAACACGGCCTCCGGTGCAACTTGGGTTTCCTTGCACCACGGCGGTGGCGTTGGCATGGGCTTTTCGCAGCACTCCGGCGTTGTGATCTGCGCTGATGGTTCTGATGACGCAGCCAAACGCCTTGAGCGCGTGCTGTGGAACGACCCGGCAACCGGCGTCATGCGCCATGCCGATGCCGGTTATGACATCGCGCTGGATTGCGCCAAGGAAAAGGGCCTTCGCCTGCCCGGTATCCTTGGTAACTGAGGCAGCACGATGAGACTTTTGCGCGCCAGTGAACATAAGGCAATGCCATGGAAAAATGGTCTCAGCGTCACCCATGAGGTGGCGCTGGAACCATCGACTGTGGATGGCGCGCAATTCCTGTGGCGGGTCAGTCTCGCCAGGATCAAGGGTTCAGGTCCATTCTCGGTATTTCCAGGTATCGACCGGTCCATCGTCGCGCTGAAAGGCAACACGGTGAGACTGGTTATCGATGGTCATGAAGGTGCCGAACTGGAAGCGCTCGGCACACCTTTCCCCTTTCCGGGAGAGGCGACCGTTGATGCGATCAATGAAGGTGGTGAAACGACCGACCTCAATATCATGACGCTACGCGGCCATGCGACACATGTGATGGAACGTGTGGATTTGGCGGACGTCAAAACGGTCACGGGCAAGCACGATGTTTCAATCATCGTTTTTACAGAGCCCTCCCAGTTCACTGTCGAAGACCAAGCATTGCAAGCCGACGCGCTTGATGCTCTCGTCGATATAGGTTTCGATGACACCGTACATTTTAGTGCCGACAACACCGCAGTCGCCTACATCATCGGCATCGACTTTAACCAACCTCGCTCCACCTGACTTTTAACGGCCTGTAGTGTTCCCGATCAATCCAGACCCAGTTGCGGTGACCATCGAAGCATTTGCGCCAACCATGCCCAGCTTCGGCGCGGACGCGACGTCGCTCCGTGATTAGTAGCCGTCCCGTGAATGTTCGCGGGCGGCGCAAAGAGCGGCTTTGGCGAATTTCCAAGGCACGTCAAGTTGACATCCGTTGGTTGTTGAGCATCGACGCAGTGGCACGGGCGGATTGGACAAACCATAAACCGCTCTTGGCCGGTCGCCTCCAGCCGAGGTCAATGAACGTTACGTCCAGCACAGTTTGGCCGTGCTTCCGCAGAGATGAACCGCAGATATCAACGGCGACGGGATCGTTTCGATTCAACCTCACGAACACATCATGAATTGAGCTCTTCTCAATGCTCAGCATTGCGTTGTCGCTTACGCCCGTGAGGGCATTGTCCTTTACGAGTTCGATGACCGACCGCTGGCCGAACCAAAGCCGCTCAGCCCTGCCGATACGCTTAGGGTGGCGGAAGGGCATTTTAACGAGGGAATTGCTGCAGCAGGCTCGTTTCTCGACACGTCGAGATATCTGGCACAAAAAAAAGCGGCTAAAACACGCAATTTTCGAACTCCACCAAGCAGTCGAATCTGCCTACTCCTGCTACCTGCTGACGCTGACCAACTACTCCCCACCCTCGCACAATCTGAAATTCCTGCGTGGTCTTTCCGAGTATCGTGACCGGCAGCTGGTCGACATCTGGCCGCGTGACCACCAGCGCTTTACCGCATGGTACAACATTCTAAACGAAGCCTACGTCGAAGCGCGCTATTCGAAACAGTTCGAGATCAGCGAAGAGGCACTTGCGTGGCTTCAGGAACGGACGGCTGAACTTCATACCCTGATCGAAACGCTCTGCAAGGAGCATGTCGAACAACTTCGACAGACGTTTGAAAGCGCTAAGTGAGGTCGGGCTACGCTGTTGCGACTTAGAGTGCAGCATAGTTCGACGAAAGCAGGAGCTTGTGGGATCAGATCGACAATATGAAAGAGCTTTGTTCGCCCGTTCCAGTGCCTGCTCGTTCAAGGGAAAACACTGAATTGTCAACGCAAGCTTATGCTGGATTCCTGGAGTTACACGGCCTTTACATTTTGGCGGAACTTATATTAATCCAGTGCGTTCACGCGCTGTTGGATAGGGCACAACTTCAGGAAAACGCATGACTGCAACGAACCCGGATTGCGGACGTCTCTTCCGCGACCTCGACTGGTCCTCGACACCCCTTGGCCCTATGGACGGGTGGGGCGTCGAACTGAAGACTCTGACAAATGTCATGCTAGGTTCGCTCCAGCCAATGCTAATGGTTTGGGGTCCATCTCAGATAACACTCTATAACGACGGCTACGCGGCCATGTGTGGCAACCGCCATCCACATGCGTTCGGCAAGCCATTCCATGATTTGTGGCACGATATATGGGATCAGGTGGAACCAATTATCACCGCCGCGTACAATGGGCATGGCACTGCCATGGACGATATTCAATTTACGATGCATCGCAACGGCTATCCTGAAGAAACTCACTTTGCCTTCAGCTACACGCCTGTGCGAGATCCGTGGGGAACAGTATTAGGTATGTTCTGTGCCTGCAGCGAAATCACAGCGCAGGTCGCAATGGCGCGAAAGGAACGTACGCAGCGTGAACGTTTCATGCAGGTATTTGAGCTAAATCCTGGCGGTATCGCCATGCTTGTCGGCCCTGATCACACATTCGATTACGCCAACGAGCAATACTACGCGATGATCGGCGTTGGACGCGAAATCATTGGCAAGACGGTGGCAGAGGCGGTCAGCGAGGTTGTCCGGCAGGGGTTTATCAAAATACTCGACAATGTTTACTCTACCGGAGAGCCCTTTATTGCAAAAAACCTCTCCGTTGAACTCAATCGCGGTCCTGAGGGAGAGATGCAAACCCGTCTGATTGACTTGGTCTACCAACCGATGCGGAGCGAAGATGGCTCGGTAACCGGAATTCTGGTGCAGGCACAAGACGTGACACAGCTCCGCGCTGAGGAGGAGCGTCAGACCCTTCTTTCACATGAGCTGGGTCATCGACTGAAAAACCAGCTTGCGATGGTTCAGGCAATCGCGTCCCAGACGCTGAGGACCGCACCTGATATCGCCACAGCGAGAAAGAGGCTGTCGGACCGGATTTCAGTATTGAGCGACGCTCACGACACTATCCTCGAAGGCGGACGTGGTTCCTCCACTGTCAGGCAGTTGGTTGGTCAGATGACTGCCCTGCACGACGACCTCGCCAACCCTCGCTTCGCAGCATCTGGCCCAGACCTTCGGATTGGCTCGCGGCCATCGCTTTCGCTGTCACTGATATTACACGAACTGGCCACCAATGCCGTGAAATACGGCGCCCTGTCTGTGGCCAGCGGACGGATCGATCTCAGATGGCGTGTCGGAGGTGTTCAGCGGAATCTCTTTGAACTGGAATGGATTGAGAGCGGAGGACCGGCCGTTGTGGCGCCAGCGACGAATGGTTCCGGCATGCGTCTTATCTCAGCCGGGCTGAATGGTACTGCCGACAGCCATGTCAAGGTTGAATATCATCATGAAGGCATTCGTTGCTTTATCACAGCCGACCTTGAAACATTTCAGAAAGAGCATTGAATGAAGTCAAAGCCTTTACTTGTCGTAGAAGACGACGGATTGATAAGAATGGACATCGTCGACATGCTGGTTGACGCTGGCTATCAAGTACTTGAAGCCGCCAACGCTGATCAGGCCCTTGACGTTTTGGAACGGGAGCCGACTATTTGTGCACTTCTGACCGATATTGATATGCCGGGCACGATCAACGGTATAAGCTTGGCCCATCGTGTGAAAGAGGAACGACCGAATTGCAAGATCGTCGTTATCTCCGGCCGTTACAGCCCATCGCAGGGAACTCTACCTGATGAGGCGATCTATCTTTCAAAACCGATCTCTGAAGGCGATCTGGAGACCACACTTTTTCAGTTGGATATCAAGCCTTGAAAATCGCCGGATTGCGGCGTCCTTATCCTGAATGTGCTTGTGAATTCGACAGTCTCGGAATGCTGATCGAATGCAGCGCGGGTCACCGTAGTAACCCGGGCAGATCCTAGATATCTCGTCTTTAGGCTGACCAGCGCCATCGGGAGCGCTAGGTACTGGCGACAATTGACCAGACAATCCCTTCAGAAAAGAAAATCATAGCGTCGGGTCGGAATTCGCCGCAGATCCACGTGCGCTTTCGAGCGTGTAAGTATGGGGACATATATCGCCTCCGCGGCAATTCAGGCGAGCAGCTTTTCGACCGGCATCTCAACGGTTAGGGACAGTCCATCTGGTCTCCAGACGCGGTTGATAGAGCCTGCGAGGCCCGAAAGCGCTGCTTTTTCGAGCTTGGTGCCGAACCCCTGGCGCTGAGGATTAATATCGACCCGGTGCTCGACATGCTCTTCCCAGCTTAACGTCAAAGTCTCATCGTCAATAGACACACTGATCACCAAACTGCCGGAGGTATTGGACAGGGCGCCATATTTGGCGGCGTTAGTCGTAAGTTCGTGAAGCAAAAGGGCCAGCGACGTCAGAGCACCGCCTTTGAGTGGCGCGTCCGTCCCAAGAATGTCGACCGAGGGACCGAGGGAGTGCTCATGTGGTGCAACGATTGCCTTCAGCAACGCGGATACGGTAGTCGTTGCGCTCGCAGGATCCGCCGAACCACTCAAATCGGGGAGTGTCAGATCGTGGGCGCGCGCCAATGCCCCCATGCGCGATTTGAGATCAGTTTCCAGTTCCTCCACCGATGTCGCTGGGCGTGCACTGATCGAGATCAGTCCAGCTGCAAGGCTGAAAAGGTTTTTGATGCGATGATTGATTTCGTGCAGCAACAGATCCTTATGCCGCGCGGCCTCTTTCAGTGCATCCGCCTGGCAAGCCAACGCGTCACGCTGTTCGGCCAGTTGCTGCCTTTGGCGGTAGAGCTCAAAGAAAACGCCAACCTTGCTACGGATGACATCCGGCTCGATCGGTTTTTCAATGAAATCGACCGCACCTGCCTCGTACCCTGTGAAGCGTCTGCCATCGCCGGTCCCGGCAGTGACAAAAATGATTGGTATGCGCCTGGTTCGTTCATTGCCTCGCATAAGTTCAGCAAGCTCGAAACCATTCAGACCTGGCATCTGTACGTCGACGAGAGCCAGCGCCACATCGTGCTCTAGGAGAATTTCAAGCGCCTCATCCCCTGATCTCGCCTTAAGGATCAAGCGATCTTCGCTTTGAAGAAGTGCTTCAAGCGACAACAGATTTTCTTCAAGATCATCAACCAGAAGGAAAGGAACCGGTGCCATATTCAGAGTTCCTCCAGATATTTTAAGATGCTGGCAATCGACAGCACCTTTGCTGTCCCACAGGCCTTGATTGCTTCCTGAGGCATTGTGGATGCGAAAGCTGTTTGTGGATCTTGTACGAGAACTGTGCCGCCGACGTCGATGATGGCGCGTGCGCCAGCGGCGCCATCATGATTGGCACCGGTCAGTACAATCGCAACCAATCTCGCTCCGAAAGCATCCGCAGAACTTTCAAAAAGCACATCAATTGATGGGCGAGAGAACGATACAGGCTCATCATTTGACAGTGCGAGAGTTTTATCAACTTCTGCAAGGAGGTGATAATCTGGCACCGCGAAATAGATCGTGGAAGGAACCAGCGGTTCCTTGTCCTCCGCCTCTTTCACACGCAACGCGCATTTCGACGCCATGAGGCTTGCCATGATACTACGTTTGTCAGGTGGCACATGGACCACGACGATGACCGGAACAGGCAGATCGCCGGGCAGATGAGGCAGCAACATTGAAAGCGCTTCCACCGCACCCGCAGATGTGCCGATCACGATGGCATCGATGCGATCAGAGATCATTCTCCCACCTTCTGGTAGATTTTCTCGCTGCGATCAAAGTCTGAAAACGCACTGCCGTAATCGGAAAACCGCAGCGACTCTTTCGAGCCAAGGCCAAGAAATCCCTTGCGGGCGAGTGAATCGTTAAATAGACCCAAGGCACGGTTTTGGAGCTTTTTGTCGAAATAGATCATGACGTTTCGACAGGAGACCAGATGCATTTCACCAAAGACCGCATCGGTCACCAGACTATGGTCGGAGAACACGACGTTGCGGCGAAGGGACTTGTCAAAAGAGGCATTGCCGTAGGCTGCCTGATAGTAGTTTGACAGGCTTGTTTTGCCGCCGGAAAGGCGATGGTTCTCAGTGAATAAACGAATTCGGTCGACAGGATAAATGCCGGATTCCGCAGCACTGAGTGCGTCCTGATTAATGTCCGTGGCGTAAAAAATTGTCCGCTCCTCAAGCCCCTCTTCCCGAAACAGGATGACAAGAGAATAAAGCTCTTCACCTTCACTACATCCAGCCACCCAGACCTTCAGAGTCGGGTAGGTTCTCAGGTGCGGAACAACGTGTTCCCGTATCGCCTTGAAGTAGGTCGGATCACGGAACATCTCACTGACCTGTACCGTGAGGTAGCGCAACAGTCGCGGCAACATATCAGGATTATAAAGCAAACTCTCCTGCAATGACGAGAACGTCGAAAATCCGAGCTGCTCGCGCGCCTGTTTGAGGCGGCGTTTGATCGATGCCATTGCGTAGTTGCGAAAGTCATAGTGGTATTTGAGATACAACGCCTCCAGCAGAAGACGGATCTCGATATCCTCGACCTTGTCCTGCGCGGGTGTGTCAATCATTTCGGCATCCAGACGCGCACCAGCGATAACAGTCTGTCTACATCCAGCGGCTTGGCCATATAATCATTGGCACCGGCTTCAATACAGCGTTGCTGATCGTCAGGCATCGCTTTCGCTGTCAATGTAATGATTGGTAGCTTCTTCCAGCTAGGATTTTCGCGAATGTGACGCGTTGCGGTTAGTCCGTCCATAATCGGCATCATGACATCCATCAACACCAGATCTATGGGTGCACCGTCACCGTTGGATATTTTCGCAAGTACCTCCAGAGCTTCGCTGCCATTGCGTGCGATATCAACAATTGCTCCGCGCGGCTCAAGTATATTTGTGAGCGCGTAGACATTGCGTATATCGTCTTCGACAATGAGGATCCGTCGCCCCTCCAGGACGGCATCTCTGTTGCGAGCCTTACGGATCATTTTCTGTTGCTCATCCGGCAACTCTGAAATCACCTGATGAAGGAACAGGCTAACCTCATCGAGCAGCCGTTCAGGCGATTTGGCGCCTTTGATGATGATTGATTTTGAGTAACGCCGCAGGTTCTGCTCGTCGTCAGTCGACAATTCCCGGCCCGTGTAGACGATGACAGGAGGGAAAGCGTAGCTATCCTCTCTGCTCAATGTTTCAAGGAGAGTGTATCCCGACGCATCCGGCAGGGACAGGTCAAGGACCATGCAATCGAACGTGCCTTGGCTTAGAAGATCAAGACATTCAGCCACAGTGCTTGCCGTCACTGTTTGGACATTCAAAGTTTTCAGCAACTCGGCAACTGCGTCGCGCTGCACCGCATCGTCCTCAACGATAAGAACGCGGTGGACACTTTGCGACAGGCGGGTCTCAAATTTTTGCAAAACTCCTACGAGCTGGTCACGACTGACAGGTTTTATGAGGTAGCCAATCGCTCCAAGTGCATATGCTGTTTCGGTATGATCGCTACCCGAGACGACGTGGACAGGAATGTGTCGGGTTTGGACATCGTTCTTGAGTTGATCAAGTACCGCCAGGCCCGACTGGTCTGGCAAACCAACGTCGAGAACAACTGCACTCGGCATAAATTCCTTGGCTAGTTGCAACGCCTCCTCGGCCGAGCCAGCTACGATAGACTGAAAGCCCAGCTCACGAGACAGATCCCTCAAGATCCCCGCGAAGGTCTCGTCGTCTTCGATAACGAGGAGAATGCGCTTGTCGTCCGTCAGCCGCTCGCGATCGTCTTCAACTTTGCGATGGGGCGGTGGTGCCGCTGCGGGCGCTTGCATACTCTGCGTTGCCGGACTGCCCTGCTCAACTTTCTCCCGTGGCAGAACGATATTGGGGTCGTAGTGCTCAGGTAATGAAAATGTGAATGTGCTACCCTGCCCCAACTGACTTTCAAGCTGAATTACCCCGCCAAGAAGCCGTACAAGCTGACGTGAAATCGACAGGCCGAGGCCGGTTCCGCCAAATTTACGACTGATCGTGCCATCAGCCTGTTGAAAAGCGTCAAAGACGGTTTGCTGGTTTTCTGGGGCTATTCCGATGCCAGTGTCGGAGACAGAAAATGCGATACCACCGTCAACATTTTCGGAAACATCGAGTTTGACCTGCCCCTTCTCGGTAAACTTGATCGCGTTCGAGAGGAGGTTTTTGAGGACCTGTTCCAGCCTCTGCAGGTCGGTCTCGATAGTCTGGGGGAGATCGGGAGCCACATTGATAAGGAAACCGAGCTTTTTCTCGCCCGCCAGCGGCTGGAAAAGTTGACGCAGGTTGTTTGTCAGTCGCTCGATAGTGACAGTCTCAGGTCTAATCTCGACATGGCCAGCCTCAATTTTCGATAAATCAAGGATGTCATTGATAAGATTAAGCAGGTCCTTGCCCGAAGACTGGATCGTTTTCGCATATTTCACCTGGTCATCGGTCAGGTTGTCATGCGGGTTATCAGCAAGCAGCTTTGCAAGTATCAGAGAGGAGTTGAGCGGGGTACGCAACTCGTGAGACATGTTGGCGAGGAAGTCCGACTTGTAACGGCTCGCTTGTTCCAGTTCCCGTGCTTTCAAGCTTACTGCGGCGTTTGCCTGTTCGAGATCATCGCGTTGACCCTCCAGCTGCTGCGCCTGTTCTTCGAGCTGTGAGTTTGTCTGTTCCAGTTCCACCTGCTGCTGCTCAAGCCGTGCCTGTGACTCCTTAAGGGCGCGGCTTTGCTCTTCCAGCTCTTCGTTGGAAACACGCAATTCCTCGCTTTGGGTTTGTAGTTCCTCTGACTGACGCTGGGTTTCCTCAAGCAGATCTTGGAGCTCGCTACGGTAGATGGCTGCACGCACCGCTGTCGCCATGGCTTCCGCGGCCCGCGCCAGCAATTTGGTTACGTCATCAGAGACGTCCTGAAGGAAGCCAAGTTCCACGACTGTCGTTACGGTACCGTCGACTTCACCGGGGAGTATGATAAGGTGTCTTGGTTTTCCGGTGCCCAATCCGGAGCCAAATTCTAGGTAGCCATCAGGCACGTCATCGACCACAATCTTGCGGCGTTCGGATACAGCCTGGCCAAGCAGGCCCTCGCCAGTATCAAACGTCTCCGGAACGTTCGCGCCCGTCGGCACGCCGTAGCGCGCTGCTCGCTCAAATCTGCCGTTTTTTCCGATATATACGACGCCGGCGACAGCGCTGGTGTAGTGAGCCATGAAGTCCAGGATGCTCGTTCCGAGACGATCAACTGGCTGATCCCCCATCATGGCCGACGCAAGCTGGACCTCCCCTATTTGAAGCCATTCGTCACGCCGTCGTGCCAATGTACTGCGACGAACGAGAAATGCGATCGAAACAGTCAATAGCAGCCCCAGAGCGGCGGACATAACAGTGCTGACGAATGCCGTTCTCTGCGCGGAATTCATCTCGTTCAATCGTTGCAGACGCACATCGGATTCACCGCCGGCCATCGCTGATATCTGCGCTCGAATTGCATCCATTTCCGTCTTGCCCCTGTCAGAGTTGACAGCAGCAAGCGCAGCTTCCAGACCAGCGCTACGACGGACTGCGATGGTGTCTGCAAGTTCGGCGAGCTTTCCATCGACGCGCTGGCGCAAAGTGGCGAGGCGTCGATCCTGACCTGGATTGATTCCGGTCAGAAATCCGACCCGGTCCAGTTGCGCTGGAATAGTCTCAACAGCAAGGTTGTATGGCGCGAGGTATGATTCATTGTTTGTAAGCAAAAATCCCCGCTGACCGGTTTCTGCGTCCTGCACCTTCGAGAGCAATTCATCCAGTGCGACGATTGCGACATGGGTCTGGACAACGCGTTCGTTTCCTTCGCGCAAGGCTTGCAGGTTTCTGTAGGACACGATCCCGCTCACCACAAAGAATGCGAACACGCAAACAATTCCAACAGCGACTGCAGGCTCAAATCCAAGTCTAAACTTCGTCTGCGTCGTACGGCGTCGATCCATGTGAAATCTCATCGCGTGTTAGAAAGTAGGACCACTTAAAGCCCTCTCGATTTTATTCAGCCAGGCCGAATTGAGAGACTGAGAGGTGGGAGGGGGGAAATGATCAGATTTGCCAATCAATTACAATAGTATCGGATGTACGATAGCGTACAATCCAATTGCCGGCTAACGGTCGGGACATAATTGGCTTATTCGTTCGCCCGTGCTGTTCGATGGTTGGGCTGGTACCAATCCAACACCAGGATCGTAACGTGACGGTGATCGCTCCCTCCATAGGCGACGCTAACGGCCGACAAGTCAACACGGCGTTGCTTTCGAAACTCGGTTTGGAGGTTACTGGTTCAGTGCTTTCCGAAAGAGTGTTTGACCAAGTTGTCTGGGTCTCCGTTCACAAATCGAAGGGACAGAATAGCTGCGGGGCCGGGCAACGAAGAAACCGCAGCCACTGATCAAAACCTTACACTGAGATCCGCTCTTATGCCGTTGTTTACAACTCCGTTGCCAAACTCGCCCTGATAGGAGATGACGAACGTGGCGGCCGTGCTGAGGTCCACGTCGAAGCCTGCTTCAATCAGTATTGTATCTTTGACGATCGGAACACCTACAACTTTGAAGGCATCGGAACCCGAGAAGCGCTGGGTAGATACGGTGTAGTGTCACCAAAAGCATGACGCCACCCCAGTCTGCCATGCGCGTTGGCAGTCAAGTCGGCTAGGTCGAAAGCGGAGCTGAGGTTCACGCCCAGTGTCGTAAAGGTTGTCTCGGTAGTACCACCGCCCGCGCTCACTGCCGCAACTCCGCCGTCGTCGACTTCGACCGGTAGGCCCGTCTAGAACGATCGGTTGGCGGCAAGACTGGTCAGAAGGCACTTGAGCCTAGGTTCTGCTCATTTACGCAAATAATCGGCCAGCTCGCACGGTTATTTAACCGAACATCAAGCACGAACACGGCATTAAACAGTCCAATCCTCGATCCGCAAACCAGACACACGATCGAACTCGCGCCGGTTATTAGTCACGACGATTAGTCCGCGAGAACGTGCGTGCCCCGCGATCAGTTGGTCATACGGACCGATCGGCGTTCCGTCTCTAGCCAGTTCAGCTCGCAATTGACCAGTGTGGCTAGCCGCGACCTCATCATAATGCAACACCTCCAGCCGTGCTGCGAAACCTCCTACGGCAGTCAAATTTCTCTCTGGATTCGCAGACTTTTCCGCCCCGTAGATCAACTCCATCAAGCTAACCGAACTTATACACAGCTGCCCGGAGTGGCGATTGAACGCGTCTCGCACCCGCTGCGGCCTGTTCTTGATGGTGTAAATAGAAATGGTCGTATCGAGCATATATTTCAGCATTAGAATGTATCACGTTCCTGCATGGCAGGCTGACCGCGTTCAAGCATGAAATCGGATGTGACTTCTGGTCCCTCGAACCAACTGTCCCAAGCCTCACCGGCGGGCGCTATAATTCGAGTACGTCCTACCACTACGATGTCCACGCGCTTAACATCGTCAGGCAAAGCCAAAGCCTTTGGCATTCGAATGGCTTGGCTCCGGTTACTCTGAAAAACTGCGCCTTGTTCCATAACTCGCTTGTTACGCATTTATGCCTCCGTGTCCAAAGTCTACTCACCAAGAATGTATATGTCGATGGGATATACAAAAAGACAGCATCCTTGCTGCACCGCGGATCTGATAAGACCTAGCCTTATGACCTCCTGATGAGTGGTCAATGAGGACCAGCCCGCTGCCGCTTTGCGCAGAAGCGGTCGTCATCAGGTGGACGACCATTTTGAGAGTTGTCTTCCCGCCTGAACGACGATGGGTGGTGCCCTTTAAGGGTTTGATCCGTGGCGAAGTTGGCAAGGAGATGCCAATTTCAGGGATTTACTTGTCGTTTCGGGATCGCCCACGAGCATACCCCATACCAGCCTTCTGATACGCCATTTTCCTTAGAAAAATCTCGAGGCGCTCACGAGGAGGCATCCCCCACCTCACCAATGATCGCTGCCATTTTTTCGCCGTCGATGAACGTGGCGGCGAGATACATAATGAGAACTCGGGTGAACGACTTAGGTGGCTTTGCCACAATCACCTAACGTTGAGCAATCTTTGATTTACGCATAGAGCCAGTGGTGGGCAAGACATCGCGGATGAGACGATAAGTCGTGCCCTGTCCCCTAAAGGCCCGTTGCTTGTGTAAATATCTTCCAGCGATCCATCAGACCTTTCAATGCGTAATAAGAGCGAATGTCTTTTAGCAGAGAATGCCATCATGACTGCTGCCAGAAATTTGATTTTCATACTCGGTGATCAGCTTACGCTGGAAATGTCGAGCCTCGATGGTGCTGATCCCACACAGGATATAATCCTGATGTGCGAGGTAATGGAAGAAGCAACGTATGTGCAGCATCACAAGCTGAAGATAGCTCTGATCTTCTCCGCAATGCGGCA
>NZ_JANUDV010000014.1:0-31088 GCF_024810055.1 Rhizobium sp. BIGb0125
CTCTTGGCATCGCATGGATCATCAAAAAAGAGTGGCATATCGCGATAGCGCCGCATCTTTCCTGCAGAAGCTGGATGCAGGTGAACGCGTTTGACAACCCGCGAGTACTTGCATCGTGAGGGCGTGTACTGATGGCGAAGATGGTCAAGAAGGCGGACCTGCCGTCCAAGACGTGTGCAGCCTGCGGGCGGCCGTTTGTCTGGCGGCGCAAGTGGGCGAAGACGTGGAACGAGGTCAAGTTCTGTTCTGAGCGCTGCCGCAGAACGAAGGCTGAACCACTTGGCACTGCTTGAGAGGTTTGAACCTACCACAAAGGATAACGCTGTGAACGATAAGCTGTTTGAGCGGTGTCGATCACCCGTTCATCAAAGAATGACTTAGCTAGAGTTTATCAGAGCGGCAGCGATTTATTCCTGTGACAGCGAGTACCGGATACGCCGACGTTCACAGTGTCACATTTGCAACGCTTGGCGGCGGTCCGCGTTATGAGAGACAAGTTGTATCTGACCTCGGGGGTGACATGGACAAAGGCTCGAACGTTCCAAAGATAAACCGCGTGGTTTTGCAAAATCTGATAGCAGGCCTGAGCGACGGTCTGATATTGCTGGAAAATGACGGAACAGTAGCATGGGCCAACAGCGCGGCGCTTGAGATGCACCGCGTAGAAGCGGTGTCCGAACTTGGTGCAGACACTGCAAGCTACAGACGAAATTTCACACTTCGCTATCGCAACAACCACCTGCTTGATGAAGGCCAATATCCACTTGAGCGGCTGCTTGCGGGCGAAACATTCGAAGACGTGACGGTGGAAATATCGCCGAGCGATGATGAAACGGAATGTTGGGTCCACACCGTACGAGGACTGGTTCTTGAAGATGCAGGCGCTGAACCTGACGTGCTGGTGTTGATCATTCGCGACGAGACACCGCGTTTTGAGGCGGAAGCACGGTTCGAAAGTGCGTTTAATGCCAATCCCGCACCCGGGCTTATCTGCAGACTGGAGGATGAGCGCTTTATTCGTGTTAACCAGGGCTTTCTGGAAATGACCGGTTTTAGCCGGGAAGACATCATCGGCATAACCGTCGAGGAACTCGGGTTATTTTCCGGATGCGACACAGGCGAAGACGCATTGAATCGCCTGCATGAAGGTCGCATCATCCGCCATCGGGAGGCGCTTATTCCCATTCCAGGTGGCGACAGACTGGTCATCGTGGCTGGAGAACCCATTGCCGTTGCTGAAGAGCCCTGCATGCTCTTTACGTTTGCAGATCTGGACGGACGTCGAAAAGCGCAAAATGCGCTACGCCAGAGCGAGGAGCGTTTTTTTAAATCTTTCCGCCTCTCTCCTGCCCCCACAGCGATATCGAGGCTGGACGATTTCGTTCTGACGGAAATCAAAGACGCCTTTCTTATGCTTTGCGGGCGCAAGGAAGCCGAAGTTGTCGGCAAAACGGCAAGTGAACTGAAACTGTGGAGCGATGTTGCGGCGCGGCGCGACATTGAAAAGCGGCTGAAGGACAATATCCCTGTCCGCAACGAAAACATGACAATGAGCCTTCCAGATGGCGGCACCGCTGAATGCGTTGTCTCGGCTGAACGGGTGGAGATCAATGACCAGCTGTGCATCATCTGGGCGATACAGGACGTGACGGAACGACGTCGTTCCGAAAATGAGCTGATCGAGGCGATCGAGAGCGTGATGACTGATACATCCTGGTTCAGCCGTACTGTGGTGGAGCGGCTGGCTGGGCTAAGGCAGACTTCGCGTGGGGCAACATCCTCTGCTTCTCTCAAGGATCTTACCGACCGCGAAGAGCAAATATTGTCTCTCATCTGCGATGGCTGCAGCGACAAGGAAATGAGCGACCGGCTTAACATCTCCAAGCACACCATCCGCAACCATATCGCCTCGCTTTATGGCAAGATCGGTGTGAACCGTCGCACAGCAGCTGTGATATGGGCCAAAGAACGCGGCTTTACCGGTCGCCGGTAAAAAATACCCGTCGCTAGACCGAAAATAGGTCAATTTGTACCTGGCCAACTAGTAGATAATGCTCTGCAAGGCGCGCTTTTTACAGACTACCCTTCCATTATGCCGTTACCAAAAACGGCACCCACTACACGATGGAAGGAGTTCATTATGGACAATAACCGTATCGAAGGCTTTGCCCGTCAGACCAAGGGCGCGATCAAGGAGGCAGCTGGCAGGATAACCGGCAACGACAAGCTTCAGGCTGAAGGCAAAGCCGAAAAACTGGCTGGCGAAGCTCAGGAGAAGCTGGGCAAGACAAAAGACACCGTCAAAAAAGCATTCAAGTGAACCACAAATGTTCAAGGCAGGAGGGTTTACCACGATGCTTGCATGTCAACCACACAAGCTGGCAGGCTGCTACCCACAGGATGTGAGCCTGTGCGCCGCACTGCAAGCGATCATCGCCTATGCGGACGGGCAGGAAAACAGCTCAATCTCCGTCACATCTGCAGAGGGCCGCATTGTGCTCTCGGGCGAGGTTGAAACGCTCGCTGCCCTAGAACGTGCAGTCATCATCGCAGAATGTTTCGCGTCGCGACCGATCATCGCCGACCTGGCGATCCGGCAGCGCGTTTGTAACGACACGGACCGCTCTACCCGACGCATCCATTTTGCGACAACAACAGGAATGACAGATAATGAAGAAAATCATTCTCGCAACCACAATTGCCACCCTTGCGGTCACGCCTTTCGCATTCGCGGAAACAAAGCATAGCGCCAAGCGGGTGACGGAGACCACGCAAAAGGAACGCGTCGGGACCTTGTCCTGCGAAATCGCTGGCGGCGTCGGCCTTGTTCTTGGGTCTAGCAAAACCATCGACTGTGAGTTCCGTCAACGCTCCGGCAAGACAGAACGCTATTCGGGCAAAATCGGCAAGATTGGTCTCGACATCGGCGTGACAGGCAAGACCTATATGAGCTGGATCGTGTTGAACACGGCGGCAAGCCGCGTTGGCGATGGTGCCTTGAGCGGTGACTATGTTGGCGCGTCTGCCGGTGCATCCGTCGGTGTGGGCGTCGGTGCGAACGCGCTTATCGGCGGTAATGCCAAGAATTTCGCGCTGCAGCCAATCAGCGCCGAAGTTAGCACCGGTGTTAATGTTGCGGCTGGTATATCGCACCTTCAACTGAAGCGTGGTGGCTAATTCGTCGATCCATACACGTATGAAAGTGGCAGAATGAACGTTTGCACAGCAAGTATGTCGCGTTCATGAATTTGGGCGGTGTGGTTGGTGGCTGATATAGCCATCTCCGCGCCGCGTCTTTTATCGCCTCTAGGCGTGCACTAATTCTTCGCAGGAGGCTAAGGGGAGGATCAGTTCTTATCCGGCCGCCCTCAATCTCAGCAGTCTACACCGACAAAAACTGACAGCACCTATTTCGGTACCGGACCTTACGAAGAATAGAAGCCTGCTTCTCGCGCCCTGAACCGGATTGAACCGATGCTGCCCTGCGGTGTTCTGCGTTTACACGGGACCCAACTCACGATCAGCACTTGGTGACGTCGGAGAACGAATTAACTAGCTTGAACCTCCTGCCCATTCCTCGTGGGAGTGTCGGATGCGGATCACGAAAATCTTGCCTACCTCGTCAATGCGGTAAACTACTAGGTACGCCTTGAACGAATGTATTTTGACGGTCGGAGAAATCTCATTGCGTTCACATGCAATTCTTGGGTTTGCGGCGATGAGTTCGAGTAAGACAAAAAGCTCATCATGATATCGTTTGGCAACTAGCGCTCCGAAAATGCGGATGCCTTCCTCTGCAATCGAAACAATACCTTCTTCAGCTTGGGTCGAAAAGCAAACCGGTACTAAGAGCAAACGCGGCTGTTTTCCCGTCGGGCTGTGGCTGCAGCAAACAATTCATCTGCTGAACGGCGCCCGACGCAACTCGCGAGCCCCTCGTCGTCAATGCGCTGCATCGCGGCAATATTGTCCGTGTGTGTCTGATCTTTACGGATTAGGTCTCTTACGTAATCACTGACGTTCGAATATCGACCTGTCCTGGCCTGTGCTTCAACCCATTACTTCCTTGGATCCGGCAGAGACACATTCATCATCGCAAGCATAATCTCCTTAAAGCCATCAAGATTCTTTCTGATGGCAAAGCTTGTCAAACTCGCAAGATCGTTTGATTGCATTTTGAAGGGACGTGTGCTTGGAACCTGCGACGGGTGCAGTCTATCCACACGCTGTCCATGCGGGCATGGGATAGTTGTCATTCACCTTGCTTGGAATGGTTTTGGGCTCTCGATGCGACGTAATTCCCCGCCGAATTGGCTAAGACAACATGTATTCGCTGTAAGTCTCGTCTCTTTATTATGCTCACTTGTTCTTAGCATTTTACCCATACAACGCTCGTCAGAGGACGACGCGTTCAAAGCGAGATGTCCAAATGGCAAGTACATGGGGTGCATCGTGGATGATGACCTGAGTCTTGAAGGTCCTAATTGGGAGCCATGATAAAAATGGCCTTAAGCTATTAAAAGTCACTTCCCTAGAGCCGACAATGGCGACAATTTTCAATTGCCGCATCAATGATATCTGGTGGGATGTTCGGATCATCAAACACTATCACCATCTCGGTGACGTAACTATTCCCCAGTGTGTGTATGACACACAGGTGGACGTCGCCTTTTTGCTCGAAACCCTCAACCTCAAAGAGATGAGCATGAACGCGTCGATCCACGTCAAGTCGATCGCAGCGGCTAGAGAATATGGCAAGGTTGTCGCCAGTCCTGCACGGCTGAACATGGGCGATTGCTTCGTTTACGCGGTGGCAAAGGAATATCGTTTGCCGCTGCTTTTCAAAGGTGATGACTTTACGAAACCGATATTGAGCGGGCATAAAGCAAGATAGGAGGCATCAATGTGCGACCCCTTCACCAATGATATGACATGGAGCGAGATCCACGCGCGTTATAGCATTCTGGATAAGGGCCCGCCCACCCTCCAACATGCCGCCACGCTACAAAATAATGGCCACCCAAAGCGCTCGTTTCACCCACAAGCACGGCGAATGGCTCGACACTGACATCAAGGGAAGGCGTTCACTCCACCGAGTTGAGAGACGTGGCCAAATTCAAACATCAAGACGAATCCCGTCCAGTCGTTGATAATATGGGCACCCGCCGAGACCCAGAGGTTTCTCGTGACTATGTAAGCGAGCGTCAAGATCACGCGGGCGAAGCCGATCCCGATCAATGACTGCGCCCAGTGCCAGTCATATGTTGGCAAATGTGCCGCGCCGAAGAGCAAAGCGGAAATGATAAGCGCTATAAGGATTCCCGACCTTCGCGAAAAGTACAGAACTTGTACGCAAAACCAAAGAATGGCGAGGAAAGACAGTACTCCGAAAAGCTCTTCCCCTACCAACTGGATGCCGGTAACAATAAACGTGGCGCCGATTTCGGAGGCAGACATCGCGGCGAGCTGATCTGCCACCGGATTTGAGTGGAGTACGACAAACTGTTGCAAGATCCAACCTACCGCCATGGACCCGACCAGCGTCGTTACTCCAAACAAAGCCATCAGCGCCAAGGATCGAAAGTTGACAGCACGGAATAGGCATTTCCATTGCGACCCGGCCACCTTGCTGAGCGCCAGGATCGGGATGCCGACGAAGACGAGCGCCGGAACGAAATTGTACGGAAAGGTGCGAAGCGGAATAAAGGTGAGTGCCAAAAAGGCGATCGTCAAAGATGCGATGAGAGCGAGCCAGCCCGTTCCATTGATCTCCACGGGCTTGCCGTTATAAAATGAAAGATCGACATCCGATGAAATCATCTCAGGGTCTCGGCACCTGACTACTCGACGTAGAGGGTGAGATCGTAGTTTGCAGTCTCATTGCGCCGGGCCGCGTTGCGCATCAGATAGACGTCGATAAGGTACTTGCCGCTAGACGGGATGGTGATGCTTGTTTCGTTACCATCTATTGAGCTGTTGTACATCGCGGCAGCGGCACCCGGAGCCGTGACGTTGAAATACAGGCTGGCATTCGGGGAATCGAGCTGGACGCTCATCTTCTGGCCGGCAGTGACAGACAACGTATACTGGATACTCTGATAACCTTTTACGGACGCCTTGATGGTCGAACTCGACGAACCGGGGGCGAAGCGGACTGTCTCGCGCCGGATGTCGTCGGCGATCGCGGGCACGGATGCCAGCATGGTAACGCCTAAAATCACGCTCCTAATGATCTTCATTGACTGGCTCCTCTTGTCCGATACAGGATCAACCATTTTGTCAGAGTATCGCACCCTGATAGCGTTGCTCGGATCTTCGTGAATACAGCTGGAGTGCCATTCCGAGCGGCTTCACACGCGCACCATAGTCCTCAACACCCAGAGTGGAAAGACAATATCGATAGGGCCGCAATGTGTAAAACTTCAGGCTCGCCTTCGATGCGATGACGTGGCGCTCAGGGCCTGCTATGAAACAGACCTACAGACGGAAATCGAACGGGAAGGACTGGCACTTGGACTTCATGAAAATGCTGAAGTCGCTCGAAGAGCTGCTCTACGAACTGGTCTCTTGGCTGATATTCTATCCTGTGACAATGTGGCGCTCGGTGGTTCGACCTCTTAGCATGATGCGCTACGCTGACATCGAACTAACAGATAAGCCGGAAGACCAGTATCAGGACACCCTTAGCCCACCACTTTTCCTGCTGATCACCCTGCTTCTCTCACAAGGACTGTCCGCTTCGCTCCCTTCGGTCTATGATCCGACTGAGGCGGTTCGCGAACTCGGGTCCGGATCAAACCTTCTGATAGCACGGGGGGTAATATTCGGGATTTATCCTCTGTGCATGGCCGTGGCCCTGCTGCGAGCGAAGAGGGTCAGTATAACGCGCGATTCACTCCGCCCGCCCTTTTTCAGCCAGTGCTATGTCGCGGCTCCATTCGCCCTCGTCCTGATCTTAGGTTTGGATTTTCTCAGCATGCCACAAGGCCAGGGCACGCTCGCAGGGATCTTTGTAGTATTGGTGGCATTGACCTGGTATGCACAAGCACAGATGCGCTGGTTCATGCGCGACCTGAGCATAGGTATCCTCCGTGCGACCGGATTTCTCGTCGGAGCGTTTTTGTTCGCCACAGTAGCGGCATTCGTTATTGCACTGCTCATCACTCTTGATGCCAAAAACATCGCACCACAAGCGGGATGATCTGCCGAGCTGGCTGACCTCGCACCGGCTATCAACCGGCGGCGTTCATCCACGATTTCCGGGACATTGCGCCATCACAGGACGCTGATCACAACTCTGCGTATCGTCATCCACAGGACAATCTGAGCGAAATTTGCGCAATACATCCCTTACGTGTATTAGCTTGAGAACCAATAGCTCTGGGGGGAGATTATGGCTCGCAAATATCCAACGATTTTGAATGTTAGCGGAACAAAATCTGGCGACGGGAATAACTCACGTTGTTTAGTTGCCACGGCTCTTCTGACCGCCAGCGTTTCCGTCATTGCATGTGCTGCATCAGCGGATGAAATCATTGATGGAGGCTTGGCGCTGAATGTGCCTGCCGGTATCCAATTTGACGCCGCAGGCTACCTGATAGTTGGTGACACAGGTTTTGGCCAGCTCAATATCAATGGTGGACAATTTACCAACACTGATGCGTATATCGGTGACAGCGCTTTGGCGCATGGCGAGGTATTTGTTACCGGCTCCGATGCGGTCTGGACAAGCAACGGCTATCTTACGATAGGGTGGAATGGGGAAGCCTTCGTCATGGTAGACGATGGCGCCAGAGTACTTGCCCGTGACGGAACCGATCTCGCAGTAGTCTCTACCAGTTACGCTCAGCTCACCCTCAGTGGTACATCAGGCGCGCGTGGTGTATTGTCAACACCTTACATCATGAAAGGCGCTGGTACCGGATTGCTGCAATGGGATGGCGGCATTTTGCAGGCCACACGTAGCGAGGCCGAATTCTTACCCAATTTTGCCTATGGTGATATCGCCATTCAGTTAAATGGTGCTTTCTTCGATACCAATGGCTTTAACGTCGGAATGCAGACCCCCGACATTCTTATAGGCACAGGTGGACTGACCAAGCTGGGTACGGGGACGCTCACTATTGCCGGCGGCAACGCGTGGAGTGGCGATACAACGGTCACCGCTGGCACATTAACGCTGGACAGTTACCTCCAAAGTGGTAGCCAGTTTCTCACACTTGGGGTTGCAGGCAGCTCGAATTACGGCAAGCTGAATGTCAACGGTGTCGCAACCTTCAACAATAGCAACCTTGCGGTCGATGTTATCGGAAGCCCGGTATTGGCCAACAACCTCTCGCTGACGGGTGTCGTTACCGCAGGGACTCTCAATGCTTCCGGCTTCACCGTTACGGACAATTCTGCACTTTTTGATTTCACACCCACCATCAACTCCAACAGTGTCGACCTCAATGTCAGCACAAGTGGTATCGGGACTACCGTTTACAGCTCGGTACTCAACAATCGCTTGTACCCTGCACTCGGTGCAGCCAGCGTTCTCGACACTCAAGTCCAGGGGGCCCCGACAGGAGATATGGCCGACGTCGTTACAGCACTCGGTCGCCTGCCAGATGAAAGCAGCGTCGCCCGCGCTGCGGCGCAGACCCTGCCCTTTAACGCCGGCGCTGACGCAACCCTAGGCGCATTAGGAATTGTCAACTCGACCATTGCTGCCCGGTTTGCCCCAGGCCGCAATGGCGTACCGGCCGCTGACCTGACCACTGGGCGAAACTTGTGGATCAAGCCGCTGGGTTCCCGTGCTAATCAGAATGATACGGATAACAATGCATCAGGCTACAATGCTGACACCTGGGGTATAGCGGCGGGCGTTGAAGACGACATCGAAGGTACTCTGATCGGTGTGGCTTATGCCTACGCAAACAGCCGTGTCGACGGGAGCACTTATCTGAGCGGCGCAAAAACGCAAGCCGACATCGACAGCCACGTCATTGCCGCCTACGGCAGGCATCCAATCAATGACATGACGCTAGGTTTCCAGATCGACGCGGGTTGGAACCACAACGAAAGCACGCGCGCTCTCAATTTTGGAGGGCTCGATAGACTTGCAAGTGCTGATTACAATAGCTGGAACGTTCATCTGGGCGCTGATTTATCCAAGGTCATTGCACTCGGTCAGGACAGATCATTCATTCCGACATTCCGTGCAGATTACACCCGACTTAGAAGTCAGTCCTATACTGAACAAGGTGCCGGAGCCTTGAACCTCGACGTCAATGCAAGCACTGTCGATGCACTGACTTTTGGATTGGATGGGCGCCTCGTGCACACGCTGAGCCCCAATGCGGAAATCGAAGCTCTCGTTGGAGCTAGCTATGATGCAATCAACGATCGCGGAAGCCTGATGGCGGCGTATTCAGGGACACCAGGCCAGAGCTTCTTGGCAACCGGTATCGACCACGGTACTTGGCTTGCCAAGGCAGGTTTGGGTTTTAATTACAATCTCGACAACGGGATGGATGTGTCACTTCGATATGACGCTGGTTGGCGCAAAGATTACCTGAATCATGCCGTCTCATTCAAGGCGGCGTGGAGGTTTTGAGTTTTTCCTGCTAGTAGCGTCGGGGACGTTGACCGACAACAAAACCTGTTCTTGCCCGCTTCCTCGCTGAGCGATCAACAGCAGCCTGCTCTGACAAGAACCATATTCTCTTTGCTGGCAACATGTGCCGCAGCCGCGCTAATCCTTGCCTGGGCTGAAGACGACGGGAAACTCATTTGCCTTCCCCGTCCACTATTACGTCTGTTCAGCGGAGGTCCAAAACCGCGTCCTTTTGTACACTTTTGGGTACACCCAAAGACCCGCAGTCCAATCATTTGGGTACACGACCTGTTGAAATCAATGCAGCGTTTTACGCTCACCGCTCATTTTTCTTGGGTTGTGTCGGTACTGTCCTGAACCGTAACACGCAGTTCTCGGAGTGAACTCTGCAGTTACTTGCACGCCTAGCCATTCACCCGTTCCGGAATAAGTAGCAGCTTTCCTGTGGTGGAGCGATCTTCCATGGCGGCATGGGCACGCGCTGCATCGGAGATTGGGTAGCCGGTGCTGACATCAATGCTGACATCCCCTGCGCTCAACCAGTCGAACAGCTGTGCAGCGTGTCGACGCAACAATACCGGTGTATAGATGTGATCGAAGAAGACAGCAAAACCGATCTTGATACTCTTGGGAAGGAGCATCAGATCGACCGGCGCTGGACGACCCAGAACCGGACCGTACCAACAAAAGGTTCCGGATCTACGCAGCGCTGCGACCGAGCCCGTAAAAGTCGCTGGACCCGATCCATCATAAACGACATGAACGCCCTCTCCTCCAATGACACGGATGACTTCGTCGGCGAAATTGCTTCCATCATCGACAACGACATAGTCCGCACCGGCGGCACGTGCGGCATCGACCTTGGAGGCCTTGGAGACGCGTCCGATGACCGCCCCCCCTCGCAGCTTGATAATCCGGGTGAGTAACTGACCGAGCCCGCCGGCTGCGGCATGAACCAGCGCAATGTCGCCAGGCTGGATAGGATAGAAATCGGTGGCGAAGTGGCTGGCGGTCAGCCCCTGCATCATGATTGCTGCGGCTTGCTGATCGTCTATTTCGTCAGGCACGGGGACAAGTGCGTCGGCGGAGATTGCAACGCGCTCGGCATAACTGCCCGGTCCATAGGCCCAGGCGACACGTTGGCCAATCACAAAATCACACGTACCCCCACCGATCTCGATAACACGGCCTGCCCCCTCGACGCCCAGTGTGTGCGGGAACTGGATATCGTGCCCAATAATCCCGCGGCGCACGCCGATGTCCGAGAAATTGACACCGGCAGCCGCAACCTCAACGACCACTTGGCCAGGGCCTGCTACAGGCTCTGGCAGGTCGACCATTTCCATCACTTCGGTACCGCCAGGGCGGATCGCTACGATAGCTTTCATCAGGCAACTCCTTGAGGGATTCCTTCGAGGGGAGATCAGTATCTACTTAGCACACCGGGCGCACGTGGTATGCCCCGTGTCCACTGATGCCACGAGGCTGCCACACACCTCCCTGCAATGCGTCAGGGTAGCCGTCCGAAAACAAAGGTTGCAATCGGCGTCACGCTCAATTCGACTTCGACATATCCTCGCGCTTCCATCATCGTTTTGATTTCAAGAGGGTCGGTGATTTCACCTCCGCTTCGGAGCGTTCTTAGATTTGCCATGAGCGCCAGAAATGGATCTGCTGGCTGGGTATATATCCCCGCGACGAGATAGGCATTGTGAACCGAAGCGCGTACAATCCTGTCAAACGCTGCCTCGACGATCGGACGTTTCAAAAACATCGTCGGCAACCAGACTAGCGAATACCTGTCCTGCTCGTCTAATGCAGAAACATCAAGATTGCGCGCACTCACGCGGTCCGAGTAACCGCTTTCGGCGATGTTTTTCCTAGCTAGTTCCAGTGCCGGCTCCCAGATGTCAATCCCTTCAACCTTGATTTCAGGGCAGGACCTGGCTGCCTCGAGGGCGATGCCTGCGACCCCGGTGCCAACATCCAGAAATGTGCCGCTAAACGTTTCACGCATTGCTGGATACATTTCGGCAATTGATTTCATACGTATGAAGGCGCTTTTGGACGAACGCCCCATAGCCTGCATTGCCGCCGCATCCGTAATTTCCCAGTTCGAACCTCGGTCCGGATTGCGAAAAAGTTCGCCAGCCTCACTCAGTGCCATTTCGACCATCGTCAGGGCCACGGATGCCTGCTCTTCATTGGCTTCATCCAAACCGTCACCCAAGGCCATCCGCGCACCAAGTTCGATCTGCTCACGAATTGCCGACATGACTGAAGCGTCGGATCGCAGTCTGATTGAGGCGCCAACAAGCGACAGCATTCTCGCAGACTTGGCGAGCTCTTGGATCTTCGGCATAAACGTATCGGACATCTCTTTTACCTCACGTTGCTTCTCCGGCTCGGAGAATGCGTCTTGCACGACGTAAGCCCCACTCGAGGCGACCAGCAGCACTGTTTCATCCTCCAGACGGCGTTGAGCCTCTTGTGACGGTTCTTGCTGCTTGGTTGCATCGCTGCGGTTGCGGGCGGTCTTGAGCGAGAGAGTTCCCGGACTCAGAATTTCGGCCGGGGAGACATGACAGAGTAGACATTTTCAAACGGTGGAGGACCAACCATCACCGAGCCGCCATTCTTGGCCATTTCCGCGATTTCGGCCAGATTGCCGCCGTCACTGAAACCGATCAATCTGAAAGTTTCCTCCATTTCGCCTGGAGTGAAGATAATCAAAACCCTCACCAGCGCGTCGGAGAGATTAGCCCAGCTGTGGGGAGTGCCCCTCTTTACAGTTACAGAATCGCCAGGTGTTAGCGTCACGCTCTCGTTACCATTCACCATCTGAAAAGTGCCCTCTAGAACGATGAAGTGTTCTTCCTCGTTGGCATGAGTGTGAACCGGCACAGCGTTACGTGGCTCGACAGTCATTTCGATGATGGTGCAGAAACCGCCCGTGTCCTCGACGGACGCACGGACTGTAAAGTTTTCTCCGGGGGTGACCTCCCACCACTCATTGAGAGGAGTTCTTGTTCTGGGCGTAGCATTGATGTTCATGCGGATTGACCTCTGTGTAGATTATGCCTGCGTATCAGGAGACCCTGTTTGCAGACCCCGCATTGCTCACTGGTTACAGTCACCGCACCACAGGTTGCAATTGTAACATGGGCATGCACAGGAGTAGAGGGAACCCGTATTATATGCGCCTTCGGCGCAAAACTCCCAGTGGTAACGATCTTTGGCAACTCGACGAGATCGTCATCACAATTGTTGGACGGAAACACTGGCCATGGCGGGGCGGCGATCAAGATGGGTATGTGCTAGACGAGATCGTCCATGACCGCCGCACCACTTAAGCTGCTAGGACATCGGTGACGCACCTACTGAAAAAAGCAGGGTATCGTACTGGAAGCGGATGATCACTGACACGTTCTCTTATCGAGCAGCCCGGCGACAGTTCATGACGCACTTCGAACTCCGATCCCGATGGCTTTGAACAACCGGGTCGAGCATTATCATGTGCCTCTGCTAAAACGTGAGCCGATCATGGAAGGCTCCCGGTCACTGGAAGGCCATTTCCAGAGTTTTTACTGAACTGGTCCGATCAAACATGTCCGATTGGTCTGTGTGTGCGGTGGCGACGGAATATCATTTGCCGCTGCGGCTCAAGGTCAATGACTTTACCGAGACTTTACCGAAAACGATATTGAGCAGACATAGCTCGCTCGTTAGGGCTTAATCGGCCCCAAAAATATTCGCCTAGTCTTGAACGATGTCGCGTCCATCCCAATATCATTTTCGCTTCTAGATCTGGTTGTTTAGATTGGAGGTATGAAATGGACAGCCAAGACGTGTTATTTCGTTCACCTGTTCGTGTCCGTCTGCAGTGCGGGCTCGAAAGAACATTTCTAAGTGTCTATGACGCGCTGGACTATCTTGAAAATGAGTGGCCCCTGCGGCGCGGCGAACGCTATAAGAAAGCGGTAGACAAGTGTCGCGCAGCACTCTCCTGGTTCGCGCCAGTCGAGGTTGCCCGCGAGGCTTTCATTTCCGCATGCCTTGAGGCTGGCATGCCGCTGGTAATGACCGCCCCCCGAGGCATCGATGATGCCAGTATCCGGGCAAGCGCCTGACCCGAAATGGCCCCGCCGAATGGCGGGGCTTTATCGTATGGCAGTCACGGATATAGCATGCAGGAGAAACGCCCCTCGCCCCAAACAGGCCACATGCTATAATATCACGCACACCCAAAGTGTTGATTTCGCGCACAAGGACGGCGATGGACATCTTGTGGTCCATTATGGCCACAAGGGGAAGCGGTTCAGCAAAGTAAAGCTGCTGGAAGCGGCAATGTATAATGCCAGGATTGAGGCTCTCGTGCCATTCTCGTAATAGGTTTCCACAACTCTGGCACATCGGTGGGATGCCGAGGTGGGACAAAGCGGGTAAATATCGTCTGATGCGAGTAAAATTCCGCTATTTCACGCACTTGGTCGATGACGCTAGTCATCTACGAAATATGCCACAGCGTTTCCTTCTAAAACATTCTCTGCATATCGATGCATAAAAGAATCCAGCTGTTGGTACACCCTCCTGGCAGGGGATAGAAATGAGGGCGCTCGACCCGCTTACGGGGAGCGCCCTCGCCATCCCGTCAACAGCACAAGCGCGACCGTCGATCGCTGCAGGCTGAGTTTGTTCGGGAGGTTATCCTTAGATGAGGATGTCGAAACGGATATTCAAGATCACATCACATGGCGCTGGCCGTCGTTTCCATCCAGGCACGATGTCGGGCCTCATCTTCGTGAGCCTTCATGAAAAATGCCTTCGACTGGGGAACCGCATCCTCGTGACGCGATGCTCGCTCGTAAGCAGTCACGGTACCATCTTCATTCGTCTTCATGGCTTTCAGGATAGCTGAGTCGCCAATCAGGTCCGCAAGTGCGATCTTGCCTGTCGTAAGCATCTGTTTCATGTCGCCTTCGGTCGGGGCTTCGATGCCGAGCTCTCGAGCCATGTCGTTCAAGACGGAAACATGCTGGAGATGGTCCTGTTTAAACTCAGCGATTTTCGCACTGAGTGCTTTGTCATCCAGCCGCTCGATGCAGGAATCGTATGCGGCGATTGCATCATGCTCCAAATAGAGAAGGTCTTTGACGAGCTTTTCAATATTGCCTTCGTTGCCAACCAGTGTAACCATTTTCAGGGCTCCTGTTGTTATGGGACCTCGAAAACGTCGACTGGCTCGTCTTGTTCCCAGTCAGGCTTTAACGGTACGCAACCGGACGCGGTGAATTTGATAGTATGTCACGTTTGCCCGGGTCCATTGAACGTCCAGCGTGTGTAAGCCACGCGATGTCGGGCCCATCGCCGGAATGCGGGCATCTTCAACGCCACGAAAAAAATTTTGACGAAAATCTTGAAACTGTTTTTCCCAAAATTAGATCATTCTCGTCAGTCGCCGACAGGGGCTGACAGAACCGGGGACGCGAGTTTCCGCGTCCCCATTCCATCTCGCTTCAAGGAGGATTTGGCTATGAGAACCGAACTCGATTTTGCACCTCTCTATCGCTCCAGCGTCGGTTTCGACCGCGTGTTCAATCTGTTGACCAACGCTCAGCGTCTACAGGCAGTTGACCCTTGGCCTCCTTATGACATCGTCAAAACGAGTGACGACGATTACCGTATCGAAATGGCGGTCGCGGGCTTCGGCGAAGCCGATCTCGACATCATGCAGGAGCGCAACGTACTGGTTGTAAAAGGCCAAAGGGCCGAGGACAGAGACGGCGAATATCTCCATCGCGGCATTGCCGGTCGTCCGTTTGAGCGCCGTTTTGAACTTGCCGACCATGTGAAGGTAGAAGAAGCCTCTTTGGTGAATGGACTTCTACGCATTGCATTGCGGCGAGAGATTCCCGAGGCCCTGAAACCGCGCAAAATCACGATCGGCCCGGCTGGTAATCAGGCAGCCCCGCTACAAATCGAAGCGGAACGACAGGTCGCATAAGGCGCCCGACATGAAGACGCGGCTTGTAAGAACTTGAGCATAAGCGGGAAGCGGACCACGCTTCCCGCATTCATCTCTCATACAGACACAATCGGGGCAGATGGAAAGGAAAAGCTGATGAAACCCGATATGTTCGAGGAACCCGTTACCATTCTTTTGGGTCTAGGCATGCCAACAAAAGTCAGATCGGTCATGCATGCCTACCAGATACTCTTGGATTGGCGAAACCCTGCGGATCTTGAGCGCGAGCTAGCGCTCAAAGCGTGCAAGACTGCGATCAAGGGGGAAATCGATGCCCAGACCGCACGAGCCGTTTTTGTGGCCTTTGCCGAACGACAAGATCTCCTTGCGCCGGACGTTGACAGTCTGGTGGCGCAGAGTAAAAAGCGCAACAGCGACCCCCATATTCGTTGAGCGGATTATGACCAGTGCATTGCGGGGATCACACTTCTTCACCGCACTCCAGCTCGAAGAAATAAAAGCGGTCGTCGCCGTTAACGACCATTGCTCCCATTATGCGTCCGTCATCGAATTTGCAAAAATGATCGATGATGGGCCGTCTGTGGTAGATCATCGCAGCGCTTGTCACGCCTTTATTTGCCTATCTGTAGCCAGATGGTGGATAGCGGGGAAAAATGGCCTCGTCCAATTTTCTTGAGCTTCCCCGGATCAGTCGCCCTGAGCCAAGGCTAACAGCTTGGCCCTCAAAACATCTGCTTGGCTCTCAGAAAATAGAGCTAAGTGGTAAGCAGCACGGGCCGAAACCTCTCTTTTCGACCGCACCAAGGCCGCGAAAACCATACGGCGTAACTCATGTAGACCAAACGGGCACTAACTTGAGAAATCTGCGGGCTTCGACACGATGGTGTCTAACTTAATGCATGGCTTAGTCCGTCAACGTACACAGAGCTTGTTAGCGGAACACAATAGCGACCGTTACCATTACACACTGCCGCCGCAGTGGGCGATGTGGAGTAAATGCATGAATACCAGAATTTGCATCATCGGTTCAGGCCCAACCGGAATTTTTACACTCAAGACGCTGGTTGCCTCTCCAGTCCCGCTGATAATCAGCGTGTTTGATGCCGAACTTGTTGCGGGCAAGGGAACACCCTACCTGCCGGGGGCAAACGATCCGGTTATGTTGTCAAATATTCCCAGCATCGAGATACCGCCGTTGATGGAAACGCTCGTGGATTGGCTTAACCGTCAGTCCAACGACTATCTGAGCACATTCAACATAAACCGATCATCAATAAATGATCGCGAATTTTATCCGCGTTTAGTGATCGGAGACTATTTTTACGATCAATTTCAGGCGATCCTCTCCGTTGGAAAAATCAACCGCCATCGCGTGGAGGTTTATCCCGGCCATAGGGTTACCGACATTGAGCTCGGTACAACCGATATCCGTGTTAAAGTCTCCAGCTTCGACGGGGATTTTGACGCCGTGTTCGACCATGTCGTTATGGCCACGGGTCACAACTGGCCTGAAAACACTCAGGTCAAACCCGGATATTTTGCGTCGCCGTGGCCCGCTACAGAACTGCAAGAGATCGGCGATGGCAGACTTGGCATTCTTGGTACATCGCTCAGCGGTATCGATGCACTTCTAACAGTTGCGACCTCTTGTGGTTCATTCGTGTGTGACGACGGAGGAACATTGCAGTACGTAACAAGTGCAGGACACCAGGACTTTCACGCAACAATGATGTCCCGGAAGGGCTTATTGCCCGAAGCTGACTTCTACTGCCCACTTCCCTATATAGAACCACAAATTTGTACGTATGAAGCCATCCAAAACGAAGTCAATATCGGTTCTCAGGGCCTGCTGGATCGGGTGTTTGATCTGTTCCAGCGAGAGTTGTTGGCAGCTGACCCTGATTATTCCGCTGAAATCGGTCTTAGTCACCTGTCGGTTGACACATTTGCGGACGCTTACTATGGGCGGCGTTCAGACACCGATCCATTCGTATGGGCGGCGGCAAACCTTGCGGAAGCGCACCTTAATTTCGAGCTGCAGTTCACCATTCCCTGGCGATACGCCATTCTCATTACGCATGAGATTATAGAGAAAGCCATACCACACCTCGACACAACCGATCTCACGCGTTTTAACCGGTCATTCAAGGGTATTTTTATCGATCAGTATGCGACGGTTCCACATCTTTCTATTCGTCGGCTTTTGGCACTGCGTAACGCTGGCCGATTAGACATTATTAAGCTCGGATCGGACTATGACATTGAGACCGAGGGGCTCGAACGCGGAGCACGGATCCGGACAGGCGATAGAGAACAACAGTTCAGCAGTTTCATCGACGCGACCGGACAAAGCAGTTTGTCTGTTCGTGAACTGCCTTTCCCCACACTGTTAAAGCAACGCGGAATCCAGGCGGCAAACACGCCTGAGCCAGCACGTCGTTTCATGGATGGCGATAGTGCCAACTTTAAAAAGACAGGTGGCATCGAGATCGACGAGGCGTACCGACCACGGGGAGCAACTGCACTTTCAAATCGACTCTACTGTGTGGCAATCCCATTCCTCTTGCACAAGCGTCCCTTCGTTCAGGGCATTACAAGTGCAGCGGAACTGGGAAAAACGGCAGCAAACGCCATATTGGCGGACATTGCGGTGGATCAGCCGCCCATACTTCGCATGGCATAACAGAGGCTGTGGAACAGCTGAATTCGTCAAGCGTTGGCTGGTAATGAAAAAAATCGGAATAGTAAAAGAGATTTGGCGCTACCCGATCAGTTCAATCGGCGGGGAACGGTGTCGTCGGGCGGAGGTGAATGGCTCAGGGATTTGCGGAGACCGTCAGTATGCTCTGTTCGATGCTCGCTCAGGGGCTGTGGCGGCGCCCGAGAAGGACAGCCGGTGGCGCCCTGCCCTGTTCTTGAGCAGCCGCACCTGCGATAATGACATTACCCAGATTTGCTTTCCCGACGGGCGTCGAATGGACGTCAATGAACCAGGGTTGCTGCCATACTTGAGGGATCATTTCGGATTTGACGTGGCTGTAGGCCAGTACGATGAACCAAACGCACAAAATGTTTCGCTTCAACAGGTAAGTAATCGATACGATCTAGCACCCCTACACCTGCTGACCACTGCCTCGCTTTGTGAGATTGTAAAAACAGCTCCAGAAAGTGCTAACGATCCACGGCGCTTTCGGCCAAATATCTTGATTGAAACAGATTGCGAAGCAAGCTTTGCAGAGACAAATTGGCTCGGCGCGAAGTTGAGTATTGGTCCCACCACATTGAACGTCTCAGAGCCCACGAAACGTTGTGGAATGACCTTCATTGGCCAGCCCGGTCTTGAGGAAGAACCAGAAATATTGCGCAATATCGTCCGAAAAAATCGCAGGACACTCGGTGTCTATTGCGACGTGATGATATCAGGATCGATCGAGTTGGGAGCAGCAGTCAACCTGCAAATTAAGTCTCTGAACGAAAAGCCCATCAACTGACCTCAACTCATTGCCACGACTGATGGACGTGGGCTTTGTGGTCGGGTTAGCGATTGAAATAGTTCTGAAGAAACATAGACGCCTTCTGCGCTCCGGATGAGGAGATCGTGTGACCAACATCAGGAAGCAATGTCACTGTCACATCAAACCCAGCAGCCTTCAACTGCGTGCCGGCAGCTACCGAGGCAGCCGACGGAATAGTCTTGTCGGCGCGACCATGGATCAACAGAACGCGTGTGTCGTTACTGACAGAGATTGCTAAAGGCAGCATGCCGGCAAAACTAACGACGGCGCCTACTTTCCATCTCCCACTGGCGACTGCGTCCAAAGCCATGATTGCGCCTTGCGACACACCCACGAAAGCAACGTTACGAAGGTTACCTTCGAAACCTTCTCTTCTCACGATCTCCGATACCAGTTCGTCAAATGCCTGTCGCGCTCCCTGGATGCGATCGGGACGCATAACTTGGTCATCCACTACGAACCACTGCCTCCCACCCGATCTGTGAGCGAAGGGCGCATCGGGATACACGAAGCTCGTATTCGCCAAGGTCTTTTCCCACGATTTTCCGATCGTGGTAAACTGACTCCCCCCTCCTCTGATGCCATGGAAAAAGATAACCAAGTGTCGGCTTTTCTGTGCGTTGGCCGGGCTTTGAGCGATCTGTGCAGTGAAAAGCTCATGGGTTCGAAAAGCGGTTGGCTGGGGAACTTGGCCGTGAACTGCAACTCGTCCGGGACGCTCCAACGCGCTTGCGTTGGATGAACCCACCCCCAAGAAACCGACTGAAAAGACCATGCAAGTGACGAAGGTGAATACGGCGAGTGATGACATCATAAACGGTCCCGTGGAACTATCGAAACCAGTCTGACTTGCCTTTGTTCCCCTGTTCCGCCGTTACCATGGCTAACAACTGCGTGATTACATATCGCTTATTTTAGTTGGCACGACGACGCAGGCCTGATGGTGTTCGGAACATTCGATTTAGACCATCGTTATCGGACGAGAAGTCATCACACATGTCGGGAGAATTTCATGCAGCGCTTCCACGATAAGGTTATCATCGTCACCGGAGCTGGATCCGGAATTGGCAAGGCAACAGCAGAGAGATTTCTGAGTGAGGGGGGCCAAGTCACACTCGTTGGCCGCACCATGTCAAAGTTGGAAGAGGTGGCGAAGCGATATTCGCCCGATCAGGTGTTGATCGTTGAAGCAGACGTATCGAATGAAGCTGAAGTAGCTGCATTTGTTGCGGGAACCAAAGAGAAGTTTGGCCGCATAGATATTCTTGTGAACAATGCAGGCGTGGTCGCCGAGGGCGACGTCGAGACGCTCTCTACTGATGACTGGCGCAATGTGATGGCCACTGATCTCGATGGTGTCTTCTTCGCGTCGCGTTCGGCCATGCCACATCTCAAATTGTCAAAGGGTTCGATAGTGAATGTCAGTTCGGTTTCCGGGACAGGTGGTGACTAGGGCATGGCTGCCTACAACGCAGCCAAAGGCGGTGTCACGAACCTGACGCGAGCAATGGCGATGGATCATGGCAAGGACGGCGTGAGGATAAACGCAGTTTGCCCGAGCTTCACAAGCACTGGAATGACCCAGGATATGATGGGTGATGAAAAGCTTCTCGCCAGATTTAATGAGCGGTTCGCGTTGTATGGGCCAGGAAAGCCGGAGGATGTGGCCGGGGTCATCGCCTTTCTTGCAAGCGAGGACGCGAGATTTGTGACTGGAGTGAACTTACCCGTAGATGGTGGCATGTCGGCCTCAAATGGCCAGCCGCCTCAATAATCCAAACGCTTCATAAGATGGTTCAGTGGTCAGGCTGATCTGCAGGAACAGTGCGATGTCAACATTTCGAGTTCGCGTGATTGATCTTGAGACGGCAGGAAACGGCCAAAGCGATGTGTGCGAGATCGGCTGGCAGGACGTGGTTTTCGACAGCGCCAATGGCTGGGTCGTGTCGAGCGAACGTGGATCGCAGTTGGTCAATCCGGGTAGGCCTATATCTCCTGATACGATGGCTGTTCATCACATTCTCGACCGTGAGGTTGCCGATGCGCCCTACTGGAAAGAAATAGCGCGATCGATACTGCGTCCTGACGGTAAAATTGATGCTTTAGCTGCGCATCGCGCGACCTTCGAACAGAGATATTGCACGCCGCGCATGACCGGTGGCCTGCCCTGGATCTGCACATGGAAATGCGCGCTCCGAATTTGGCCGGAACTCCCACGATTCTCCAATCAGATGCTGCGCTACCAACGTATGCCTCAGGGCCTTATCCACGAGCTTGGACTTCCGGCGCACCGGGCCATGCCGGACGCCTATGTCACGGCTCATCACCTGCGAGACCAATTGAACGCCACATCGCTCGAACAGTTGCTAGCGTGGAGCAATGAACCTGGGCTTTTGCCACGGGTGCCTACCGGTAGTGACCGAGGCAAGAGGTGGGACCGTCTAAGTCTCGAAACGCTGGCTGAATTCCTCCACGACAGAGATGTCGATGTGCGTTTCAGTGCTCAGACAGAGCTTACGCGAAGAAGCGAACTGCAGCCTCCCGTGGTATCGGAACCAGTGCAGCGAACTTTGTTATGAACGAGCACTCGCCTTCATCAAAATATCCCCACACGCCGGATGGAAGATACTTTGTCGTGCGCGGACGTTTGTGGCGAGCAAGTAACCCATTTCTCGATGAGCAGACGAGACGACATTTGGTCAAACAGTTAATGTCAGCGCGTCGTGCGGTTCGGCAGGCTAAGGGTGATCCTGACCGTCTGGCTGCTGCACGCAGCCGTGTCGACATTGCGAAGGTGGCGCTGGGCGAGCGCGGTCCTGTGTGGTGGAACGCCGAGGAACCGGATTTCAATAGGCAGCTTGTCAGAAAAACACCTTACGCGGCATGGTTTTCTGCGATTTCAAAATAGCGCGGAGCTAGCAGGGGAGTATGAACAGAGGATTAGTAACCACCTCAGTGACATTGCGCGCCAACGCAGATGATGAAAGCGAAAGTAAACGGACATCGTCATCTTGCGCGGGTGTCGCCTTTGCTGTGACCAACTGAGATTTATTAGACGTTCAGGTGGCGCACAAAAGCGCTTAATTTCCAGTCTGAGCGCGCGGGACATGCAGAAATGGTCCCCACAGGACGGTTTTCCCGCAATGCCAAGGTCCAGTTTTACCGTATTACCACCTCGCAGTATCTTGCTGGTCCGTTAAGTACGGTTATTTTCCGCTCATGACGTGACACTGTGGGGCTTGTGGAATATCGAATTCCGATTTTATACGCAAACAACCCAAAAACTTTCCACACGCGTTACGGATCGTAATTTATATCCCAGTCCTTGCTGGGCTTTTTGGCCCCAGGCGGCGCCTTATTTACGGTCGCATCGTCTGACCCCGTGATAACTCGGGGTTTGGCGCTAGACACTCCGTTGTTTCTGGATGATTTTTTACCACGGGCAAACTGCGGTTTGCTGTCCTGATGAATCTGCTCAATATTGTCTTTTTTCGTCATGTGTACTTCCTCCACTCCCCCCTAACTCTGATCGTTTGACGTTGTTCCTGATTTTCTTCGTACCCTCCTGAGATGATCGCGGGTCCTAACCAGGTAACCCGCCTTTTCAGTGACCAGGACGACGGAAACAGAATGAACATGCATGACAGCTGCCAGCCCCCAACTGCAAACGAAAGCAAAAGTTTACCGGTTTTTGGTCACCAGCACAGAAGCTGTTTTCTTTACAGGGCTGACCCCGAGACTTCTCACCGTACGGTGCCGTACGGCAACCATAGACACGTAAAGGCATTCCTATCCCATGTGAGGAAGCCAAGATGAGTAATCCTAAAATAATCGGCGCTACGCTGAGGGTTTCGAACGAAAACGAGATCAGTTTACTCAAGGACCAGATCGCGGGATTCACCACTATACTTCTGGTGTTCGCCCGCCGGTTTGTGCGAAC
Organism: Rhizobium sp. BIGb0125; assembly: GCF_024810055.1. NCBI lineage: Bacteria > Pseudomonadati > Pseudomonadota > Alphaproteobacteria > Hyphomicrobiales > Rhizobiaceae > Rhizobium > Rhizobium sp. BIGb0125. Next base: position 23,040 of record NZ_JANUDV010000014.1, read on the forward strand.
GGACCAAGACGCTGAAGATTTGGTACAGGAAGCAATTTTCCGGGCGCTTCGGTCCGCGCATCTTTTCACTCCCGGTACGTCGCTCAAATCCTGGCTTTTTACCATTCTACGAAATAGCTTTTGCAGTCGCTACAAAGTCGCAAAGCGGGAACACGTGGGTCTCCCACTATCGGTTCATCAATGCATGACAACGACACCAGAACAAGAATGGAAATTAGAACATGATCAGGTAATGCTCGCGATCCGGGATCTGGACGTAAGGCAACGACAGGCCCTGATGCTCGTTGCGGAAGGGACAAGCTATGCCGCCGCAGCCGAGATTTGTGGCTGTAAGATCGGCACGATAAAAAGCCGCGTAAACAGAGCTCGAGAGACCTTAAAGCGAGATCTCTACTGAGTATGTATTTCCCGCCTCATCTGGCACATCTCTATTCATTTTTTTAATCCAGCGCCTTAGTCTGTTAGAGCGGTGGCCATATTCTCAACATCCACCGAATGCCCGGAGACTGGAAATTGTCCGTGCCTGAACGTATTCAGCGTGTTTGCGACATTTGTTATCACGACTGATATAAGACTGCGGATGTCCTGCTCTGATAGAGAGCGACTAATGCTGAGGAGCAAATGCACGTGCACACGCTCGTTGAGAACAAATGGCCTTGACGATTTCGTTAAGCATCTGGGTGAAGTGAAATAGGCATACGGAATCGGGCCAATTCGGTGGACCAGCCTTTGGGATTTTTGTCCTACGGTCCAGTTAGCCACTAAGAACGTTCAACGAAATGGCTTCGGGCAAAACGTGGTTGCCTGCATCAGGCCACTGCCAAACGACGAGATCAAGGTTCGTCAGCGCTCATTCACTCATGAAAGAGCAACGCAGATGGCGCGAGCTAGTGATACATTCGTCGGTTAGGACGACTACTGTCAAAAAGCGAAGCCCAGAGATAGTCCCGCACTTTACCCATTACATTCTCAAGCCCTGCCGATTTCAACAATCCATCCAGATGACGGACGACTTTTGCCAGATGCTGTCTTCCCCCGAACTCGTTGTAGTCGTCAGCGCGTTTCATCAACGCGAATAGCTCGGCTTGCAACTGAATTCCACTTAGTCCGGCTGCGATTAAAGCCGCATCGCTCGTAGATGCGACCTTTAAGCGCGCGGCGCGAAATCTCTCTTGGGCGCTACTACCAGGGACAGCTGGATCCCCACGCCATGCATTGATCATAGCATCATACAGGTTGGACGCGAATAACCGCACACCCAGACTATCCTCGCCGGACACAACGAGTTGACACAGGAATGCCTCTGCCTCGTCAAGCAACTCGATCAACATAACGCGGCTCGACTTGTCCAGGGGCAGTGGAATGTTAATTATGGACAAGGCGTACCTCGCAATATTGGAGACCGGAATTACCTTAAGCACGACATGTGCCGGAACCGTCGAGATGATTAGTCTGAAATCCTTAATGTCTGCCAAAAAAACGCTCGACCGAAACCAGCCTTGATCCGAAAAGACTTTGCCGCTGCGTGAAAATCCATAATGCGCAATCTTGACCCATCGAGTGAAATTCTACCGCGCATTTCGTCGGGTCCGACGCGCGCAGCTGGGCTTCGTACTGTGGGCCAAGGGTCACGCGTCACTTACGCGTGTCTAGCAACTGCCCCGTCAGTTGCTCGGACAATGTCCAAAGCCGCTCTGCCGCCTCAACATCCATGGCCCAAGACGCAACGCCCTTGTTCCCGTCAGCTTGGCTCTGCGGCAGAGCAATGTCGCAATCCTCGCAATAAACGCCGCCAATGCCACTGAGCTCAGGACGGGTTGCTGCCCAGACACTGGTCGCAGCGCCTTGTTCCGGGCTCTTGAGATCGCGTGATGGGTCAACGCGACGGTTACCGTTCTCGTCATAGACATCGAATGAGTTAATCTCGTCTTCGCTCAGATGCCGGGCAAGATCTGTTAGAATGACACCGGGGTGGAGAGAGAATGCCCGCACACCGTGTTGTTCACCGCGCCGGTCGAGTCCGACAGCAAAGAGCGCATTGGCTGTTTTCGCCTGTCCGTAAGCCTGCCACTTATCGTAGGCGCGTTTTCTGAAGTCGATATCGTCGAAATCAACCGGCGCAATCTGATGACCTCTCGAAGATACGGAAATCACACGCGCACCATTCGCCTTAAGGAGTGCGGGCCATAACCCTGCCACTAGCCGGAAGTGCCCGAGATGGTTTGTCGCGAACTGGTTCTCATGTCCATCCGCATCTCGGGCCAGCGGCGTCGCCATGATACCCGCACTGTTAACCAGAATCGAGATCGGCGTGTCGTTCGCGACCATCCTGTTTGCGAATGCCGCGACGGACGCCGGATCTGCGAGGTCCATGGTTTCGATGATCACCCTGTCGATGCCGGCAAGCGTGCGCTGCGCCTTCTCGCCGTTTCGGGCCGGCACAATGACGGTGGCGCCAGCACCGGCAAGCGCTCGTGTGGTCTCGATTCCCAGACCCGAATAACCGCCCGTGACAACCGCCGTCTTGCCGGACAGGTCCATCTCAGCCACCACATCATGCGCCGTGCTTGCCGCGTTAAAACGGGACCCAATCGGTTTTTGCTCGGACATATCGGCACTCCTTTTTTGTTTGTGCTGATTTTTATATCGGATAAGATATCGGAGCCTCCAGTTCGCAAACGCCGGATTTTTGTCGTGATCGTCCAATATAATCAGGATGCCCTGTCCGATGTGCTAAGCGTGATTGATGCGCAAGCTCTGTTTACGGTACGGTTTGCCGCAGGTGGTAACTGGTCAGTTGCCTTCCCACCACCCGGATATGTCAAGTTCAATGCTATCCGCCAAGGCGGCGCATGGTTGCTCTCAGACGGTGAGGCGCCCATGTGGGTAAAAGCCGGAGATTGTCTCGTGGTGAGCGGCAGGGCCTTTACACTCTGTGGCAATCCGAAGGCGAAGCCGATCCCCGCGAGCGAAGTGTTCGCGGGCGGTGCTTTGGACGTTTGTGTCGGAGATGGTCGAGATTTCGTGCTTCTTGGCGGCAGTGTCAGTCTCGACACGGTCGACGGCTCCCTGTTGACCGATGCCCTTCCACCGGTCGTCGTAATCGAGCGCGAGGAGACTGGTCCCATCACTTTCCTGCTCGAACAGCTTGATCTCGAATGGAACGGTGCAGCGCCTGGCTCGCGCATAGCCTGCAACGATCTGCTGCGGTTGGTATTCATCCACGTTCTGCGCGCCTACCTGGCACGCCAGACCTCGCAGCATCCGGGTTGGCTTGCTGGACTTGCCGACGCACGCCTTGCGCCATCCATGCGGGCGATCCATTCGCAACCGGCGCGCAGATGGACAGTAGATGCACTGGCCGAACTTGCAGGACTGTCACGCTCGGCCTTCGCCGAGAGATTTCGCGCTACTGTTGGATCCTCACCGATAGATTATCTTGCCAACTGGCGGATGCGGCTTGCGGCAGCAAGGCTGCGTCGTGGCAATGAGCCATTGTCACGGATCGCTCAATCCTTCGGTTACAACTCAGACAGTGCCTTTGCCGCCACATTCCGGCGCGTTGTTGGGCAGTCTCCTGCGCGCTACCGCAGCCTGCACCGAGACCAGGCGGACGCTTAGCCGTCACGGTCCCATCAGTGCGTCGGAGCGCACCGCTTCAATGATAAAATCAAACGCTGCTTTCACCCGCAAAGGCTAATATCTGGGCGACGCAAATATGAATTGATCGGGAAACGCGCCGACAGACGCGACCGGAGTTGCGCTGCGAAGATTTCGACAAATCGATAGAAATGCGCTTTGTCGCATATTAAGCCAAGAAAACGGCTGTTGTAACGAGGTGGGATTTTGCCCGGCTGCAGGATTTGTACCTGCTAGCCGGGTCAATGTTTTTGAGCGATCCGTGCCAATATATCAATTATCCACTCAGATCGCCGTCTCCCTTACCTTGCTTTCCCGACAGTCGAGAGCCTTGTCTGCCAGACAGGGCTTATGGTCAGTCCGGTGATGTCTGCGCGTATGGCAACGGAGTCAGTGACCTGAGAGATTGCCTGGATCGCGGGCACTCGATCGCGATAGATTTGCTGGATTTTGGCATATTCGGCTTTTTGCTGCTCGGGTGCCATGAACAGCGCCTTATCAATCTTATTGTTGAGCTCTTCGTCGCGGTAAGAAACCCGCCAGCTCAAAAGACCTGACAATTGCGCTTCGTCACTATTGTCAGGATTATGGACAATACTGCGCAGGTCACCGTCTGGATGCGAAACCTGGCCGCCACTTCGCCCTACCAGCAGCTGGAATTCGCGTTTGCGCATTGGTCCATAAACAGTCTCTCCACCGCCTGTGATCAATTTTACATCCACGCCCCCATCTGACAACGCGCCCTGAATGGCGACTGATAGATTGTCAAACGGTGGTTCCGACAGGGCGTGTAAGGACAGTTGCAGGCCGTCTGGATATCCTGCTTCTTTCAAGAGCAACTTGGCGCCTTCGACGTCCCGCTCAGGCGGAGTGTCATTGTTTTCACCACCCAGACCAATCTGGATCGGGTCGACATGAAGGACCCCGTAATACTTCATAACGGCATCGTTGATCGCTTTGAAATCAATGAGCTTGATTATTGCTTGTCTGACCTTGGGGTCTGACAGCGTCTTATCCTTTACTGACATGGCCAGATAATAGAGACCGTTACCGACCTCATTGATTATCTTGACGTCCTTGTCCTTTTCCAGTGCACTGAGGTCTCCAGCGCTCAGTGAATAGGCGATGTCCAGATCACCTTTGCCAAGAAGCAATCTCTGAGACTGAGATTCCGGCAGATGCCGCATTATCACCCTGTCCATAGTCGCGGGTGCGCCCCAGTAGTTTTCATTGCGCTTCAGGACCACCATTTCGTTCGGCGTCATGACCTGCAGGTCGAATGCACCGGATCCTGCTGCATGTGTTGCAAGCCAAGCGCTGCCGAGATCGCCGTTCTTTTCGTTTTCAAGCACCGTTTTCATATCCAGGATGGATCCTGGACCGGTCATTGCGATCGTCAGGAGAATGATTTTCGGGTCGGTCTTTTGCGGAATGCGAATTTCAACTGTCTGCGGGTCTATTGCTATGAAGTTTTTGTCAGCATTTTGCGCGGTGTAACCCCTAATCTTAAAATTCGTGGCTTGGGCAAGGTTGAGTTTCAGGACGCGCTTGAAGGACCAGACGACATCTTCGCTGGTAACAGGGTTTCCAGAAGCGAAAGCGGCCCCGGGACGTAAGTTAAGACGTATGGATGTTCCGTCCTGCGCAACAGTCCAGCGCTCCGCAAGTTCTGGTTTGAGTGCGGTACGGTCGGCCGGGTCAATAGCAATGAGATTGTCATAAAGATTGGTGATGATCTGGACACGTTCTTTGCCACCTGCGCCAGCCGGATCAAGCGTCAGAACGTTAGCCATCGAAAACCCGACGACCAGTTGGTTTTCCGGTGTTTTAGCGACTGCCGTCCATGGCTGCAAAGCCAGAAGAACCATCGCCGTCGTGGTTGCGATAAAACCTCGCCGGTTCAACTTTTTCATAATATTTCCTCCCATGGCGTTTCCTCCTCAGGGCGCCTACGTGGCAAAGACTCTCTCACTTCACCAGGTTGTCGTTGATGTAATCAAGGTTGATGTCGACGCCGATCCCCGGCTGTTGAGACAGCGACACGTAGCCTTCAGAATCCATCGGATCATCAATGGAGTTGAGGTATTCGGGGCATGCATCATAATCCAGCATGGGATGGAGGAGGCCACGCTCGTACCAGCGGCAGTTTTTGCTGACTGCAGATATCAGAAGATTTTCAGCGCCGTGACCATGAACCTCGCAATTCATGCCAAAACTCTCCGCCAGATGCATTGTCTTCAACGCAGGCGTAATACCTCCGACATCCTCAACGCCGGTGCGCAAAATATCGCAGGCACCCGCCTTTACCCATTCGGCCCGGTGCTTGTACTTGCCACCCATGGACTCAGGACCAATCACGGGGATTTTCAGTTCGGCGGCAAGCCATGCGTACGAGGACATGGACTGCTCGTCCATTACTTCCTCAATCCATGTAAAGTTCAACTTCTCAAGACCTTTACCGAGCGTGTATGCCTCCTCACGCGAATACCAGTGATAAGCGTCCAGCATGAGCGGTATCGCAGGTCCGACAGCTTCGCGCACGGCAGCACAGGCTTTCAAATCCATGTCGATATTGGGAGACCAGCTTACAGGGGGCATCCAAGTGTGCAGCTTGATGGCACGGTAACCGCGTTTAACAAGCCATTCAGCAAAGCGACCATAATCCTCAGGCGTCGCCAGTCCGCCTTCAATCTCGTCACCGCACATGATCGAACCATAGGTCGGCACCTTGTCCCTGTACGATCCTGCCAGCTTGTAGGACGGTATGTTTGCCAGTTTCCCGCACAGATCCCAAAGTGCCACATCCACAACGCCAAGTGTTCTGTCACTCAACTGGCCACCACTGCCCCGTTGCCAGTGTGCCAGATCCTGCCACAACCGTTCGCGTGCAAATGCGTCCTGATGTAACAGCACTGGCCTGATGAAGTTGTCGAGCAGATGCGAACGAACCTGTTCAGGGCTGCCAAACGCGTGTCCCTCCATGCCATTTTCGGCGACCAGCGTTAGAATGGATTTTCTCACCCGCTTTGCTGGCCCCGGGTGATCGTGACCATCCGTATCCTTTTGCAGATGGGTGGTGTGACAAAACGTGCGGACATGCACATCGACAATCTTCATTCTTCAACTCCCTAGCATTCATTTGACCTTGGCGGCTGGACGCAACCGGCACAGATTTCACGTGCACAACAATTCCACAACGTAGTAGGACATGTAAACACGACTTCAGTGCTTTTTTTCAACGCATCGAGAAGATGGACACTTCTTCGGATTTCAATACGACATCTATAAAATTGTTTTTTCTATCTTTATTCCGTTAAACGAAAACGAAAATAAAATTTTTGCTGTCCTACCACGATTGAACAACAGCCATCACTTGTCATACATATTGTCTCGTAGTATGAAGAATTCAAGAGATCAGGAGGACCGGAATGAACAAAACGACATCGCTTGACAGCCTGTCATTGGCCGCCACGGATGCACGCCCTCTTGTTGCCCGCATCACGGATACTTTGCGCGAAGGCATTGAGCACGGCGATCTTGAGGCTGGTGACCGCCTGTCGAGCGAAACTGAACTCGCTCGACAGCATTCAGTCAGCCGTGCAGTCGTCAGAGAAGCTATCGCAATCCTGAGATCAAAGGGTCTCGTCGAAGTCAGGCGAGGCGTTGGCGCGTTCGTAGCGGAGCGTGTTCAAGAACCAGTCCCGTTTGCTGACCTGTCACTGGAGCGAATTTCGTCGGTCATTGAGTTGATCGAGTTGCGGCTTGGGTTTGAAACGGAGGCGGCATCGCTTGCTGCTACGCGACGCTCGGCGACCCAGCTTGAAGCAATTTTCGATGCGCATCGCCGAGTGGCTGAAGATATCGAACAGGAGCAGCCGACACGTTACACAGATTTCAATCTCCACCTGAAGATTGCCGAAGCCACGCAAAACAGCCGGTTTCCTGAATTGATGTTACTAGTCAAAGCAGGAATGGTGGCGGCAGGGCCGAAGGCCATATCGGAGGATTCCGCCTCGCTGCTTCCTAAAAATCCCCATCTTCAGGAAGAACACGGGCGGATCGTCAATGCCATATTGCGTGGATCGTCCGAAGATGCACGTGCCGCCATGCGAGCTCACCTGGAAGGCAGTCTCGAACGTTACAAAAATCTGCTCCTGGCTCGCATCGCGATGTAGCAAGGCAAAGTCGATGCGCTCAGGCATCGTCAACTCACCATAATACCATCATGAACCTGCTCGGGAGGCAGGCGGGAGGAAACATGTCCATGTGGAGGCTGCGGTTTATGCGATTTGCCGACCAGTTCGGTACGATAGCGGTCACCCTGCTCGGCTTGCTTATGCTTACTTTCTTTATCGGCCGCATGATGCCCGCCGACCCGGTGCGGGCTATTGTCGGTGAAGATGCGACACG
>NZ_JANUDV010000015.1:0-19138 GCF_024810055.1 Rhizobium sp. BIGb0125
AACGTTACCGTTGAAGTCGAACTGATCGTTCCAATCGCGATGGAAGAAAAGCTGCGCTTCGCTATCCGCGAAGGCGGCCGTACCGTCGGCGCTGGTATCGTTGCCTCGATCATCGAATAATTCTTTCCCGTAAGGGATGGATTGAGAGCCCCGCTGGAAACAGCGGGGCTTTTCTGTTTTGGGCATAACAGGGGAGCCGCACGATGCAATTTGTCGAAATCAGCGCATTTGCACCAACGGAGCGTGATGCGGTAACGGCGCTTATCGTCAAGATCCAGCAAGACGAGTTTGGCATTGCCATCACGGCGCAAGACCAGCCTGATCTCAGTGATATCCCTGGCTTCTATCAATCCGATGCAGGCGGTTTCTGGGTGGCGAAGCTCGACGGCGACATCGTTGGTACGATTGCCCTCAAGGATATTGGTGAGGGGCAGGGCGCCCTGCGCAAGATGTTCGTGGCGGAGCAGGCGCGGGGCAGGGAATTGGGTGTTGCGGCGAAGCTGCTCGGTCGACTGCTTGAGGAGGCAAGGCGCAGCGGCATTACACAAATCTACCTCGGCACGACGGACAAATTTCTGGCCGCTCATCGATTCTATGAAAAGAATGGCTTTGCCGAGGTGGCAAAAGAGACGCTGCCAAAGCGCTTCCCTGTGATGGCTGTTGATACAAAGTTCTATTGCATCTCCCTGAAATGATGTGTCTATCCGTGGTGACACGGGGGTTTGGGGTGCGAATCATTTGCTGGGAATGCTGAAGACTGTGATTCTGGCCGGGTTTCTGGTGGGGCCGGCCTTTGCGTCGCCAGTTGGTGCGCAAAGTTGCCCGGATCGACCGGCCTGCAAGGGCTGTGGTTGTAAAGGTGGCCCGGGTTATCGCGGGCCAGACGGCAGATGCGTTGGTTTCAAGGTGCTTCACAAGGTGTGCGGCAATCCGCCGGAGACGCGCTGCACATTTGAAAATGCGCCGGGCACTGGAGAGAACCGGGAATGCGCCCTGAAATCGGAACGAAAAAATAAGGGCTAGAGAGTTTTCCCGTTACTCTTTGCAGGAAAAAGAAAAAACACCCTTGCCATTCGTTTCAGGGCGTCTTAAAGAGCCGCATACCGATTACGGAGATGGAAACATCCACGGTTGATCGGACTGAAGGGGTATAGCTCAGTTGGTAGAGCGGCGGTCTCCAAAACCGCAGGTCATCGGTTCAAGCCCGGTTGCCCCTGCCATTTTCCAGCAATGACAAGCGCGTTTAATTTGCGGCATGTTGGCTGGAAGGGCCGGATGGGATTTCCGGTGGAGTTCATTGAATGTCGATTTCCTCTTGTTAAATTGAGAATCGGCGTTTATGTAGGGTAAAACAGACACGCGGTGCGTGGGGCTGATTTATCGGCTTTACGTGCCGTAATTGCGTGGGCAGTCAATGGCATCCAAAACCAATCCATTTGCGTTTCTTCAGCAGGTTCGCTCGGAAGCGTCAAAAATTACCTGGCCATCGCGCCGCGAGACCATGATTTCGACGGCCATGGTGCTCGTCATGGTTATTGTGGCTGCGCTTTTCTTTTTCGCAGCTGACCAACTCATCGGCTGGTTGCTTCGCCTTGTGCTGAGCGTCGGTCAGTAACGGATTTCCGGAGATAAAGATGGCAGCGCGCTGGTATATCGTTCACGCATATTCAAATTTTGAAAAGAAGGTCGCTGAGTCGATCGAGGAGAAGGCTCGCCAGAAGGGGCTTGAGCATCTCTTTGAAAAGATTCTCGTTCCGACTGAAAAGGTTGTTGAGGTTCGTCGCGGTCGCAAGGTCGATAGCGAACGCAAGTTCTTCCCAGGTTACGTGATGGTTCGCGCAAACCTGACGGATGAAGCTTACCACCTCATCAAGAATACCCCGAAGGTTACGGGTTTCCTGGGTTCGGACAACAAACCTGTCCCTATCCCTGATTCTGAAGCTGATCGTATTCTCGGTCAGGTTCAGGAGGGTGTAGAGCGTCCGAAGTCTTCGATCTCTTACGAGATTGGTGAGCAGGTTCGCGTCTCCGACGGTCCGTTCGCATCGTTTAACGGTGTTGTTCAGGACGTCGACGAAGAGCGTTCGCGTCTCAAGGTGGAAGTTTCTATTTTCGGCCGCGCTACGCCGGTCGAGCTGGAATACAGTCAGGTCGAGAAGGTCTGATTGGAAGAGCGAAAGCTCTAATCGCGTGGAAGACCTGCTGGCTCTAGCCGGGTCAGCATCGTACCACGCAACCGCAGCCGCCGGAGTTTCCGGCATATGAGCCGGGCAACCGGTTCGATTTGAAAGGCAGAGAGATATGGCTAAGAAAGTTGCAGGCCAGCTCAAGCTTCAGGTCAAGGCAGGATCGGCTAACCCGTCCCCGCCAATTGGTCCTGCGCTTGGTCAGCGTGGCATTAACATTATGGAATTCTGCAAGGCGTTCAACGCTGCTACGCAGGAAATGGAAAAGGGTATGCCGATTCCGGTCGTCATCACCTACTACCAGGACAAGTCCTTCACATTCGTGATGAAGCAGCCTCCTGTAACTTACTTCCTCAAGAAGGAAGCTAAGATTCAGTCCGGTTCCAAGACTCCGGGTAAGGGCGCAAAGGCTGGTTCCATCACCAAGGCTCAGGTCAAGACGATCGCAGAAGCCAAGATGAAGGATCTCAATGCTGCCGATATCGAAGGCGCAATGGCAATGGTTGAGGGCTCTGCCCGCGCCATGGGCCTGGAAGTGGTAGGTTGATCATGGCAAAGCTTGCAAAGCGCGTACAGAAGACACGCGAAGGCGTTGATGCTAACAAGCTCTACGTCCTCACCGACGCCATCTCGATGGTTAAGGAACGGGCTGTAGCCAAGTTCGACGAGACCGTTGAAGTTGCGATGAACCTCGGCGTTGACCCACGTCACGCTGACCAGATGGTTCGTGGTGTTGTCAACTTGCCAAACGGCACAGGCCGTGACGTTCGCGTTGCTGTTTTTGCTCGTGGTGCTAAGGCTGATGAAGCCAAGGCTGCTGGCGCTGACATCGTTGGTGCAGAAGACCTGCTCGAAATCGTTCAGGGCGGCAAGATCGACTTCGATCGTTGCATTGCCACTCCGGACATGATGCCGCTGGTCGGTCGCCTCGGTAAGGTTCTCGGCCCACGTGGCATGATGCCTAACCCGAAGGTTGGTACGGTTACGATGGATGTTGCTGGTGCCGTTAAGGCTTCCAAGGGCGGCGCTGTCGAGTTCCGTGTTGAGAAGGCTGGTATCGTCCATGCTGGTATCGGCAAGGCTTCCTTCGACGCCAAGGCTCTTGAAGAAAACATCAAGGCATTTGCTGACGCGGTCATCAAGGCCAAGCCTGCTGGTGCAAAGGGTAACTACGTCAAGCGCGTAGCGATCTCCTCGACCATGGGTCCTGGCGTTCGCATCGACCCGTCGTCGGTTACTGCATAATTTCGACAATCCCCGCATGGGGTTGTTATACAAGAATTTCCGGCCTCACCGGCCGGAAGTTTCCGGAGAAATCCGGAATTCCTGTCCGAGATTGTAGGTGGCCTTTTTCCTTTTCAGGAATTTGGCCTTAATCACGTTAACCTACATGAGACGGGTACGAGCCCGATTTTCGCATCCCTGTGGTGCTTAATAATCTGGTTTGAACCTGGTGTGCCTTGTGCCTTCAGCCTTCGGGTGAGAGAGCAGGGGGACAGGATCCTCGAGCGTCACTCGGGACTTTGATTTATCAAGGTTTCTTGGGGCAAAGGCAAACCCGATGGGGCCTGCATGATTGCGGTCCTGTCAACTGGAGACAGACAGTGGAAAGAGCGGAAAAACGCGAATTCGTCACGGAGCTGAACGAAGTCTTTAAGGCTTCCGGTTCGGTTGTCGTGGCCCACTATGCTGGCGTCACCGTTGCGCAGATGAACGACTTCCGTTCAAAAATGCGTGCTGCGGGCGGCACAGTTAAAGTCGCGAAGAACCGTCTGGCCAAGATCGCTCTTCAGGGTACGGAGTCAGAAGAGATCACTGATCTTTTCAAAGGACAGACGCTGATTGCATACAGCACTGATCCAATGATCGCTCCGAAAGTCGTCATGGACTTCGCAAAGACTAACGACAAGCTCGTTATTCTCGGCGGCGCCATGGGTGCAACCGCGCTCAACGCGGACGCAGTAAAGTCGCTTGCGACCCTGCCTTCGCTGGACGAGCTGCGCGCAAAGCTGCTGGGCCTTCTCAATGCCCCGGCAACTCGCGTTGCGACGGTTGTTGCAGCACCGGCAAGCCAGCTTGCCCGCGTGTTCTCGGCTTACTCAAAGAAGGACGAAGCCGCTTAAGGCGGTTTTTCGCTGTAAATATTCAAACCGGTTCAAACCGAATTAAAGGAACTAAAAAATGGCTGATCTCGCAAAGATCGTTGACGACCTCTCCGCATTGACCGTTCTGGAAGCTGCAGAACTGTCTAAGCTTCTCGAAGAAAAGTGGGGCGTTTCCGCTGCTGCTCCTGTAGCAGTTGCTGCTGCTGGTGGCGGTGCTGCTGCTGCTGCTCCTGAAGAAGAAAAGACAGAATTCGACGTTATCCTGGTTGACGCTGGCGCCAACAAGATCAACGTCATCAAGGAAGTCCGCGCTATCACAGGTCTCGGCCTGAAGGAAGCTAAGGACCTCGTTGAAGGTGCTCCTAAGGCTGTTAAGGAAGCTGTTTCCAAGGCAGAAGCTGCTGACCTCAAGAAGAAACTTGAGGATGCTGGCGCCAAGGTTGACGTTAAGTAATATCGGTACTACTTACGGGAGATGGCAAAAGCCGTCTCCCGTTTGCTGTTCCGCTGAAACCAATTACCCAAAAGCCGCGTGAAAATGGCTTTTGGGTAATGGGTTCTTCAAGAGAATAGTTTCGAACCGCGCTGTACAGGCAATCCGGCCTTACCGTTCGGGACGTGAAACGAGATTGATTATACCCATTAATTGACGGGATCGACTGGCCAGCGAACCCCGTCCGTTGCAGGCCCGGATGCAATTATTAAAGGAGCGACGATGGCTCAGACCCTTTCGTTTAACGGTCGCAGGCGCGTACGCAAGTTTTTCGGCAAAATTCCAGAAGTAGCGGAAATGCCAAACCTCATTGAGGTTCAGAAGGCTTCGTATGACCAATTTCTCATGGTTGACGAGCCTAAGGGCGGTCGTCCCGACGAGGGATTGAATGCTGTTTTCAAGTCTGTATTCCCAATCACAGACTTCTCAGGCGCATCCATGCTTGAATTCGTATCCTACGAATTCGAACAGCCAAAATTCGACACTGAAGAGTGCCGTCAGCGCGACCTGACCTACGCAGCGCCACTGAAGGTGACGCTGCGCCTCATCGTGTTTGATATTGACGAGGATACAGGCGCGAAGTCCATCAAGGACATCAAGGAACAGTCGGTTTACATGGGCGACATGCCGCTCATGACCAACAACGGTACGTTTATCGTCAACGGTACCGAGCGCGTTATCGTGTCTCAGATGCACCGTTCGCCGGGCGTCTTCTTCGATCACGACAAGGGCAAGAGCCACTCTTCCGGCAAGCTGTTGTTCGCTGCTCGCGTTATTCCTTACCGCGGTTCCTGGCTCGACATCGAATTCGATGCCAAGGATGTCGTTTACGCGCGTATCGACCGTCGCCGCAAGCTGCCTGTCACCTCGCTGCTGATGGCGCTCGGTATGGACGGCGAAGAAATTCTGTCGACGTTCTACACAAGCTCTGATTACAAGCGTGCAGGCGATGGCTGGCGTATTCCGTTCCAGCCTGAAGTGCTGAAGAACGCCAAGGTCATCACCGAAATGGTTGATGCCGACACCGGCGAAGTTGTTGTTGAAGCCGGCAAGAAGCTGACCCCGCGTCTGCTGCGTCAGCTGTCCGAGAAGGGCCTCAAGGCTCTCAAGGCAACCGACGAAGACCTTTATGGTAACTTCCTGGCCGAAGACATCGTCAACTACGCAACGGGTGAAATCTACCTCGAAGCTGGTGATGAAATCGACGAGAAGACCCTCGGCGTTATTCTGAACGCTGGCCTGGAAGAAATTGCGGTTCTCAACATCGACCACGTCAATGTTGGCGCCTACATCCGCAACACGCTTTCTGCCGACAAGAACGAGAACCGTCAGGACGCTCTGTTCGATATCTACCGCGTCATGCGTCCGGGCGAGCCGCCGACCATGGATTCGGCTGAAGCGATGTTCAACTCGCTGTTCTTCGATGCTGAGCGTTACGATCTTTCCGCAGTTGGCCGCGTGAAGATGAACATGCGTCTCGACCTCGATGCGGAAGACACCGTGCGTACACTGCGCAAGGAAGACATCCTGGCCGTGGTCAAGATGCTGGTCGAACTGCGTGACGGCAAGGGCGAAATCGACGACATCGACAACCTCGGCAACCGCCGTGTTCGTTCGGTCGGTGAATTGATGGAGAACCAGTACCGTCTGGGTCTGCTGCGCATGGAACGCGCGATCAAGGAACGTATGTCCTCGATCGAAATCGACACCGTGATGCCGCAGGATCTCATCAACGCAAAGCCAGCCGCTGCTGCCGTTCGCGAGTTCTTCGGTTCTTCGCAGCTGTCGCAGTTCATGGACCAGGTGAACCCGCTTTCGGAAATCACCCACAAGCGCCGTCTTTCGGCTCTTGGACCTGGTGGTCTGACCCGCGAGCGCGCAGGCTTTGAAGTCCGCGACGTTCACCCGACCCACTACGGTCGTATTTGCCCGATTGAAACGCCGGAAGGCCCGAACATCGGTCTGATCAACTCGCTGGCCACCTTTGCCCGCGTCAACAAGTACGGCTTCATCGAAAGCCCGTACCGCAAGATCGTTGAAGGCAAGGTGACAACAGACGTGATCTACCTCTCCGCTATGGAAGAGGCCAAGTATTACGTTGCGCAGGCTAACTCGTCGCTTGAAGCTGATGGTTCGTTCTCGGAAGAGTTCGTTGTTTGCCGTCACTCGGGCGAAGTTATGCTGGCGCCACGCGACAACATCAACCTGATGGACGTTTCGCCGAAGCAGCTCGTTTCGGTCGCTGCGGCTCTCATCCCGTTCCTGGAAAACGACGACGCCAACCGCGCTCTGATGGGCTCGAACATGCAGCGTCAGGCCGTTCCGCTCGTCCGTGCCGAGGCTCCGTTCGTCGGAACCGGTATGGAGCCGATCGTTGCCCGTGACTCCGGCGCTGCTATCGCAGCCCGTCGTGGCGGTGTAGTCGATCAGGTCGACGCGACCCGTATCGTTATCCGTGCAACGGAAGATCTCGATGCTGGCAAGTCCGGCGTTGACATCTATCGTCTGCAGAAATTCCAGCGTTCGAACCAGAACACCTGCATCAACCAGCGTCCGCTGGTGACTGTCGGTGACGTTCTGAACAAGGGTGACATCATCGCTGACGGTCCATCGACCGATCTCGGTGACCTAGCACTTGGCCGCAACGCGCTCGTCGCGTTCATGCCTTGGAACGGCTACAACTACGAAGACTCCATCCTGATGTCCGAACGCATCGTTTCCGACGACGTGTTCACCTCCATCCACATCGAAGAATTCGAAGTGATGGCCCGCGACACCAAGCTTGGTCCTGAAGAAATCACGCGCGATATTCCGAACGTTTCGGAAGAAGCCCTGAAGAACCTCGACGAAGCCGGTATCGTATACATCGGTGCGGAAGTTCAGCCTGGCGATATCCTGGTTGGCAAGATCACGCCGAAGGGTGAAAGCCCGATGACGCCGGAAGAAAAGCTTCTGCGCGCCATCTTTGGTGAAAAGGCGTCCGACGTTCGCGACACCTCCATGCGCATGCCTCCTGGCACGTTTGGTACGGTCGTTGAAGTACGCGTGTTCAACCGTCACGGCGTTGAAAAAGACGAACGTGCAATGGCTATCGAACGCGAAGAAATCGAACGTCTGGCCAAGGACCGTGACGACGAACAGGCTATCCTGGACCGTAACGTCTATGGCCGTCTGATCGACATGTTGCGTGGTCAGGTTTCGATCGCTGGACCGAAGGGCTTCAAGAAGGGCACCGAGCTTTCAAACCTCGTTGTTTCTGAATACCCGCGTTCGCAGTGGTGGATGTTTGCCGTTGAGGACGAGAAGGCCCAGGCCGAACTCGAAGCTCTGCGTGGCCAGTACGACGAATCCAAGTCGCGCCTTGAACAGCGCTTCATGGACAAGGTCGAAAAGGTTCAGCGTGGCGACGAAATGCCTCCAGGCGTCATGAAGATGGTCAAGGTCTTCGTTGCTGTTAAGCGCAAGATCCAGCCAGGCGACAAGATGGCCGGCCGTCACGGTAACAAGGGCGTTGTCTCGCGTATCGTGCCTGTTGAAGATATGCCGTTCCTGGAAGACGGTACGCATGTCGACATCTGCTTGAACCCGCTGGGCGTGCCATCGCGCATGAACGTTGGCCAGATTCTCGAAACGCACCTTGCATGGGCTTGCGCCGGTATGGGCAAGAAAATCGGCGAGATGCTGGATGAGTATCACAAGACGCTTGATATCACTGACCTGAAGCGCGAGCTGACGGAAGTGTATGCTTCTGATGCCAAGGATGAAGTCGCTTACTTCGACGACGAGTCCTTGCTCAGACTTGCCGAGCAGTCCAAGAAGGGCGTTTCGATTGCGACGCCGGTCTTCGACGGTGCGCATGAGCCTGACGTTGCTGAAATGCTTACCAGAGCTGGTCTGCACGACTCTGGCCAGTCGGTTCTCTATGATGGCCGTACAGGTGAGACGTTCGACCGTAAGGTGACCGTCGGCTACATGTACATGATCAAGCTGAACCACCTTGTCGATGACAAGATCCACGCTCGCTCGATCGGTCCATACTCGCTCGTCACCCAGCAGCCGCTTGGTGGTAAGGCGCAGTTCGGCGGACAGCGCTTCGGGGAAATGGAAGTCTGGGCACTGGAAGCTTACGGTGCAGCATACACCTTGCAGGAAATGCTCACCGTCAAGTCGGACGACGTGGCCGGCCGTACCAAGGTTTACGAAGCGATCGTCCGCGGCGACGACACCTTCGAAGCCGGTATTCCTGAGAGCTTCAACGTTCTCGTCAAGGAAATGCGGTCGCTCGGTCTGTCCGTTGAGCTGGAGAACTCCAAGCTCGAGGCCCAGGAAGGCTCCGAACTGCCTGACGCGGCGGAATAAAGATGACCAAGGCAGGCGCCGAAAGCGGCGCCTGCCGGTTTCTTCCAAAAGGGCATTGCCCTTAGGCGGATAGTTTCGCCGCATTTCGCGGTTAATCGTGTTTTAGGCACTGACCAGTTATCCCGGGAACGACTGGTCCAGATGCAAACAGAGGCGACAACAAGCCTCTCAAGGAGACAAGGCATGAACCAAGAGGTCATGAATCTGTTCAATCCTCAGGTGCCAGCGCAGCATTTCGATTCCATCCGGATTTCGATTGCGTCGCCTGAGAAGATCCTCTCCTGGTCCTATGGCGAAATCAAAAAGCCAGAGACCATCAACTATCGTACCTTCAAGCCGGAACGCGACGGTCTTTTCTGCGCGCGTATTTTCGGACCGATCAAGGACTACGAATGCTTGTGCGGCAAGTACAAGCGCATGAAGTACAAGGGCATCATCTGCGAAAAGTGCGGCGTCGAAGTTACGCTGTCGCGCGTTCGCCGTGAGCGCATGGGCCATATCGAACTGGCAGCACCTGTTGCCCACATCTGGTTCCTGAAGTCGCTTCCTTCGCGTATCTCGACATTGCTCGACATGACGCTGAAAGATGTTGAGCGCGTTCTGTACTTCGAAAACTACATCGTGACCGAGCCAGGCCTGACTTCTCTGAAGCAGAACCAGCTTCTGTCCGAAGAAGAGTACATGATTGCCGTCGACGAGTTCGGCGAAGATCAGTTCACCGCCATGATCGGCGCTGAAGCCATCTATGAAATGCTGGCTTCGATGAACCTCGAGAAGATCGCTGGCGATCTGCGCGTTGAGCTTGCCGAAACCACTTCGGACCTCAAGCAGAAGAAGCTGATGAAGCGTCTCAAGATCGTTGAGAACTTCATGGAGTCAGGCAATCGTCCCGAGTGGATGATCATGAAGGTTGTTCCAGTTATTCCTCCGGACCTGCGTCCGCTGGTTCCGCTGGATGGTGGCCGTTTTGCGACCTCCGACCTGAACGATCTGTATCGCCGCGTTATCAACCGTAACAACCGTCTGAAGCGTCTGATTGAGCTTCGTGCGCCGGGTATCATTATCCGTAACGAAAAGCGCATGTTGCAGGAATCTGTCGATGCGTTGTTCGACAACGGTCGTCGCGGTCGCGTCATCACCGGTGCCAACAAGCGTCCGCTGAAGTCGCTGTCCGACATGCTCAAGGGCAAGCAGGGCCGCTTCCGTCAGAACCTTCTCGGTAAGCGCGTCGACTATTCCGGTCGTTCGGTTATCGTGACCGGTCCTGAACTGAAGCTGCACCAGTGCGGCCTGCCGAAGAAGATGGCGCTCGAGCTGTTCAAGCCGTTCATCTACGCCCGTCTCGACGCAAAGGGTTACTCCTCGACCGTCAAGCAGGCCAAGAAGCTGGTTGAAAAGGAAAAGCCAGAAGTTTGGGATATCCTCGACGAGGTTATCCGCGAGCATCCGGTTCTCCTGAACCGCGCACCGACGCTGCACCGTCTGGGTATCCAGGCCTTCGAACCAATGCTGGTTGAAGGCAAGGCCATTCAGCTGCACCCGCTCGTCTGCACGGCCTTCAACGCCGACTTCGACGGTGACCAGATGGCTGTTCACGTTCCGCTTTCTCTGGAAGCGCAGCTTGAAGCCCGCGTTCTGATGATGTCGACCAACAACATTCTGCATCCGGCAAACGGTCACCCGATTATCGTTCCTTCGCAGGACATGGTTCTCGGCCTGTACTACCTGTCGATCATGAACCAGAATGAGCCGGGCGAAGGCATGGCCTTCTCCGACATCGGCGAACTGCATCACGCCCTTGAAAACAAGGTTGTGACGCTGCACTCGAAAATTCGCGGTCGCTTCAAGACCGTTGATGCCGATGGCAAGCCGGTTTCGAAGATCCATGAAACAACGCCTGGCCGTATGTTGATTGGTGAATTGCTGCCGAAGAATGTCAACGTGCCATTCGACACCTGCAACCAGGAAATGACCAAGAAGAACATCTCCAAGATGATCGACACGGTCTACCGTCATTGCGGTCAGAAAGACACGGTCATTTTCTGCGACCGCATCATGCAGCTCGGCTTCTCCCATGCTTGCCGCGCCGGCATTTCGTTCGGCAAGGACGACATGGTCATCCCGGACACCAAGGTGAAAATCGTTGGTGAAACGGAAGCCTTGGTGAAGGAATACGAACAGCAGTACAATGATGGTCTCATCACCCAGGGCGAAAAGTACAACAAGGTTGTTGACGCTTGGGGCAAGGCTACCGAAAAGGTTGCCGAAGAGATGATGGCTCGCATTAAGGCTGTGGAGTTCGATCCGGAAACTGGTCGCCAGAAGCCAATGAACTCCATCTATATGATGTCGCACTCCGGCGCCCGTGGTTCGCCAAGCCAGATGCGTCAGCTCGGTGGTATGCGCGGTCTGATGGCCAAGCCTTCGGGCGAAATCATCGAAACGCCGATCATTTCGAACTTTAAGGAAGGCCTGACCGTGAACGAGTACTTCAACTCGACACACGGTGCCCGTAAGGGTCTTGCAGATACGGCCTTGAAGACGGCTAACTCCGGTTACCTGACACGTCGTCTCGTTGACGTCGCGCAGGACTGCATCGTCAACTCCAACGATTGCGGCACCGACAAGGGCCTGACAATGACTGCCATCGTCGATGCCGGTCAGATTGTTGCCTCGCTCGGCGCACGTATTCTTGGTCGTACGGCTCTCGACGACATCGACAACCCGGTCACTGGCGAGAACATCGTCAAGGCTGGCAAGCTGATCGACGAAGCTGAAGTGGCAATCATCGAAAAGGCTGGCATCCAGTCCGTTCGTATCCGTTCGGCTCTGACCTGCGAAATCCAGGTTGGCGTTTGCGGCGTTTGCTACGGTCGTGACCTTGCACGCGGTACTCCTGTTAACATGGGCGAAGCAGTGGGCGTTATCGCTGCTCAGTCCATCGGTGAGCCGGGCACCCAGCTGACCATGCGTACGTTCCACCTTGGTGGTACTGCGAACGTGGTTGACCAGTCGTTCCTTGAAGCGTCGTACGAAGGTACGATCCAGATCAAGAACCGCAACATGCTGCGCAACTCTGAAGGCGTCCTCATCGCGATGGGCCGTAACATGGCCATCACCATTCTCGATGAGCGTGGCGTTGAACGTTCTTCGCAGCGCGTTGCATACGGTTCGAAGATCTTCGTGGATGACGGTGACAAGGTTAAGCGCGGTCAGCGTTTCGCCGAATGGGACCCGTACACACGCCCAATGATGACGGAAGTCGAAGGTACTGTTCAGTTCGAAGACCTGGTCGATGGTCTTTCGGTTCTGGAAGCAACCGACGAATCCACCGGTATCACCAAGCGTCAGGTTATTGACTGGCGTTCGACACCTCGCGGTTCGGACCTCAAGCCTGCCATCGTTATCAAGGATGCTTCTGGCAACATTGCCAAGCTTTCTCGTGGTGGTGAAGCCCGCTTCCTGCTGTCGGTTGACGCAATTCTGTCCGTAGAACCGGGCACGAAGGTTTCCCAGGGTGATGTGCTTGCACGTTCGCCAATGGAAAGCGCCAAGACCAAGGACATCACGGGTGGTCTGCCACGCGTTGCTGAACTGTTCGAAGCCCGTCGTCCAAAGGACCACGCTATCATCGCCGAAATCGATGGTACGATCCGTCTGGGCCGCGACTACAAGAACAAGCGTCGCGTCATCATCGAGCCTGCTGAAGATGGTGTAGAGCCAGTCGAATACCTGATCCCGAAGGGCAAGCCCTTCCACCTTCAGGAAGGCGACTATATCGAAAAGGGTGACTACATCCTCGACGGTAACCCAGCTCCGCACGACATTCTGGCGATCAAGGGTGTAGAGGCTCTGGCTTCCTACCTCGTGAACGAAATCCAGGAAGTCTATCGTCTGCAGGGCGTTGTCATCAACGACAAGCACATCGAAGTGATCGTTCGCCAGATGCTGCAGAAGGTTGAAATCACGGATGCTGGTGACAGCCAGTACATCGTGGGCGACAATGTCGACCGCATCGAAATGGACGACATGAATGATCGTCTGATCGAGGAAGGCAAGAAGCCTGCCTACGGCGAACCAGTTCTTCTGGGTATCACCAAGGCATCGCTGCAGACGCCGTCCTTCATCTCGGCTGCTTCGTTCCAGGAAACCACAAAGGTTCTCACGGAAGCTGCAATCGCCGGCAAGATGGACACGCTGCAGGGTCTGAAGGAAAACGTTATCGTCGGTCGCCTTATCCCGGCCGGTACGGGCGGTACCATGACCCAGATCCGCCGCATCGCGACGACACGCGACGAGCTGATCATCGAAGAGCGCAAGAAGTCCACTGGTTCGGATTCCGCAACGCAGATGTTGCGCGACATGACCAAGGACGAAACGGTTCCTGCCGGCGAGTAATTCGCTCCGGGTGTCGTGCATCATTTCGGTGCACGATACCTGCTTCGGATAGATGGTCTAATGGGTGCCAATTTGCCGCACCCTCCAGAATTGACAAACCTAAACGCCCGAAGAAATTCGGGCGTTTTTGCGTTTGGTGGCCTCTTGCCGTTGATCCATCGCAAAGGACCAGTTTTTATTTATTCTAATTTTAATCCGTTCACAGGACGCAGATCTTCCCAACCAGGAGCCCGCAAGGGCAGGGGATTTGCCTCCCAACTGAAGGGCCGGCCCTGTTGCTTAAAACCAGGAAGGCAGGGTCGGCGAACGGAGGCTGTTATGAGAAAATTTCTATACACATTGGCTGCCGGAGTTTTGGCAACCACGGCTGTTTATGCGGCGGACCCGGTTCCGGCCGAGTTGCGGCAAAGCGCACTTGCGATATTCAGGCCGCTGCCCTCAACCATTCCAGCGGTCAAGGACAACCCGATCACAGCAGAGAAGATAGCGCTCGGCAAGGCACTGTTCTTTGATCCGCGCATGTCGGCCTCGGGGGTGTTTTCATGCAACTCATGCCACAATGTCGGAACCGGTGGTGACGACAACCTCGAGACGTCGATCGGCCACGGATGGCAGAAGGGACCGCGCAATTCACCGACCGTGTTCAATGCGGTGTTCAACGTTGCACAGTTCTGGGATGGTCGTGCGGATGACCTGAAGGCGCAGGCGAAAGGGCCGGTACAGGCCGGTGTAGAGATGGCCAACACGCCGGTGCAGGTGGTCGCGACGCTCAATTCGATGCCGCAATATGTCGCGTGGTTCAAGACGGCATTCCCCGGAGAGGACGACCCGGTTACCTTCGATAATTTCGCCAAGGCTATTGAAGCCTTTGAAGCCACGCTGATCACGCCGGCACCCTTCGATGCCTATCTGAATGGGGATGAGAATGCACTGGCGCTGGAGGCAAGACAGGGCCTGCAGCTGTTCATGGACAAGGGCTGTGCCTCGTGCCACGGCGGCATTAATGTCGGCGGGGAAGGGTACTATCCATTCGGTCTGGTGGAGAAGCCAGGTGCCGATGTTTTGCCTGAAAATGACAAAGGCCGCTTTGCGGTGACAAACACGGCTGATGACTCATATGTGTTCCGTGCTGCACCACTTCGCAATGTGGCGCTGACCGCGCCTTATTTCCATTCGGGCAAGGTTTGGGACCTGAAGCAGACGGTGGCGGTGATGGGCACTGCGCAGCTGGGCGAGGAGCTGAATGATCAGGATGTCGATCTGATCGTGGCGTTTCTGGGATCGCTGACCGGCAAGGCTCCCGACATCATCTATCCGATCCTGCCGGCTGAAACGGCCACTACACCGAAGCCAACGGCCAATATCAGCAACTGATACGACTTGTTTAAAAAAAGAAAACCGCCTGGTGACAGGCGGTTTGTCTGTTTTGGCTATAAGGGTTATGCGAAGCGGATAATGGCGACTTCGCCTTCCAGCGCGCCCTGATAGGCCGAGGCATGCGGCTCTTCGTCGGGGATCTCCGTCAGCATGCCGATCTGGTCGAGGTCGGCCTCGAGGAAACCTTCCTCCGAAAGTGCATTCAGCGTGTCGCGGACGGCTGTGTCATCATCGGGTGCACGCAGGATCACGTGGATGTCGATGCCTTCGTCGCCATCCCGTTCATAAGCCTTGCCTATGACGATGAATACCATGGGGTCAACCGATCCGTTGTCGTTATCATTATGGGGGAGGGTCATGGTGTTCTCCTTGCTCCTGAAGGCCGTTTTTTTTGCTGTGTGCTTACGAACAGCCACGGTGATGGTGTCACCAAGCGTCGTTTGAAGAATCAATAGACGGCTTTGGTATAAAGCCCAATACGGAATACGTGTTTTGGCCGATATATTGATGAAACAGATTAACAGCAGCGGTAAATATGCTAAACGAAGGCCCGAGAAGGCCGGTGCTGCGGGACAAAATGTGGATTCACCCTTGACGAAGTAGGGGTAAAACAGTAGTACGCCGCCCATCGGAACCTGTATGAGGTTTGGCCGTTCGGAATGACTCGTTCCGGATATCTGCTCAAACTGGGTCCAACGCACGTTGAAGACACGAATGCTGCACGCACGACGTAGCGATACGTCCTCTGCCTTTGTGGTCCATCCGATCATTCGGATTGGGCCACGTTTTGCGCATGAAGTATAGCGTGTGCCACCGCCGGAAACGGCATAACGTCGGCCCGAGAGGGCGATAGATACTAAGGGATGGTTGTATGCCTACCGTAAACCAGCTTATCCGCAAGCCACGCCAGGCACAGGTAAAGCGTAATAAGGTTCCTGCTCTGCAGGAAAACCCACAGAAGCGCGGCGTTTGCACACGCGTTTACACGACGACCCCTAAGAAGCCTAACTCGGCTCTTCGTAAGGTTGCCAAGATCCGTCTGACGAATGGCTTCGAAGTCATCGGCTACATTCCTGGTGAAGGCCACAACCTTCAGGAACACTCTGTAGTCATGATCCGCGGCGGCCGCGTAAAGGACTTGCCAGGTGTTCGTTACCACATCATCCGCGGCGTTCTCGATACGCAGGGTGTAAAGAACCGTAAGCAGCGCCGCTCCAAGTACGGTGCGAAGCGTCCGAAGTAATTCGGCAATTAAAAAATTCGGCGCTGCGCGAGGTTCTCCGCGTGGTTGAGCGTCAATAACATTTGAGAGACAAACAGTATGTCCCGTCGCCATAGTGCAGAAAAGCGTGAGATCAACCCGGATCCAAAGTTCGGCGATCTGATCGTCACCAAGTTCATGAATGCTATCATGCTTCATGGCAAGAAGTCCGTTGCTGAAAGCATCGTTTACGGCGCATTCGACGCCGTTCAGGGCAAGACGAAGCAGGAGCCGCTCGGCGTGTTCCATTCGGCCCTCGATAACGTTGCTCCGCACGTTGAAGTTCGTTCTCGCCGCGTTGGTGGTGCGACATACCAGGTTCCTGTTGATGTTCGTCCTGAGCGTCGTCAGGCCCTCGCAATCCGCTGGCTGATCGCTGCTGCTCGTAAGCGCAACGAAACAACCATGGTCGATCGCCTGTCCGGCGAACTCATGGATGCTGCGAACAACCGCGGTTCGGCTGTCAAGAAGCGTGAAGACACGCACAAGATGGCTGACGCTAACCGCGCATTCTCGCATTACCGTTGGTAATCTAACCGATCCGAAAGGCAGTCCGTTATGGCTCGCGAATATAAAATCGAAGACTACCGCAATTTCGGTATCATGGCGCACATCGACGCCGGCAAGACGACCACAACCGAGCGTATTCTTTACTACACCGGTAAGTCGCACAAGATCGGCGAAGTTCATGATGGCGCTGCCACGATGGACTGGATGGAACAGGAGCAGGAGCGTGGTATCACCATCACTTCTGCTGCTACCACGACCTTCTGGAAGGGTCGCGATGGCAAGATGCGTCGTTTCAACATCATCGACACCCCCGGCCACGTTGACTTCACGATTGAAGTTGAGCGTTCGCTGCGTGTACTCGACGGTGCTATTGCTCTGCTCGACGCCAACGCTGGTGTAGAGCCGCAGACTGAAACCGTATGGCGTCAGGCTGAGAAGTACAACGTTCCGCGTATGATCTTCTGCAACAAGATGGACAAGACCGGTGCTGACTTCTACCGCTCGGTAGAAATGATCAAGACCCGTCTCGGCGCGACAGCTGTTGTCATGCAGTTGCCAATCGGTGCAGAAACCGAATTCAAGGGCGTGATCGATCTCATCGAAATGAACGCTCTCGTATGGCGCGACGAATCGCTCGGCGCTCAGTGGGACGTTGTTGAGATCCCAGAAGATATGAAGGCTAAGGCTGAAGAATATCGCGAGAAGCTGATCGAGACTGTTGTCGAGATCGACGAAGAAGCAATGGAAGCTTACCTCGAAGGTAACTACCCAGACAACGACAAGATTCGTGCTCTCGTTCGTCGCGGCACCATCGACGTGAAGTTCCACCCGATGTTCTGCGGTACTGCGTTCAAGAACAAGGGCGTTCAGCCGCTTCTCGACGCTGTTGTTGAATACCTGCCTTCTCCGCTGGACATTCCTGCGATCAAGGGCATCGACTTCAAGACCGAAGCTGAAATCGAGCGTCACGCTGATGATTCCGAGCCGCTTTCCATGCTCGCGTTCAAGATCATGAACGACCCATTCGTTGGTTCGCTCACCTTCGCACGTATCTACTCGGGCAAGCTCGAAAAGGGCACATCTGTAATCAACACGGTCAAGGACAAGCGTGAGCGCGTCGGCCGTATGCTTCAGATGCACTCCAACAGCCGTGAAGACATCGAAGAAGCCTTTGCTGGCGACATCGTTGCTCTGGCTGGCCTCAAGGAAACCACAACGGGCGACACGCTTTGCGATCCGTTGAAGCCGGTTATCCTTGAGCGCATGGAATTCCCTGAGCCGGTTATCCAGATCGCGATCGAACCGAAGACCAAGGGCGACCAGGAAAAGATGGGCCTCGCGCTCAACCGACTGGCTGCTGAAGATCCTTCGTTCCGCGTCAAGACTGACGAAGAATCCGGTCAGACAATCATCGCTGGCATGGGCGAACTTCACCTCGACATTCTCGTTGACCGTATGCGTCGCGAGTTCAAGGTCGAAGCGACCGTTGGTGCTCCGCAGGTTGCTTACCGTGAAACGATCACGAAGCTGCACGAAGAAGATTACACACACAAGAAGCAGTCCGGTGGTACCGGCCAGTTCGCTCGTGTGAAGATCATCTTCGAACCGAACCCAGAAGGCGAAGACTTCAAGTTCGAGTCCAAGATCGTTGGTGGTGCTGTTCCAAAGGAATACATCCCAGGCGTTCAGAAGGGTATCGAAAGCGTTCTGTCTTCCGGTCCTCTGGCTGGCTTCCCGATGCTGGGTGTCAAGGCAACTCTCATCGATGGTGCATACCATGATGTTGACTCGTCTGTTCTGGCGTTCGAAATCGCATCGCGTGCTTGCTTCCGTGAAGCAGCGAAGAAGGCTGGTGCACAGCTTCTCGAGCCGATGATGAAGGTCGAAGTTGTTACCCCAGAAGATTACGTCGGTGACGTTATCGGCGATCTGAACTCGCGTCGCGGTCAGATCCAGGGTCAGGAATCGCGTGGCATCACGATCGTAATCAGCGCGCATGTTCCTCTTGCGAACATGTTCAAGTACGTCGACAACCTTCGCTCCATGTCGCAGGGTCGCGCACAGTACTCGATGACGTTCGATCACTATTCGCCTGTTCCAAGCAACGTAGCTGCTGAAATCCAGGCAAAGTATTCCGGTCAGAAGTGACCGGAATACCCACACAAAAATTTTAAGGTTTATTCCCTTTCAGGGATAAGAATGGAGAGCCAATAATGGCAAAGAGCAAGTTTGAGCGCAATAAGCCTCACGTTAACATCGGCACGATCGGTCACGTTGACCACGGCAAGACATCGTTGACGGCCGCAATCACCAAGTACTTCGGCGAGTTCAAGGCGTATGACCAAATCGACGCCGCTCCTGAAGAAAAGGCTCGTGGTATCACCATTTCGACAGCCCACGTTGAGTATGAGACGCCTAACCGTCACTACGCACACGTTGACTGCCCCGG
>NZ_JANUDV010000016.1:2500-6302 GCF_024810055.1 Rhizobium sp. BIGb0125
GGAAAGCTTGTCCTAGGCATTTTTGTTGTTTGAACTTTTGTTCATCTGATGGAAATGCTGGATTGGTGTTGCCTGACCGCGCATCACCGGATGATATCTCGAGAAGCTGGTCTTAATGATACGACCTCGAAGTGCACCGGCGTGCCTTCATATGAGGATTGTATCGAACACGTCGATGGCATCATGAAATGATCTGATTGTAAAAGGTAATCAGTTTTTTGCTGGTTTTACGCATACCTTAGGGTTGTGTGAGGCCGATTTGGAACCCCTTTGAGCGCAAGCGAGAAGGATAGGAATTCCAAATTTGCAAATATGGATGGGCATAGACAATGAGAACGAACAAGTGTTTTAAGGGCATTTGGTGGATGCCTTGGCATGCACAGGCGAAGAAGGACGTGATACGCTGCGATAAGCCGTGGGGAGCTGCGAATAAGCTTTGATCCATGGATCTCCGAATGGGGCAACCCACCTTAAATACTTGGAGAATCCAAGCTGTTCTTCTGAACGGTTTGGGTTTCCAAGTATTGATATAAGGTATCTTACCTTCGAATACATAGGGGTAAGAAGCGAACGCAGGGAACTGAAACATCTAAGTACCTGCAGGAAAGGACATCAACCGAGACTCCGTAAGTAGTGGCGAGCGAACGCGGACCAGGCCAGTGGCAATGATGAATAAAGTGGAACGATCTGGAAAGTTCGGCCGTAGCGGGTGATAGCCCCGTACACGTAGAACAATCATTGTCCTTGAGTAAGGCGGGGCACGTGAAATCCTGTCTGAACATGGGGAGACCACTCTCCAAGCCTAAGTACTCGTGCATGACCGATAGCGAACAAGTACCGTGAGGGAAAGGTGAAAAGCACCCCGACGAGGGGAGTGAAATAGAACCTGAAACCGGATGCCTACAAACAGTCGGAGCCCGCAAGGGTGACGGCGTACCTTTTGTATAATGGGTCAACGACTTAGTGTAACTAGCAAGCTTAAGCCGGTAGGTGTAGGCGCAGCGAAAGCGAGTCTGAATAGGGCGATTTAGTTAGTTGCATTAGACCCGAAACCGAGTGATCTAGCCATGAGCAGGCTGAAGGTTGGGTAACACCAACTGGAGGGCCGAACCCATATCTGTTGCAATAGATTGGGATGACTTGTGGCTAGGGGTGAAAGGCCAATCAAACTCGGAAATAGCTGGTTCTCCGCGAAATCTATTTAGGTAGAGCGTCGACCGAATACCCTCGGGGGTAGAGCACTGGATGGGCTATGGGGACTCACCGTCTTACTGATCCTAACCAAACTCCGAATACCGAGGAGTACTAGTCGGCAGACACACGGCGGGTGCTAACGTCCGTCGTGAAGAGGGCAACAACCCTGACCTCCAGCTAAGGTCCCCAAGTCATGGCTAAGTGGGAAAGGATGTGAGGATCCCAAAACAACCAGGATGTTGGCTTAGAAGCAGCCATCATTTAAAGAAAGCGTAACAGCTCACTGGTCTAAATAAGGGTCTTTGCGCCGAAAATGTAACGGGGCTAAAGCCATGCACCGAAGCTGAGGATACGATCTTATGATCGTGTGGTAGCGGAGCGTTCCGTAAGTCTGTGAAGGCGGACCCGTGAGGGCTGCTGGAGATATCGGAAGTGCGAATGTTGACATGAGTAACGATAAAGGGAGTGAGAGACTCCCTCGCCGAAAGACCAAGGGTTCCTGCTTAAAGTTAATCTGAGCAGGGTTAGCCGGCCCCTAAGACGAGGCGGACACGCGTAGTCGATGGGAACCACGTTAATATTCGTGGGCCTGGTGGTAGTGACGGATCTCGTGTGTTGTACACCCTTATTGGATTGGTTGTGCAGCGAAGAGGTTCCAGGAAATAGCTCCACCGTATAGACCGTACCCGAAACCGACACAGGTGGTCAGGTAGAGTATACCAAGGCGCTTGAGAGAACTATGTTGAAGGAACTCGGCAAATTGCACGCGTAACTTCGGAAGAAGCGTGACCCCATTGTACGCAAGTATAGTGGGGTGGCACAGACCAGGGGGTAGCGACTGTTTATCAAAAACACAGGGCTCTGCGAAGTAGCAATACGACGTATAGGGTCTGACGCCTGCCCGGTGCTGGAAGGTTAAAGGGAGGGGTGCAAGCTCTGAACTGAAGCCCCAGTAAACGGCGGCCGTAACTATAACGGTCCTAAGGTAGCGAAATTCCTTGTCGGGTAAGTTCCGACCTGCACGAATGGCGTAACGACTTCCCCGCTGTCTCCAACATAGACTCAGTGAAATTGAATTCCCCGTGAAGATGCGGGGTTCCTGCGGTCAGACGGAAAGACCCCGTGCACCTTTACTATAGCTTTACACTGGCATTCGCCAAGGCATGTGTAGGATAGGTGGTAGGCTTTGAAGCAGGGACGCCAGTTCTTGTGGAGCCATCCTTGAAATACCACCCTTATCTTCGTGGATGTCTAACCGCGGTCCGTTATCCGGATCCGGGACAGTGTATGGTGGGTAGTTTGACTGGGGCGGTCGCCTCCGAAAGAGTAACGGAGGCGCGCGATGGTTAGCTCAGACCGGTCGGAAATCGGTCGTCGAGTGCAATGGCATAAGCTAGCCTGACTGCGAGACTGACAAGTCGAGCAGAGACGAAAGTCGGTCATAGTGATCCGGTGGTCCCGTGTGGAAGGGCCATCGCTCAACGGATAAAAGGTACGCCGGGGATAACAGGCTGATGACCCCCAAGAGTCCATATCGACGGGGTTGTTTGGCACCTCGATGTCGACTCATCGCATCCTGGGGCTGGAGCAGGTCCCAAGGGTATGGCTGTTCGCCATTTAAAGCGGTACGTGAGTTGGGTTCAGAACGTCGTGAGACAGTTCGGTCCCTATCTGCCGTGGGTGTAGGAATATTGACAGGATCTGTCCCTAGTACGAGAGGACCGGGATGGACGTATCTCTGGTGGATCTGTTGTCCTGCCAAGGGCATAGCAGAGTAGCTATATACGGAATGGATAACCGCTGAAGGCATCTAAGCGGGAAACCAACCTGAAAACGAGTATTCCCTATCAGAGCCGTGGAAGACGACCACGTTGATAGGACGGGTGTGGAAGTACAGTAATGTATGAAGCTTACCGTTACTAATAGCTCGATCGACTTCTTCGTTCTCATTGTTCATGTCCATCAAGACGTGTTAAATTAAAGTGAGCTTCACGCTCTCCAGCTTCTCGAAAACAACGTAAGTTGTTGCGTTTTGCCGACCTGGTGGTTATTGCGGGGCGGCTGCACCCGTTCCCATTCCGAACACGGCCGTGAAACGCCCCAGCGCCAATGGTACTTCGTCTTAAGACGCGGGAGAGTAGGTCGCTGCCAGGTCTGCTAAACGCAACTCAAAGCTTACAAAACATCTTCTCATCACAAAAAGGGCCTCGATGCCCAACACGAGGCCGCTATCAAAGCGGCCTTTTGCGTTTAAGGCCAATTCTTGGACTAATGCCGTCCCGCCCTTCCGAAAAGATAACTCTTTGAGGGCTGATAGACCGGGAAAAGTGGCAAGTTCAGGAAACGCGAGACAAATTGCAACGCAATTTGCTCGGCACAGATCCGTCAATCGCTAGAGCGATCGACGTCGTCGCGACAAATCCTCTGGATTTGCGCTGGTTCGGATGAACTGCCATGCAGTTTACCGAGTACGGACAAACTGTTTTACAGTTTGCCTAGGGGTATTTTGCCTTTGGCAAAAACCTGGTAACGCGGGGTGGAGCAGCCCGGTAGCTCGTCAGGCTCATAACCTGAAGGCCGCAGGTTCAAATCCTGCCCCCGCAACCAA
>NZ_JANUDV010000017.1:0-1739 GCF_024810055.1 Rhizobium sp. BIGb0125
TTCCTGCTGATCGACAGCCTGCTTGCCGGTGACATGGATGTGTTCTGGTCGGCGGTAAACCACCTCATTCTTCCCGCCAGCCTGCTTGGGTATTCCTCATCGGCCTATATCACCCGTATGACCCGCAGCTTCATGCTGGATCAGCTGGGGCAGGAGTATGTGACGACGGCACGAGTGAAAGGCCTTTCCAGCCGACAGACCGTCTGGTTACACGCCTTTGGCAACATCCGCGTTCAGCTCGTTACCATCGTGGCGCTGGCCTATGGCTCACTGCTTGAAGGGGCCGTGCTGATCGAAACGGTTTTCGCCTGGCCCGGTTTTGGCCAGTACCTCACCAGCAACCTGATTATCGGCGATATGAACGCGGTTATGACCTGTGTTCTGATCGTGGGCGTCATCTTCATCGGGCTTAACCTGTTGTCTGACGTTCTCTACCGCTTCTTTGATCCGAGGACACGCTGATGACCACGCAAACACAAAGCACAGTGCGTCTTCCCGCCTGGTTGAATGCCCTGAAAAACATCTTTGTTTTCCTGCTGAAAAGTCCGACCTCGACCTTTGGTCTGATCGTTCTGGGACTGCTTATTCTGGCGGCGGTTTTTGCGCCATTCATTGCAACGCATGACCCCTATGCTCAGGATCTGGTCAACACCCTGCAGGCGCCCGGTAACGGACATCTGTTCGGTACGGACGAGTTGGGACGTGATATTTTCAGCCGTCTGATCTGGGGCGCCCGTATCACACTGACGATCATCTTCCTTGTGTCGATCATTGTTGGCCCGATTGGACTGATTGTCGGTACGGCTTCCGGTTATCTCGGTGGCAAGTTTGATACGGTGATGATGCGCATTACCGATATCTTCCTGTCCTTCCCGAGCCTCATCCTGTCGCTGGCTTTTGTTGCGGCATTGGGACCAAGCCTCAACAATGCAATCATCGCCATTGCCTTGACCTCGTGGCCACCGATTGCGCGTCTGGCACGTGCTGAAGCGATGACCTTCCGCAATGCCGATTACATCGCGGCCGCACGTCTTCAGGGTGCGTCACCCATGCGCATCATCGTCAAGTCAATCATGCCGATGTGTCTGCCATCTGTTCTCATCCGCCTGACACTCAATATGGCAACGGTGATCTTGACAGCCGCCGGTCTTGGCTTTCTCGGTCTCGGTGCACAGCCACCATTGCCGGAATGGGGTGCGATGATCGCGACTGGACGTCGTTATATGCTGGATAGCTGGTGGCTGGTGACTTTCCCGGGCGTTGCCATCCTGTCGGTCAGTCTTGCCTTCAACCTGTTGGGCGACGGTCTGCGCGATGCACTCGACCCGAAGCAGATGAACCGGAGATAAGGCGATGGAAAAGACCATTCTTGACGTTGAAAATCTCCGCATTCGTTATGGTGGCTCCGCCACGGAAGCCGTGCGCGGAGTGTCCTTCACCCTTGGACGCGAACGTCTCGGTATCGTTGGGGAAAGTGGCTCTGGTAAATCGACCGTAGGGCGTGCGCTGCTGAGACTGCTGCCCGGTGCGACCATTACCGCTGACACGTTGCGTTTCGACGAACTCGACCTTCTATCGCTCTCGGAAAAAGAGATGCTCAAGGTTCGCGGTCGTCGTATGTCGATGATCCTTCAGGATCCGAAGTTTTCGTTGAACCCGATCCGTCGGGTGGGCGATCAGGTGGCTGAAACCTATTTGCGGCATTTCAAATGCGCCAAGTCGGAAGCCAAAGACAAGGC
>NZ_JANUDV010000018.1:0-1010 GCF_024810055.1 Rhizobium sp. BIGb0125
GCTCCTGAAGAAAAGGCTCGTGGTATCACCATTTCGACAGCCCACGTTGAGTATGAGACGCCTAACCGTCACTACGCACACGTTGACTGCCCCGGCCACGCCGACTACGTGAAGAACATGATCACCGGTGCTGCCCAGATGGACGGCGCGATCCTGGTTTGCTCGGCTGCTGACGGCCCAATGCCACAGACCCGCGAGCACATCCTGCTTGCTCGTCAGGTTGGCGTTCCTGCTCTGGTCGTGTTCCTCAACAAGGTTGACCAGGTCGACGACGAAGAACTGCTCGAGCTCGTAGAAATGGAAGTTCGTGAACTTCTTTCTTCCTACGACTTCCCAGGCGACGACGTTCCTGTTGTTAAGGGTTCGGCTCTTGCTGCTCTTAACGATTCTGACAAGAAGATCGGTGAAGACGCTATTCGTGAGCTGATGGCTCAGGTTGACGCCTACATCCCAACACCAGAGCGTCCAATCGACCAGCCGTTCCTGATGCCAATCGAAGACGTGTTCTCGATCTCTGGCCGTGGTACTGTTGTTACCGGTCGCGTTGAGCGCGGTATCGTCAAGGTTGGTGAAGAAGTTGAAATCGTCGGCATCAAGGCGACGTCTAAGACGACTGTTACCGGCGTTGAAATGTTCCGCAAGCTGCTCGATCAGGGCCAGGCTGGCGACAACATCGGTGCACTGGTTCGCGGCGTTACCCGTGAC
Source organism: Rhizobium sp. BIGb0125 (assembly GCF_024810055.1). Lineage (NCBI taxonomy): Bacteria > Pseudomonadati > Pseudomonadota > Alphaproteobacteria > Hyphomicrobiales > Rhizobiaceae > Rhizobium > Rhizobium sp. BIGb0125. The sequence continues at coordinate 706 of NZ_JANUDV010000018.1, forward strand.
GGCGTTGAGCGTGGTCAGATCCTTTGCAAGCCAGGTTCTGTTAAGCCTCACAAGAAGTTCATGGCAGAAGCCTACATCCTGACAAAGGAAGAAGGCGGCCGTCATACACCGTTCTTCACGAACTACCGTCCTCAGTTCTACTTCCGTACAACTGACGTTACCGGTATCGTTTCGCTGCCAGAAGGCACGGAAATGGTTATGCCAGGCGACAACGTTACCGTTGAAGTCGAACTGATCGTTCCAATCGCGATGGAAGAAAAGCTGCGCTTCGCTATCCGCGAAGGCGGCCGTACCGTCGGCGCTGG